>NZ_JAQCMU010000009.1:0-26874 GCF_030272855.1 Streptococcus sp. SC1 | reverse complement strand
GACTGGCTTGCGCTCAACGAAGCTGAAGCGCTCGCACTTGTTGAAACGGATTGGCTCAAGCTTACTGATGCTGAAGTGCTTGTGCTTGCTGAGACTGACTGGCTCAGGCTTACTGATGCTGAAGCACTTGCACTTGTTGAAACGGATTGGCTCAAGCTTACTGATGCTGAAGCACTTGCACTTACTGAGACAGACTGGCTTGCGCTCAATGAAGCTGAGGCACTTGCACTTGTTGAGACTGACTGGCTCAAGCTCAGTGATGCTGAAGCGCTATTGCTCAATGAGGCAGATTGACTACCACTCAACGAAGCGGAGGCGCTCTTACTTAGTGAAACTGATTGACTCAAGCTTACTGATGCTGAGGCGCTTGTGCTTAATGAGACGGATTGACTACCACTCAACGAAGCTGAAGCACTATTACTCAATGAGACTGACTGACTCAAGCTCAACGAAGATGAAGCACTATTACTTAATGAGACGGATTGACTACCACTCAGTGACGCTGAAGCACTCTTACTTAGTGAGATGGATTGGCTACCGCTCAGTGACGCTGAAGCACTATTACTTAATGAGACGGATTGGCTACCACTCAATGAAGTTGATGCACTCTTACTTAGTGAGATGGATTGGCTGGCGCTCAATGAAGCAGCGCTCTGACTCACTGAGACAGACTGACTACCGCTCACTGAGGCCGAAACACTATTTCTCGCTGAAACCGAGCGGCTGGCGCTCATCGATGCCGATTGGCTATTGCGCAAGGAAGTAGACAAGCTCTGGCTAGCAGAAACTGAACGGCTGGCGCTCGTTGAAGCCGACGCACTCGCTGATGTACTAGCACTTACTGAGGCACTGGTTGACTGTCTTTGACTTAGACTAGTTGAAGTACTGCTACTCTTATACTCACTATCAGAAAGTTTTACAGTGAACGTATCCGTAGTCTTATCTTTATAGATAATGGTAACTGTTCCATTGTTACTAATAGTAAAGGAATCAATACGTTTTTCCTGCTTATTGTTTAGTTTCTCAACAGCCGCCAATATACGAGTTTTTTCTTGAGGTTTTAATTCAGAAACATTCTCTACTTGGAAGGTTTCGGTCGGTGCTACCCCTTCCATAATATCTGTCAGTCTACCTTGCACAATACGGACATTACCTGGCGAAGCATTTCCTGCACTATTTTTATTCCCAGCCTTATCCGTTGCTACTGCATTACGTTGCCAACTATTTCTACCATTTTTATCGTACTCTAGATTATCATTCAAATGAGCTCTTACTGTAATGCGAGCTGGACTAGCAGTAGTCGCTGTGATATTCCCCGTTAAATGATCTACTGTTCCCGTCCCATATTTATTATCTTCAAAGAAATTATTTTTAAGGGCTGAACCATTTGCATCTTCATTTGAAACAATCTTAAATTCTGATAATTGCCCGCTATTATCTGTAGCAGTGAAATTAATTTGAATATCATCTCCTGCGTACACAATATAGTTGCCGTTTACAGGTGTTAGAGTTTGACCGTTACGAGTCACCGTCGCACTTGGAACTGGAACAGCATCCACATTAGCTGGGATAACAGTTGTAGTATTATCACGGTAGGTAATGGTAATATTCCCATTTTCAGCTACCGAAATCGTTCCGGTTACGCCATCTTTCGTAAAATCACTACCAGATAAAAGCGACTGGTTTTTTTCTTTAAATTTTTCAAGTACTTGATTGCGTTCACTTACAGTCAAAGAAGAGGGATTCTTAACAATAACAGTATCCCCACTAACTGGGGTGTGGCGTTCGTTGAAGCCTTTGATATGGAAATTCGTACGTGCTGTAGCAGTCAAGCCATGAATATCTGTTACTGTGTACTCCAGAACATAGGTACCAGGCTTATAGGGTTTCCAAGTTCCGTTTTCACGACCCACCGTCCCTATTATGTTAATAGTGTATGTTTTTTGACCACCTGTTTTATTCCCCCTTTGATCATAGATATATAGATCTCCAAATTCCCCTTTCTTGTTAGTTGGATAGTTCGGTGCTTTTAAACCTGTAATAATAGCATTGGATGGGGAGGCCGTGATTTTAGCCATCCCTTTATCATCATTCAGTCTTATCTGAAAATTATTGATTGCTTCATCATTATAAATTGTGATAGTAGATGGCATAGAGATTGTAGGTGGATTAGAAGCCGCACGTAGGTGTGCCCCTCTAGTAATCACTGTCCCATTTCGTACATCGCGTACACCAGAATTAGCCGCAAAAACAGCATTAATAATCGAATTACGTGCTAAAGTAGCTTTTTGCACTACTGTTGTTAAATCACTAGTCGGATCAGCTAGGGCCTTTTCAATTTCTGTTAGCGCTGCATTGGCCTTAACAAGAGCTGAATCCGTATTTGGCAAACCAACTGCTTTTGCTAGATAGTCACCTATTTCAGCTGAAAGATTGGTCAACTTCCTACGGTTTTCTTCTTGTTGTTTAGCAGTGACAGACTCTTTTGGTGAAGTGGTCACGGTCTTATCTACCGTTTGACTCTTCTCAGCTTGCTTAAGCTCGTCCTTGCCTTGGGCTTGGTTCTTATCAGCTACCACACCAGCTGCTAAGTTGTTGCTGGTCGCGAGGGCTTGGCTATTGCTCAAACTAGCACTAGCTACACTTTGTCCTGCACCAGATGAAACAAAGCTATCAGCAACATTGACTCTGACGTCCAGTGAGACAGAATTAGAAGCTGAGACGGAAGCATCAGCTACTGATGCGCTAGTTAGCACTTTATCCTGTTCTAGAGAAGTTGTATTGTTAGCACTTTCTAGCTTAGCGGGCGCTTTGCTTTCTGATACCTTTGTAGCAGGCTCAGTACTCGCTGATTTGCTAGTTAAGACTGAATTGCTAGCAGATACAGACCGGCTGATAGACGTTGAGTTACTAGCGGAAACTGATTGACTGAGCGATTGACTAACAGACTGGCTAGTCGAGATGCTAAGAGAGACTGACTCACTTGTAGAGACAGAAGCGCTGACTGACTGAGCGGCTGAAACAGAGGCTAACTCAGAAGCTTGTTCTGCTTTTGCTTTTCGCATTTCCGCTTGCGCTTGAGCAATGATCGAATTTGTACTTGCTTCTGCTGCTTCCTCATTGTCCTTGACTTCAGCTGAGACAACTGCTTTATCAGTAGATTCAGATATTTCATCTGCATAGACAGACTGCTCCTGAGTCACCATTAGCCCCGCTGCCCCAGCGGCTAATATCCCTCCCAGGCCTGCAAGAGTATTGAGGCTCAGATGGTCGTGATCAAGCTCTTCAGTATCTGACAAGCTGCTCGAGACAACTTCTCCCATTCCACCAATACGAAAGAGGTCGAGTTGAGAATTTGAAGCTTTTACCCAATTTTTCCCAGACTTATAGAGCTTATATCGCTTCTTTTCGTCAATAATCTCGAAATCTTTGTTATATTTCTTACTTCGAAACATCCTTTTCCTTTCCTTTTCCAACATGCCAGTTTTTGTTAATCTCATGACCATTAGCAAAGAAACTGACTTATTGCATGCTATAGTTTATAAGCAAAAATACACACTTTTTTACATTTTTATGCTAGGTGTCCTAATGCTCCAAGTAGTATTTTAACAAAAATAAGACAAGAATTCAATCTATTGAAATCTTCATTTATTGAAAATAAGCTTGATAAATCAAGCTATTTTAAACTATCTATATTAACCTAGAGATTTAAATTATAGATTATTATAGGAATTATCAATAAGTAACTATTTATACAAAAAAGCTAGACGGCTAACCCAAGATACTTGGCTCAGATCCGTCTAACTTTTTTATATATTTTGAATGGATTAGTGAGAAAGATGATTAATAATCCAAATCTTCTGCATACCCAGCTCCATTCCCTACAAAGTAGCCTGTCTTACAGTTCATACTAAATAGATAAGTACCATCTGGTTTATAGAGATTGTAGTAGCCATTCCCCTTGACAATATTAACCTTTTCAAGGATGAACTGATCTCCTGTAATGTAGCCGCGCTCTCGAGACACCTTGAGGATTGTTTCCAAGACACCTGGATTGAAGGTCCAAGCAGGATTATTGACATCATCAATCGCTGCTTGATTGTAAGGCACACGGCTAAGGTGGCGCTGGAGGTTAACTCCTGCACTTGGCAGTCCGATACCAGTTTCTGCATTTCTAATGCCACTAGGATCACTAGGCGCAGGATTAACAGCTGGCGGCGTTGATGGTGCGGCTGGCACTGTTGGTGTTGTTGATGGCGCTGACGGTTCCACTGTTGGACTAGGCGCTGGTGCTGGTAGCTGCTGACTGCGTCCTTGAGCAATAGCCGCCTTCAAGACCTCATCCAACTTGCTATTACCTGTCGATACATCTGGAAGATTAGCGTTTTCTTTCACTTGGGCATCTGTCTTCAAGAGACCATCAACGATAGCACCTGTGTTAAATTGTGAATTGACACTTTGGATAGCAGAAATTTGCTTAACAAGATCATCATACTTCTTCTTAGCAGCTGTATATTCTGAGCTGCCAGTCAAGACATCTAACTTAGCCTTCAGCTTATCCAAATCACCAAACTTGTCATTTTTGATAGCTGTCTGACTGCCGTCAGTAAAGAAGCTGGCATAAAGCTCTTCAAATTCTTTAGCAGCCTCTTTCTTAGCTTCACTGGAACTTGCAGATTTCTTTTTGCTAGAAGAAACGGTCGAACTGGAACCAGTTGTCGACTTGTGACTCCCCCAGCCTTGATGAAAATACCAAGTCGTTCCAGCGGCAAGTGCTACAAGACTTAAGGCCGAGTATAGGAAGCCTTTCTTCTTGTAGAAAGGTTTTGTCTCAGGCTCGTCCTCATCTTCAAACACTGTCGGAACTGGATTTGATACCGGCTTTGTTGCCGGGATGATTGGTGCTTCAGCTGCAACTGTTAGCGCTGGTTGTGCGGCCTTTGTAGCCTCTACATTTGCCGAGTTTGCAGCTTCTGCTTTCACTGGCTGCACCGAAGGTAATGGCACATTGGCAATATTTTCCTTCGCCTGAGACTGACTCTTAAGCTGTTTGATGGTCTCTTGTATCAAAGCTTCTTTTTGTTGTGCCAGCTCTTCCATGATTCTCAGCTTTTGGGTTTCAAATTTCCCAGCCTCGATTTCATCTCGGTGTTGCTTGATGTATTTATCAAGGATATTATCTCCTTCAGTCACACCAGCTTCGACTTCCTCGTTTTTCCGAGCAGCCTGACCGACCGTCATTTCTTTCGCATTTTCTAAGTCAAGAACGGTTTCCTTTGATTCTTGCTCTGTTGGCATCTTTTCTTCTTTACTCACAGCATTTCCTTTCTAATCTAGTTGTCTTTTGACCCTTTGGCCAAAGTATTGATATAAATCAACTTTTAAAGTACCATTGTAAAGTTTTCGCTTTTTATCCGCCTGACTGCCATATTTGGCTTCAAAGGCCTCATCACTGGTCAAGATAAATTTACTCCAGGTCTTCAAGGGAGCAAAGGTTTCTCCCATTTCTTGATAGAGCTTGGTCACAGCATCATCGTCTAATAAACGCTCGCCATAAGGCGGATTGGAAATAATGACGCCATTGATCTTGTCCGTATGAAGGTCTTGCAGACGCATTTGCTTAAATTGAATCTGGTCAGCAACACCCGCTTCTTCTGCATTTTTCTTAGCAATCTCTACCAGACGAGCATCCAAATCGGAACCTGAAATATCCAGCTGGATGTCTTGGTCAATCTGAGCTAGGGCCTCTGCCCGAAGCTGACGTACCAAGTCCTTGTCTACCCAATTCCAGTCTTCAAAAGCAAAGGAACGGTGCAAACCTGGCGCCATCTTCATTCCAATCATGGCCGCTTCGATACAGAAGGTTCCTGATCCGCAAGTCGGATCAATCAAGGGTTTGTCTGGATACCAGTTTGACAAAAGTAAAATCGCGGCTGCCATATTTTCCTTGATTGGCGCTCCGCCTTTTTCTGTCCGATAGCCACGTTTGAACAAGCTAGATCCACTGGTATCAATCATGACCGTCACTAAATCTTTCAAAATGGAAACTTCAATCTTAAATTCTGCTCCATTTTCCTGTAGAGGAACCCCTTCTGGACGAGCATAATGTTTTTGCAATTTTTTCACAACTGCTTTTTTTGAAATGGCTTGAACACTAGGCTCATTATGTAGTTTTGACTTGACACATTTGGCTTTAGAAATGGGAAATTTGGCACCTAAGGGTAGATAATTTTCCCAATCCAAGGCAAAGACACCTTGAAAAAGTTCCTCAAATGTTTTGGCTGGAAATATTCCCACAACAATCTTAATCCGATCTGCTGAGCGTAGCCAGAGATTGGTTTGAATGATGGTAGCCATGTCGCCACTAAAGCGAACACGGCCATTTTCAACCTGACAATCTAGACCCAAATCCCGAATCTCACGGCCAACCACAGCTTCCAGACCTGCCGCTGCAGTAGCAATTAAATTAAATCTTTCTTTCATTTTTTCTTACTCTATCAATTTCTGATTGGCTATACTCTAAAAGCTGGCCTCAGCTAGAAAACAGAATACTCTTGCTTGACGATCCTCTTGAGAAAAGCTTTGCTTTCCTCATTTTATCCCTTCAGCTCACTTCTGTCAAAGGGAATCTATACCTTAATCAAAAAGCTAGCATACGCTAGCTAACCTATGTGCAATTTTCTATAAGCCATGTTTTGTTCCAGAAATGACTAGGTACCATCTCCTTCGATAATCATCTGTCTACTGTTTCCAGTCAGAATGCTATGTTCGTTTCCACGCATTCCGTGCCCCGACCAAAGTTTGGGTTGCTAGCTTGAGGGGTTTACCGCGTTCCACTTCTTCTGTTTCCAGAAGAACTACGTCACTGTGGCACTTTCAGACCTATTCAGACTTATCTAAAGACTTAGCCTTTTCAGTCGCCGTAACGGATTGCTCCGTCCCTAGGCTTATTGTTTCGCCTAGCACAAACACTACCAGCATCACAGCCGGTGCTAGCATGGACTTTCCTCATGAAAATATTAAATCTTCACGCGATTATCCAAAAATTGCACTCTGCAACATTATTGCTCTTCGCTGTCCAGAATCTGTTTGCCAAAAACTTCCTTTTCCAAACGGCTTAAGCGTTTCAAAATATCGAAGTTAGTCGCTGTTCCCATCTGTGGCATCTCAATTGTTGGTTGAGCTGGCTGACTAGGCGCGGAAGGAGTAGGAGTTTCTTGATTCGATACTTGTTCCTTCAGAAGGGTAATCTCCTCACGCAACTCCTTTACCAAGGCTGCATAAGTTTCATAATCCTTAATCACATCATCTAAAAACTCATCCACTTCAGCCTTGCTATATCCTCGCACTTCACGCTTAAAGTCTTGATCAAAAATATCTTTTGCTGTATAAATAATACTCGCCATGCTCTCACTCCAATCTAGTTTATCATATCCAATTATATACGAAATCACCTATAAAAAGCAAGATTTATACCCTACTTTTCCGAAAAAATTTCTGCAACCTCATTCAAATCATCAAATGTTAATTTTTTGATAAAATACTGTTCTTGATTCTTCATCTCCCTGTAAAGATACTTAAGATTGGTCTCATTTTCCTCATCGTAAAACAGGTAAGCCCCGTCCGTATTTTGAAGCAGAAATTGGTTGTACTCGCGAAATTGACTCGGATTTTGATAGCTAGGATAAGCATATTTGACAAAATCTACTTGTTTAAAATCTGCTAGTTTAGCCTGATTTCCTTCATTCCAATTTTTTCCCTGATCCTCGAAAAGAAAAATCGTCGCAATCTTGAAATTATAATCTTCTCTTAATTCCTGAGCAACTTCCAAAACCCAAGCTTCAAAACCTAGATTTCCCGTAAAGATGAGCCACTCCAATCCTTCATCCAGCAGGCGCTGCAAATCCCGTCTGACCGCTTCTTTGATGATCTTGATGCGCATGTCTTTCTCATTCATGATGCCAAGTTCAAAAGCCTTATACCCTACAATTAATAGACTTGTCATTTATTCTCCCTCAAAAAATATTTTTATGATATAATAGAGTGATGTTATTGTACCAATAAGGAGTTTTATGGTCAACTACCCTCACAAGCTAAAGATAAAAAGTAAACTAGCCCATCCAGGTTCAAAGACGGCTGTTAACTTTGCCAATCGTGGGATGTCTTTTGAGAAGATGATCAACGAATCCAACAACTACTACTTGAGTAGGGGACTCGCTGTCATTCATAAAAAACCGACACCCATTCAGATTGTCAAAGTGGACTATCCCCAACGCAGTCGCGCAAAGATTGTGGAGGCCTACTTCCGACAGGCATCCACGACCGATTATTCTGGCGTCTTTAAGGGACATTATATTGATTTTGAAGCCAAGGAAACACGGCAAAAAACGGCTATGCCTCTAAAGAATTTCCATCTACACCAGATTGAACATATGGAAGCTGTCCTTCAGCAAAAAGGAATTTGCTTTGTCTTACTGCACTTCTCTAGCTTGCGGGAGACCTATCTACTTCCGGCATCTTATTTGATTACATTTTATAAGATGGATAAAGGCGGAAAATCCCTCCCTTTATCTTACATTCAAGAACATGGATTTTTAATCGAAACAAAGCAATTTCCAAGCATCCCTTACCTTGAAATTATCGAACAAAAACTACTAGGTGGTATCACAAATGAATAAACAAACCCTTTTGCAGGCCTTAAAATATCTTGCAACTGCCCTCTTATCTCTCTTTATTATTGGAGTTGTGAGTGGCGTTCTTGTCTTCACATACTATGTCGCCAAGTCTCCTACCCTCTCTGAGAAGGACCTTGTCGCAACAACTTCAAGTAAGATTTACGATAGCGATAACAATCTGATTGCGGACCTCGGTTCTGAAAAGCGGGTCAATGCGTCAACAGACCAAATCCCTACACAGCTAGTAGATGCTATCGTTGCGATTGAGGACCACCGCTTCTTTAATCACCGTGGAGTTGATTTCATTCGGATAGGAGGAGCCTTCCTAAGCAATCTGAAAGGAGGCGGACGTCAAGGGGGATCTACCTTAACCCAGCAGTTGATCAAGTTGACTTATTTCTCCACTTCCTCAGCAGATGCTACCCTTTCTCGGAAAATCCAAGAAGCATGGCTGGCAACTCAACTCGAACGCAAGGCTACCAAGCAAGAAATCCTGACCTACTATGTCAATAAAGTTTATATGTCCAATGGAAATTACGGGATGCAAACAGCTTCCCAAAGTTACTATGGCAAAGATTTGAAAGATTTGACCCTTCCTCAGATTGCCCTGCTTGCAGGAATGCCTCAGGCTCCTAACCAATATGACCCTTACACAAATCCAGAAGCTGCCACTCAGCGTCGGAATCTCGTATTATCTGAAATGTATGAACTCAAGTACATCTCACCAGAACAATACGAACAAGCTATCAATACCCCAGTAACCGACGGCTTACAGAGCTTGAAAAATTCAGCTAGCTATCCTGCCTATATGGATAACTACTTAAAAGAAGTTATTGAGCAAGTCGAAGAAGAAACTGGCTACAATGTCCTTACGACTGGTATGGAAGTTTACACCAACGTTAATACCGAAGCACAGAAAAAATTGTGGGATATTTACAACACGGAAGAATATGTTGCTTATCCAGATGATGAACTGCAAGTGGCATCAACTGTTATGGATATTACCAACGGGAAAGTCATTGCCCAACTGGGTGCTCGCCATCAGTCTTCCAACGTTTCTTTTGGTACCAACCAAGCAGTCGAAACGAATCGCGACTGGGGTTCTACCATGAAACCAATCACCGATTATGCCCCAGCCTTGGAATACAATGTTTTCACTTCCACTGCTGCCTCAATCCAAGATGCTCCTTACTATTTCCCTGGAACCTCTACTCCTGTCTATAACTGGGATAAACGCTATTATGGCTGGATTACTATCCAATACGCTATCCAAGAATCCCGTAACGTACCAGCCGTCAAATCGCTGGAAGCAGTCGGATTAGATAATTCATTGAAGTTCCTCAATGGCCTTGGTATTAATTACCCTGAAATGCATTATTCTAATGCGATTTCAAGTAATACAAGCGAATCTGGTAACCAATACGGAGCAAGTAGCGAAAAAATGGCTGCCGCTTACGCTGCCTTTGCTAATGGCGGTACATATTACAAACCGCAATACGTCAACCGAGTTGTCTTTAGCGACGGTACAGAAAAAGTCTTTTCAAATGGCGGATCAAAAGCCATGAAAGAAACGACAGCCTACATGATGACAGACATGATGAAGACCGTTCTTCAATCTGGAACTGGTACCAATGCTGCAATTCCAGGAGTCTATCAAGCAGGTAAAACTGGTACTTCCAACTATGCAGATGATGAACTAGAGAAGTTGACAAAACCTTACTACAGTTCTAGCATTGTCACACCTGACGAGCTATTTGTTGGCTACACTCCACAATACTCTATGGCTGTTTGGACCGGTTACTCAAACCGCCTCACTCCTGTTTTAGATGATGGAGTTAAGGTGGCAACCGATGTTTACCGTTCTATGATGCTCTATTTGACAGGCTACAGCAATGAAGACTGGACACCACCAAGCGGACTTTTCCGTAGCGGATCCTATCTCTATCTCAATGGTACTTCTACTTACAGCCGCGCTTATACCCAATCATCTTCAAGCTCTACTTCTGAGTCAAGCTCAGAATCTTCAAGTCAAAGTACGAGCGAATCTAGCGAAGAACATAGTAGCACCAACTCTAGTTCCCAAACAAGTTCAACAAGTTCTGGAACAACCAGCAGCTCAACTAGTTCTAACCAAGGAGCTGAACATCGTTAAACTAAAAAAGATTGGATTTCTAAAATCCAATCTTTTTTATGTTTAAATAAATCAATAGCTTTCTGCAATTGCTCATCCTATCAAATCATTTCGCCATTAGCAAGAGCTCCCATTGGATCCCACGGTGCTAGGACAATTGGCTCTGCATTGTAGGCTGCCAACTCTTCTGGAGTCAAGAATTCTTTTCTGACTACGATTTGGTAAGTGTACTCATCCATCCAAGCGTCGCTGGCGACAAAGTAGCCCTTATCTCCAACCTTTTCACCCCAAGAATTTTCTACCTTCCATTTTTTAGCTTGGCCCTTTTCATCCAAGTCTACTCCAGCCAATACCATAGCATGGGTCATAAGGCTCTCGCTGTAATCAAGACGACCTGCTTTATCTTGAGTCAACTGGATATCCATACTAGAGGTTAAATCATGCATACCTGCTTCCATGATACCAGCCTTGCGATTGCTGGATTGACCCACATCAGAGCCAAACCAAACAGTCTCACCAGCCTGCATCTGTGCAATAGCCAATTCCTTGAGACGTTTCATTTCTACATTCAAATAGCGAACAGGTTTACTGCCGACGACATTGCCCAACATCTCGACTGTGTATGACTTGCCATAAGGTTTATCGGCCGTTGGCGCATTGATAATTGACACATAGTCATCCAGCTTGAGGTCAACATATTTTTGGTAAAAGGCCCGCGGAGTCAAATCAGCTTCCCTATGGTAATTACCGTCCTTGTCTCGATATGCAAAGTCAAATTTCCGAGGCGGTAAGCCCAACGACATCGCTAAGAAGTTGAAAATTTCCTGTAGCAAAGTTTCTTTCTTAGCTTGTAGACTAGCTTCATCCGCACCATTCAGGGCCAGCTCACGCAAGATTTGCGCATCCTGACGCAAGAGTTTATTGAGCAACTGATTGAGCTCACGGCTATTGCTGGAGGAAATTGACTCTGGATAGACTGACTTAGGCACGACGCCGTATTTCTCAAAAAGTGCCACGACCATATCCCACTGACCGCCATCCTGCTGAGGCGTGTCTAGGAGAAACTTGACCTTGCGGCTAGTTAAGTCTTGGTCAGCCGTTGCCAAAACCTGCTCCAAGAACCAGTTGGACTTTTCATACTTATCCCAAAAGAAGGTATGAGCCTGAGAGAGCTCAAAATCCTCCAATTGGAAACCTGCAATCATCTTGTGGCGGAAGGTATTGAGAGCTGCAAACATCCAGCAACGGCCAGAAGCCTTCTGGTCGCTGACCTTGTCTTTGGTGAGATCCAGTGAGAAAACAGGTGCATTTTCTACAGCAGCAGTCCGTTTTTCCAAAGAAGTCAAAAGACCATTGTGGCTAATAGCATTTTCCATTGCCGCATACTTGGGGTTAGTCTCATAAGCAGCGTACAACTTATCTGTAAAATCTTGTTTTAATGAATTCATAGAGTCCTCCTTGTCATTATACATCTATTATAGAACTTTAAAAAAAGAGCGCAAGTGAAAAAGTTAGGCAAGCCTAACTTTTTTATTTCAAATCTGATTTTAGGATCCCATAGACGGAAAAATCTTTGACTTGTCCTTTATGAAATACAGCCTGACGGAAAGTACCTTCGTAGCTCATGCCAGCTTTAGTCATAACACGCCCCGAAGCTGGATTGGCTGTTACAAATCTTGCTGTGACACGATTGAATCCTGCGTCTTTCAAGAGGTAGTTCAAAACAGCTTTCAAAGCTTCTGTCATCAGCCCCTGCCCCCAATAGTCTTTACTTAGAATATAACCGACCTCGCAAGCATTAACCGTATCATCTCTATCCACCACGCTGATGTCTCCAATGACAGAATCAGGATTTTCTCTTAGGCAGATAGCCCACTTGTAAAAATCCAAGTTTTGATAATTCTCAACCCAGCGAGCAATAGACTGTTGGGTAACATCAGGACTCTCATGAGCATCCCAGGTCACATGCAGCAAATTATCCGGACGAGAAGCCCAGTTGTCATACATAGCTTGAGCATCCGATTCCAGAAAAGGTCTTAGCAAAAGACGTTTGGTTTCAATAGACTGTGTATCTGTCTTTTTCATAGCTTCCTCGTTTCTTGGCTCAGACTAAAAAGTTTCGAGAGAAATTTTCACTTCCAGAATTCATCAAAAATTGTAATCGGCAAATGCCGTTTGTGCTGGCCCTTATGCCACCAAGACTCGATCGTTTCTTGGGCTTGAGCCGAAACGGACTTGCCTTCGAGATAGTCGTCAATTTCATTATAGGTCACGCCTAGAGCAACTTCATCGGCAATCCCCGGTTTTTCTTCTTCTAAATCAGCTGTCGGTACCTTTTCATAGAGGGCCGGATCAGCTCCTAAGGCAGCCAGAAGCTGCTTGCCTTGACGCTTATTGAGACGGTAAAGTGGTAAGATATCTGCTCCGCCGTCCCCAAACTTGGTGAAAAAGGCCGTAACATTTTCTGCTGCGTGGTCGGTCCCAATGACAGCCCCACTATATGAACCAGCCAAAGCATACTGGGCAATCATGCGGCTGCGGGCCTTGATATTGCCCTTGTTAAAATCAGAGACTTTGGCACCCGTTGCTTCTACAGCCTTTGTCATGGCATCAGCAGATTCCTTGATATTGACTGTCAGACTGACATCAGGCTGGATAAAAGCTAGAGCCTTTTGGGCATCATCTTCATCTGCCTGAACACCGTAAGGCAGGCGGACAGCGATAAAACGATAGCCATTATCGCCTGTCTCAGCTCGCATTTCCTCTACAGCCAGCTGAGCCAAGCGGCCAGCCAAGGTTGAGTCCTGACCACCAGAAATGCCCAGAACATAGCTTTTCAAAAAAGGATGCTTTCTTAGATAAGCCTTGAGAAAGTCGACCGACTTTCGGATTTCTTCCTCTGGGTCAATGACGGGCTTGACACCTAGTTGGCGGATGATTTCTTCTTGTAGGCTCATTTTTCTGCTCCTGTCTGGTAGGCTTTCTTGCGCATCTGGTCAATCAAGTCCATCTTATCCTGCCAAATATCACGCGCCAAATCGACCGGATAATCTTGTGGATTGAGGACCCGCTTGTACTCGTCCCAAAGTTTGTCAAATTCTCGGCGGGCATAGTCCTGAATCTCAGACAGACTTGGCAAATCGTAGACAAGCTGACCTTCTTTATAAATATCCACCAAGAGTGGCACTGCATCAAAATTCTTGACTATTTTATTGATATAAGTATAAGTCGGATGGAACATTTCGAGCTCTTCCTGATGATTGACATCCACACCATCATAAGTGATGTAGTCGCCCTCAGACTTGCCTTTTTCACGGCTGGTAATCCGCCAAACCTGCTTCTTGCCCGGAGTCGAAACCTTTTCAGCATTGTTGGAGAGCTTGATGGTATTGCGCAAGTGCCCATTCTCATCTTCAATCGCGACAATCTTGTAAACAGCACCCAGAGCTGGCTGGTCATAGGCTGTAATGAGCTTGGTTCCCACACCCCAGACATCAATCTTAGCCTTTTGCATTTTTAAGTTGAGGATGGTATTTTCATCCAAATCATTGGAAGCGTAAATTTTAGCATTTGGGAAGCCCGCTTCATCTAACTGCTGACGAACTTTTTTAGAAATATAGGCCAAGTCTCCAGAATCGATCCGTACACCCAAGAAATTGATTTTATCCCCAAATTCACGCGCTACACGGATGGCCGTAGGAACCCCGATCCGAAGGGTATCGTAGGTATCTACCAAGAACACACAGTCCCGATGAGTGCTTGCATAAGCCTTGAAAGCCTCGTAATCATTGCCATAAACCTGCACAAGTGCATGGGCATGCGTCCCTAGAACGGGAATATCAAAGAGCTTGCCTGCCCGAACATTGCTGGTACCGTTGGCTCCACCGATAACAGCGGCCCGCGTACCCCAAATCGCTGCATCCATTTCTTGAGCACGACGGGTACCAAACTCCATCAACGGCTCATCTTCGATCACAGAGCGGATGCGAGCTGCCTTGGTCGCAATCAAGGTTTGGAAATTCACGATATTTAAAATAGCTGTTTCTACCAACTGACATTGAGCCAGCGGCCCTTCGACCTGAACAATCGGTTCATTGGCAAAAACCAAATCTCCTTCTTTAGCAGAACGCACGGTCAGCTGCATCTTGAAATCGCATAAATACTCTAAGAAAGCTCCATTATAGCCCAAAGACGCTAAATAGTCCAAATCCGTCTGACTGAATGTCAAATCATTCAGATAAGCCACAATCCTCTCTAAGCCCGCAAAAACGGCATAGCCATTATTGAAAGGATTCTTTCGAAAATAAACTTCAAAAACAGCACGCTTATTATGGATACCTTCGTTGAAATAAACCTGCATCATATTGATTTGATATAAGTCTGTATGTAAAGTCAAACTGTCATCTGGAAACATAATTGAGCTCCTTTAATCATAGTTATTCTATATTATAACATAAATTGTAAGAAAGCCTTGATTAAATAGCAAAATACCTCCAGAATTTCTTCCAGAGGTATCTTCTTTTATCTTTCACTTGGAAATATTAGATTCCATAAGTCTTGTTCACGCGGCGCATCTGTTTGAATTCTTTTTTATAGGTTACTTTAACTGCTACTTTCATTTTTGCCACCTCGTTTCTTTTGATGCTTTTATTATAGACTTCAAAGCTTAAGGAAGGCTTAGAATTTTCTTGCAGAAAGCTTAAACAAATACATCCAAACTTTATCTCGCTAGTCCAGATAATCGCGTTTTTCGAGATGCAGGGATACCAGGTGCCAATTGGCATCCTGTCGCCAGCTAGGATTGGCAACGATTTGGCTGGCTACCTTGCGCGCTTCTTCCAAAATGGGATAATCCTCCACGATGTCCGCCACCTGAAACTCTGGAATACCAGACTGGCGGGTCCCAAAAATTTCACCAGAACCACGCATCTTGAGGTCTTCCTCAGCCAGAACAAAGCCATCTGTCGTCTCAGTCATGATTTTCATGCGTTTCTTGCCAGACTCTGTCTTGGGATTGGCAACCAGAACGGCATACGATTGCTTATTTCCCCGACCAACTCGTCCCCGCAGCTGATGAAGCTGGCTGAGTCCGAAGCGGTCGGCATCCATGATAACCATGATGGTTGCATTCGGAACATTGACGCCGACTTCAATGACTGTGGTTGACACTAGAATATCCGTTTTCCCATCCTTGAAGTCCTGCATAATGGCCTCTTTTTCGTCATTTTTCATGCGGCCGTGAAGGAGAGCCACTTGAGCCTGATTGGCAAAGTAGGCCTTAAGTTCTTCCTCTAGAGCAATCGCGTTTTTCAAGTCCAAGGCCTCTGATTCCTCAATCAAGGGAGAAATAAAGTAGACTTGGGCACCCTTGGCCAGCTCTTTTTTCATCCAGTCCAAGACCACTTCCAACTGCTCGTGCTTGACCCAGCGAGTGATAATAGGCTTGCGGCCAGCTGGCATCTGGTCGATGATAGAGACATCCATGTCACCAAAAGCGGTAATAGCCAAAGTCCGAGGAATAGGCGTGGCCGTCATCATGAGGACGTCTGGATTATTTCCCTTTTCCCGCAAAATCCGACGCTGGTCCACCCCAAAACGATGCTGCTCATCAATAATGACCAAGCCCAGTCGATGATAGACGACCCCTTCCTGAATCAAGGCATGGGTGCCGACCACCATATCTACTTGCCCCGACTCTATTGCAGCTAAAGTCTCTCTGCGTTTAGCGGCTTTCATACCGCCAGTTAGGAGGGCCAAATTCAGCTCAGGAAAGAGCTGAGTCAGGCTATCCAGATGCTGCTCAGCCAAGATTTCTGTCGGAACCATCAAAGCCGACTGGTAACCTGCCGTATAGGCGGCATACATAGCCAAACCAGCCACCACGGTCTTACCACTGCCAACATCTCCCTGCAGGAGGCGGTTCATGTGACCAGACGATTGCAAATCACTGAGAATTTCTTCCAGACTCCGCTCCTGAGCTTCCGTCAGAGAAAATGGCAAGGCAGCCTTCTTTTGAGCCAGCATTTTTTCCTGCCAAGGGATAGCCAGTCCCTGGCTGACATCCTTGGTCTCATGCTTCAGAACCTGCAGCTGCATCTGAAAATAAAAAAGTTCTTCAAACTTGACTCGACGCAAGGCCTGCTTATATTCCGCCAAATCCTTGGGAAAGTGCATGGCACGCACGGCTTGAATCCGCCCCAAAAGCTGGTAGCGCTCCAGAAGGATCGGGGGAAGATTTTCCTCCAATAACTGATCTAGACCTTGGTCAAAGGCCGCCTTAATCAGTTTAACTAGACTGACCTGACTAATCCCTTGGGCAACTCGATAAACTGGCTGCAAGTCGTCTTCAACCTGAGCTAACACCTTCATCCCCGTTAGACTAGCCTTGGCCTTATCCCATTTACCAAAAATAGCCACCGTTGCTCCCAGCTCAATCTTATCTGCCAGATAAGGCTGGTTGAAAAAATTGACTGCAATCGCGACTTCTCCCTGCTTGATCGTAAAACGCATGCGATTGCGCTTGTAGCCATAATACTGAACATTAGCTGGAGTCGCGACGATCCCAGAAATGACCGCCTTTTCCCCATCCTCTAAGTCGAGGAAATTCTTGCTCTTAAAGTCCTCATAGCGAAAAGGAAAATAGAGCAGGAGATCCTGTAGGCTCTCAAGGCCTAATTTTTTAAATTTTTCAGCCGATTTTGGCCCCACTCCTGGCAGGACTGTCAAAGCCTGATGCAGATTCATCCTGTCTCCTTTCCTCTTCTTGATTGTCTTTTACTTTTTATACTCTCTCGGTACCCTGTCGCTGATTAAGCAGACTACTTCATAATTGATCGTACCACGCTCTTCTGCCACATCCGTTGCTGTGATAAGCTCGGCGCCGCTCTGACCAATCAAGACTACCTGCGTTCCCAAAGGGTAGACTTGAGGTAGACGCACTGTGATCTGATCCATAGAAACCCGACCGACAATTGGACAGCGCTGACCATCGATCAAGACATCAAAGCCCTGCATGTCGCGGGTCCAGCCATCAGCATAACCCATAGGAATGGTTCCAATGATTTGCTGACTATCACTGGTATAGGTCGCCCCATAGCCGACATGGGCACCCGCTTGAATTTCTTTGACGTGAACCAAGGCAGATTCTAAACTCAGAGCTGGTTTGACCTCATAAGGCAAGTCCAGCACTCGTCCGCTAGGATTCAGCCCGTAAATAATATCTCCCAGCCGAACAGCATTCATAATCGTTTCACTATGCCAAAGAGTTGTGGCAGAGTTACTAGCATGCACAATCGGCGGCAAGAAAGCTAACTCACTCAAAATCTCTTTAAAGCGACTTAATTGAGCTACAAAATGACTCGCATCTCTTTCATCAGCAGTTGCAAAATGAGTGAAAATTCCTTCTACCACAGCTCCTGCTGCTTGCAAGCGGCTAATTGCTTGCTGGGCTTCTTGACTATCACGGAAGCCAATGCGTCCCATGCCTGAATCAATCTTGATATGAACAGTCAAGCCGGTCAGATTAGCTTGCTGGCTCAAGAGCTCCTCCAGCCAAGCTAGGCTGGCTACCGTCAAGGTAATCTGTTGCTGGATCGCTAAAGACACAGCCTCTAGTGAAGAAACACCCAAAATAAGAATGGATTTAGCAATGCCAGCTTCTCGTAGTTCTAGGGCTTCGTCAATATTAGACACACAAAAACCATCTACAAGCGGCTGAATATACTGAGAGACAGGAACCGCACCATGTCCATAAGCATTGGCCTTGACTACTGCCCACTTCTGGACCGACTGGGGAATATGAGCCGCAATTTGCTCAACATTAAATGCAATAGCAGACAGGTCTATGACTGCTTTAGTGGGTCTATGTAGACTAGCTTTCATTGTCTTCCTCCAAAATCACACTGGCGGTCACCAGATTTCCAGCATGACTGATTGATAGCCATACCGAACCAGCAAAGGGAGACTTACTAAAATAGGGAGCCCCCTTATCATCATTTAAAATTTCCAAATCCTGAAAAGTCACAGGGCCAATACCGGTCCCCCAAGCCTTGGCAAAGGCTTCTTTAGCTGACCAGCGACCGGCCAAATATTCCAGCTTGCGCTTGCCCTTTAAGGAGCCAAACCGAGCCAACTCCTGAGCTGTCAAGATTTTCTCAGCAAAGCGCTCATTCTTCTCGTAGGCCCGACCAATGCTGGAAATCTCTTCTATATCTATTCCGTGTCCTCTTATCATACTTCTATTAGGAATACGAAGCAACGCCCTTCTCCCAAGGAGATTGAAAGAAAATCTAATTTCGACAAGGCAAACCGATGAGAATGACACTGAAATGCATCAAAGAGGTTTAACATCATCAAAATTAGATTTTCGTAGAGTATGAGCTTGCCTATATTCATTAGTAGACTTCTAGCAAAGCCTCCTAATCCTTTCTATTTAAGCTTCTTTTTCTAAGGTATCATAGATTTCCTGAATGAGCTCTTCTGTCTTGTCCCAGCCCAAGCAAGGATCGGTAATAGACTTGCCAAAGACTTCTGGCTCATTCTGGCGGCCATCCTCCAAATAGGACTCAATCATGAATCCACGCACAGCCTTCTTGATTTGCTCATTCCAAGCACAGTTGATCAGAGTCTGGCGGATAATCCGGATCTGCTCCAAATACTGCTTGCCAGAATTATCATGGTTGGTATCAATCAGGATAAAAGGATTGGAGAGTTTCATTTCTTCATAGCGTTTGATCACATCCAGAAGATTTTCGTAATAGAAGTTAGGCTTGTTCTTACCGTACTCATCTAACGCACCACGCAAAATCACATGCGCAAGAGGATTTCCTAACGTTTCTACTTCCTGACCATGATAAAGGAAGATTTGCTTATTCTGAGCAGCATAGACGGCATTAAACATGACTCCAAGATTGCCAGATGTTGGATTTTTCATACCAACCGGAGCGTCAATGCCAGACGCTACAAAGCGATGTTCTTGGTCCTCAACCGAACGAGCACCTACGGCATGGTAACTGACCAAATCATCTACCAGCACTAGATTAGAAGGATAGAGCATTTCATCAGCAGTGGTCAAGCCCGTCTCAGTAATGACTCGGTAATGAAGCTGGCGTACTGCCTTTAGTCCATTGATCAAGCTTGGACTTTTTGAAGTATCTGGCTGGTGAACGAGCCCCTTGTAGCCGTCTCCATTGGTCCGAGGCTTGGCTGTATAGACCCGCATGACGATAAAAATCTTATCTGCCACTTTCTGCTGTAGGTCGGCTAACCGGCGAGCGTACTCCAGTACCGCCTCTTCATTGTCAGATGAGCAGGGACCAATAACCAAGAGCAAGCGTTGATCTTCCCCCTTGATGATGGCGGCTAACTCCTGATCACGCTGATTTTTCTTTTGTAGAGCTTGGTCTGACAAAATCGTTGCAGACTTGATCTGCTCGATGTCAATTTCCTGACCTTTTTCTATAAATGCCATATTATTTACCTAGTGTATCGTATATCTCATGGACAAGCTCGACTGTCTTGTCCCAGCCTAGGCATGGATCTGTGATAGACTTGCCAAAGACTTCTGGTTCATTTTGTCGGCCATCTTCCAAGTAAGATTCAATCATAAAGCCACGAACAACCTTCTTGATTTTATCATTCCAGTCGCGGTTGATCAAAGTCTGACGAACAATACGGACTTGCTCCAAATACTGCTTGCCAGAGTTGTCATGGTTGGTATCAATGATAATAAATGGATTTTCTAATCCCATTGCTTCATACTGGGCGATTGTGTCCAGCAGATTATCATAATAGTAATTCGGAATGTTCTTCCCATATTCATTGATGGCACCGCGCAGAATCGCATGAGCCAAAGGATTTCCACTCGTCTCTACTTCCCGATTGGCAAAGAGGAAGCTCTGTTTGTTCTGAGCCGCATAAATGCCATTAAACATGACATTTAGATTTCCAGATGTTGGATTTTTCAAACCAGTAGGAAAATCCGCTCCACTGGCTACAAAGCGGTGCTGCTGATCTTCAACAGAACGAGCACCGATCGCCATATAGGAAATCAAATCATCTACTAGGGGAAGATTTTCTGGATAAAGCATCTCGTCAGCCGTCGTCATTCCAGTTTCTGAAATCACGCGGTAATGCAGATTGCGAACCGCCTTAATCCCGTTGATTAGGCTAGGTGCCGCTGTCGCATTAGGCTGATGAATCAAGCCCTTGTAGCCATCACCATTGGTCCGTGGCTTAGCTGTATAAACCCGCATCACCATAAAGATCCGATCTTTGACTTCTTCCTGAAGAGCTGCCAAACGCTTAGCGTATTCCAAGACAGCTTCTTCATTGTCTGAGGAGCAAGGGCCGATGACCAAAAGGATGCGGTCATCCTCACCGCGGATAATAGCTTCTAGTTGGCGATCTCGTTTTTGCTTACGAGCCAAAATAGAACCTTCTAACTTAGCAAGCTGACGCACTTCTGCTACATTGATTGGTTGACTAGTTGCTTTAAAGGTCATCTTCTCTCCTTATAAACTACTTCTTGCGGCCATGACAGTTTTTAAATTTCTTACCTGAACCACATGGACATAAATCATTTCTTTTTACAGAGGATAAATCAACATTTTTTGGAAGATTTGGGTTTTGGGCAGCAATGTTTCGAGTAGCTGTCGTACTGATACTGTGCTCTGTACGTGGACGTTCTTGCTCATGGATCTGTGCTTTCATCATGAGACGAGTCACATCAAACTCGATAGAACCGATCATATCATTAAACATCCGGAAACCTTCTGCCTGATATTCAACAACTGGGTTGTTCTGAGCATAGCCACGAAGCCCCACAGCCTGACGCAATTGATCCAAGGCGTCGATATGATCTGTCCATTTATTATCTACAACACGTAGGATCAGCACTTTTTGGAACTCTTGAACTGCTTCTTCATCACGAAGTTTAGAAACCTGATTGGCATAAACTTCAGAAGCTCGCTCCATCAAGTAATCTTTAATCTCTTGATTTGATTTACCTTCTAAATCATCAGCTGAGATAGAATCCTCTGCTACAAGGTTATATTTAGCAAAATTCAGAATCGCTTCTATCTTTTCATCATGATCTGAATGACTGCTGCCATCCACAATCCGATTAATCGTCCGACGGATCATAGCATGGATTTCTGGAGCCAAATCACGATCTGCTGTGATGACATCATAGCGTTGAGAATAGATGATTTCACGTTGTTCGCGCATGACATCGTCATATTGGAGGACTTGCTTCCGAGTATCGTAGTTGTTTCCTTCAACCCGTTTTTGGGCTGCTTCCACCTGACGCGTTAGCATCCGAGACTTGATGACAGACTCTTCTTCGCTAAGATTCATCCGGTCAAGCAAGGCCTTAATACGCTCTGAACCGAAACGTTTCATCAGATCATCTTCGAGAGATAGGTAGAATTGTGATTCACCTGGATCCCCTTGACGACCTGAACGTCCACGAAGCTGGTTATCAATCCGGCGGCTTTCATGGCGCTCTGTACCGATCACACAAAGTCCGCCCAGTTCACGCACACCTTCACCTAGCTTAATATCGGTACCACGTCCAGCCATGTTGGTCGCGATGGTAATAGCACCACGTTGACCAGCATTCATGATAATCTGTGCCTCTTTATAGTGGTTTTTAGCATTCAGAACTTCATGAGGAATTCCCGCCGCCACTAATTTTTGAGAAAGATAGTCACTCGTGTCAACCGATACTGTACCGACCAAGACAGGTTGACCTGTTTTGTAGCGTTCCTTGACGTCTTCCACGACTGCTTTAAACTTCGCTTCCAAGCTAGGATACAGCAAATCTGGATGGTCAATACGTTGGACAGGACGGTTAGTTGGAATTGGAATTACGCGAATATTATAAATTTCACGGAATTCTTCTTCTTCTGTCTTACCAGTCCCTGTCATCCCTGACAGCTTTTTATACATACGGAAAAGGTTCTGGTAAGTAATCGAAGCAGATGTCTTTGATTCTTCTTGGATAGGCACAGCTTCTTTTGCTTCAATCGCTTGGTGGAGTCCATCAGAGAAACGACGGCCCTCCATTGTACGTCCAGTAAATTGGTCAACAATGAGGATTTCCTGCTTTTCGCTCACGACATAATCCACATCTAAGGTCATAATATAGTTAGCACGTAAGGCATTGTCGATAAAGTGCGTCAAAGCAACATTCTCAAGGTCGTATAGATTTTCTAAGTTAAAGTAACTTTCAGCCTTGTCAATACCAGAATCTGACAAACCAATCGTCTTAGATGGAATATCAATGATATAGTCATCTTTTTGAAGTGTTTTCACAAAGCTATCCGCTCTGTAATAAAGCTGATTCGTATCAGAAGCTGTCGGTCCTGACACGATCAATGGTGTACGCGCTTCGTCAATCAAGATAGAATCCACCTCGTCAACCAAGGCATAGTTAAGCGGACGCTGTACCATATTTTCAGCCCGAACCACCATGTTATCGCGCAGGTAGTCAAAACCAATTTCAGAGTTGGTTGAGTAGGTGATATCACAAGCATAAGCTTCTCTTTTTTCCATTGGTGACTTAGATGCTAGGTTGATACCAACAGAAAGTCCCAACCAAGAATAAAGTTCACCCATTTCAGTCGCATCACGCTCGGACAAGTATTCATTGACTGTAACAACGTGAACTCCTTGACCAGATAAGGCATTCAGGTAAACAGGCATAGTCGCTGTCAGGGTTTTCCCTTCCCCCGTACGCATTTCTGGCACATCACCATGGTGAAGGACAATCCCCCCCATAATCTGAACCTTATATGGGAAAAGACCTAAGACACGCTTAGCTCCTTCACGGACAACTGCAAATGCTTCAAACAAAAGTTGATCTAAAGTTTCACCATTAGCATAACGTTCCTTAAATTCAACCGTTTTTGCTTGCAATTCTTCATCGGTCAAGGCTGCCATTTCGTCCTCATAGGACATGACCTTGTCCGCCATCTTTTCTAATTTTCTTATTTCACCTTTATCATTTTCGATGATTTTTTTTAAAATATTAGCCATTTTATTCCTTACTCGCTATGTTCTGTTTATAAATGTTTCCTCTCATTATAGCATGTTTCCCCATATCTTTCAAGAAATAATCCATTTAGTAATTGGCTTAAAAGGCTGTCATTTCTCAATTTAAACACTTATCTGCCTAACTTTTCTTGAACTCAAATTTGCTAAATTATCATGGTTTTCACGAAGTAGTTTCTCGCATAATTCTCATAATTTCGATATAATAATAGCAATGAATATCAAAGAAGAAATTATCAAATTATCAAAAGACATTGGCATTTCTAAAATTGGCTTTACGACAGCGGATGACTTTGACTATCTGGAAAAGTCGCTGCGCTTGGCCGTAGAAGAAGGCCGAAATTCAGGATTTGAACACAAGAATATTGAGGAGCGAATCAAGCCCAAGCTGAGTTTGACCTCAGCTAAGACCATCATCTCTATCGCAGTCGCCTATCCCCACAAGCTCAAGCAGCAGCCACAAAAAACAGCCTACAAACGAGGAAAATTCACTCCCAACAGCTGGGGACTGGATTATCACTATGTCCTACAGGACAAGC
This sequence comes from Streptococcus sp. SC1, assembly GCF_030272855.1. Taxonomy (NCBI): domain Bacteria; kingdom Bacillati; phylum Bacillota; class Bacilli; order Lactobacillales; family Streptococcaceae; genus Streptococcus; species Streptococcus sp. SC1. Next base: position 2,476 of record NZ_JAQCMU010000009.1, on the reverse strand, counting down.
TAGATCGGCTTGCAAAGGGAATTGAGGAGTTAACTGCCGACTTTGAATATAAAGGCATGGTAGATACAGGAGCCTTGGTCGACACCGCTGTAGCCCGGCGAGCAGGAATAGGCTTTATCGGAAAGAACGGCTTGGTTATCTCCAAGGAATTTGGTTCCTACATGTTTTTGGGTGAGCTCATTACCAATCTGGACATCGAACCTGACCAACCTGTCGACTATGACTGCGGAGACTGCAATCGCTGCGTGACGGCCTGTCCTACCTCCTGTCTCATTGGCGATGGGACTATGAACGCCAAGCGCTGCCTATCTTTTCAAACCCAAGATAAGGGTATCATGGATCTAGAATTTCGCAAAAAAATCAAGACAGTCATCTATGGTTGCGATATCTGCCAAATCTGCTGCCCCTATAATAAAGGCTTGGACAATCCACTCGCAACTGATATCGACCCCGAACTGGCCCATCCAGAGCTCCTGCCGTTCTTGGAACTTTCTAATGGTCAATTTAAGGAAAAATTTGGCCATATAGCAGGTAGCTGGCGGGGCAAAAACATCCTGCAGCGCAATGCCATCATTGCTCTAGCCAACGCCAATGATCGCTCTGCTATTCCCAAACTACTAGAAATTATCGATAAAGGGCAAAATCCTATCCATATCGCTACGGCCATCTGGGCTCTCAGTCAGCTAGTACGCGAAGCCAATCCTGAAATGATTGAGATGATTCTCGCTGTGAAAAATCCCACAGAAGCTATCAAAGAGGAACAGGAACAATTCCTAAAGAAATTCCACTTAACTAACTGAAAATAAATACAGTCTGATTTAGAAACTGCCTTAGAACGCAGCTTATACTAAATCAGACTGTATTTTTATATTGTTCAATTAGAAGCCATCTACGTTGGTGTAGATTTTTTGGACATCTTCATCGTCTTCAAGGACGCTATACAATTTTTCGAAGGTTTCTAAATCTTCTCCTGTTAATTCCACTTCTGACTGAGGAATCATTTCCAGCTCTGTCACTTGGAATTCTTGGATGCCAGATTCACGCAAAGCTACAATTGCTTTATGTAGATCAGTTGGCGCTGTATAAACTGTGATACTTCCTTCTTCAGCCTCTACATCGTCCACATCTACATCTGCTTCTAAAAGCAATTCAAAGATGCTGTCTGCATCATCACCAGCAAAAACGATAACACCTTTATTATCAAAAAGATAAGATACAGAGCCGCTAGCTCCCATGTTTCCGCCATTTTTCCCAAAGGCTGCACGGACATTGGCCGCAGTTCGGTTAACATTCGAAGTCAATGTATCAACGATTAACATAGAGCCATTTGGCCCAAAGCCTTCATAACGACCTTCTGTAAAGGTCTCGTCTGTATTTCCCTTAGCCTTGTCAATCGCCTTGTCAATAACATGCTTTGGAACTTGCGCTTGCTTAGCGCGATCAATAACGAACTTAAGGGCTGTGTTCAACTCAGGATCTGGTTCACCTTTTTTCGCTGCTACATAGATCTCTACACCGAATTTAGCATAAACTTTTGAGTTTGCGCCGTCTTTAGCTGTTTTCTTAGCTACAATGTTGGCCCACTTACGTCCCATTGGAATTTCTCCTTTAACTATTCTACAATTTTAATCTTCCTTATTATAACACAGGAAAGGAGAAAAATCATCCAACAAAAACAGGAAAATCCCCAATTCCCTAAAATTATCTGCTGAAGTACAAACTAAAGATAGAAAAAATTAGGGCACTAGTTCCTTATACATTTTAGAATACCGAGATCAGTCATTACATTCTCTCGATAATAAAATGAATGATGCCACTAAATTCAAGGTGATGCTCCTTCATTCTCCAGTAAATCTCCTATTTTACTGGAATCTTCTCTCATTTCTTACTACCAAAGTCTGCTAATCAAATAAATAAAAAATCGATAACTTCGTAAAGAAGTTATCGATTTTTGCGAGCTGTTAACTAACCGTCCACAACTCTTCAGTGATTACTATCCAAGCTAGAAAGAATTAATCTTCTTCTTTCAATCTTGGTTTAATCAAGCTGACACCTGCGAGTGTTGCAACAATTCCTAAACCAAGCACTGCTGCTGAAGATGATTTCTCACCTGTATTTGGCAGAGCAGTAGTTCCAGGAACTTTCGGTTCCACTGGCTTGTTCGGTACTTGTTTATTTGGTACCGGAGCTGGAGTTGGTGGAACAGGTTTCGGTTCTGGTTTTGGTTCTGGTTTTGGTTCCGGAGTTGGTGTCGGTGTAGGTGGAACTTCTACCTTCTTGTAAGTTACGACTTCATCAGCTGGTTTAGCTGAGTCTGCTGTAACCTTCACATCTGCTACGCTAGCTTTATCCGCTACGTAACCCTTGATGTCTGGTGAAGTTTGTCCCTTGATCACGTCATCTTGTGATGTCCATGGGCCTTTTTCTACGATCGCTTTCGTTACGACGTTGATCTTCAGAATACGCGTGAATTTAG
>NZ_JAQCMU010000008.1:0-39938 GCF_030272855.1 Streptococcus sp. SC1 | reverse complement strand
TTCGTAGCCCTTGTCTGTCAATTCTTTCAGACGAGTTGCGTAGTTGGTTGTACCGATTGGTTCACCTGACTTACCGCTTTCAACGACCTTACCAACTTCCTTGTTGTTATCATCTTGGTCTACGAAGGTGATAATCGCTTTTTGACCATCTTTAACGTAATTGATTGGTGTATCCTGAGTTGGATCACTTGGAATTGGTGGTGGGTTGTAACCCTTGCTTGGATCGCTCGGATCTTTCGGTGTCAATGGTGTAGTACCATCTGGACCTACTGGTGTAGTGCCTGGTACATCTGGTACCACTGGAAGATCAGTACCTGGTTTCGTTGGATCTGTTGGATCGTTTGGATATGGAAGGTTTGGTACTTTTGGAAGTCCGTCTGGTACATTTGGTACATATGAACCGAGCTTCTTGTATTGTACAACTTCTTCGCTGTTAGCATCGCCAGCTTTCACTGTCTTCGCTGCTACATTAGCCTTGTCTGCCACAAATCCAGTTACAACTGGTGTAGCTTCTTGAGCCAATTCTTTCGTAGCTGGTGTCCATGGAGTGAAAGTCTTTTCACCAGTTACAGCATTTATTTTACCAGTACGTGTGAAGGTTGCTTCTTGAGTGACAGGAGCTTTCAGAGCTGGACGACCTGCTGTTTGACCATCTGCGTATTGATACTTGATGGTACGTGTAACCTTGCTGTTCAAATCAGCTGGATTCGTATTGTCATCCAAGCGTGGTGTTACAACAACTGTCCAAGTCTGGTCTTTTGTCTTATCGTTATCAAACTTCTGACCATTTGGTTGAGTGAAGCCATCGCTCACAAGCTTGTAACCTGCTTGTTGAAGTTGAGTGAGACGATTTACAGTTGAGTAAGCTACTGGTTCACCTGACTTACCAGCAACAGAATCTGTATAAAGAGTCTTAACTGGAACGCCATTCTTACCATCTGTTACGTACTTGATAGAACCACGTTGTTCATCTAAGTTGTAGTTGACAACTTCAACTGAATCTCCTGTAGTAGGGTCAACAGTTACACCTGGAACTTTTGGTTTATCTGGGCTATAGCCTGTAATAGCAGGAGTGTTTACTTCTGGAAGGTTAGCATTTGGTTTATCCCAAGCACCAGGAGTTTCCACGCCTGTTACCTTGTTAACAGAAACTGGACGAGTGAATGATGTTGTTTGAGTAACTGTCTTAGGAAGCGCTGGGCGTCCTGCTGTTACACCGTCACCATATTGGTATTGGATAGTTCGAGTAACATCTTTCTTCTCTTGTTTTGTTTCAATAACTGGAGTAACGACAACTTTCCATACTTGGTCTTTTGTCTTATCGTTATCAAACTTCTGACCATTTGGTTGAGTGAAGCCATCACTTACAAGTTTGTAACCTGCTTGTTGAAGTTGAGTGATACGGTTAGCAGTTGAATAAACAACATCTTCACCTGATTTACCTGTAACACCGTCAGTATAAAGAGTCTTAGCTGGAACACCGTTTTGTCCATCTGTTACATACTCAATGATACCGCGTTGATCATCTTGGCTGTAGCTTACTACTTCATCTTCGTTAGGAGATGTAGGAGTAACAGTTGCAGCTGGAACGCTTGGTTTGTCTGGAGTGAAACCAGTAACTGCTGGAGAATCAACTTTTGGAAGTTCTTCACTTGGCTTGTTCCATTGACCAGGAGTTTCAACACCTGTCACCTTGTTCACAGAAACTGGGCGAGTAAATGTTGTTGTTTGAGTAACTGGGCGAGGAAGTGCTGGACGACCTGTGGTCACTCCATCCTTGTATTGGTAACGAACGTTACGAGTAACATCTTTCGTTTCTTGTTTTGTCTCAATACGTGGAGTAAGAACAACTTCCCATGTTTGATCTACATTGTTATTACTGTCAAATCTTTGACCGCCAGCTTTAGTAAAGCCGTCGCTAACAAGATCATAACCCAACTGTTTAAATTCGTTAATTTTAGCAGTTGTTGTATAGTTTACAGGTGTATCTGATTTACCAGTTACGTTGTCTGTGTGAAGAGTCTTAGCTGGAACACCATTTTTACCATCTGTACGGTAAACGATGCTTCCCTTTTGATCTGCAGCTGAATAGCTTACAATTTCACGCCAACTTGGATCTGTTGGAGCAACAGAGGCTGAATTTACACGTGGTTTGTTTGGTGTAAAGCCTGCTACTTCTGGGCTATCAACCGCAGCAACATTTTGACGGCTAGGTGTCCAGTTGCCGTATGTCTTCTTACCAGTTACTGGATCTTCTGATACTTGACGAGTAAATTGAACTGTTTGTTCAACTGGTTGTGGAAGAGCTGGACGATTTCTAGTCACACCATCTTCATATTCGTAAGCGATTGTACGAGTAACGTCTTTTGTTTCAGTTGTTACTTTTGGATTATTCTTACGGTATGAAACAATTTCACGCCAGCTTGGATCTGTTGGTGAAACAGTAGCTGAATTTACACGAGTTTTATTTGGTGTAAAGCCTTGAATTGCTGGTGTATCAACCGCATCTACAGTTCGAGTGCTTGGAGTCCAGTTGCCGTATGTCTTCTTACCAGTTCTTGCATCTTCTGACACTTGTCGTGTGAATCGTACATTTTGTTGTACCTCACGTGGAAGTGCTGGACGACCTGAAGTCACACCATCTTCATATTCGTAAGCGATTGTACGAGTAACATCTTTTGTTTCAGTTGTTACTCTTGGAGCATTCTTGTCGTAGTAAACCGTCACATCACTTGGAGTAGAATTTGGATTTACTGTAACCCCTGGAACTGTCGCTATATCTGGAGTATATCCTCGAACTTCTAAAGAGTCTACTGGTGCAAAGTTCTTAGATGCAGGGCTCCATGGACCTGGTCTACCACCTGTCACAGTCCGAGTAAACTCAGCTGTTTGAGTATAAGCCGGCGGAAGTGTTGGCCCTGTCACACCTGGTTTATATTTATAATAAATAGTACGAGTGACTGTCTTCTTTTCTGTCTTCGTATCAGTTGCACCTCTACGATAAACGTAGGTTACAGTACCGTTTGTTCCCCAGTCAGCAAGAGTTCCTGAAGGTGGCAAGCTACCTCTCTTCATTCCAATGAAACCATAGCCTGGGATTGATTTTTGTTCAGTAGTATAAGCCTTACCTTTAAAGGCACCTTGTGGATAAGTTACTGAGCCTTCAGCGATTTCTCGACCTTGCTCATCTTCATAACGTACGTCAACAGAGGCACTTTGATAGAAATCAAAGCGTTTGATTTGGAACTGTTGCAAGTTCTTGTAGTTACCAGTCGTAGCCGTAACCACCATGGACATCAGCTCTTCTGGAGTAGAAACTGTTTTCCTCCATTGCTTAATACCAAGATTACTTTCGTAAGAGATAGTTAATTCCTTGGTTACACCGTCGTACTGGATAGCAAATCTGTGGAAACGACCATCTAGGTCACTTGAGTCCAGACGCTGAGCACTATTAGCATCTGTCTCAGCCCACCAACGATCATATTCACCACCAGTGAAGATACCACCACCACGAACTTTTTTATGAGTGGTATTTACCCAAGCACCGAATTGTCCCAGACGAGGGTCTTCCGCCCAACCATATTGGAAAGAGTCAGTGTTGCTAGTATCAAAACGATTTCCTTTCGGTGGAGTGAAGACGTTCCAGAAAGTATCCAGCTTGAAACCAGTCGCATTACGCAAACCACCGATACCAAGGTTACCACCATCGGCACCTAGGTCTGTTGTATTCCCTGTATGGAAAGCAAAACCGATACCATCGGCACCATAGCGTTCCTGAGTCTTATCACCAAGATTAACCCCACCAGTCAGCTTGAAACTTTGGTTCATATTGATCTTACTCTTCAGACTGAAGTTACCTGTCTTAGAGTTTTCATCTGGAGTAAGGGTTACGATACCATCGTATGAATTATAGGTAGCTGAACCATTCAATCTGAAGTAGTCAAGGAAGTTTTCTTTCGTTACAGTTGTTTTTCCTGTTTGTGGGTCAAACGAACGGAAGCCGCTTTCTCCCGATTTACGGAAATCAGCGTAACCTTTATTTACTTCGCTTTGAGCAGCTGCTAATGTTGAGTTAGCTTCGCTTTTGGCTACTGCATTTGCTGCTTGGCTAGCTGTTGCCAAACTAGCTGCTTGGCTAGCTGCCTTTTCAACTGATACCTTAGCAGGTTCTACAGCAGCAGTTGACTCTGCAGCTGCTTCAGATGAAACTGCAGTTGACTCTGCAGTAGCTGAAGTAGCTGGGCTAACTCGAGCCTCAGACTGAGTTGCAGCAGTTGATTGGCTAGTCGCTACTGAAGCTTTAGATACTTGTGAAGTAGCCTCTTTTAAAGCTGCTTCACTTTTTGAAGTAACTTCTGATTTAACAGTTTTTTCTTCCACTTTGCTTGATAGGTCTTCAGCAGAGGTAGAAGATGCTGTAGATGCTGTAGATGCTGCACTTGAAACTGCGTTACTTTCAGCGACAGTTGCTACGGTAGAATTCTTTTCTATGGCCGACTCGGAGTCAGAATCATTCGCTCCCGAATCTTCTCCTGAATCTGGCACAGAGGTCGTTTTCTCCGTAGAGGTGCTTGAAGAATCCGTCTTAGCTAACGTATCGGCTGAAACGACATTCCCCCCAAAGAACATGAAAGCTGCGACTGCTACAGAAGCCACGCCCACATTAAACTTACGGACTGAGTATCGAAGTCGTTTCTCAGCACTCGCACGGTTTAATCTGCGTCTCGCATTTTTATCCATGAACATCTCTCCTTTTTAAAATATAGTTCAACCACCTATTAATCAACACCTTAACGCCTGAGCAGCAAAGTATTTTATAACATATGATTGGTGGTTATAATGCCAAAAGTTTGGACATCAAACCATACCAATAATTATACCGCTTTTTTCCTATTATATCAAGGATTTTACTATCTAATTTTTTTCTGTAACAAAAGTGTAATATCATATTATAGGGATAACAAAAAGCTTTAGCGACGCCGTTTCAAGAGAATGAAAGCAACAAAAATAATTTTTATAGTTTGATAACCAAAACAAAATAAAAAAGAGCCCCCACAGGGCTCTATTCAACAAAAATCGGTCATAAAACCCGACATTTGAGATAGAAAATCTATTTAGGACTCTCTTTATTTTTATTGAAATTCTGCTTCGACTCGGTAAATAACCTGACCCTTGCTAGAGAATTTTTGCTCATATTCGGTTAGGACATTGCCTTCAAAGTCGCTGGCATGAAGATCCAGCCAAACACCTTTGAGAACCATGCCATACTGCGAAAAGCTGACCAGGCTGTATTCGAACAAGCCACGGTTGTCCGTTTTGAAGTGGATTTCACCTTTTTCTGGCAAAATTTGCTTGAAGGTATCTAAGAAAGACTTATAGGTCAAGCGACGTTTTTCATGCCGTTTCTTAGGCCATGGATCAGAGAAATTCAGGTAAAGTCGGTCAATTTCTCCATCTGCAAAATAGTTGGTCAAATCTGAACCATCCACCCAGAGTAGCTTAATATTAGGTACATCAGCTGCCAAAACCTTATCCAAAGCATAGCTGAGAACAGACTTCTGAATGTCAATTCCGATATAGTTGATATCTGGATTAGCCTTGGCCATTCCTGTGATAAAGGCTCCCTTGCCGCTTCCGACTTCAACGTGGATAGGGTGGTCATTACCAAAAATTTCCCGCCATTTTCCCTTGGCATCAACTGGATTTAGAACTACATAGTGGGGGTTGGCTTCTAATAGTTCCGTTGCCCCCTTACGATTTCTTACTCTCATCTTACCTTTCCATACTTAGAACGGAAGTTGCGTAAGGCGTAGATCTCCCGGTTCACATTTTCTAAATCATTGTTTTCGTAATATTTAGCAATCTGCATCAGATAAGAGTATTGACCAAACCAATACAGTTTTTTGACAACCTTGTCATTGTACTTATAACCGTAGTAGGTCAGCCACTCCTGCCAATTGGTATCTGGGATATAGTGACTCAATATATGAGCAACATCCAACATTCTATCCGTCAAGCGAACAGAATCCCAATCCACCAAATAAATCAAGCCACTGTCCGTCTGAAACCAGTTGCTATGCCGTACATCACCATGGACAATCGTCGCATAATCCTCACGAAAAGCAGGTACCGTTTGCCGCAAATCCCGAATAATAGATTGAAGGTACTGATTGTTCCTCAAAACGACCGGCGCTTGATTGAGCCAGCTATTGATTAGATCGATCGGCGTTTCCAAAATATAACCTAATTTAGCCAACTGAGTCATCAGAGGCCGCGACCGATGCAAACGCGTTAAAATATTGATCACTTGCTTTTTAGACATATCATTAGGTGTTAAAATGGCACCTGAAAGCCATTCTTGTCCACTCATGACATTGCCATCTGGCAAGCGTCGACTCCACAGAAGTTGCGGAGCAATTTGTTCTCTGGCTAAGCCTGCCAGAATCGGGGTCGTATTCATCTTGACGAAAACTCGCCCCCCGTCTGGATAAGTTCCCATATAGGCCTTTCCGCTCTTACCAGCTATTGGTGTCAGGGCTAGCTCGTTATCAACCAAGACCATGATTCCCCTCCTTAAAAAGTTTCCTCACTATTTTACTAATTTTCATTCTTTTAGTCAACCAATCTTTTTAGTTTATATGGCAAATAGACTAGATACAAAAAGATTGTCGCTCCAAGCATTGCTAACACTGCTATCTTATCTTGAAAAAAGAGCACTGCCACTAGCGTTTCAAAAAGCAAAACACTATGTCCAATCCCTGTAATAACCTGTCTTGCTCCCTTGATTTTAGACTTGCTATCCAGCGGGAAAAGCTTAGTTAAATACTGATAATCAAGGGCTTCATACAAGGCCAATAACTGAAAAAGCAAAAGATAGTTGAAAAGGACGACAAAACCTGCAGCAATCCAAGACTGGCTGACGAAGACAATCGTTAAGAGGGCTAAAAGTAGAAGACGCAAAGTCAGAGGGAATAGATCGCCATTGCGAAGATAAGAGCGTAGAAACATATTTTGCCAAGCCTTGGCATGGATCTTAGGCAAAAGTCTCGTCAGCCCGTCCAAATAAGCTCTTCTTTTGACACTATTAGAAATGCCTTTCACATTTGTAAAGAGGGCGAAGAAACGTAGAACTTTCTGCTTGCGCCCTTCCTCAGCTGCAATTGCAAACTGCCAATCGAGACGTTCAGACAAGAAAAAGCGACGTCCCTTGAACTGGAAGACAAGCCATTTTAGCAATAACATAAGGAGACAGTACAGCCCAAAGCCCCAGATTGGCAAACCTAGAGCCAAAAACAGGGGCGCTAACAAGACCAGCAACAAGGTTTGCAGCAGGCCAAAGAGAATATACGAACGTTGGATCTGTCCCTTGACAAACTCAATGACCGCTTGCTCCTGCACCAGCAAGAAGAGCATATCTGGCTTCTCCAGATAGGTTGCGATATGTCCAAAAGGAAGAATGAGTATAGAAAACAAGACTAAGCCTACTATTATCGGCCAAGACTGACTAGGGAAATTCCGCAGCAATTGATTGTACTGAACCGCCAGAAATCCGAGAAAAATCAATAAAAACAGGACAAAGTGATCATTGAGAACATAGCGCAAATACTTCAGACACCGCTGACGGAAATCTTGCCTGCGTTTAGCAAATACTTCTTTCATACCGCAGCCTCTTCCGTCAAGGCCAGATAGATGTCATTGAGACTAGCATCCGGCATCTGAAATTGTCCTCGCAACTCAGCTAGATTGCCCTTAGCACGCACCTGCCCTTTATGCAAAATCACAAAGCTATCACACATCTTCTCAGCCGAATCTAGAACGTGAGTACTCATGAGGATGGACTTATCTTTTTTCTTTTCCTCATCCAAAAGCTGGATAAGGTCTGCAATAGCTACCGGATCCAGCCCCAAAAAGGGCTCATCCACGATAAAAAGACTAGGATCCACCACGAAAGCACAGATAATCATGACTTTCTGCTTCATCCCCTTAGAGAAATGCACTGGAAACCAGTCCAACTTATCCTTGAGTCGGAAGATAGTTAAGAGGCGCTCCACGCGCTCAAAAGCGACTTCCTGCTCGATATCATAGGCCATGGCCACCGTTTCAATATGCTCGCGCAGGGTTAGCTCTTCATAAAGACTCGGCGTCTCTGGGATAAAGCCAATCTTCTTACGGTAGGCACTAGAGTTTTCTCGCAGCTGCAAACCATCAATCCGAATTTCTCCCTTGTAAGGTGTCAATAAACCGATAATTTCATTGATGGTAGTGGATTTACCAGCACCATTAAGACCAATCAAACCAACCAACTGGCCATTGCCCACTTCAAAGCTGACATCCTTTAAAACCGGGATATTTACATAGCCGCCCGTAAGCTCTTTGATTTCTAACATATTTTCTCCAAATCTGGTATAATAGTTCTTATATTATAACAAAATCTAGCGAATAGAGGTATCATTTATGGCTGATTGTATTTTTTGTAAGATTATCGCAGGGGAAATCCCATCTTCTAAAGTTTATGAAGATGACCAAGTAGTCGCCTTTCTAGACATTTCTCAGGTCACTCCAGGCCATACTTTGGTCGTTCCCAAGCAGCATTTCAGAAATCTTTTGGAAATGGATGCAGACAGTTCTAGTCAGCTCTTCGCTCGTGTCCCAGACATCGCCCGCAAGGTCATGAAAGCAACAGGTGCAGCTGGTATGAATATCATCAACAACAACGAGGAAATCGCCGGCCAGACCGTCTTTCATACCCATGTCCACCTAGCTCCTCGCTATGAAGAGACAGACGGTTTACAAATCAGCTTTGAAACTCACGAACCAGATTTTCCAGCCTTAGCTCAATTGGCTGAAAAGATTGCTCAAGCCTAGGGAGGAACTATGAAATTTTCAAATCTCGTGCTTTTCACAGGCGCAGCCTGGGCCAGCTACCATTTGGTCAAAAGTCGGAAGACAATTAGCCAAGAAGTCGTCGAAACATCCGATATCTTGGATAAAATTCAAGATAATTTAGCTAACATCCAGCACAATCTCGCCATTATCCAAGAACAGCGAGACAATATCAAGGAAATGGCTCAAGACTTGACTTATAAATACAAGATTTTCGAAAAACAAGCCCAAGCTCAAATCACGCAAATACAGGACATCTGGCAATAGAATTCCCCTCTCATAACAAGAAAAACCATGGACACAGCCATGGTTTTTTCATATTTGAGAGATAAAAACTTCAATCAAAACTTATCGACTATTCTTCCTTTAGTCCTTTCTCAAGAATTGATCCAAGTAATAGTCAAAGTAAGTTTTGCTTCCTGTGATGACTACTGCACGACCTTCAATACCATAACGCACCTTCTTGGCTTGAGCACCCGTTAAGGTTATTTCAGCTTCCACCTTAAAGAAGTTTCCTTTTTCCGTTTTCGTTGCATTGCTGTCAATGTTTGAAATTTTAGATTTGAGAACAAATTCTTTATTATTTCCATCCATTGCAGTGAAACGCAAAGTCTCACCTTTTTTCAGACTAGCAACATCTTTTGAGGTCACATAGGTTGTGATAACGACCTTTTTTTCCTTGGTCAAAACAGGATACAACTGAGCAAGCAACTTCCCTTCGGGAACCAGATTCGCTCCTGCTGTTTCAGGATTTAGGTGGAGAATACCATCTTCAGTTGCTGTGATCATGCCCTTTTGAGTGATACCACCTTGAACCTTGAGATTATTTTCAACTTCTAAAATCTTTTGATTCAAGGCCGTCAATTCTTGACCAACTTTAGTCAACTGCTGAGCTTTCAAAGACTCAAGCTGACTATCCAAGCTCCCAGAATAAGCCTGCTGAGCACCCGAACCCGCATACTGTACCCGATAACCTGCAAGAGCTGATTCAAACTGAGAAATCTGACTATCAATTTGCGAAAGAACCTGACTCTTTAGCTGACCTTGACTATCTGCAGCGGCTTGTGTCTCATAAGCCTGATAGATGCTATAGCCAGCATTAGTCGAAGGGACACTTGTCCCATTTTGGATAGCATTTCTAAGGGTTTGATAATCCGCCAATTTTGCATTGGTTTCATTGATCAAATTCCCCAGTTCTGCCTGTGAATTACTAGCTGCTGAATTTTGAGAAGCAATGGTCGAATTTTGCTGCTCGGTATTACTACGGATGCTAGCAGCTTGACTCTTATAGTCATTAAAGGCCTGCTCATAGCCGAAGCGATCTTCTCCTGAAAACTGGCTAGTCCCCGTCTTCAGACTTTCTTGCAGCAGCTCCAACTGCCGTTTTTGCTCCTTCAAGCTTTCTACTTGAGAGGAGAAGGTTTCTTTTTGAGTATTTTCACTATCAGACTTATACTGTACTAAAAGATCCCCTTTTTTTACAACCTTATTTTCCTTCAAATTATTGGTGACAATCGCATTGTTACTGGTTGATTGGATGCTGGCCAAAATTTTGCTAGGCTCAATAGAGGCTCCTGAAGTAATAGTGATTTCTTTTTTAGCAAAGAGGGAGAATAAGACCACAAAAATCAACAAGAAGAAAGTCGGTAAAATCACGCGCACAGAAAAGCTAGAATATCTACGGTTATAAAATTCGGCACTCTCTAAGTAATGTTCTTCCATCTTCTTTCTCCTTTCTAACTATTCACCAGATGAGCATAGAAGCCATCCTGAGCAACCAACTCTTCATGCGTCCCTTGCTCCACGATTTCACCCTTGTCCAGAACAACCACTTTTTCAGATCGCTCCGCAATGGTCAATCGATGGGCAATGAAAATGATGGTCTTGTCCAACTCCAAGAGATTGTCGATAATCTTTTTCTCTGTTAAGATATCCAAATTGCTGGTCGCCTCATCAAGGATCAAAACAGGAGCATCGGTCAAAAGAGCCCGAGCCAAGGCCAAGCGCTGACGCTGACCACCTGAAATTCCTGAACCATCTGATGTTAATTCTGTTTGATAATTTAAAGGCATCCGTTCAATATCTTCACGGATTTCCGCAATTTCCAATGCCCGAATGATTTCTTTCTGAGTCGTTCCGGGCTTGGCACCTAGGAGAACATTCTCCAAGATGGTACCATTAAAGACATAAGGCTGTTGCGGCAAGTAATTGATATGACGGCGCAAGACATGCTTGTCAATCTGATTGAGGTTGATATTATTAACCAGAATTTCTCCCTCGTTTGGATCATAGAAATTCACAATCATCTTAGCAAGGGTCGTCTTTCCAGAACCAGAAATTCCGACAAAGGCCACCTTGCTGCCTCTTTCAATGGTCAAATTAATATCTGATAGAACATTTCGTCCATAGCCATACTTATAGCTAACATTCCGCAACTCAATGTCGCCCTTGGTCATGCTCAAATCACGGATCGCTTTTTTATCCATAAATTCAGAGTCAACCAGATAAACCTCGTTCAAGCGATTATTGGCAACTTGTGCAGTCTGAAGCTTGGTTTGTAAATTGATAATGTTCTCCAGCGGATTTGTGAAATAAACCAGCAAAGTATTATAAGTAATCAGCTGCCCCAAGGTCATTTTGTTGTCCATAACCAAAAGGGCTCCCATCCAAAGGATTGCAACATTCAGCAAGAGCTGAGCCGTCTTCTTCAAGCCGATTTGGATGTTTTCCATCCGACTATAAGCAAATGATTTCTTCAGATAGTCAACAAATTCTCTATCAATCTTTTGATAGCGGAAATCTTCACTTGTCAAGGATTTGATCGTCTCAATACCATTGATATCTTCGATAATAGAAGAAGACAGAATGGCATTGGATTCCATCGTGTCACGATTCATTTTTTCAAATGGCTTCATGAAAGCAAAAATCACGACGATATAGATTGGCAGCGAGAGCAAACTGATAAAGAACAAATAGAAGTTTTGTGAGAACAAAACAATTGCCATGACGACAACGATAGACACGTCCAAAAAGATGGACAGAATAGTACTAGCTAAGGCATCAATGATACTATTGGCATCATTGAAGCGCGATACGATTTCCCCTGTCCTTCTCGTCGCAAAAAAAGACATGGGTAGATGAAAGACATGCTTAATATAGGACAAAATCACATCAATCGAAAGGCGTTGTCCCAAAATGAGAAGCAGATAGCTCTGAGCATAAGTTAGGACCTGTTGCAAAATGTAGACGACTATTAGACCGAGAGAAATAATTCCTAAGGTATTCCTCATCTGATTCGGTACGTAGGTATCAATAATCCCCTGCATGTAGTAAGAGCCCACGATATTGATGATCGTCACCAGCATCGTTGCGATAACGATATTGGCAATCAGTCCCTTTTGTTTCATTAAAATCGGAACAAAAGACCAGAGACCATTTTTCTTTTCCTTGTGTGGTCTATATTCTGGCGCTGGGGCGATAAAAATAGAGACACCTGTCCACTCTTGCGCAAACTGTTCCTTAGAAAGTTTGGTCATTTTTACAGCCGGATCCGGATCCGCAATATAAACCGAATGTTTATCGTGCCCAGTCACAACATAATAGTGAAGCAATTTCTTATCTTTGATAACATGGGCGATAAAAGGATAAACGATGCCCTTCATGTCAAATAAAGACATATCCGCTTTAAAGGCTCGTGTTTCAAAACCTAACTCTTCCGAAACCTTCACTAGCCCAAAAGCAGTTGTTCCTCTTAAAGTTGTCTTGGCCATTTCACGCAAACTAGCCAAAGAATAATAGGAACCATAATAACCATATATCATGGCTAGCGCTGCTACACCACAATCTCTCGCGTCAACTTGAGCCCTATAATGACGCTTTGTAAATCTCATACAAACTCCTTTATTCACAAAAGTGTAAATTTGCTTTTATGGAGAACGACCTTCGCATAAAAACTCCTAATTAGTAAACATACTATTCAATAAAAACTGCTTGTCAACTTTATCCATAGTGCTTCTCTCCCGTAAAATAACAAGTACAAGTTAGGAGGAAGAACTTTCATAACAAGCAAAAAATAGATATCTCTATCATACACTAATGTGGCGTATTTTTCCAATGGTATCAGTCGTTTTACTCCATGTAAACATAAAATTACTTAAAAAACAGACATAATGCAACTTTTACACTAAAAAGCCTCTTGTCCAAATCAAGACGAACAAGAGGCTCTATGTCGAAACACAAAATATTAGTTAAAAACGTCTGGACTTGCAGCACCACCGTTGTTAGCGCCACCACGATTGCTAGAACCAGATCCTGAGCCAATTCTAGCGCGGATACGACCGTATGCACGGATAGCAAGGCCACGTACAGTACGACCAACTTCACGACCGATATCAAATACGGCACGTACAAGGTCACCGCCGACCCATCCACCTTCTACTTCAACCAATTCAGCTTCAGTAAGAGGCATAAATTTTTGATCTAATGATTTAAAATCTTTGTTCATGAAATTCACCTTCTTCTATTTAAAATATTAAATTAGCTGAAAAGTCCTACTAAGAAGCCTGAAACCAATGAGCCACCCAAAATAGCCAATGATACTGTGAAAATGTCAACAGGGATACCATAGAATGCCCATCCACCGTCAATCATCATCATTTCTTCTTCAGTCAACGCAGCAAATTGGTTGTCCATCATAGCAAAGTTTTCCATATGTGTTCTCCTTTTTTACAAGGCTTTTTTAACCTTGTTAATATATTGTTTGTGGTCAGTTTTATTCAAACATCGCTTCAACACCTATATTATACAACAACCCTATCGGGTTCAACATGACATCGATGTCATGTTTGGAAGAAAAATGTGTAATTTTTTCATAATCTTTTAAATATCCTATTTTTCCCATTTTCCCTAGTTTCATTTTGTGGTACAATAGGGGCTATGGAAAGTATTACTTTGAGTCCTAAACGAGCAGAAATTGAGGCTTTTGTCCAGAAATATCAAGACAAGCTTGTGCCTAGTAAAAATCAGTATATCCAATATCTACTGAAATTGAACCAGGCAACTGTCAGTATCTATACTTCTGGCAAGGTTCTTTTCCAAGGAGAAAAAGCTGGTCATTATGCTACTTTTTTCGGCCATCAAGCCGAGGAAGCCAGCAAGACTTCTCAGAACAGCTCTCTTATCGGTACGGATGAGGTCGGAAATGGCTCTTACTTTGGTGGTTTAGCAGTTGTTGCTTCCTTTGTCAGTCCAGAGCAGCACACTTTCCTGCGCAATCTAGGTGTGGGCGACTCAAAAACCTTGACCGACCTTAAGATTCGGCAACTGGCACCGATTTTGAAAAAGGAAATCCAACATCAAGCTCTACTCTTGTCACCAAAAAAGTATAATGAAGTGATTGCCTCTGGTTACAATGCCGTATCTGTCAAGGTGGCCCTTCACAATCAAGCCATTTATCTGCTGCTACAAAAAGGTTTTACACCAGAAAAAATCGTTGTCGATGCCTTTACCAGTCAGCAGAATTATGACAAATACCTACAAAATGAAAAGAATCATTTTCCAAATCCCGTTAGCCTCATCGAGAAAGCGGAAGGAAAGTTTCTAGCTGTCGCTGTTAGCTCCATTATCGCTCGCGACCTCTTCCTGGAAAATCTGGAAAATCTGAGCCAAGAGCTTGGCTATACCCTTCCGAGTGGAGCTGGAAGCAAGAGCGACCAGGTTGCTAGCCAAATACTCCAAGCCTATGGAATGGCTGGCCTCCAGCATACCGCTAAACTTCATTTTAAAAATACAGAAAAAGCTAAAAAGCTCTTAGAAAGGTAGACTATGAAAAACAAACGCTTTGACTTCCGTGCCTTCCTCAAGGAGTGGGGAGTCTTTACCCTGATTATCTCTGTTATCTTACTCACTCGCTGGCTACTCTGGGCACCTGTCAAGGTAGACGGCCACTCTATGGACCCAACCTTAGCAAATGGGGAGTATCTGATGGTTTTGAAACACCAGTCCATTGATCGTTTCGATATTGTCGTAGCCTCTGAACAGGATGACGATGGCAAAAAGAAAGAAGTCGTCAAGCGAGTCATTGGCCTTCCGGGCGATACCATTCAGTACGAAAACGACACCCTTTATATCAATGGTAAAAAAACTGACGAATCTTACTTAACAGAATACATCAAGAAATTCAAAAAGGACAAGCTCCAATCTACTTATGTAGGCAAGGATTATACGGACAACGGAACTTTCTTCCGCAAGCTTGCCTCTCAAGCCCAGGCCTTTACCGTGGACAAGGAAGGTAGCCCCGTCTTTACCATCAAACTCCTAGATGATGAGTACCTGCTTTTAGGTGACGATCGCATTGTATCCAAGGATAGCCGGCAGGTCGGTGCCTTTAAATCCAGTCAGATTCAAGGCGAAGCTAAATTCCGTATCTGGCCAATCCTACCTTTCAAGACTTACTAATACTTAAGAGTATACCCCCTCCAAACTCAGTTGACTACTCAGCTGGGTTTGCTTTTTAAAGAGCATATATAAATAATGACAGAATTTTATTTTTCAGGCACAATTGAGCGCATCATTTTTGAAAATCCCAGCAATTTCTTTCGAATCCTCCTCTTGGATATCCAAGACACAGATTGTGAAGATTTTGATGATTTTGAGATTATCGTGACCGGAACCATGGCCGATATTATCGAAGGCGAGGATTATACATTTTGGGGCAATCTAGTTCAGCATCCCAAGTACGGACAGCAGCTAAAAATTTCCCGCTATGAGAGGGCAAAACCGACTAGTAAGGGGCTGGTTAAATATTTTTCCAGTGACCACTTTAAGGGTATCGGGGTCAAGACAGCCCAAAAAATTGTGGATCTTTATGGGGACGAAACCATTGATAAGATTTTAGCTGAGCCAGAAAAACTCAAAGAAATCACTGGCCTTTCCGCCAAAAATCGAGAAGCCTTTGTTGCCAAACTGCAACTCAACTATGGAACAGAGCTGGTCTTAGCTAAGCTGGCTGCCTACGGCATTCCCAACAAACTAGCCTTTCAGATTCAGGAAACCTACAAGGAAGAAACGCTTGAAATCGTCAAGCAGTATCCCTACCGGCTAGTTGAAGATATCCAAGGTATCGGTTTTAAAATTGCTGACCAGCTGGCTCAGCAGTTGGGAATTGAAAGTGATGCCCCTGAGCGTTTTCGGGCTGGCTTGATTCATACCCTCCTGACCCAGTCCATGGAAACCGGAGATACCTATTTGGAAGCTAGAGACCTATTGGCTCATACGATTGATCTTCTGGAGAGTTCGCGTCAAGTAGAGCTAGACCCTAGTCTGGTAGCCGATGAATTGGCTCACCTGATTGAAGAAGACAAAGTCCAAAATGTTGAGACTAAGATTTTTGAAAACAGTCTCTTCTTTGCCGAGGAAGGCATCTGCAGCAATCTAATTCGCCTCTTGGAAAAAGGCCATCAGGATCGCTTTGAAGAAGAGAAAATCCTCGATGCCATAAGCCAGGCTGAAGATGACCTAGGCATCCACTATGATCAGATTCAGAAGCAGGCCATTTTCGACGCTATCACACAAAAAGTCTTTATCCTGACGGGTGGACCAGGAACAGGAAAAACAACCGTCATCAATGGTATCATTTCCGTCTATAGCCAGCTTCGAGAGTTGGATTTGAAAAAGAAGGCAGATTTGCCCATTCTCCTTGCTGCTCCGACTGGTCGAGCTGCTCGCCGTATGAACGAACTGACTGGACTACCCAGCGCTACGATCCACCGACATCTCGGTATGACTGGAGATGATGATACCAGTCATTTGGATGATTATCTGGATGCTGATTTTATCATTGTTGATGAGTTCTCCATGGTGGACACTTGGCTGGCCAATCAGCTCCTCAGTAATATCTCCTCCAATACCAAACTGCTTTTGGTGGGCGATGCAGAGCAGTTACCCTCTGTCAGTCCTGGGCAGGTATTAGCTGACCTACTGCAAATACCGAGTATCCCCCAAACCAAGCTGGAAAAAATTTACCGTCAGAGCCAAGATTCGACTATTGTTACTCTGGCTAGTCAAATCCAAAAGGGACTACTGCCAGAAGATTTTACTGAAAAAAAAGCGGATCGATCTTATTTTGAAGCTCGAAATGAACACATCCCGCCCATGATTGAACGAATTGCCAGCGCAGCTATTCGCAGTGGCATCCCAGCTCAAGATGTGCAAGTGCTGGCTCCCATGTACCGCGGACAGGCCGGCATTGACCAGATTAATAGCCTCATGCAAAATCTCATCAATCCTGTGGAAAAAGATCAGCTGACCTTTGAGGCACCTGACTGCCAATATCGACAGGGAGACCGGGTCATCCACTTGGTCAATGATGCAGAAAGCAATGTCTTTAACGGTGACTTAGGCTACATCGTAGACCTGCTCCCAGCTAAGTACACCGAGTCCAAGCAGGACGAATTAACCATCAACTTTGACGGCAATGAAATTAGCTACCAGCGCAGCGAATGGTACAAAATTCGCCTAGCCTATGCCATGAGCATCCACAAGTCTCAAGGTAGCGAGTTTCCCGTGGTTATCCTTCCCATTACCCGAAGCAGCCACCGCATGCTCCAGCGCAATCTGGTCTACACAGCTATTACCCGAGCCAAGAGCAAACTGATCCTACTTGGGGAAAAGTCAGCCTTTGACTACGCTGTAAAGAATACTGGAACGGCCCGCAAAACCTATCTGATTGAACGTTTTGGGGATGTAGAATCCCCTCAAGAAATTATCCACAATCCTGTGGATAACAGCAAATCGCCTGTGGGAAACTATATCCTGACGGAGGAAAATATCCTAACAATCGATCCTCTAATCGGACTGACTGAGGAAGATATCAACAGTATATTTAGCAATGACAACCAAATAGAAACAGATGCCTAGGTCTACCTTTGAAGCTGTCATAAAAGTTTATAGAGTGCCTTATCAAATATTCCCTATAAAAATAGCGTCTGAGACAATTTGTCCCAGACGCTTTTCTATCTTATTTGAACCCCGTCACTGTCAGTCCTAACAAACGAACGCCTCGAGGCTGCTCTTCCAGACTGTCGTAGATTTCATGGCCGACTCGCTCAATCACTTCAACTTCCCTCGTTTCTTGCTCCAAGGTCCTCCTTTTGGTTAGGGTTGAAAAGTCAGCATAGCGGATTTTGAGGACAACCGTCTTGCCAGCTTTCTGGTGTTTCTCTAAGCTGAGAGCGACCTTAGCTGCCAAGCGAGATAGTTCTTTTTTTATATCCTCCTCGCCATGGAGCAATTTGGCATAGGTTCGCTCCTTACCGATAGACTTGCGAATACGATTGGACTTGACCGGACTATTGCTGATACCACGTGCTTTCCGATAGAGATCAAAGCCAAAGCGGCCAAACTTATCAATCAAGGTCATTTCTGGTATTTTGAGTAGATCTGCACCAGTATAAACACCCATTTCATGCAGTTTCTCGACACTCTTCTTCCCCACCCCATGAAACTTGGCAATGTCCATAGGCGCCAAAAAGGCCTCTGCCTCTTCAGGCAGAATGACCGTCAGACCGTGCGGCTTCTCATAATCACTGGCAATCTTGGCCAGAAATTTATTATAGGAAACGCCTGCTGAAGCCGTCAGCTGCAATTCATTCCAGATATCATGCTGGATCAACTTGGCTATCTTGACCGCAGATTTGATACCCAACTTATTTTCCGTCACATCCAGATAAGCCTCGTCTATGCTCATGGGCTCAATTTTATCCGTGTAGCACTTGAAAATCTCTCGAATCTGCAAGCCAACTGTTTGATATTTTTCATAATTTCCTGAGATAAAAATCCCCTGCGGGCAGCGCTCATAGGCTTCCTTGGAACTCATAGCTGAATGAACTCCGAACTTTCTGGCTTCATAATTACAAGTCGAAACCACACCACGTCCACCCGTCTGACGCGGATCACTACCGATAATCACAGGCTTTCCCTTGAGCTTAGGATTGTCCCGCTCTTCGACCGAAGCAAAAAAAGCATCCATATCAATATGAATGATCTTTCGCGATGTGTCATTGATTAGCGGAAAAATTAGCATGCCGTCTCCTATAAGTTAGAATAGCTCTTTAGCAAATTTTATCATTTTTAAAGCAAGTTTCAAAGGATTTTTATTCAAAAGCAAGACCGGAAAATGTGAGAAACTTTCTGAGGTGCATAGACAAAGTATTAAAATAGGAATTTCAGTATTGGACACATTTCTACATAGTAACGTTCAAAGCAAGTACAAAATAATTCAACTTATCAGCTTCTTTCTACTATTTTCATTTACCATTTTCAAAATTATAAAACAGTTTGCAATAAAATATAAATCTGTATTATAAAAGAAAGCCTCTTTTAGCACTGAAATTCGTTTGTGAAACCGATTACCTTATGATATACTTTAATTATAAATGTAACAGTTTATGTTGCTAGAATAAAGAGGAAAATCAAATGGTTGTTAAAACAGTTGTGGAAGCTCAAGATATTTTTGACAAAGCTTGGGAAGGCTTCAAAGGTGAAGACTGGAAAGAGAAAGCAAGTGTTTCTCGCTTCGTTCAAGCCAACTACACACCTTATGATGGAGATGAAAGCTTCTTGGCAGGTCCTACTGAACGCTCACTCCACATCAAGAAAATCGTAGAAGAAACAAAAGCTCACTACGAAGAAACTCGTTTCCCAATGGACACTCGTCCAACATCTATTGCAGATATCCCTGCTGGTTATATCGACAGAGATAACGAACTAATTTACGGTATTCAAAACGATGAACTCTTCAAGTTGAACTTCATGCCAAAAGGTGGTATCCGTATGGCTGAAACAACTTTGAAGGAAAATGGTTATGAACCTGATCCAGCTGTTCACGAAATTTTCACAAAATATGTGACAACTGTTAACGACGGTATTTTCCGTGCTTATACTTCTAACATCCGCCGCGCTCGTCACGCTCACACTGTAACTGGTCTTCCAGATGCCTACTCACGTGGACGTATCATCGGTGTTTACGCACGTCTTGCTCTTTACGGTGCAGACTACTTGATGCAAGAAAAAGTCAACGACTGGAATGCAATCAAAGAAATCGACGAAGAAACAATCCGCCTTCGTGAAGAAGTAAACCTTCAATACCAAGCATTGCAACAAGTTGTTCGCTTGGGTGATCTTTACGGAGTTGATGTTCGTAAACCAGCGATGAACGTTAAAGAAGCGATCCAATGGGTTAACATCGCCTTCATGGCTGTCTGCCGTGTTATCAACGGTGCTGCAACATCTCTAGGACGTGTGCCAATCGTACTCGACATCTTTGCAGAACGTGACCTTGCTCGTGGTACATTTACTGAATCAGAAATCCAAGAATTTGTTGATGATTTCGTTATGAAACTTCGTACAGTGAAGTTTGCTCGTACAAAAGCTTATGACCAATTGTACTCAGGTGACCCAACTTTCATCACCACTTCTATGGCTGGTATGGGTAACGACGGTCGTCACCGTGTTACTAAGATGGACTACCGTTTCTTGAACACTCTTGACAATATCGGTAACTCTCCAGAACCAAACTTGACAGTTCTCTGGACTGACAAACTTCCATACTCATTCCGTCGCTACTGTATGCATATGAGCCACAAACACTCTTCTATCCAATACGAAGGTGTAACAACAATGGCTAAAGACGGATACGGAGAAATGAGCTGTATCTCATGCTGTGTGTCACCACTTGACCCAGAAAACGAAGATCAACGTCACAACATCCAGTACTTCGGTGCTCGTGTGAACGTTCTTAAAGCCCTTCTTACTGGTTTGAACGGTGGTTACGATGATGTGCATAAAGACTACAAAGTATTTGACATCGATCCTATCCGCGACGAAGTTCTTGAATTCGAATCAGTTAAAGCGAACTTTGAAAAATCACTTGACTGGTTGACTGACACTTATGTAGATGCTTTGAACATCATCCACTACATGACTGACAAATACAACTACGAAGCTGTTCAAATGGCCTTCTTGCCAACTAAACAACGTGCTAACATGGGATTCGGTATCTGCGGATTCGCTAACACTGTTGACACATTGTCAGCTATCAAGTACGCTACAGTTAAACCAATCCGTGACGAAAATGGCTACATTTACGATTACGAAACAATCGGTGACTACCCACGTTGGGGTGAAGATGACCCACGTTCAAACGAATTGGCAGAATGGTTGATCGAAGCTTACACAACTCGTCTACGTAGCCATAAACTTTATAAAGACGCAGAAGCTACTGTATCACTTTTGACCATCACATCTAACGTTGCTTACTCTAAACAAACTGGTAACTCACCAGTCCACAAAGGTGTATACCTCAACGAAGATGGTTCTGTGAACTTGTCTAAATTGGAATTCTTCTCACCAGGTGCTAACCCATCTAACAAAGCGAAAGGTGGCTGGTTGCAAAACTTGAACTCACTTGCGAGCCTTGACTTTGGTTACGCAGCTGACGGTATCTCATTGACAACTCAAGTTTCACCTCGTGCTCTTGGTAAGACTCGTGACGAACAAGTTGATAACTTGGTAACAATCCTTGATGGCTACTTTGAAAACGGTGGACAACACGTTAACTTGAACGTTATGGACTTGCAAGATGTTTACGACAAGATCATGTCAGGCGAAGATGTTATCGTACGTATCTCTGGATACTGTGTAAATACTAAATACCTCACTCCAGAACAAAAAACTGAATTGACACAACGTGTCTTCCACGAAGTTCTTTCTATGGATGATGCACTGAGCTAAGCCTCTTTCCTAATTGTAAAACCAGCTGATTTTCAGCTGGTTTTCTTTTGCTTTGGAGAGATAGCTTTGAGCATTTATGTTATAATAGAGTTATTGTAAAATGAAAAAGGGGATATAATGGCTGAGAAAATGTCTACAGATGAAAAAAATCTTAATCTGGCCGTTGATGTTATCATGCTAGCTGGGACCTTGCTATTACAAAGCGGCTCAGAGATTTATCGGGTCGAAGACACCATGATCCGGATTGCCCATTCGCAAGGCATCCTGGACTGCAATGCCTTAGCCATGCCCGTTGCCATATTCTTTTCAATTGAAAATACTAATATTTCTCGAATGAAGCGAAATATCCATATGAACTACAATATCGAGAAAGTCTGCGATGTCAATCAGGTTTCTCGGCAATTAGTCAGTGGAGCAATCAATTTGGAAGAGGCTCTTGAACAACTAAGGGCACTTAAAACGAAAGGGGTTCCTTATAGCAAAAGAGAACTCATTACAGCAGCCACGCTCAGTGCTCCTTTCTTTTCTATCATGTTTGGTGGAAATTTTTACGATGCTCTTGGAGCCGGTATCGCGACTCTATTTGGCTTCTCTTTCTCCCTTTATGTCGATAAATATATTCGAATTCCTTTTGTTTCAGCCTTTGCTGGAGCTTTTGTCTTCGGATTATTAGCCCAGATCTGGGCTCGCTACTCAGGATTCGATTCAACAGCAGACTTGATCATCGCAGGAGCTGTTATGCCCTTCGTCCCAGGAATCGCTCTGACCAACTCAGTTAGAGATATCATGACCAACCATATCAACTCTGGAATGAGCAAACTCTTTGAATCGCTCCTCATTACCCTTGCTCTCGGGGCCGGTACTTCTGTCGCCCTCATTCTTATGAAATAAGCCTATGACAATCTTGACTTTCTTACTACAAGCTCTGGCCAGCCTACTGGCTATCATCACTTTTCTAATCGTTCTAAATGTCCAGCGTAGTATGCTGATTCCTGGCGGAGTTTTAGGAATGGCTACTTGGCTACTCTATCTCCTACTCAAGGGGCCGACCAATGTTATCATTGCAACCTTCGTGGCTGCTATCATTGGTTCCTGTACCAGCCAAATCCTCAGCATCATCTATAGAACGCCGGCTGTCGTCTTTATTTTGGCCATTCTAGCGCCTCTAGTACCTGGATATATTTCCTATCGGACAACTGCCTTCTTTGTGACAGGTGATTACAGTCATGCTATGGTCAATGCTACCTTGGT
This sequence comes from Streptococcus sp. SC1, assembly GCF_030272855.1. Taxonomy (NCBI): domain Bacteria; kingdom Bacillati; phylum Bacillota; class Bacilli; order Lactobacillales; family Streptococcaceae; genus Streptococcus; species Streptococcus sp. SC1. The sequence goes on along the minus strand of NZ_JAQCMU010000008.1, from coordinate 17,015 downwards.
CGTCATCCTAGCCTTGGTCATCTCTATCGGCATGGCTAGCGGGACGGTTGTCTTAAAGATTTACAGCTACCTGAAGAAACATCCTCTGCACTATAAAAAATGAGTCAATACATATTGACTCATTTTTCTTTACGCATTTTGGTTAGAATTTCCTTAGCTTTTGCCTGATTAAATTGCTTCTCTTTGAGAAGTTCTTCAACAACAGCAGCAATCTCATCTTCCTGAGCACCGGCCAATAAAGCTAGGGATTTAGCTTGGAGCTTCATGTGGCCAGCCTGAATTCCCGTAGTCACCAGTGCTCTTAAAGCCGCAAAATTTTGCGCTAAGCCGACAGAAGCGATAATCGAAGCTAATTCTTTTGCTGTCGGTTGCCCCAATAAATCAAAACTGGCGACTACCATTGGATTAAGGCCAATGGAGCCTCCCTTAGCCGCAACCGGCATGGGTAAAGTCAACTGGCCATAGAGTTTTCTTTCCTCTAAATTGGCCTCCCAGTTACTCAATCCTTGATAACGGCCATCACGAGCAGCATAGGCATGGGCCCCAGCTTCAATGGCACGCCAGTCATTACCTGTCGCCAAAAGAACTGCATCAATTCCGTTGAAAATGCCTTTATTATGCGTGCTGGCCCGATAAGGATCCTGCTTTGCAAATTGACTGGCTAAAGCGATTCTTTGAGCAGTTCGTTCAGCTTCTGCCTTGTCTCGACTGAGTGAGTGAAAATCAATTTCACAAGAGGCTGTTACAAGCGCTTCAGTCGCATAGTTAGATAAGATAGCCATCAAGCTCTGTCCACCTGTTAGCTCCTCCAACCGTTCTTTTAGTGCTTCTAGCATTGTATTAAGGATATTGGCACCCATGGCTTCCTGGGTATCCACGACAAGGTAGACAACTAGAAAGTCCGTCTCTCCCTCCAGGAAATCCGTTCTCAAATCACGCGCCCCACCTCCTCGCTTGACGATGGAAGGATGGGCTTGATTTGCCAACTCCAGCAAAGCTGACTTCTCATTTTGGATCTGCTCTAGAGCTTTAGCTACATCCGGCACATCATAGAGTGCGACCTGCCCAATCATCTGCCGATTATGAATCTTGGTTTTGAAGCCGCCATTGCGCTTGATGATTTTTGCTGCAAAACTAGCAGCAGCAACGACAGAAGGCTCCTCTGTTACAAAGGGTACCTGATAAACCTGCTCATCTATGAGAAAGTCCGGTGCAATCGAATAAGGCAAAGCCAAAACAGAAAGCACATTTTCACTCATTTGATTGGCAGTCTCCAGCGGCAGATGGTATTGATTAGCAAGATTTTGCCAATTCTCATCCTGGAGTAGCTCATGGGCTTTCAGAAACTCTAGCCGCTCTGCAGGTGTCTTTTTAGAAAATCCAGTCCAATTTATTTTCATGATGGTTTCTCAACTTTGATATACTTGCGCTGGTGTTGGTCAATTTGAACCAAGGCGTAAACTTGGTCATCGTAGCCAGAAAAGACAGCTGAGCCGTTTTCATCCAGCTGGGCTTCTGCAAAGAAAAGCTCTTCATAGGTGGCAACTGTCAATTCCTGACGTTGATTCAATTGCTCCAAACGATGAGTCGTCAGTTGTTTTTCATAACCTTCTACCAGATTGGCACTGAAAATCTCAGCGACAGCACCGCTACCATAACTAAAGAGAGCAATCTTGTCACCAGCCTTGAGATTTTCAGAGTTTTCTAAAAGGGACAAGAGCCCCAAAAAGAGCGAGCCTGTGTAGATATTTCCAACCTTTTGGCTATAAAGAATAGACTTATCAAAGTTTTCTTGCAGTTTTCTCTGCTCTTCCTGAGACAAGCTCTGATCCATAATTTTATTTAAACCTTTGAGTGCCAATTTAGGATAAGGAAGATGGAAACAGACCGCTGCAAAGTCGGCTAAAGCTAAACCATGACGCTTTTGATATTCCTTCCAAGTTGTCTCAAGGCAATCCAAATACTGCTGAGTTGAGTAGACACCATTGACATAAGGAGTCGTAGAATAATTTGGTCGCCAGAAATCCATAATATCACGAGTCTGGGCCACATTGTCATCGTTGAACTCCAGAATTCGTGGATTTTGACTGATCAACATAGCGACAGCGCCTGCACCTTGAGTCGGCTCGCCTGGCGTCTCTGCCCCGTATTTGGCAATGTCACTAGCGATGACCATGACCTTGCTTTCTGGATATTGTCTGATATGCAGCTTGGCATAATCTAGAGCAGCAGTTGCGCCATAGCAGGCCTCTTTAATTTCAAAGCTACGAGCAAAGGGCTGAATGCCTAAAAGACCATGAATAAAGACCGAAGCTGCCTTGCTTTGGTCGATGCTAGACTCTGTTGCGACAATGACCATATCGATGACCTTCTTGTCCTCCACAGTCAGGATTTGCTCAGCCGCTGCTGCGCCCAAAGTGACAATATCCTCAGTTAAAGGAGCAATGCTGATCTCCTTCATCAATAATCCCTTGCTGAGCTTGTTGGGATCAATACCCCGCTTCTCAGCTAGATGATCTAATTTTAAAACATAATTGCTAGTCGCAAAACCGATTTGATCGATTCCGATTTTCATCATAAAGACCTCATTCAATTCATTTGATAGCTAATAGTATTCAGACATTATTTTACCATAATTAAGGCTAAAACTCTTTTAAAAACCATTTTTTAAGCTCAAATCCGACTTGAGACGGAGAAAGCTCATCATCAAAAAATGAGAGAAACCCAATTTTTCCAATTCAGTTTCCCTCATCAGTCTATTCCAAATTTTGAGCTAGCAAGTTTAGGGATTTAAGGATAAGCTTCCGCCCATAAATTCCTTGAAATCGCTCTTATTTTTTCTTTATAAACAGTCCGAAGCAAGTCCTACTTCCGCTTCCTTGCAATCAAGTGAATCGGTGTTCCTTCAAAAACAAAGGCCTTGCGGATTTGATTTTCCAAGAAACGCAGGTAAGAGAAGTGCATGAGCTCTTCTTCATTGACAAAGATGACAAATGTTGGCGGTTTGGTCGCAACCTGAGTCGCATAAAAAATCTTGAGACGTTTGCCCTTGTCAGTCGGCGTCGGATTAATTGCGATAGCATCCATGATGACATCATTGAGTACCGCAGACGGAATACGGGTATTTTGACTCTGACTGATTTGCTTAATCATGTCCGGCAGCTTATGGAGGCGCTGCTTGGTCAGGGCAGAGACAAAGATAATCGGCGCATAAGACAAGTACTGGAACTGGTCACGAATATCTTCTTCCCAGTCTTTCATAGTATGGTTGTCTTTTTCCAGCGTGTCCCACTTATTGACGACGATGATCATTCCTTTTCCTGCTTCATGGGCGAAGCCAGCGATTCGCTTGTCGTACTCACGAATTCCTTCTTCAGCATTCAGCACCATCAGAACGACATCTGAGCGATCAATCGCCCGCATAGCCCGCATAACAGAGTATTTCTCCGTATTTTCATAGACCTTGCCCGACTTGCGCATACCAGCCGTGTCGATCATGGTAAATTCCTGACCTTCACTGTCCGTAAAGACCGTATCAATAGCGTCGCGCGTGGTACCAGCCACTGGACTAGCAATGACCCGATCCTCACCCAAGATGGCATTGATCAAGCTAGACTTGCCGACATTGGGGCGGCCAATCAAGCTAAACTTGATCATATCAGGATTTTCAACCACTTCCTCATGTGGAAGATTTTCAACGATAGCATCCAGAACATCCCCTGTACCAATCCCATGGACAGAAGATACTGGGAATGGATCTCCCAAGCCCAGTGCATAGAAATCATAGATTTCATTGCGCATTTCAGGATTATCCACCTTATTGACTGCTAAGATAATCGGCTTGTGGGTCTTGTAGAGCATGCGAGCCACATACTCGTCCGCATCCGTGATACCTTCCTTGCCAGACACGACAAAAACGATAACATCAGCCTCGTCCATAGCGATCTCCGCTTGGTGCTTGATTTGCTCCATAAAAGGCGCATCAACATCGTCAATTCCGCCTGTATCAATGATACTAAACTTACGATTAAGCCAATCTGCCGTCGCATAGATGCGGTCACGAGTAACCCCTTCCACGTCTTCAACAATGGAAATCCGCTCACCCGCAATCCGGTTAAATAGCGTTGACTTGCCGACATTGGGACGGCCGACAATGGCAATAGTTGGTAAAGCCATGTTTTTCCTCTTTCATTCTTTGAGACAGAGCTGAGCTCCGCCTTATTTTTCTAATTTCTTTTCTTTGAACAGTTGGTCAATCGCTTGATTCGGCTCCTGACCAAATTGGGCTGCCAAACGCTGGCTCCAAGTATCCTGTGCCCGATCACCAGCATACTCAGCCTGTACACGGTCATAAGTCTCAATGACAGAGCTGAGTTGTTCACGGTATTCTTCCTCAAAGACCACCGCTTCATAAGGCAGACGTGGCTTGACAGTATGGTTTTGATTAGGCTTTCCTAAAGCCATGCCGAAAACTGGATAAGTATAGTCTGGCAGATTAAAGAGCTGGGCAATTTTTGAAGCTTCATAGCGAACTAAACCAATAATAACGCCGCCATAACCCAGACTTTCAGCTGCTAAGAGGGTATTTTGCCCTGCCAAAGCAGCATCCACCGAGCTAATGAGAATATTTTCAGTTCCCTCAGGGTGGAAATCTTCTGTATGTAGGGCAGCTCCCTTTTCAGCTCGATTGAGGTCTCCTACAAAGAGCAAAAAGGCTGATGCCTGAAGAATTGCTTTCTGAGGAACTAAGTCAAAAAGAGCCTCTTTTTTCTCCTGGCTGCGCACCACGATGATAGAGTAAGACTGGAAGTTTTTCCAGCTGGAAGCAGCACGCCCAGCATCGATAATAGCGCGTAGTTCTTCATCTGAGATCTGCTCCTCCGTAAAGCGACGAACAGACGTATGAGCTTTCATCAAGTTAATTGTTTCATTCATCGGCGATTCTCTCCTTCTAGGTGTACTTCTTGAGCTAAAAACTTAATCCGCTCCATAACCCGCTTAGCCTGCCAAGTCTCATCGCCATTCTTAGAGTTGGCAAAGTGACGCTCCAAATCTGCAAAACTAAAGTTAGAAGTGAAGAAAGTTGGCAGATTTTCCTGCATACGGTGCTGGAGGATAACTTGTAAAATCTCATCCCGCATCCAGGGGCTAGACTGCTCTGCACCGATATCGTCCAAAATCAGCACTTGAGCTGTCTTGACCTGGTCAATCTTGTCCTTGACCAAGCCAGAACTGATAGCATTTTTAACATCTAAAACAAAGCTCGGATAGTGAACTAGAGTAGTTGAAGCACCTCGCTCTACTGACAATTCATGAGCTAAAGCAGCCATCAAATAACTTTTCCCAATACCAAAATCTCCATAGAGATAAACAGCCTTTTGATAATTAGGATAATCAGCCACAAAATTAGCCAATCGTTCAAAAATTTCATCACGATTCTTTTTTAAGTCAATTTGACCGAAACTCGCATCTTTAAGACTAGAAGGTAGGTTAATTAGATTGATCCGATCTTTAATATTTTTCAACTTTTCCTGCTCAATCAACTCAGGCGTTTCCTCATAGGCAACATCCGCATAGCCTTCATTTTTCACCAAGATTGGCTTATAACCCTTGGCAATATAATTCTGATCTTCTAGCAGGAAGCGATCTCGTTCGGTAATGTATTGATTGAACTTAGAAATGCTCCGCTGAATCTCAGCTTGGGTCAGCTTTTCCTGCTGGATAAAGGCTGCCACATCTGGATCGGCCATAATCTGCTTGACCAGCTCCTGATAATCAAACTGCTTCACCTTATTCATATGAGGCATTGCCTGTCCTATTTTCTCCATTTAATCGCCACCCGAACCCTTTCTAATTTTTTCTAAAAGCTTGCGTCTTTTCTCTTCTAATTTTGCTTGTTGCTCAGGAGTAGTATCATCTTTATAATCAGGATTACTCCAATTCGGCACATTGCTTTTAGCAGAAGCTGGGCTGACTTGCGCAGGACGATTATTCGTCTGCTGGTTGCGCTCGCGGATTTTTAGGACCGCCTCTTCAGCCGAGGTCACCTTTTGATAAGAAAAGTCATTGGCCACCTTGAGGGCATACTTCTCATTGAGATTGGCCGAATCCACCTTATTAAAAGTCAATAGCAGGATGATATTGATAACTTCATCCAACAGTCCCATCTCTGCCAAATCCTGAATCAGCTTCCGTTCACTACGCGTAATGGCCGCCTGACGGGTTTTCTTGATTTCGGCCAAAAAGAGTAGTGGCTGCTTGCTTTTAGCCTCACGAATAATGGATTGCTCTTGCTGAGAAAAATCTCCCGAAACTGGTTTCTGCTGAATCTTTTGCTGCATCCGTTTCGTCGAAATCACATGTGACACAGCCGTTTCACGCGCTAAGACATAAGTCTCGTACCAAGTCCATTTCTTCTGCTCCGCAATAGCAAACAAGTCCAAGAGGTCTGCTTTTTCATCTGCAAAACGCAAGCCATCCTGGGCCATTCTCTGTTTAAAATGCGTCAAATCAAAATCATTCTGGCGACTGGTTCTCGTCAGACTGACCTCTTCCATGCCATAAATTTGGCTAAAAGAAGGACTGATTTTTTGCCCAGCTGGATTTTCCGGTCGTAGCTTATCTACCGCCGCCTGACCAATCTTTTTCTCCAAAAGACTACTGTACACATGATGAGCAAAGAAGTCCTCAGCGGACAAGGTTGGATAGAGTCGGATGAAAAATCCCGTCTCCGTCTGGTAAAGCTCTAGCAAGCCAATAGCTGATAGACGTTCCAAGCTTCTCTCCAACACTTCCATACCAAAATCAAGATGATTTAAAATATGGCTGAAAAGTCGCTGCTGAGCTCCATTATCCCAAAAAGAAACCAGATAAAGATAAAGCGCCACTGCATCCTTGCCCACAATAGGTAGATAATAACGGGTCAGCCCGCTCATATCTTGACTGACCTGGTTATTAGACAAGAAAGAAAAATGATCATTTGGTTTCATAAGCCATTATTTTTCCTTTTTCTTCTTAGAACCCTTGGTAATCTGCTTCAAAAGGCTTTCCAGCTCGCCAACATCCTTAAAACTCCGATAAACACTGGCAAAACGAACGTAGGTGATTTCATCCAGCTCGGCCAGCTCATCCATGACCAGAGAGCCAATATATTCGCTGGCAATTTCATTTTCACTCTGACTGCGAAGTTTTTGCTCAATCCGATTGACCAATTCTTCGATCTCGTCACTTGATACCGGACGCTTCTGAGCGGAACGGATGATTCCGTTAAAAATCTTATCCCGAGAAAACTGCTCACGCGTTCCATCTTTTTTGACAACGACTAGGGTTCTTTCTTCCACGCGCTCATAAGTTGTAAAACGGTGCTGGCATTCCTCGCATTCACGGCGGCGACGGATTGTATTTCCATCTTCTGCCTGCCGGCTGTCAACCACACTTGATTTGCTTCCACCACATTTGGGACAACGCATGTCATTTCCTCCTAGAATCTTAATACTTCATTATACCATGTTTTGGGCAATAACAAAAGACGAGAGATTTCTCGCCCATAAAAAAACTAAAGCTGACAAAGCAGCTTTAGCAAGAAAATCTTCTTTCAAAAATCCAGCAAATGGAAACTCAGCCCTTCTTGTCAAAATACTTTTTGGTCTCAGCAATAATAACAGGAGATAAGGCCAAAAGAGCAATCAGATTTGGCAAGGCCATCAAGGCATTGACAATATCGGCAATGACCCAAACTGCTTCAAGCTCAATAAAGCCTCCTAAGAGCACCATAACGACAAAGATGATTCGGTACAAGCGAATATATTTAACACCAAACAGGAACTCAAAGCAACGCTCACCGTAATAGTTCCAGCCTAAAATCGTGGTAAAAGCAAACAGAACTAGAAAAACGGATAGAAGGATTGGACCAAAATTAGCAAAGACAGTCGCAAAGGCTGCCTGAGTCAAGGACACACCATTGAGATTGCTATCCCAAACTCCTGTGATTAAAATTGTTAAACCTGTCAGACTACAAATAATCAGAGTATCAATAAAGGTTCCCGTCATCGAAATCAAGCCTTGCTCAACAGGCTCCTTGGTCTTGGCTGCCGCCGCAGCAATAGGTGCTGATCCTAGACCAGATTCATTGGAGAATACCCCGCGTGCGACCCCATTTTGAATCGCCATCTGGATGGTTGCACCAGCAAAACCACCAACAGCAGCCGTCTGACTAAAGGCAGAACTAAAGACTAGCTGAAGAGTTGGCAGCAGACGATCTAGATTGACTGCTAAGACAGTCACAGTCCCCAAGATATAAATAGCTGCCATAAAGGGCACAATCTTGGTCGACACTCGAGCAATCGACTGGATACCGCTAAAAATAACTAGAGCCACCAAAATAGCCAAGATAGAGGCAGTCACAGCTGGAGGCAACTGAATCGTATTCTGCATAGCTTCTGTAATGGAATTCACCTGCGTAAAGGTTCCAATCCCTAAAAGAGCCACCAAGACACCTGCTACAGCAAAGAAGATAGCCAGCGGACGCCATTTTTCTCCCATTCCCAAAAGAATATAATGCATGGGACCACCAGCAACGGCTCCGTGAGCATCCTTAGAACGATACTTGATTGCTAATAAACCTTCGGCATACTTGGTTGCCATCCCAAAGAAAGCAGCTAGCCACATCCAAAATAAGGCGCCCGGTCCACCAACTTTTATGGCAGTCGCTACACCGATAATATTCCCCGTGCCAACCGTGGCTGCCAATGCTGTACAAAGAGCTGCAAAGCTAGACACGTCTCCATGATGATCCTCACCGGAAACAAAAATTAAGCGAAAGGCGCGAGAAAGGCGCGAAATCTGTAGCAACCTCAGACGAAGTGTCAGATAAAGCCCTGTTCCAACTAATAAAATCAAGAGGGGAGGCCCCCAGACCAGAGAATCAATTTGATTCAGCAATTTCAACATAAGTCTTCTGCTCCTTTTCCACACCGAGAAAAAGAAAAGTACATGTGTAAACATGTACTCTGGATGCCTGAGAACGACCGTTTCTTGTCCTTCCCTTGCTCTGTCCTTTTACCTGAGAGTTTGAGCAGTTGCCTGCCTTGCCCCTTCGGTGCCAATCATGGTCTCTCCAGAGTTCCGTCCATTTCACAGTCATAAGGCTCAAACACTTATTTCTGAAAAACTTCATTCGGTGTTTATTCTAAATTTTCTATTATTTTAAAATAATATTCGGTTTTTGTCAATGTTTTATAACAAAATTTAAACATGTAAACGTTTTTCAACACAAAAAGAAGCCTAAGGCTTCTTTCTTAACTTAATTCTGCCAAAATAGCCTTCAGTTGCTCCTTCGTATGAACACCAGCTACTTGCTTAACGACTTGACCGTCTTTCTTGAACAGAAGAGTTGGAATGGACATAATGCCGAATTCACGGGCAGTATTAGGATTTTCATCCACATCCATTTTAAGGATTTTCAGTTCATCTTCATGAACTTCCTCTGCCAACTGCTCCAAGATAGGAGCCTGCATGCGGCATGGACCACACCAAGTTGCCCAAAAATCAATCAGAACCAGTCCGTCTTTTGTCTCTTCAGCGAATGTTGCATCTGTAACTGCTGCTACCATAAATCTTCTCCTTTGAATAGCTTACTTTTGATAATATTGTACACCAAACCCAGAGGAAAAGAAAATATTTGCTACGGAGTACTCGATTCTTCCCTACTTAAAGATTACAATTGTCGCACCACTGCCGCCGGCATTTTGCGGAGCATAGCCGAAGGACTTGACCTGCTTGTTACGGCGGAGATATTTGGTTACTCCTTCACGGATGACCCCGGTCCCGATACCGTGGATAATATCCACCTGAGCCATGTTATTGAGGAGGGCCTGATCGATAAAGGCATCGAGTTCTTCCATGGCCTCTTCGTAGCGTTTGCCACGCAGATCTAGTCTGGCTCTTGGACCATTGGTATTGGTTCGCTTGACCACATTGACCTGCTTGCGCTTAGGTTGCTGCTCCTTTTCAGTCTTGAGAAGATTAAATTCCTGCTCTTCTAGAGTCATCTTGATAAGACCGACCTGGGCCTCCCAGCGCCCGTCTTTGAGATGCTTGACCAAAGTTCCCCGCTGACCATAGCTGGTGACCAGGATATCATCTCCCACCTTGGGCGCCCGATTTTTCTTAGCCTGCTGCAGCACTTTATTCTTTGATAAATCAACCGTTTCTGGTGCCAACTTTTTAAGCTGAGCCTTAGCTTCGATAATCTCATGCGGTTTGAGACTAGATTTATCATGGAGATTTTTGAGAATGCTCTCGCTTTCCGCTAACGCCATATCCACGATTTCCTGGGCTTCCAAGCGTGCCTTATTGAGCTCGGTTTCCTTTTCTCGGTTAAACTCATTGTAAAGTTTTTTGAGGGCTCGGTTAAATTTAAGATTTTCCTGCTCTACTTCGCGGATATTATCCAAGCGCTTGCGGCTTTCCAACGTCTGCTCTTCCAGGCGCTCAATGATCCGATTGACATCACTGTCTGTATCGGTCTGCTCTTGGGCGTGGCCAACGATAACTTCCGACAAGCCCAAACGCCGAGCAATTTCAAAGGCATTGGAGCGGCCAGGTACTCCCTGCATAAAGCGATAGGTCGGCCGCAAACTATCTGTATCAAATTCCATGCTGGCATTTTCCACCCAATCCGTCTCAATCCCATAGGCTTTGAGCTCAGGATAGTGGGTCGTCGCCATGGTTTTAATCTGTCTTAGCCGCAAATCTTCTAAGATAGCAATCGCCAGAGCTGCTCCTTCTTGCGGGTCAGTCCCAGCTCCCAGCTCGTCCAGCAGAACCAGACTCTCGCTATCAACCTGCTCTAAAATAGAGACGATATTAGTCATGTGACTGGAGAAAGTCGACAGGCTCTGCTCAATCGACTGCTCATCGCCAATGTCTGCAAAAATCTGACTGAAAATCCCGACGCGACTGCCCTTATCCGCCAGAATCGGCAGACCTGACTGAGCCATAATCTGAGCCAAGCCCAAGGTCTTCAGCATGATGGTCTTACCACCCGTGTTAGGCCCAGTAATGACAATCGCTGTCAAATCAGGCCCAAAATGCAGGTCATTAGCCACTGCATTTTCAATCAGTGGATGGCGGACACTGAGCAGTTGGATGTCCTGCTCTTCCGACAGGTCTGGCACCACCGCTCCCGTCTCCTGCATGAAGCGGACCTTGGCACGCACCAGATCTATATGGCCGATAATCCAAGCATTGTTGGCAATTTCAGCCGCATGAGGCCGTATCATATCCGACATAGCTTGCAAAATCCTCTGAATTTCATAGCGTTCGTCCGCCCGACTGCTGGCAATCTCTTCATTGAGATTGACCACCGCCCGCGGCTCAATGTAAACCGTACTTCCGCTGGCCGAAATATCGTGAACGACACCCGCAATACGGTTACGGTAGGTATTTTTCACAGGTAGTACATTACGGCCATTCCGACTGGCCACCACTTGGTCTGCTAGCATATCTCCCTTGGTTTTGAGAATCTCTTGCAGAATATCTCGAACCTGAACTTCATTTTCTTGGATTTTCCGGCGAATACGGCTCAACTCTTCACTAGCAAAACTTTCGAGAAAGCCCCCATCATTGATAGCTTGCAGGCTCCCCTGAATACTAGGAAACTCTACTAGATTGTTAAAAAGGCGATCCAAACGCTCCAATTGGACATTTTCCAAGTCCTCGTAGAAGGACACCAGCTCATGCGTCACAGCCAAGATCCGCTTGAGGGCTAAAAACTCCTCGATATTAAGGTCACTATCCAGCTCTAGGCGCTTGGTTAAGCCCCTAATATCCTGAATGGCTCCCAAACTAAAGTGCGGATGTTGCACAAAAATCTGCCGCATATCGGACATTTCCAAAAAAGCAGCAGCAATTGATTCTTTTTTACTGTTTGGCTGGAGCTGCTTCAACTCCAACCCTCCCAGCTCAGTCAGCAGATAGGGAGAAAAAAGTTCCTTAATTTTATCAAATTCCAAAGTTTCTAAAATTTTATGATTCATCATGTTCATTCTATTTCTATATGATTTAAACTGAAAAAGAAACTCAGCTACAGGGCAACTGAGTCTTAATTATCCGATAATTTTTGTGACCCAAAGGTCATGTAAAATGGATGAAGTTACAGGCGTGTGATTGATAATAAACCGAATCAGCAAACTCGAATTTAAGCGTTCTTGGATAAAGGACATGGGCACAGTAGCTAAAATAGTCAGTCCCATCTCGATGACAAAGAGTGAGATGAAGACCGCAATAGCCCCACTGACCATATTAAAAACTTTGGTATCCCACTTATTCGGATAGGGAATTAAATTTACAAAAATCCCCAAAAAGCGGCCTACTATATAAACAAGACTAAAAACAAGAAGATAAGCCAGCCCCGCATAAAAAACCTTATCCAAATGGAAAAGTTGAGAACTTGCAAAGAAATAAGTCGAGCTGCCTTTAACAGCGCTAGCATAGGGCACCCACAAGCTGATAGACTTAGCCAAGTCCTGATATAGAGCTCCAGCCACCAGCATGGATACAATCGTCATAGCAGCATAATAACCCTGCAGAACAATCCCACGCGAGTAGCCAATATAAAAGCTCCAAGCTAATATTAGTAAAATAATAATCGCAAACACTATCTTTCCCCTGTATTAGCTGACTTTTCTCTTAATTCGCTAAGCATTTTGTGACGAAGGCTTTCCAATTCTTTTTCCTTATCATCAAACTCAATCTCGCGGCTGAGCTGGGTAGATAAACTATTAATCGCCAACAAAATGGCCAAGACTTCATCATCCGCCGCAGGCATCTGCTCTTTAATGGCCTTATATTTTTCCTTAGCAACCCGCTCCACTTCTTCCATGAAAAGATTATCGTGTTCTGTTGTTAAAGTTAAGGTTTTGCTTCCAAATGTAAACTTATATCTATTCAAATTTGCCATAAAATCACCTCATGATATTATACCAAAAATCGCTACATTTGTCAGGTAGAAATCTGCTATCTATCCTTGGATAAATTATAACTCTTTCGTATAATAATATCGCTCACCTGTATAAGGATATTCTTTTAATCTAAATACTTCCTCATAGCCATGCTTTTTATAAAAATCTGGCGCTTGGAAATGGAAGGTATCCACAAACGAATACTTACACTTCCTGTCACGAGCTTCCTTTTCTGCCCTTTGCAAAATATCCGAGCCAAGTCCTTGCCCTCGTAAAGCCTCACTCACATATAAATACTCAATTTCCAGCCAATAACCAAACGTTTCGGCTACTAGGCCGCCCATTAAATTTCCGTCCTCATCTTCGACAAAGATATTGAGAGGCTCACTTGTTGAAGCTTCCCTTTTAGAGCGATTATAGGCTCGGATTAAATTTCCAAGTTCTTGGACACGTTCAGATTCTTTATTTTCCAATCTCAATTTCATTAGGCTCTCCTTCTTACCAAATCTTAAATCTATTCTACCATTTTAGAAAGATAAGTAGAATTTATTCATTCCAAAAGTAAAAATTTAAAAGATAGATACCTTAAAATATATTAGAAAAGACAAGGCCGCAAACCTTGTCCTTATACTGTATCTAATAGTTCTCTTATTCATAGACTTTCTGCATGCATATCGCCCTTTATTTATACTCACTCTTACGATCCAGCACTTTCGTAGGCGTCCAAACCCCTATCCCAAAGTTTGAGGGAAATGAAAAAGCAAACAAGGGAAATCAGAATCAAACCACCAATGTTAAAGAGTCCATTCTTGTCCTGCAAGAAATAGCTGGCAGGGTAGTAGGCCGTAAAGGCGAAAGGCACGATAAAACTAATCAACCAACGAAGAAGCGAATTGTAAATGGAAATCGGGTACTTGGCAAAGTCATTAAACATATAGAAGATGTAAATCATGGCACCTGACTGCTTGGTCCAAAAAGCAATACTGGCTGTCGCAATTTTCAAGGAAGTATAAATCAAGGTCGCAAAAGGAATACAGACTAGGAAAAGCAGGAATTTAGGAAAGGTCCAGCTAATACTGGTGACCGTTGTCGCTAGCAGAATGCCTCCGACCAAAAGTTCGCCCAAGGCATCAATCTGAAAGGTCTCAACCAGAATATGAAAGAGAGGATTGATAGGACGAGTCAGGTATTTGTCAAATTCTCCCTTTCTCACCAAGCGTTGCCCCAGTGCCCAGAGATTATCAAAAAAGAGATGGTCCAATCCCTTGGGAATCAAGGAAAAACCATAGATAAAAGCAATCTCTTGAAAGGTCCAGCCTTCTAGAGATGGAATATGTTGAAAGAGTACATTGAGAAACAAGAGGTTCAAGCCTTGGGTCAGGAAGACACCTAACACGCCCACCACAAAATCGACCTTGTATTCCATGATTTGCTTGATGTATTGTCTGATAAAAATCAGATGCATGCGTTGATATTTTTTCATACTAACCTCCTTGAATGGTGATGAATGACTGGACCCGTTTCCAAATCAACTGAGACAAGCCCACCATCACTATGAGCCAGAAGAACTGTAGCAAGAGTGCTTGAAGAATCTGACTGGCATCGTATTTCCCAACAATGATCATGACCGGAGTGTAAATCAAGGATGAAAAAGGCAAAAAGGACAGAATATCTGATACAATCTTTGGAAAGAAAGCCAAGGGAATCAAACTCCCAGACATAAAGTCAATCAGAGAATTCTTAAGCAGATTAGAGCCCCATAAATTTTTAAACACAAAGGCTGAAAATCCAAAGCAGATATTAAAGAAAAAGTTGATCAGGTAGGCTAGGATTAAGCTAAAGAGATAAAGGATGGTTAATCCTAGCACTTCTACAACCCCTTGCCTAGATAAAATTTTCATCAATACGATGACACTTAAAAATGGCAGTCCAACAGAGATAAAAATCAACCACTTGGATCCAAGTTCCGTAAAGAGGTAAGAAGCTGCAAAATGCACTGGTCTCAACAAACGCATGATAATGGAACCATCCTTGACCTCCTCGCCAATCATAAAGGAAGAATCCGACCTAGTCAGAAGATTAGTCACAAAACTCATGATGATGTAGAGGGTGATATCTGCCATACTGAAACCCTGAATCAAAGACTCTTGCGAGGAATCAAAGACAGCCTTCCAGAGATAAAATTCCACAAAAGCACCCATGACATCGCCAATCCGATAAAGAAGAAAGTTGACTCGATAGGTAATCAACTCCTGAATCCCTGCATTGATAAAGGGTTTATAACGTCGCCACAATTTGACCATCTTAGAGCTCCTTTCGGTAGAAGCGACGAATAATATCCTCGATATCCGTATCCAACATCTTCAAATCACGAATCTCAAAATCAGACAGGGTTTGCTTGATAATATCAGCTGATTGGTAGCGGGAACTATCAAATTCAATATTGAGGCTATTTCCTTGTCTATCAATGGTCATATCCGAAAAGCCTTCATAGTGAGAAACGAGATGACTTTGACCTGGTAGCAGTTCAAAGGAAAGAGTCTTCATCTTGCCAAAGGTTTCCTTGAGCTGGCTCACCGTCCCATCAAAAATCTCTTGCCCCTTATCAATCATAAAAATCCGATCACAAAGTTGCTCAATGTCGCTCAAGTCGTGAGTGGTCAAGAGAATAGTGGTCTCTTCCTCCTGATTGATTTGGGTAATGGCCCGACGAATATTGTCCTTGACCGACACATCCAAGCCAATGGTCGGCTCATCTAAAAAGAGAACCTTAGGATTGTGGAGCAAGGAAGCCGCAATGTCCGCCCGCATCCGTTGGCCAAGTGAAAGAGTCCGCACGGGGTCCTTGATAAAATCCTTCAAATCCAAGACTTCATTTAAAAAATCCATACGCTTATGGAAGAGCGAGTCTGGCACATCGTAAATCTCTTTTAAGACCGTGTAGGTCTCTTGCAGAGCCAAATCCCACCATAGCTGGGTTCTTTGCCCGAAGACCACTCCAATATCTTTGACATAGTCTTGGCGATTATCCTGCGGAATCTTGCCATTAATACGACAAAAACCAGATGTCGGTTTCAAAATCCCAGTCAGCATTTTAATCGTTGTTGACTTCCCAGCACCATTAGCCCCGATAAAGCCTAAAATCTGCCCCTTGGGCACCTCAAAAGTCAAATCCTTGACTGCTTCAAAGGTCTGCTTTTCAGGATGAATAAAGGAGCGCAAAGCCCCCTTTAACCCTGGTTCCTTGACCGTCTTCACAAAATTTTTCTGAAGATGTTCCACTTCTATCATTGCCATATGCTTCTCTCCTTAGAAAGAGTTGAATAAGTCATTTACTATTACAAACAAGAATCCTTACTAGTATCTAAACAGCCAGAAAAAAAATGTAGATAAAGCAAAAGAATGATTATAAAATAAATAATCTCAAACAAATCAAAAATAAAAATTGGTAAAAAAAGACAAGATCCGAAAACCTTGTCTTAATTACTATACCGGCGGCCGGGGTCGAACCGGCACGTCCTTGCGGACACTGGATTTTGAGTCCAGCGCGTCTGCCAATTCCGCCACGCCGGCAAAGTAACTGGGGTAGCTGGATTCGAACCAACGCATGAGGGAGTCAAAGTCCCTTGCCTTACCGCTTGGCGATACCCCAATAATCAAAAGAAATAGGCGAGTGATGGGGATCGAACCCACGCATGCCAGAGCCACAATCTGGTGTGTTAACCACTTCACCACACCCGCCATATTCCAAAACACGGGCAGTAGGAATTGAACCCACACTGAAGGTTTTGGAGACCTTAGTTCTACCTTTAAACTATGCCCGTTAAGCATGGAAGGGGAGGGATTCGAACCCCCGAACCCGAAGGAGCGGATTTACAGTCCGCCGCGTTTAGCCTCTTCGCTACCCTTCCAAAATTCTAAAGATATATGGCGCGAGACGGAATCGAACCGCCGACACATGGAGCTTCAATCCATTGCTCTACCAACTGAGCTACCGAGCCAAATTGCGGGAGCAGGATTTGAACCTACGACCTTCGGGTTATGAGCCCGACG
>NZ_JAQCMU010000007.1:0-77596 GCF_030272855.1 Streptococcus sp. SC1 | reverse complement strand
AACGATCGTACCGGTTCGATTCCGGTCCTCGGCATAGCGGATATGCGACAGGGCACCCTTAGCTCAACTGGATAGAGTACCTGACTACGAATCAGGCGGTTAGAGGTTCGACTCCTCTAGGGTGCATAAGAAAGCTTTGACTTTTTTATGTGTTTTTGTTATAATTGATTATCGTGATATAGAGCACCCTTAGCTCAACTGGATAGAGTACCTGACTACGAATCAGGCGGTTAGAGGTTCGACTCCTCTAGGGTGCATGAAGGGAAACGAGGTCATATGACTCCGTTTTTACTTATGATCGGGAAGTAGCTCAGCTTGGTAGAGTACTTGGTTTGGGACCAAGGTGTCGCAGGTTCGAATCCTGTCTTCCCGATATCTGGCGGTGTAGCTCAGCTGGCTAGAGCGTCCGGTTCATACCCGGGAGGTCGGGGGTTCGATCCCCTTCGCCGCTATAACGATCTTGTTGGACCTTTAGCTCAGCTGGTTAGAGCTCTCGGCTCATAACCGAGTGGTCGTAGGTTCAAGTCCTACAAGGTCCATAATGAATATCTTGGAGGATTACCCAAGTCCGGCTGAAGGGAACGGTCTTGAAAACCGTCAGGCGTGTAAAAGCGTGCGTGGGTTCGAATCCCACATCCTCCTTAGATTAGAATATCGCGGGATGGAGCAGCTAGGTAGCTCGTCGGGCTCATAACCCGAAGGTCGTAGGTTCAAATCCTGCTCCCGCAATTTGGCTCGGTAGCTCAGTTGGTAGAGCAATGGATTGAAGCTCCATGTGTCGGCGGTTCGATTCCGTCTCGCGCCATACAGTATCTAATATGCGGGTGTAGTTTAGTGGTAAAACTACAGCCTTCCAAGCTGTTGTCGCGAGTTCGATTCTCGTCACCCGCTTTGAACAATAGTTCATTCCAAGTTTTTATAACTTGGGCGCGTAGCTCAGGTGGTTAGAGCGCACGCCTGATAAGCGTGAGGTCGGTGGTTCGAGTCCACTCGTGCCCATTAAGTATATTGGAGAATTACTCAAGAGGCTGAAGAGGACGGTTTGCTAAATCGTTAGGTCGGGTAACCGGCGCGGGGGTTCGAATCCCCCATTCTCCGTAAATAAGGGAGTTTAGCATTTGCTATCTCCTTTTCTTGTTTTATAGTGCTTTTCTTTTGAAGAATTGTTTCTTGTTGTTTGTTTGAACTTGTTTTGTTGAGTTGTTCTGCTCTAATCTGTATTTATATAAGCGTTTTTTAGGATTTATTGGTTGCGGAGATTGGAATGAATAAATTAAAGATGTCTAAATTTTTGATTTCTATTTTGCTATTGGGAATTGTTATGATAAGCTTGATGCTTTCCCCTCTTTCACCATGGATTGTTTCTGTGACTGGTGATTTTTTGTCCAGTGTTGATCGGGTAGTTGCTATTCCTTTTAATTATCTTGCTAAGGAAAAGAAAAATGTTGTTCAGTTAATAGAGACCTATCAAGAAAATGAGACCCTAAAAGGAACAATTTACAATCTTGAAGAGAAGGCAAATAATTCTGATGCTCTGAAATTGGAGAATGAGAAATTGCGTTCTCTCTTAGAGTTACGAAATAATGATCAAAGTGCTGTCAAGATTGCTGCAGAAGTTATTTCTCGCTCTCCATCTATTTGGAAGAACGAATTAACTCTTGATAAGGGGCAGTCTAGCGATGTGACAACCTCTATGCTGGCTATTTCTAACGGTGGTTTGATCGGAGCGGTTACTAGTGTTTCTGATTCTTCCAGTGTCGTTAGTCTACTTACAAATGAAAAGAATGATAGTTCTATTGCAATTAAAATTCAGACAAAAACTGGTTTTGCCTATGGTATCATTGTTGGTTTTGACACTGAAAAGTCCGCTTTTATCGTCAGCCAGCTAAATACGGTGGATGGAATTGAAGAAGGGGCAACTGTGACGACAAGTGGTCTCGGCTCTTATAATGCTGAGAATGTCTTGGTTGGTCAGGTTTTATCAATATCAGCTGGCAAGGACCAATTAAACAAGGAAGTTTTGGTGAAGCCTGCTGCAGATTTGTCTGATATTCAAGCGGTTCTGTTGGTGAGAAATTAGTATGAAAATTCTAAGAGGAACTTTTTTTACAACTTTGTTTTTATTTCTGATCTTCTTCATTGATGGTCAATTATCAAGAAGTCTTGTAGATCTTTTTGCTGAGAAGTGGCATCCGGCAAGTCATATTTTATTGTTCTTTACGGTTTTCTTATTTTTAAACTTTTCAAAGGAATATATTTTTTTCCTCTTCTTCACTCTAGGTCTTTTTTACGATGTTTATTATCTACATGTGATTGGGCTTTTCACCTTCATCTTGCCTCTACTGACGGTTGCCATCTATCATTTTCTTTCTGTATTTTTGCTAAATCGCTGGACACGCGTTTTGGCCATTATTACGATTGTTTTCTTTTTTGAAATGATCAGCTTTGTTTCTGCATCATTCTTGCACCTAGCGAGCTTTACATTCCCTGATTTTATTATCTATGCTTTGGTGCCGACTTTAGTATTTAATGCTTTTCTTTTCCTATTGTTACAGCCTTTGTTTGAAAAAGTCTATTTATGATGATTTAGAAATAGAAATGTAACGAATGCGTAATATATAGCCAGAATTTTTTTGATATACTATATAATGTCTTAGTAAGAAGGAGTGTTAATATTTTTATGAAGAAAAAGCTACTTACATCAGTTTTATTGAGTGCGGTGATCCTTTCTCAAGGTGCTGCGCTAGTTAATGTTAAAGCTGATAGTACAGATGATAAAATTGCAGCTCAAAATAGTAAAATTGACAGTTTAATAAATCAACAAAAAGCGGCACAAGCACAAGTTGATGAAATTCAAAAACAAGTTTCAGCTATTCAAAAGCAACAAGAAGTGCTTCAAGCAGAAAATGAAAAATTGAATGCTGAATCTGCGAAACTTACTGCTGAAATTGAAGAGTTATCGAAGAATATTGTTGCTCGTAATGAGTCTCTTGCAAACCAAGCGCGTAGTGCTCAAACAAATGGTACGGCAACAAGCTATATCAACACAATCATAAACTCTGCTTCAATCACTGAAGCTATCTCTCGTGTAGCAGCGATGAGCGAAATCGTTTCGGCTAACAACAAAATGCTGGAACAACAAAAAGAAGATAAAGAAAAAATTGCTGAAAAACAGCTTGCTAATAATGAAGCTATCAATACAGTCATTGCAAACCAACAAAAACTTGCAGACGATGCACAAACGTTGACAACTAAGCAGGCTGAACTCAAGGTTGCTCAACTGAACCTTGCAGCTGAAAAATCAACTGCTGAAAATGAGAAAAATAGTCTCTTAGAGCAAAAAGCGGCAGCTGAAAAAGCGGCAGCTGAGGCAGCAGCGGCAGAAGCAGCATATAAGAACCAGCAACAAGCGCAACAACAAGCGATCCTTGCTTCAGGAAATACAAGCTTCGCAGCACAAGTTCAAGCTGTAAATAATACAGGTGGAACTCCTGCAGCAGAAGCAGCAGTTGCTACATCAGGAGTTGTTGCAACTCCATCATATAGCCTTTCAGCATCAACTTATCCTGTAGGTCAATGTACTTGGGGCGCTAAGACTTTGGCACCATGGGCTGGCGACTACTGGGGTAATGGTGGCCAATGGGCAGCTAGTGCAGCAGCAGCAGGCTTCCGTACTGGTTCACAACCACAAGTTGGAGCGATCGCATGTTGGAACGACGGTGGCTACGGACACGTTGCAGTTGTAACAGCGGTTCAATCTGCTAACAACATTCAAGTATCAGAAGCAAATTATGCTGGTAACCAATCAATCGGTAATCACCGTGGATGGTTTGACCCAACAAATGCACAAGGATACGTAACATACATCTATCCAAACTAATGAAATATGAAGGAGAACGACTTTTCGTTCTCCCTTTTATTTTTTATTGAAAAATTGCTGGAAAAGCGTTACAATGGTAGGTAGGAAAAATGTAATTGGTTACAATAAAAGACGATTTAGAATCTGGAGGGAATCATGTCTTTTTCTGATTTAAAGCTCTTTGCTCTTTCTTCTAATCAAGAATTAGCGCAGCGTGTTGCAAAGGAGATTGGGATGCCGCTTGGGAAATCAACGGTTCGTCAATTTTCTGACGGGGAAATTCAAGTAAACATCGAAGAATCGATCCGTGGTAAGCACGTTTTTATCTTGCAGTCAACTAGCTCACCTGTCAATGACAATCTAATGGAAATTTTGATTATGGTGGATGCCTTGAAGCGGGCTAGTGCGGAGTCTATCAACGTAGTGATGCCTTACTATGGCTATGCTAGACAAGATCGAAAAGCTCGTGCTCGTGAGCCAATTACATCTAAATTAGTGGCTAACCTAATGGAGATTGCTGGGGTAGATCGCCTATTGACCATTGATTTGCATGCTGCTCAGATCCAAGGTTTCTTTGACATTCCTGTCGACCATTTGATGGGAGCGCCTTTGATTGCTGATTATTTTGAGCGTCGGGGCATGGTTGGTAGCGACTATGTGGTTGTCAGCCCAGACCACGGTGGTGTCAGCCGCGCTCGTAAGTTGGCTGAATTTCTCAAGACTTCGATTGCGATTATAGACAAACGTCGCAGCGTTGACAAGATGAATACCAGTGAAGTCATGAATATCATTGGTAAGGTAGAAGGTAAGACTTGTATTCTGATAGATGATATGATTGATACGGCGGGGACTATTTGTCATGCGGCAGACGCTTTGGCAGAGTCAGGTGCTGTGGAAGTCTATGCGAGCTGTACTCACCCAGTCTTGTCAGGACCAGCTATGGAAAATATCCAAAAATCCGCTATCAAAAAACTTGTGGTTTTAGATACCATCTACCTTTCAGAGGACAGATTAATCGATAAGATTGAGCAGATTTCTATCGCTCATCTCTTGGCAGAAGCCATCGTTCGGATCCATGAAAAACGTCCGCTTTCCCCTCTTTTTGAAGTAGCAAAAAAGGCTTAAAAGTGCCTTGATCAAGATTTTTTTTAGCAAAAGACTTGACAATTTAAAGAATATTTCATATACTATACATAGTAACGATAGTTACCAAATAAAAAATGTTTTTTATATAAAAAAGGAGAAAACAAATGAAAAAAGTTGTACTTTCTAGCGTAGTAGCTCTTTCATTGTTCGCACTAGCAGTACCTGCATTTGCAGCTGATGAAGCAACTAATGCAGCTCGTCAAGGTGATCCAGAATATTACCTTCAAACTGAGTTCACAAATGCTGATAAAGCTAATGAATACTTAGCTGGACATTCTGGTGAAATCGGAGCAGAAGCTGCTCAAGATCCAGCAGTAGTAGCTGCTAAAAAAGAACTTGATGCTGTTGAAGGTGGTTCACACCTTTACGGAGAGAAAAAAGCAGCTTATGAATCAGCTTACAATGATGCATTCAACACTGTACGTAACAAGTATGTAAAACAATTCCAAGGTACATACAACAATGCTACAGAACAAGAAGGCAAAACATACATCAAAGGTGAAACTCCTGAAAAAGCTAACGAGCGTTACTTGAAACGTGTTGGCGCAGCAAACAACCAACCTGGAAGCAAAGCTGCAGATAAAGTAGGAGACAAAGGTACTACACCTGCATCTAAAGAAGAAGCAGCTAAGACTGAATCTAAAGCTGGTAAAGATGCTAAAGCTGGACAAAAAGCAGCTGGTAAAGCTCTTCCAAAAACTTCTGCAGTTAAATAATTTGTTTTAAACAATTGTACTAACGCAATTTATATCACTGGACCTCTGGTTCAGTGATATTTTTTAGAAAGATTTTATAGGATTTTTATCTATGAGAAGAAGAAGACAAAAACAACAGCAGAAAAATTGGAAGATTTTTGGTGGTTTAGGAGCTTTAGTTGTTGCTATTTTAGCAGGGATTTTTCTCCTCCAACAGGTAAACTCTTCAAATTCTGCTGCTAAATCATCCACTAGTCAGGTAGGTAAGGTAACTTATACACCAAGTAAGGAAGAAAAGGAATATCTGACTAATCGTTTTAATGGCTTGAAAGCGATCAATCCTGAAGCGGTTGCCTATGTCTATGCTCCTGGTACAGAATTAGACGAGCCAGTTGTACAGACGGGCGACAACTCAACTTACTTGGATAAGACCTTTGAAGGTGGAAATGAGCCTTATCTGGGAACTGTTTTCATGGACACTGAAAACAAAAAAGACTTTAGTGACCGTTTGACTTGGCTCTTTGGGCATGCTCGTGGAAGTCAGGTTGGTGACCACCGCATGTTTAATGATGTAAACTACTATGATAAACAGGAATACCTAGATCAGCATAAGTATGTTGTCATTGAAACACCAGAGCGTAAGCTTTACTATCAGGTAATGGGCTTGGTGATCGTTCCAGAAGAGACTGCTTTTTATCGGATTAAATTTGATGATGATAAGGATTTTGAAACTCAGCTCAAGAATATCTATGAAGCTGCTCGTACCAAAGATTCAAAAATTAAGATTAAGGCTAGTGATAAGTACGTTGTGCTGTCAACTTGTCGTGAAGAGGACGAGACGATTCGTTCTAATCTCTATCTGCGTCAAATTCCAGACTCAGAACTACAAGATTTCCTAGCCAAGCATGGAAATGAGCTTACTTATAAAGCAACTCGTGAATAAAAATCAGGATTTTTTCCTGATTTTTTGTTTTTCTTTCTATAAATCAGATGGATTTTTGCGCAGGTGCTGCATTTATAGTATAATAGTTCTATTAGATTATCGGAGGCGGCTATGGATTTGACTAAGAAGTTTAATAAGAATTTAGATAAAATTGAAGTGTCTCTGATTCGTCAGTTTGACCAGTCCATTTCTACGATTCCAGGTGTTTTGCGGCTGACCTTGGGGGAGCCAGACTTTCCGACACCGGATCATATCAAGGAGGCGGCCAAGGCAGCTATTGATGCCAACCAAAGCCACTATACAGGGATGAGCGGGCTTTTGGAGCTGCGGCAGGCTGCGGCTGACTTTGTCAAGGAGAAGTACAATCTGAACTATCGCCCAGAAGATGAAGTCTTAGTGACTATTGGGGCAACCGAGGCCCTATCTGCGACTCTGACGGCTATTCTGGAAGAGGGAGACAAGGTCTTGCTACCAGCGCCAGCTTATCCAGGTTATGAGCCGATTGTGAATTTGGTCGGGGCGGAGATTGTCGAGATTGATACGACAGAAAACGACTTTGTTTTGACTCCTGAAATGCTGGAGCAGGCTATCTTGGAGCAAGGAGACAAGCTCAAGGCAGTTATTCTCAACTATCCGGCCAATCCGACTGGCGTGACCTATTCGCGAGAGCAGATCAAGGCTTTGGCAGCAGTATTGAGCAAGTATGAAGTTTTTGTCGTTTGTGATGAGGTATACTCTGAGTTGACTTATACGGAGCAGGGGCACGTTTCACTGGCGGAATATTTACCCGAACAGACCATCGTCATCAATGGTTTGTCCAAGTCTCATGCTATGACGGGCTGGCGACTAGGCTTTATCTTTGCTCCTGCTGCTTTTACGGCTCAATTGATCAAGAGCCATCAGTATCTGGTGACAGCATCCAATACCATGGCTCAATACGCAGCTATTGAGGCTTTGACGGCTGGTAGGGATGATGCCCAACCCATGAAGGCGGAATACGTTCAGCGGCGGGATTATATTATTGAACAGATGACGGAGCTGGGTTATCAGATTATCAAGCCAGACGGTGCTTTCTATATTTTTGCTAAGATTCCAGCAGGCTACAATCAAGATTCTTTTGCCTTTTTGCAGGATTTTGCTGAGAAGAAGGCTGTGGCCTTTATCCCAGGAGCGGCCTTTGGCCAGTATGGAGAAGGCTATATCCGCCTGTCTTATGCAGCTAGCATGGAAACCATCAAGGAAGCTCTGAAACGGCTCAAGGAGTACATGGAAGACCATGCTTAGACCGTTAACGAGCAAGAGTTTGATTCTCTATAATCGGAATTTCCGGGAAGATGATAAGCTGGTCAAGATCTTTACGGAACAGGCTGGCAAGCGAATGTTTTTCGTGAAACATGCTGGAAAATCTAAGCTGGCTCCTGTCATTCAGCCTCTGACTGCGGCAGAACTTTTGATGAAAATCAATGACGACGGACTCAGCTATATCGAAGATTACCAAGCTGTGGAAAGTTACGGGCAAATCAAGAGCGATCTCTTTGTCATGGCCTATGCCAGCTATGTGGCAGCCCTAGCAGATGCTAGTATTCAGGACAATCATCCAGATCCGGCCCTCTTTGCTTTTTTGCAAAAGACACTGGATTTGATGAATCAAGGGTTGGATTATGAGGTTTTGACAAATATCTTTGAAATTCAGATTTTATCTCGCTTTGGGGTTTCTCTGAATTTCCATGACTGTGTTTTTTGCCATCGGACAGGTCTGCCTTTTGATTTTTCCTTTCAATATGGCGGGGTGCTCTGCCCAGAGCATTATCACAAGGATGCTCATCGCAGTCATCTTAATCCCAATATTCCTTTTTTGCTCAATCAGTTTCAGGCAGTTCAGTTTAGTGAGCTGGAGACGATTTCGCTCAAGCCGGAAATCAAGCGACAGATCAGGGACTTTATAGATCAACTTTATGATGAATACGTAGGTATTCATCTCAAATCAAAGAAATTTATCGACTCTCTGGGCGACTGGGGCAGTATTTTACAAAACAAACATGAGGAAGAACAGCATGAAAAAAATAGCTATTGATGCCATGGGCGGAGACAATGCCCCTCAGGCTTTAGTCGAAGGTGCCAATCAGGCTCTGAGAGACTTCTCGGATATTGAGATTGTTCTCTATGGGGATGAAGCCAAGATTAAACCTCTGTTGACAGCGACAGAGCGCGTCAGCATTGTTCATACGGAAGAAAAGATTAATTCGGATGATGAGCCGACCAGGGCTATTCGCAAGAAGAAGCAGGCTAGCATGGTTTTGGCAGCCAAGGCAGTCAAAGACGGGGAAGCAGATGCGGTCCTGTCTGCTGGTAACACAGGGGCGCTTCTGGCGGCGGGTTTCTTTATCGTCGGGCGGATCAAAAATATTGACCGACCAGGACTTTTATCCACTTTACCGACTGGAGATGGCCGAGGCTTTGATATGTTGGATCTGGGGGCAAATGCTGAAAATACCCCTCACCATCTGCATCAATATGCTATCCTAGGTTCTTTTTATGCGGAAAATGTTCGTGGCATTAAGCGGCCACGGGTTGGTTT
Source organism: Streptococcus sp. SC1 (assembly GCF_030272855.1). Classification (NCBI taxonomy): domain Bacteria; kingdom Bacillati; phylum Bacillota; class Bacilli; order Lactobacillales; family Streptococcaceae; genus Streptococcus; species Streptococcus sp. SC1. The sequence goes on along the minus strand of NZ_JAQCMU010000007.1, from coordinate 68,375 downwards.
GCTCAATAATGGCACTGAAGCCAGCAAGGGAGACCCTCTGCGTAAGGAAACTTATGCACTGTTGTCGGCAGATGACAAGCTGAACTTCATCGGCAATGTAGAGGCGCGTGACCTTATGGATGGAGTGGCAGATGTTGTCGTAGCAGATGGCTTTACGGGTAATGCAGTGCTCAAGTCTATCGAAGGAACGGCCATTAGCATCCTAGGCCAGCTCAAAAAGGCTGTGCTAGGCGGTGGTCTCAAGGCTAAGCTAGGAGCTTTATTGCTCAAAGATAGCCTACAGGAAATGCGCAAGAGTCTGGACTATTCCAGTGCCGGTGGGGCCGTTCTCTTTGGTCTCAAGGCGCCAGTAGTCAAGACACATGGCTCTAGCGATGCCAAGGCCGTATATAGTACTATTCGTCAGATTCGGACCATGCTGGAGACAGATGTTGTCGGAAAATCTGTGGTTGAATTTTCAAAAGAGGTGGGGACAGAATGAATCAAGAACAAATTTTTCAAAAAGTAACAGAAATTATCCAAGAACGTCAAGGAAAGGACTTTGTTGTCCAGCCAACTTTGGGCTTAAAAGATGATTTAGGCGCTGATTCTGTTGACTTAATGGAATTCATCCTGACTTTAGAGGATGAGTTTGCGATTGAAATTTCAGATGAGGATGTTGATCGCTTTGAAAATGTCGCAGATATTGTCGCCTATTTGGAAAAGAAACTAGCGAAGTAAGAAATCGACTTCGATTTGAACAGAGAAAAACCTTGGTTTATAAAACCAAGGTTTTTTTAGTATATTTATTTTGGATAGATATAGCTGACAGCTCCTTGACCGGCGGCGTAAGGATTGAACCAGCCGCGGAAGTTCCCAATATACTGTTTACCTGCATAGTTGGATTCTTTGATTTGGATGCGGGTGTTGGATTCGACATGGGTGACAACACCAACATGCCCATAGCCGCCATCGGTCCAGCAGATGATGGCTCCGACTTGTGGAGTGCTTCCTGTTCGGAAACCAGCTGCGCGTGCGCTAGCTGCCCATTGGCCGCCGTTGCCCCAGTAAGGACCAGCCCAAGGAGCCAGTACTTTTGCTCCCCAAGTACACTGACCATGAGGATAAGAGGAGGCTCCCGCATAATCAGGGGTGTAGAGGGTTGGCTCAGGCGTGGTTGGTTTATCAACCTGATAGCTGGTGCCTGTAAGTCCAGTCATCTGTCCATTGAGATTACGGTAAACATGTGTATGGAAGAGTCCGTTTCCAGCATGCTGTTGTGTATTGATGGTAAATTTATACAAGCCATTGCCCACTTTGTTAGCAGTGTACCATTTGATGTCATCTTGGCCGTTGACCTCTGACCAAGTTGGTAGAGAAATGGTTCCTGGTCCGAAAGCATCGGAAACGGTCACTTCGTAATTGTAGGTAGAAATTTTATTGACAGAAACCTTGGCTTTGATATTTTCAGCAGAGAGGGTGACGCTGTCTGTTGCATAGCTATGCTCGCTTCCATCTTTGTACTTAACGTAGATATGATTGGTGTAGCTTCCAGATAAGGCTTGGTGGTTACGGATATTGAATTGTGCAGTAAAAGTCCCATCTCCATTATTACTCGCGTCATACCACTTGATGGCACTTGGATTTTGAGCGTTCCAGATAGGCACACGGACGGATTGAATCGCCTTGGATGTGGCAGTTTCAGTGACTTTTACAGTGTAGGTTCCCTCTTCCTGATTGACATTTTCAACAGAGAAAAGCGGTTTTTGGTCTTTTTGAGATGGCATTTTTCCAGCATCCAGTGTAACACTTGTTCCTGCTAATCCTGTTAACTCAGGCTTAACATAGCTTTCTCCATAGAGATGGATATGGTAGGTTCCTGTATCGTAATTGTGTTTCTTCAGCTCGACTCTAACGCTATAACTGCCATCAGGATTTTTTCTTGCTTGATACCATTGTAAATCATCTTGTCCCTTATTTTCAGACCAGGTTGGGACATTGACCTTATACATGGATTCAGGAATATTTTTGATAAGGATTTCCATAATGCCGGGTTCAGGGAAGCTTGTCTGAATGATCGGATTAGGCTTTTCTAGATGGAAAGTGGTGCCCGATTGGTAAATCATTTTGCCATTTTTATTTTCATAAGTATCTACGAAATATTTTCCATAACCTTTGTGTTTAGAAAAGTTAAATTCAGTACTCTCTTGCCCAGCTTCATACCAATTAAGATCATCGCCACCATTTTCATCAGACCAAACTGCATGGACAATTTTTGAGTTCCTTTGGTCTTTATTTCGCGTAAAATTGATGCGGCCGGTTTGTCCAGATGTTGTGACGCTTGTCTTGCTAGCAGGCTTATTAACAGTGAAGGTCGTACCATTCAAGCCAATCATTTTCCCGTTGATATTAATGTAAGTATGAACATGGAAAGTGCCATAGCCAGCGTGCTGCCGGAGGTCAATGGCTGTGCTGGATGTCTGAGGCGTTGTGTACCATTTCAAATCATCCTGCCCGTTTTCGTCGGACCAGACTGCGTGGGAAATGGTATAGGGAACCTGAGCTTTGGAGCGGGCGTAATGAATCTGCGCCGTATCCCCAGTGACATTGACGGTCACATTGCTGGCACGATCAGTGGGGCCTAGGACTTTGTTTCCAGCTTCAGTCGATGCAACAGCTTGAGCTGTGGAATGACTGGCAAACAGGCCAAGGACTGCTCCGGATAATAAAAACAGCTTCTGATATTTTTTCATAAATCTCCTTTGAATAAGTAATTTGGATGATTCCATTTAGATTATTCGGGAAAAAATAGAAAAAAAGAAAAATTTTAAAAAATGATGATAGTTGAATTTCTAATTTATTTTAGTTTTATGAAATCTTTGATATTTGAAATAAAAGTAATGAAATAGTCAAAATATCAAAAATAATATAGGTAGACTTTATTTGTCAGAGATGGATATCCCTAACAAAAATAGATTATTTCTCTTCTTTTCCTGCTTATCATGGAATAAAGCGAACGATTATGATATAATTTAGATAAATAATTCGTAAAAAATACGGTGATTTTTACGTGATGTGTTAGCTTGGTGTGCAAGCACCTGTGATGATAGATGTTGAGGTATCTTAGCTATGAAGCTTTTAGTTGTTGGTTCGGGTGGTCGTGAGCATGCGATTGCCAAGAAGTTGTTGGAGTCTCAGGATGTGGAGCAAGTCTTTGTCGCACCTGGAAATGATGGTATGACCTTGGATGGGTTGGATTTGGTGGATATTGGAATTTCCGAACATTCCAAACTGATCGAATTTGCCAAGGAGAATGATATTGCTTGGTCCTTTATCGGTCCGGATGATGCCCTAGCAGCTGGAATTGTAGATGATTTTAACCAAGCTGGGCTCAAGGCTTTCGGCCCATCTCGTTTAGCAGCGGAGCTGGAGTGGTCCAAGGATTTTGCCAAGGAGATCATGGTCAAATATGGTGTTCCGACAGCAGCCTATGGCACATTTTCCGACTTTGAGGAAGCTAAAGCCTACATCGAAAAGCAGGGAGCACCTATCGTGGTCAAGGCGGACGGCCTAGCTCTGGGCAAGGGCGTGGTCGTCGCAGAGACAGTCGAGCAAGCGGTCGAAGCAGCCCACGAGATGCTTTTGGATAATAAATTTGGCGACAGTGGTGCGCGTGTGGTTATCGAAGAGTTCCTAGACGGTGAGGAGTTCTCCCTCTTTGCCTTTGTCAATGGCGATAAGTTTTACATCATGCCGACGGCCCAGGACCACAAGAGGGCCTATGATGGCGACAAGGGTCCTAATACTGGTGGGATGGGTGCCTATGCGCCAGTCCCTCACTTGTCACAGAGTGTGGTTGACACAGCGGTTGACACTATTGTCAAGCCAGTCCTTGAGGGCATGATCCAGGAAGGTCGCCCGTATCTGGGCGTGCTCTACGCAGGCTTGATTTTGACAGCGGACGGGTCTAAGGTCATCGAGTTCAACGCTCGCTTTGGCGACCCAGAGACCCAGATTATCCTGCCTCGCCTGACTTCTGACTTTGCACAAAATATCACTGATATCCTTGATAGCAAGGAGCCGAACATCACTTGGACAGACAAGGGTGTGACTCTGGGTGTGGTCGTCGCATCCAATGGCTACCCGCTAGACTATGAAAAAGGTGTCAAGTTGCCAGCCAAAACCGATGGTGACATCATCACCTACTATGCAGGGGCTAAGTTTGCGGAAAATAGCAGAGCACTGCTGTCAAATGGCGGACGTGTTTATATGCTGGTCACCACAGCCGACAGCGTCAAAGAAGCCCAAGATACCATCTACCAAGAACTCTCCCAACAAAAAACAGAAGGCCTCTTCTACCGAACAGATATCGGAAGCAAGGCAATGTAAGTAAAGATATAAGAATAACGCGACTAAGTCGCCAAATACGATAATGGTCGCCGTGGTGAAAAGACCAGAACAATGAATGTTCTGGTCTAGGGAAAATTTGAGACCTAGGCTCAAATTTTAGGAATGAAACCGAAGGTTTGCTTCCGACCCACCACCTAAGACCATTATCAAAAAGAAAAAGGATATTAACAATGAAACCAATTATTTCCATCATCATGGGCTCCAAATCCGACTGGGCTACCATGCAAAAAACAGCTGAAGTCTTAGATCGCTTTGGTGTAGTCTACGAAAAGAAAGTCGTCTCAGCCCACCGCACACCGGACCTCATGTTTCAGCATGCAGAAGAAGCCCGCAGTCGCGGCATAAAGGTCATTATTGCAGGTGCTGGTGGTGCAGCTCACTTGCCAGGGATGGTTGCTGCTAAAACAACCCTTCCAGTCATCGGTGTGCCAGTCAAATCACGTGCCCTTAGCGGTGTGGACTCGCTTTATTCGATTGTGCAGATGCCAGGCGGTGTGCCAGTGGCAACTATGGCTATTGGGGAAGCAGGAGCAACAAACGCTGCCCTGACTGCCCTGCGAATCTTGGCCATTGAGGACCAAGACCTAGCAGCAGCGCTAGCGGATTTTGCTGAAGAACAAGGAAAAATCGCAGAGGAGTCTAGCAATGAGCTCATCTAAAACAATCGGAATTATCGGTGGCGGTCAGCTGGGGCAGATGATGGCCATTTCTGCTATCTACATGGGGCACAAGGTTATCGCGCTGGATCCTGCGGCGGATTGTCCTGCCTCTCGTGTGGCGGAAATCATCGTGGCTCCTTATAACGATGTGGAGGCCCTTCGCCAGTTGGCGGACCGTTGTGATGTTCTCACTTATGAGTTTGAGAACGTTGATGCTGAAGGTTTGGATGCTGTTATCAAAGAAGGCCAGCTTCCTCAAGGGACTGACCTGCTTCGTATTTCGCAAAACCGTATTTTTGAAAAGGACTTTCTCTCAAACAAGGCTCAAGTCACTGTGGCATCCTACAAGGTCGTGACTTCTAGCCAAGATTTGGCAGATATCGACTTGTCGAAAAACTACGTTCTCAAGACTGCGACAGGTGGCTATGACGGACATGGGCAAAAGGTCATTCGCTCGGAAGCAGACTTGGAGGAAGCCTATACACTAGCTGACTCAGCAGCCTGCGTTTTGGAAGAATTCGTCAACTTTGACCTTGAAATTTCCGTCATCGTGTCTGGTAATGGCAAGGACGTCACGGTTTTCCCAGTTCAGGAAAATATCCACCGCAATAACATCCTGTCTAAGACTATCGTCCCAGCTCGCATTTCAGAAAGTCTGGCTGACAAGGCCAAAGCTATGGCAGTGAGAATCGCTGAGCAACTAAACTTGTCTGGAACTCTCTGCGTGGAAATGTTTGCGACTGCTGACGACATCATTGTCAATGAGATTGCCCCACGTCCACATAACTCTGGCCACTACTCTATCGAAGCCTGCGACTTCTCCCAGTTTGATACTCATATTCTGGGTGTTCTGGGAGCACCATTGCCAGCTATCCGCCTACATGATCCAGCTGTTATGCTCAACGTACTTGGCCAGCATGTCGAGGCCGCTGAGAAATATGTCACAGAAAATCCAAGCGCCCACCTCCATCTGTATGGTAAAATAGAAGCGAAGCACAACCGCAAAATGGGACACGTGACTTTGTTTAGTAGTGTGCCGGATAGCGTGGTTGAGTTTGGGGAGGGGATTGATTTTTGAAATGACAGAAGAAGTTGATGAATTGCTAGATGATGAAATAACGACCGTAACACTGACTTATACGGACGATTTGATTGTTCCAGAGATTGTGGATAGAGAGGGGATTCATATTTTAGAGAGAGCTGGCAATCAGCTAGTCTTAGAATATTCTTGTTCCGTGAAGGAAGTTAAGGATTATCTGAGTAGTTACGGCCTACCTAGACATCCTGAGAGAATTTCATTTGAATTTTCTATACATGAAGACTCAGAAAATGATAATCTTTAAAGCTAAATGGAGACCAGTTTATGATTCAAATTATTGTCAACGCTTTTGTGGAGGAAGGAAAAGAAACTGCCGTTGTAGAAGTGCTCTTTGCCAGTGCCGACCATGAAAAAGTAAAAGCCAAATATCAGGAATTAAAGATTCAATATCCAGACAATTATCTGGCTATCTATGATTTGCCATTGGATACAGATCTAAGTAGCTTGCCACACTATCCGTCGGTAGCGATAAGCAAGGAGGAGTTTGATTAGCCTATGAAAACTATTGGCCTGATTGGTGGTATGAGTTGGGAAAGCACCACATCTTACTACCAAATCATCAACGAAACCATCAAAAAAGAGCTGGGTGGCTTGCATTCAGCTAAGATTCTGCTTTACAGTGTTGATTTTGCAGAGATTGAGCATTACCAGGCACTAGGAGACTGGGAGAAAAGCGGTCAACTTTTGGCAGATGTTGCTCAGCGCTTGGAGCAAGCTGGTGCGGATTTTATTGTTATTTGTACCAACACCATGCACAAGGTTGCTCCGCAGATACAAGAGCAGATTGCAATTCCAATCTTGCATATTGCGCAAGCAACCGCGCAGGCCTTGTTGGCTGACGGTATTCAAAAAGTCGGCCTCCTAGGGACCAAATACACCATGACTCAAGATTTTTACAAGGAGAAATTAATAGAGTCTGGATTAGAAGTGCTGATTCCAGACCAAGCTGGCATTACAGAGGTCAATCGGATCATTTATGACGAGCTCTGTCTAGGGGATATCAAAGAAAGCTCAAAGCAGACTTATCTTGCCGTTATAGATGATTTGAAAAAAGCAGGCGCAGAAGCTGTTATCTTGGGTTGCACCGAGATTGGTCTCCTCGTCAAGCAATCCGACACTGACCTGCCTCTCTACGACACAACAGTGATCCACGCAGAGAAAGCCGCGGAGTGGGCGGTTAATAAGTGACAATCGTAAAATGAAACATGTGATGAGATTGGGTGAAGATGTAAATGAATCTGTCATTAGACGAATTTAAATTTTAGAACTTAAAGATAAATATGTGGAACAGGAGAAAAACAAACAATGATCAACCGTTACTCTCGCCCCGAAATGGCGAACATTTGGACTGAGGAAAATAAGTACAAGGCTTGGCTGGAGGTAGAGATTCTGGCTGATGAGGCCTGGGCTGAGTTGGGTGAGATTCCCAAGGAAGATGTGGCCTTGATTCGTGAGAAGGCTGGCTTTGACATCGACCGCATCTTGGAGATTGAGCAGGAGACGCGCCACGATGTGGTAGCCTTTACGCGGGCGGTTTCTGAGACGCTGGGTGAGGAGCGCAAGTGGGTGCACTATGGCCTGACCTCGACCGATGTGGTGGATACGGCCTACGGTTACCTCTACAAGCAGGCCAATGACATCATCCGTGAGGATCTGCGTCGCTTCACTGACATCGTTGCGGAGCGGGCGCGGGAGCACAAGTTCACCATCATGATGGGGCGGACCCACGGGGTGCATGCGGAGCCGACGACTTTCGGTCTCAAGCTCGCAACCTGGTACAGCGAAATGAAGCGCAATATCGAGCGTTTCGAGATTGCGGCTGCTGGTGTGGAAGCTGGGAAAATTTCTGGTGCAGTTGGTAACTTTGCCAATATTCCGCCATTTGTAGAAAGCTATGTCTGTGAGAAATTAGGCATCCGTCCGCAGGAGATTTCGACCCAAGTTCTGCCACGTGATCTCCATGCTGAATACTTCTCAGCCTTAGCCTTGATTGCGACGTCTATCGAGCGCATGGCGACTGAAATTCGCGGTCTGCAAAAGTCTGAGCAGCGCGAGGTCGAAGAGTTCTTTGCTAAGGGGCAAAAAGGTTCATCGGCTATGCCGCATAAGCGCAATCCAATCGGTTCTGAAAATATGACTGGTCTGGCGCGTGTCATTCGTGGGCACATGGTAACAGCCTTTGAGAATGTCTCTCTCTGGCATGAGCGCGATATTTCCCATTCATCTGCTGAGCGGATTATCGCACCGGACACGACTATTCTCATCGACTACATGCTCAACCGCTTTGGTAATATCGTCAAGAATCTGACCGTCTTCCCAGAAAACATGAAGCGCAACATGAACTCGACCTTTGGTCTTATCTTCAGCCAGCGGGCTATGTTGACCTTGATCGAAAAAGGCATGACAAGGGAGCAGGCTTATGACTTGGTGCAGCCAAAGACCGCCCAGTCTTGGGATAATCAAGTAGACTTCAAGCCTCTGCTCGAAGCGGACCCAGAAGTCACTTCCCGTCTGACTCAAGAAGAAATTGATGAGATCTTCAATCCTACTTACTACACTAAGCGCGTAGATGAAATCTTCAAGCGCGTGGGGCTGGATTAAACAAAAAAAGATGAGAGTGGGACAGAAATCGCTAATTCGCTAGAATTCGATTTCGTCGTCCCACCTCCGCACAGTTGAGTAGGGCTGTAAAAGCTGATGAAATCGGCGTAGTAGAGCCCACTCAACCACTGCGTCTTGCTCGACAATCCAAAGACAATTGAGAGGCTAGGACTTTTGTCCCAGCCTCTCTTTTTTATTATTCTCGCCTGATATAGAAAGTTTTGTTTTTGTTGGTTTTCAGTCCTAGAATAGTAAAAAAATATACGAAATTAAAAAATTCTGTTTATTTTCTGTCATTTTTTGATGTTTATTAAACAAAATTCGCTCAAATGTCTTGCAAATTGGTATAGATAGGTTTATAATAAAGATAGGCTAGTTGGTCAGGAAATGAAAAACGACAGCTCATGAGAACCATCGTTTTTCAGATTAATGATCGCGACTAGAAGAAATAAATTTGATTTTGAAGAAATCGCCACGCTTGTAGGTTTCGCTGTACTCTAGGATTTGTCCGGTATTTTCCAGTTTTGTGATCTTGACTTGATGCACAGTTGGGAAGTTTGGATCAATTTCTAAGGTCTTGGCAATATCTTTTGGCGTTGGAAAGACGATTTCGTTGGTTTCTTCGAAATACTCATCATTCATGTGGATGTGATAATCCGTCTTGAAGCGATTGTAGATCGAGCTGTAGTAGTCCAAATCTGGATAGTTTGGATTGATGTACTGTTCAGGAATGTAGGTTTGGTGATAGATATAGACTTTATCGCCTGTCCTTCTGATACGGTCAATCTTGTAGTAGAACTGGGACGGTGTTAGTTCTAGTTTTTCCAAGATTCTCAATTCATTTCCACGTTCGATGGATAGAACAGTCACCTTATCCTTTTGGATAGGGAAAGTTTCGATATCAGAGAATTCCACACGCTTGTGTTTTCTTGCGCGTGAAACAAAAGTTCCCTTTCCTTGCTGACGGATGATGTAGCCATCATTCGCAAGTTCGTTCAAAGCGCGGACAACGGTGATGGAACTAACGTTGAACATCTTGATTAACTCAGCTTCTGTGTAGAATCTATCACCGTTTTCAAAGTTACCAGAAATGATTTGTTGTTTCAAATCATCTTTGATTTGTTGATATTTAGGAATAGCCATTGTGCTCACCTCTCTTTTTTTATCCCTCTCTATATTGATTTTAACATATTTTTTAAAAAAATGTTGACATTTATGCAAAAGTTTATTATATTAATATTAATAAGAAATGAAAGCGTTTTAAATCTAGGAGGGATAGGGAGATGAAGAGATTTGAAATAGGCTCTTCTTTCTACTTGGATGGTCAGGAGTTTAAGATTTTATCAGGAGCGATTCACTATTTTCGGATTCAGCCGGAAGACTGGTATCACTCGCTTTACAATCTTAAAGCCCTAGGCTTCAATACAGTTGAGACCTATGTTCCTTGGAACATGCACGAGCCAAAGAAAGGCCAGTTTGACTTTCAGGGGATTTTAGATATTGAGAAATTTCTTCATATTGCTCAAGATTTAGGCTTATATGCCATCGTTCGCCCTTCGCCCTTTATCTGTGCGGAGTGGGAATTTGGCGGCATGCCAGCCTGGCTTTTAACTGAGGATATGAGAATCCGTTCTTCTGAGGCTTCCTATCTTCAGGCTGTTGCAGGCTACTATGATGAGTTGCTTCCTCGCTTGGTTCCAAGGCTCTTGGACAAGGGCGGGAATATCCTCATGATGCAAGTGGAAAATGAATATGGCTCTTACGGGGAGGATAAAGATTACCTGAGAGCGATTCGGCAGATGATGTTGGACCGAGGCCTTGATTGTCCGCTCTTTACATCGGATGGTCCTTGGCGGGCGACGCTGAGAGCCGGCACGCTGATTGAGGAAGATTTATTTGTTACAGGAAATTTCGGCTCCAAGGCAGATTATAATTTTGCCCAGATGCAGGAATTCTTTGATGAGCATGGCAAAAAATGGCCGCTCATGTGTATGGAGTTTTGGGATGGTTGGTTCAATCGTTGGAAAGAGCCAATTATCAAAAGGGATCCTGAGGAACTGGCTCAAGCTGTCCATGAGGTTCTAAAACAAGGATCTATCAACCTCTATATGTTTCATGGCGGTACCAATTTTGGCTTCATGAATGGCTGCTCGGCCAGAGGTGTGACGGATTTACCACAGGTGACTTCGTATGATTACGATGCCCTGCTCGATGAACAGGGAAATCCAACTCCGAAATATTTTGCAGTGCAAAAAATGATGGAGACCTACTATCCTGAGTACCCACAAATGAAACCGCTCACAAAAGAATCTTTTGAACTGAGAGATATTGCTCTGAGTGAGAAGGTGAGTTTATTTGAGGCATTGCCTGATTTGGCTCAGCCAGTAGAGAGTCTCTATCCTGTCAAAATGGAGGATTTAGGACAGAGTTATGGCTACTTACTTTACCGTACCGAAGCCAGCTGGGATGCGGATGAGGAAAAAATTCGGGTGATTGACGGGCGAGACCGGATGCAGCTCTTTGTGGACGGCAAGCTTATGGCAACCCAGTACCAAGCAGAGATTGGTCAAGATATCTTTGTTACTGGAGAAAAGAAAGCCACCCACCGTATTGACATCCTGATGGAAAACATGGGGCGGGTCAACTACGGGCATAAGTTCTTGGCAGATACCCAGCGAAAAGGGATTCGGACGGGCGTTTGCAAGGATTTGCATTTCTTGCTGAATTGGCAGCAGTATCCACTTTCCTTTGAAAATACAGAAAACATTGATTTTTCAAAAGGATGGCAGCCAGAGCAACCAGCTTTCTACGCTTTTGACTTTAAAATAAAAGCGCTTAAAGATACTTATTTAGACTTGTCCGGTTTTGGAAAGGGCCTTGCCTTTGTAAATGGCGTCAACATCGGCCGTTTCTGGAATGTTGGGCCAACCTTATCGCTTTATATTCCGCATAGCCTTCTGAAAGAAGGACATAACCGAATCATCATTTTTGAAACGGAAGGGGAATATGAAGAATCAATTAACCTAGTTAACCAACCTACATTTAAAACAATAAAGGGGGAAAATTTATGACAATAGTAGGTGCACGTATCGATGGACGCTTGATCCATGGACAGGTAGCCAATCTCTGGACTACCAAGCTCAACATTTCACGCATTATGGTGATTGACGATGAGGTAGCTGAAAATGCTATCGAAAAGAGCGGACTCAAGTTGGCAACGCCACCAGGAGTGAAGCTCAGCATTTTGCCAATTGCTAAAGCAGCAGAGAACATCTTGGCTGGTAAGTATGACTCACAACGACTCTTTATCGTCGCTCGCAAACCAGACCGTTTCCTTCGTTTGGTAGAAGCTGGAGTTCCACTGGAAACATTGAACGTCGGCAATATGTCTCAGTCAGACGAAACTCGCCCAATCACTCGCTCTATCAACGTGGTTGATGCAGATGTGGAAGCTTTCCACAAGCTGCATGAAAAAGGAGTGAAGCTGACAGCTCAGATGGTTCCAAATGATCCGGTTGCGGATTTTATGAATTTGTTAAAATAAGGAAAAATTTTTAGGAGGTCATTGTCATGATACAATGGTGGCAAATTTTACTACTCACTCTGTACTCAGCTTATCAAATCTGTGATGAGTTGACGATCGTTTCTTCAGCAGGTTCACCTGTATTTGCTGGATTTATCACAGGTCTCATCATGGGAGATTTACCTACAGGTTTATTGATTGGTGCCAACCTTCAATTGGTGGTACTCGGTGTTGGTACCTTCGGTGGTGCTTCTCGTATTGATGCTACTTCTGGTGCGGTTCTTGCGACTGCCTTCTCAGTAGCTCAAGGTCTTGATCCAGAGCTTGCTATTGCTACAATCGCTGTGCCGGTAGCAACTTTGTTGACATACTTTGATATTCTTGGTCGTATGACGACAACTTACTTCGCTCATCGTGTGGATGCTGCGATTGAACGCTTTGACTACAAAGGCATCGAACGCAACTACCTCCTTGGTGCGATTCCTTGGGCTCTTTCTCGTGCCCTCCCAGTCTTCTTTGCCCTTGCCTTTGGTGGAGCTTTTGTAGAAACTGTTGTTACAGGTCTCGGTAATGTACAATGGTTGGCAAACGGTTTGAAACTTGCAGGTCAAATGCTTCCAGGTCTTGGATTTGCAATCTTGCTTCGTTATCTTCCAGTTAAACGCAACCTTCACTACTTGGCACTTGGATTTGGCTTGACAGCTATGTTGACAGTGCTTTACAGTAATGTTCAAAGCCTTGGTGCTGCAGTGTCTAGCATTGTTGGTTCTGAAGTGTTCTCTAAACTTCCAAAAGAACAAGCTATTACTTTTGTTAACAACTTCAAGAGTGTATCTATGATTGGTATCGCCATCATCGGTGTCTTCCTTGCAGTACAACACTTCAAAAACAGCCAACGTACAGTCGTAGCTGCTCCAGTAACTGAATCAGAAAGCGGGGAAATTGAAGATGACGAATTCTAATTACAAACTAACAAAAGAAGATTTTAAACAGATTAACAAACGTAGCTTGTTTACCTTCCAATTGGGTTGGAACTATGAGCGTATGCAGGCTTCTGGTTACCTTTACATGATTTTGCCACAATTGCGCAAAATGTATGGAGACGGTACACCTGAACTGAAAGAAATGATGAAATTGCATACGCAATTCTTCAATACTTCACCATTCTTCCACACCATCATCACTGGTTTTGACCTTGCTTTGGAAGAAAAAGATGGTGTGAAATCAAAAGATGCGGTCAATGGTATCAAGACAGGTCTCATGGGACCATTCGCTCCTCTTGGAGACTCAATCTTTGGATCATTGGTACCAGCTATTATGGGTTCAATCGCAGCAACTTTGGCTGTTGCAGGAAATCCAGCCGGTATCTTCCTATGGATCGCTGTTGCGATTGCTTACGATATTTTCCGTTGGAAACAATTGGAATTTGCCTATAAAGAAGGGGTTAACCTTGTCAACAATATGCAAAGTACTTTGACAGCTTTGATTGATGCTGCATCCGTACTTGGTGTCTTCATGGTTGGTGCCCTAATTGCCAGCATGATTGGTGTTGAAGTTTCTTGGGCTCCACACATCGGGAAAAAAGCTATCGATATCCAAGATATGCTTAACTTGGTCTTCCCACGCTTGGTACCAGCTATCATCACAGGTGTAATCTTCTGGTTGCTTGGACGTAAGGGTATGAACTCTACAAAAGCTATCTTGCTCATCATTCTTGCAGCGATTGCTTTCTCAGCGTTTGGCCACTTCTTCTTTGGAATGGCATAATGGTGTAAATTATGAGCAAACAATTAATTTTGATTAGTCATGGTCGCTTTTGTGAAGAGCTGAAAACAACCACTGAGATGATTATGGGTCCTCAAGCGGATATTCATGCCGTTGCCTTGTTGCCAGAGGAGGGACCAGATGATTTCACAGCTAAGTTTTTAGATACGGTCAAGGATTTTGAAGACTATGTTGTCTTTGCAGATCTTTTGGGAGGCACACCATGTAATGTAGTCAGCCGCCTTATTTTAGAAGGTAAGGATATTGACTTGTACGCCGGCATGAATCTGCCGATGGTGATTGAGTTTCTCAATGCTTCTCTGACAGGAGCTGATGTTGACTATCCGAAAAATGCAGTCGAAAATATCGTTAAAGTCAATGATATTTTAGCAGGCTTATCAGATGATGAGGATGAGTAGGACTGTTTTCTAAGGAAAAATGAAATGAAGGGGAGTGGGGAATTTTCCCATTCCCTCTTTTAAAAGCAAATAACTAATATATCATTGTTTATTTTTGAAAGGACTACCATGCTAGATTATTCAAAAGAGAAACTGGTTGAATTGGGCGCGGAAATCACCACGCGTGAAATCTACCAACAGCCAGATGTTTGGCAGACAGCTTTTAATACTTACAAGGCTCAGGCTGACCAAGTCGCTGCTTTTCTAAAAGGTATTGAAGAAAAGCATGATTATATAAAAGTTATCTTTACAGGTGCGGGAACTTCGGCTTATGTAGGGGACACACTGCTGCCATATTTCAGAAAGCTTTATGATGAGCGCAAATGGAATTTTAATTCGGTTGCGACGACTGATATTGTGGCGGGTCCTGAAGTGCATCTGCACAAGGAAATTCCAACGGTTCTCGTTTCTTTTGCCCGCAGTGGCAATTCGCCAGAAAGTGTTGCGACAGTGGACTTAGCCAAGCAGCTGGTTGATGAGCTTTATCAAGTGACCATTACCTGTGCTGCAGAGGGGAAACTAGCTCAGCAGGCGCATGGTGATGAGCGGAATTTGCTCTTATTGCAACCAGCTCCATCAAATGATGCTGGCTTTGCCATGACTTCTAGCTTCACCTCTATGATGTTGACAGCTCTTCTTGTTTTTGACCCAGCAGATTTGGCTCAAAAAGAAGCAAGAGTAGCTGAGTTGATTGCCTTGAGTCAAAAGGTTTTGGCAGATGTAGCTGACGTTCAGGCTTTGCCAGAATTAGACTTTAACCGGGTCATTTATCTTGGAGCAGGGCCGTTCTTTGGTCTGGCGCACGAAGCTCAGCTGAAAATTTTGGAGTTGACCGCGGGGAAGGTTGCGACTATGTATGAAAGCCCAGTTGGTTTCCGTCATGGACCAAAATCTCTGATTAACGAAGAAACGCTTGTGCTGGTATTTGGCTCAAGGGATGCATACACCAAACGTTACGACTTGGATTTGGTGCGTGAAGTGGCAGGAGATCAGATTGCTCGCAAGGTGGTCTTCTTTACAGAGCACAGAGAAGACTTGGAAAATGTTGAGCAAGTGGTTCTTGAAAGTGATATCTTGGAAGATAGCTATCGAGCCTTCCCTTACATCGTCTATGCTCAGCTCTTCTCTCTCTTGACTTCTTTGAAAGTGAACAATCGACCAGATACACCGTCTCCGACAGGTACGGTCAATCGGGTCGTTCAGGGAGTTATCATCCACCCTTTCCAGCAGTAGAAAGCTGAATATGGAAAAGTCAAACATTAGTCATGGGAAAGCTAGTTATTAAAAAGACTTTCAGATCAAAAGGATGGCCTTCCATCCTTGTCCCTTGACTAAGTCAAGAAAGAGAGTGGGACAGAAATCGGTAATTCGTTAGAATTCGATTTCATCGTCCCACCTCCGCACAGTTGAGTAGGGCTGTAAAAGCTGATGAAGTAAGCGTAGTAGAGCCCACTCAACCACTGCGTCTTGCTCGACAATCCAAAGACAATTGAGAGGCTAGGACTTTTGTCCCAGACTCGAGACAGAGGGAGATTGTATGAAATCTTATCAAGAATCTATTTTTGGTACTTTTAAAGGACAGGATGTCTTAGCCTACACCTTTGAAAATAAGCTAGGCTATCGCTTCAAGGTCATGAACTATGGCGCAACGATTTTAGAATATCGGACGCCAGATAAAAATGGTGATTTTGCCAATATTATTCTAGGCTTTGATCGTTTTGAGGATTATGTTGGCAATAGTCCCAAGCATGGCGCTAGCGTGGGACCAGTTGCGGGGCGGATTGCGAAGGCTAGCTTTGAGCTGAATGGGCAGTCCTATCAGCTGGAAGTCAATAATGGCCAGAATTGCAACCACAGTGGCTCTACTGGCTGGGACAGTGTGATTTTCCAGACAGAGGAAGTCACAAACGAGGGCGTCACATTTTATACAGAGCGCCTAGACAGGACGGGCGGCTTCCCTGGAAATTTGAAAATCTGGATTTCCTATTCCTTATCGGAAAAAGGGGAGATTGAGATTTTCTATCAAGTCCAGACAGATCAGGATAGTCTGGTTAATCCGACCAACCACAGCTATTTCAATCTGTCCGGTGATTTCAGTCAGCCGATTGATCAGCATGTCCTCCAGCTGCATACCAAAGGGGTGTATCCGATTGCTCCTGACGGCGTGCCAGCAAAAGAAGTGGATACAGATCGTGGCTTTGTCAAAGGCCTGCAAAAAGGTCTGACGCTGAAAGAAATTTTTGCTGATCCAGACGAGCAAATTCAGATCGTATCAGGGCTGGATCATCCTTTTGCCTTAGATAAAGAGCAGGAAGAGGCAGGATGTCTTTATGATGCGGCCTCAGGACGCTATCTGACTTTCCGTACGGATGCTCCTTGTGTCGTGACTTATTCGGCTAATTTTGTTGATGAGTCAGTCATCATTAATGGACAGCCAATGATTCAGCATAATGGTATAGCGCTGGAAGCACAGGCCTTGCCTGATGCGATTCATAGTGACTTGAAAGATCAGGTCATTCTCAAGGCAGGAAGCCTCTTTACCAGCACCACCGTTTATTTTGCAGGTGTGAAATAAATACTAAATTTGCTTCATTTGAAGTGTATCTTACATGGCGATACTAGCCTTAGATACAAGAAAACGGCAGAATCCCCCTCTGCCGTTTTTACTATTTATTTTATTGGTTATCTAAGTCTTGTGGTTGGAAAAATTGATTGTAACGCTCTTCGTCTTCTTGGTTATCACGGATAACTTTTGCAAGAGTGAATGAAGAAGAAATCAGTCCGACAGAACCCATGAGATAGTATCCTTTAACCATCAAAGGCTCTTTCAAAGTATAGAGGCCGACGAGAACAAGAGTCACAAAGAAGGCGAATGAGCCCCAAGCCATAAACATAAAGGCGGGTGTATTCCGATAAGTTTTCTTTTTAAGGTTGTTCATATCTAAAATCTCCTTTTCGATTTTTTTCATTGTATCATGAGTTTTTGAGACAGTCAATGAAATAGCGGCTATTTTAATCAGACTGAACAATTCATATTAGTTTGTATCATCTTACTAAGATATCTAAAAGTATTTTATTTTTAAAAAATATTTTTTCTTTAAGCAAATTTTAAGATAAGGACGTTATACTAATACCATCAAATGAAGACCTCCTAACTTTATTTGATAGAAATCCTAAAACTTTTTCATAATAATCTCCCATAAGAGCCACCAAATTCGGTGGCTTTTTTTGTATTCAGAAGCGGGTCGGATTGCTTCCTCTGCCCTATTTTTTGCTATAATAGTCCTATGAGTAGAATTTTAGATAATGAATTAATGGGGGATGAGGAGCTGGTAGAACGTACCCTCCGTCCTCAGTATTTAAGAGAATATATTGGTCAGGACAAGGTCAAAGATCAGCTGAAGATTTTTATTGAAGCGGCTAAATTGCGGGATGAGGCGTTGGATCATACTTTGCTTTTTGGTCCTCCAGGTCTGGGAAAGACGACTATGGCTTTTGTCATCGCCAATGAGCTCGGTGTGAATATCAAGCAGACTTCTGGCCCAGTCATTGAAAAGGCTGGTGATTTGGTGGCCATTCTCAATGATTTGGAACCGGGCGATGTCCTCTTTATCGATGAGATTCACCGTTTGCCTATGGCGGTAGAGGAAGTGCTGTATAGCGCTATGGAAGACTTTTACATTGACATTATGATTGGGACTGGCGAAACCAGTCGCAGTGTCCATCTGGAATTGCCGCCTTTCACTCTGATTGGGGCGACCACTCGGGCAGGCATGCTGTCCAATCCTCTGCGGGCTCGTTTTGGGATTACTGGTCACATGGAGTATTATGAAGCTAGCGATTTGACGGAAATCGTCGAGCGGACGGCAGAGATTTTTGAGATGGATATTACCCACGAGGCTGCTCGTGAGCTGGCACTTCGTAGCCGCGGCACGCCGCGGATTGCCAATCGTCTGCTCAAGCGGGTGCGGGACTACGCCCAGATTATGGGGGATGGTCTGGTCGATGCTCAGATCACAGACAAGGCCTTATCCATGCTGGACGTGGACCGAGAGGGGCTGGACTATGTGGATCAGAAAATCCTACGAACCATGATTGAAGTTTATGGTGGCGGTCCAGTGGGGCTGGGCACCCTCTCGGTCAATATTGCCGAGGAACGTGAAACAGTGGAGGATATGTATGAGCCTTACCTGATTCAGAAAGGCTTTGTCATGCGGACTCGGACTGGGCGCGTGGCGACTCGCAAAGCCTATGAGCATCTAGGATATGAGTATATGGAGGAATGATGACCGATCAAGAGATTTTAGAGAGGCTGAGTCAGGATCAGGATATCCGAGCGATTTTGGAAATGATCCGCAGTCTAGAATTGAAAGACTCTTGGCTGGCTGCGGGCAGTATCAGAAATTTTATCTGGAATATCTTGTCTGGCAAGTCGGGCTTTGATGCTGAAACGGATGTGGATGTCATATTCTTTGATCCAACTGTGTCTTATGAGAAAACTTTGCAGCTGGAGATGGAGTTGAGAAAAGCTTTTCCCGCTTATTCTTGGGAGCTGAAAAATCAAGTCTATATGCATAGTCATAGTCCCAACACCCAGCCCTATACTAGCTCGAAAGATGCCATGAGCAAGTATCCTGAGTGCTGCACAGCTATCGGTCTTCGATTGCTGGAAAATGATAAGTTAGAGCTCTTTGCTCTCTATGGTTTGGCAGATATTCGAGCATTTCAGGTGCGACCAACACCACATTTTTTGGCGGATGCGGAGCGGAAGAAGCTTTATATGCAAAGAATCCGCAAGAAAAACTGGCAGGCTAAATGGCCACAATTAAGTTTTGAATATCTTTCTGAAGAAAAGTAAAGTTTAATCTGGTGCAAGCTAGATTGAGTAGGTCACCGCCTCAATGATCTGCACTCTTATGTAAGTCGGTATAATTAGCGGTTTTTCAGAGCCCGCTTCCGCTGTCACAGAATAATCAAGAAAGCTCCACTGTTTTCTTTTTATTCTGGTATAATAGATCTATGAAGAAAATTGTATTTGTTTGTTTAGGAAATATCTGCCGCAGTCCGATGGCAGAGTTTGTTATGAAAAGTCTGACCGATGACCTACATATTGAGAGTCGTGCAACGTCTAGCTGGGAGCATGGCAACCCTATACATCAGGGGACTCAGGCTATTTTTAAGAAACATGCGATTTCTTATGACAAAGGAAAGACTTCTCAGCAGATTTCAGCGCAAGATTTTGCAGAATTTGATTATATCATCGGCATGGATGAAGCCAATATTCGAGATTTGAAGAAAATGGCGCCAGCGGATTTTCAGGATAAAATCTACCAGTTTGCTGATATCGGTGTTCCGGATCCTTGGTACACAGGTGATTTCGATGAGACTCATGAGCTGATTTTGGCTGGTTGCCATAAGTGGCTAGAACGCTTAAATGGATGAAAAATGGATAAAATAAAAGAATTTTACGATAAATATAAAATCTATCAGACCCGTCAGAATCTAGAAATTTTAGCTGTGACTGTGATTGCCTTGTCAGCAATTTTAGTGTTCACCTCTAATATCCCTAGCAAGGGTGCGCTAACGCTGGATCAAGGTAAGATAAAATATGAAGGCAGTCTAGTTCACGGAAAAATGAATGGCGAAGGTACACTGACTTTTAAAAATGGAGATAGTTATAAAGGGCATTTCAAAAATGGTACTTTTGATGGTAAGGGTACTTTTACATCGAAGGCTGGTTGGAAATATGAAGGTGAGTTTGCCAACGGTCAGGCCAATGGTAAAGGAAAACTGACGACAGAAAGTAATGTCGTCTATGAAGGAACGTTCAAGCAAGGAATTTATCAAAATGCGCATTAGATGGTTTTCACTGGTTCGGATTACTGGACTGGTCTTGGTGTTACTCTATCATTACTTTCAGGGAGTTTTTCCTGGAGGTTTTATTGGAGTGGACATCTTTTTCACTTTTTCAGGATTTTTGATTACTTCATTATTGATTGATGAGTTTACAAGAAGTCGGACGATTGATATTATGGGCTTTCTGAAACGGCGCTTTTATCGTATCGTTCCTCCGCTCGTTTTTATGATTTTGGTCATCATGCCTTTTACTTTATTGATTCGTCGGGATTTTGTAGCAGGTATCGGGACGCAGATTGCAGCTGCTTTTGGTTTTGTGACCAATTTTTATGAAATGATGTCGGGCGGCAGTTATGAAAGCCAGTTTGTACCGCATTTGCTGATTCACACTTGGAGTTTGGCACTGGAAGTGCATTACTATATCCTCTGGGGCTTGGCTGCTTGGGGAATTAGCAAGATTAGCAAGTCAGTTGCTCAATATCGGGGTCTGGTTTCTCTGACTTCAATTGCTCTGTTTCTGTTCAGTTTCTTGGCTATGTTTATCGGAGCCTTTTTCAGCAAGAATTACTCTAATATTTATTTCTCAAGTTTGACCCATGTCTTTCCTTTCTTTGCTGGGACAGTGCTAGCGACTTTTTCTGGAGTCGGAAATGTGGGCGTTCAAATGAAGAAACTGGAAGAAAAGGTCGAAATCAAGCAAGTCTTGATCGCTTTAGCTGGCAGTTTTGTTCTTCTTATTTTGCTCAGTTTTATTTTGAAATTTGACAGCCTGTGGACTTATTTATTTGGTTTCTTGATTTCAACACTTCTGGCTTGTGTCATGATAGCAGCAACTCGCATCTTGCACGATAAATTGCCAAATATTAAGGAGCCTAGTCCTCTCAACTTTATTGCAGACACTAGCTATGGAGTTTACCTCTTCCATTGGCCTTTCTATATTATTTTTACTCAGTTGATGAGCAATGGATGGGCTGTGCTTTTGACTACAATATTGAGTTTTGGTTTTGCGGCTCTTTCCTTCTATATTTTAGAGCCGACTTTAGCTGGACGGAAGCCTCGGATTTTTGGCAAGGAGATGAATGTAACATCCATCACCAAGCCGATTTTCTACAGTTTCATTCCGCTGACTTTTATCTTGCTTATTATCACCATCACAGCTCCGTCTGTGGGTGCCTTTGAGGAAAGCCTGATTGTCAATTCTTTGAACCAAGCCGATACGAAAATGCAGACAACCCGTAAGCACGCTGACCAAAAAACTGCGACAAATTATAACGTGGCAGAGGGAACGACTGTTATCGGTGATTCTGTCACTTTGCGCTCCGCTGAATGGATCCAAGAGGCTATACCTGACGCTCAAGTCGATGCAGTGGTTAGCCGTAATTTAGTGTCTGGTCTGGAATTTTTCAAGAACGATATTGCTAACCAAACACTGCTTCAAAACGTCGTCTTGGCATTGGGAACCAATCCAGTTGACAATTATGAAGAATTGCTGGATCAGTATATCGAGCTCTTACCAAAAGGCCATCGCTTGATTTTAGTCACGCCATATGATGGCCGGACAGCCAATGATCCAAGCAGTATTCCTGTTAAGATGCGACAATACGAACTTGAACTTGCTAAGAAATACGACTTTGTATATGTAGCAGACTGGTATCAAGTAGCGATTAATAATCCGCAGATTTGGATTGGAACAGACTATGTCCATTATGGGGCAGATTCAGAGTCTATGGCAGAGGGAGGTAAACTCTACTCTAACATGATGAAAGAAGCATTGAATGCTGCTTCAAGTGGCAGTGTTAAGCCATAAAACTAGCTCGGTTATTTAACCGGGCTAATTTTATAACAAGAAAGGAAGCGCTAACATATTTTTAAAGAAAAGTATGTGAAATTTTTGAGAATAAATAGAGGTTTTAGTAAAAAAGCCTGAAATATCAATGTTTAAAAAATAATCCATAAAAAGTTTGTGAACTTTTGTTGAAAGTGTTTACAAATTTGTAGGAATAGAGTATAATTATATTGTGAAATAATTAACAAAGGTTAAAATCTTCATCTAACCTTTTGGCAGAAACCATTGGAGGACTATAATGGCTGATAAGAAGAAAACTGTTGAACAAGAAGATAAAGTGCTAGCGGCTGAAAAACATGTTGACGAGCTTGTGCAAAAAGGTCTCTTAGCTCTTGAAGAAATGAGAAAACTGAACCAAGAGCAAGTAGATTACATCGTAGCAAAAGCTTCAGTTGCAGCTCTTGATGCACACGGGATCCTTGCTCAACATGCGGTTGAAGAAACTGGTCGTGGTGTATTTGAAGACAAGGCAACGAAAAACCTCTTTGCCTGTGAACACGTTGTCAACAACATGCGTGGTGTGAAGACTGTTGGTGTTATCGAAGATGATCCTGTTACTGGATTGACAAAGATTGCGGAGCCTGTCGGAGTTATCTGTGGTATCACTCCAACAACGAACCCAACATCAACAGCAATTTTTAAAGCATTGATTGCCTTGAAGACACGTAACCCAATCGTTTTTGCCTTCCACCCATCTGCTCAAGAGTCATCTGCTCACGCAGCGCAAATCGTTCGTGACGCAGCAATCGCAGCTGGCGCACCTGAAAACTGTGTGCAATGGATTACTCAACCATCTATGGAAGCAACAGCAGCTTTGATGAACCACGATGGTATTGCAACAATTCTTGCAACAGGTGGGAATGCCATGGTTAAGGCTGCCTACTCTTGTGGAAAACCAGCTCTTGGGGTGGGTGCCGGAAACGTACCAGCTTATATTGAAAAATCAGCCGACCTTCGCCAAGCTGCTCATGATATCGTAATGTCTAAATCATTTGATAATGGGATGGTCTGCGCATCCGAGCAAGCGGTAATTATTGACAAGGAAGTTTATGACGAATTTGTAGAAGAATTCAAGTCATACCACACTTACTTTGTAAACAAAAAAGAAAAAGCCCTTCTTGAAGAATTCTGTTTCGGCGTGAAAGCAAATAGCAAGAACTGTGCTGGTGCTAAACTGAATGCAAACATCGTTGGTAAACCAGCTGCATGGATTGCAGAACAAGCAGGCTTTAAAGTACCAGAAGGTACCAACATCTTGGCTGCAGAATGTGCGGAAGTAGGTCCAAATGAGCCATTGACTCGCGAAAAATTGTCACCAGTTATCGCTGTCTTGAAAGCTGAAGATAGAGAAGACGGTCTTAAAAAAGCTCGTCAAATGGTTGAGTTTAACGGACTTGGTCACTCAGCAGCTATCCATACAAAAGACGAAGAATTGGCTAAACGCTTTGGTACTGAAATCAAAGCGATGCGGATCATCTGGAACTCTCCATCTACTTTCGGTGGTATCGGGGACGTATATAATGCCTTCATTCCATCCTTGACACTTGGATGTGGTTCATACGGACGTAACTCAGTTGGTGATAACGTGAGCGCTATTAACCTTCTAAACATCAAGAAAGTAGGGAAACGTAGAAATAATATGCAGTGGTTTAAAGTTCCTTCAAAAATTTACTTCGAACGTAATTCTATCCAATACCTTCAAACCTGTGAAGATATTGAACGTGTTATGATCGTTACTGACAAATCTATCGAAAAACTTGGCTTTGTTCAACGTGTGATCGATCAATTGAATGCACGTAGCAACCGTGTTACTATCCAAGTCTTCTCAGATGTTGAACCAGATCCAGACATCACAACGGTAGAACGTGGTGCTGAAGTGATGAAAGCATTTGAACCAGATACAATCATCGCTCTTGGTGGTGGTTCTCCAATGGACGCGGCGAAAGTAATGTGGCTCTTCTACGAACAACCAGAAATCGACTTCCGTGACCTGGTTCAAAAATTCATGGATATCCGTAAGCGTGCCTTCCGCTTCCCATCACTTGGTAAGAAAGCGAAATACATCGGTATTCCAACAACTTCAGGTACAGGTTCAGAAGTAACACCATTTGCCGTTATCTCTGATAAGAAAAATAATCGCAAATACCCATTGGCTGACTACTCATTGACACCAACTATTGCGATTGTTGACCCTGCTTTGGTTGAATCAGTACCTGACTTCATCGCTGCTGATACTGGTATGGACGTCTTGACTCACGCGACTGAAGCCTACACTTCAAACTTTGCTAACGACTACACAGACGGTATTGCACTTCAAACCATCAAGCTTGTCTTTGAATGGTTGGAAAAATCTGTTAAGACAGCTGACCCAGAAGCACGTGAAAAAATGCATAATGCATCTACAATGGCTGGTATGGCCTTCGCCAATGCCTTCCTTGGTATGAGCCACTCAATGGCCCACAAGATTGGTGGAGTTCACCATACTGTTCACGGACGTACAAACGCAATCTTGCTTCCATACGTCATCCGTTACAATGGTACTCGTCCATCTAAGACCACTACATGGCCTAAGTACAACTACTGGAAAGCTGATGAGAAATTCCAAGACATCGCGAAAATGCTTGGCTTGCCTCACTCAACTCCAGAAGAAGCAGTTGAAGCTTATGCCAAAGCAGTTTACGATCTTGGTGAAGCGGTCGGAATTACAATGAACTTCAAAGGCTTTGGAATCGATGAAAAAGTTTGGAAAGACAGCTTGCATGAAATTGCATTGCTTGCTTATGAAGACCAATGTTCACCTGCAAACCCACGCTTGCCAATGGTAGCTGACATGGAAGAAATCATGGCAGATGCATACTATGGTTATGCAGAACGTCCAGGACGTCGTAAATAATGTAGAATCAATCCCTTACTAAGTGGGGGATTCAGATTGTACGAAGAGATCTTTCAATATTTCAAATTCCATAATTCTTTTCATAAAATAGAAGAGTAGTTGATGTAGTACTTACTGTATATTAGCGAAAGAAATTTGGTTTACCGTATTAGCTGTACAGTTAAGATAATTATTGGGTTGGAGAATGATATTTGCTATCCTATCACACAGTTTGTTATTTACAACCGCTTAGCTGGAGAGAAGTGTATTATCTTTTGCCTAAGTATGGGCATGAAGCTATGATAGCAATCCTGTCTTTAATTGGATCAGCGGAACCAAAATAAAAAGAACTTCTCTCGTTTTTGACTTTAAATCTGAAAGATAATATTCGTTTTCCTTTTGAGGTCGTACTAAGATTGTTTCCTGAAGGATCATATAAATGAGAAACTTATTTTAGAAGTTTGCTTACTCTGTAATTTCCTTTTTTAAAAAACAAAACCCTGAAAGCACTTTCAGGGTTTTCTATTTTTCTAGGAAGTTTGGAAACTAAAATCTAAATCAAAAACAATATTGAAAGCGCTTCAAAAAATGTTTATAATAACATTATGAAATACTCGAGTTAAAAAACGGGGTATAGGATAAGGGAGCAAAAATATTTATTTGCGGACTTCTTCTCTGCTCTACCTGAAGTTCTGGATAGTTGTTAGACTATCTAAGTGAACCGATATTTTGTGAAAGGAGATTGTATATTCATGTCACAGATTCTAAAAGATGACTTGATAGCCAAGATTAAAGATGGCATCATTGTTTCTTGTCAAGCCTTGCCTCAGGAGCCGCTTTATACGGAAGCTGGAGGAGTCATTCCTCTCTTGGTCAAGGCTGCTGAGCAGGGCGGTGCTGTCGGTATTCGAGCTAATAGTGTTCGAGATATTCGGGAGATTAAGGAAGTAACTTCTCTGCCCATCATCGGAATTATCAAACGCGACTATCCGCCACAAGAGCCTTTTATCACGGCTACCATGCGGGAAGTGGATGAGTTGGCTGCTCTGGATATTGAAGTCATTGCTCTGGACTGTACCAAGCGGGAACGCCATGATGGCTTGACAGTTGCGGATTTCATCAAGCAGGTCAAGGCTAAGTATCCTCATCAGCTATTGATGGCAGATATCAGTACCTATGAGGAAGCTGCTACTGCTGTAGAAGCTGGTGTAGACTTTGTCGGCACCACTTTGTCGGGCTACACTTCCTACAGCCCTAAGGTTGACGGACCGGACATTGAGCTCATGCGCCGCTTGTGCCAAGCAGGCTTTGAAGTCATTGCTGAAGGAAAGATTCATTATCCAAGTCAAGCCAAGCAGATACATGATTTGGGTGTAAGAGGCATCGTTGTCGGAGGAGCTATTACTCGCCCTAAAGAAATTACAGAGCGCTTTGTTGCAGGATTAAAATAAGTGAGGTAGATGAATGACAACCTTAACACTAAATAAACTATATAAAAAATATCCTAATAGTGATTTTTACTCTGTTGAAAATTTTGATTTGGATATTAAGGATAAGGAGTTTATCGTTTTTGTAGGACCTTCCGGTTGCGGAAAATCAACAACCTTGCGGATGATTGCAGGACTTGAGGACATCACAGAAGGGGAGCTCTATATTGATCAAAATCTTGTCAATGACATTGCTCCTAAAGATCGGGATATCGCCATGGTTTTCCAAAATTACGCTCTTTATCCTCACATGACTGTTTATGACAATATGGCATTCGGACTTAAGCTTCGCAAGTATGACAAGGCCGATATTGACAAAAGAGTCCAGGAAGCGGCGGAAATCCTTGGGCTGAAAGAGCTGCTGGATCGTAAACCAGCCGATTTGTCTGGTGGTCAGCGTCAGCGGGTAGCTATGGGGCGGGCGATTGTCCGTGATGCCAAAGTCTTCCTTATGGATGAGCCCTTGTCTAACTTGGATGCTAAACTGCGCGTGTCCATGCGGGCAGAAATCGCAAAAATTCACCGCCGTATCGGAGCGACGACTATCTATGTAACCCACGACCAGACCGAGGCCATGACCTTGGCTGACCGCATCGTTATCATGTCAGCTACTAAGAACGAAGCAGGAACAGGTACTATCGGCCGAATTGAGCAAATCGGTACGCCTCAGGAACTTTATAACGAGCCAGCTAATAAATTTGTGGCAGGTTTTATCGGCAGTCCAGCCATGAATTTCTTTGAAGTGAACTTAGAGGGCAATCAGCTTACAGATGGACAAGGCTTTGCTGTTGGCCTACCAGACGGTCAGCGTAAAATCCTAGAAGAAAAAGGCTATCAAGGAAAGAAAGTGATACTGGGCATTCGACCAGAGGATATCTCGGCTGAGTTGATAGCTGCTGATGCTTTCCCAGATTCTGTTGTTGAAGCAGAGATTATAGTTTCTGAACTTTTAGGAAGCGATTCTATCCTTTATTGTAAAGTAGGAGTTCAGGAATTTTCTGCACGTGTTGCTGCTCATAATTACCATGAAGCAGGGCAGAAAATAGAATTGGTATTCAATATTGCAAAAGCACACTTCTTTGAATTAGAGAACGGTTTACGTATTAAATAAAATTTTATAAGGAAATTTTAATTATGATTGTAACGGAAATTAATAATCTATCAACTTATGTAGGAGTAAATCCATATTTTGAAAGATTAATAAATTTTTTAAAAACAGTTGATTTGGGAAGTCTTCCAGAAGGGAAGATAGATATTGAAGGTGATAAATTATTTGGCAATTGTTTTAGTTATGTAGCAGATGGTCAACCAGGAGATTTCTTTGAAACTCATAGGAAATATCTTGATATCCATCTGGTGTTAGAAAATACAGAAGATATGGCAGTTTCTTCTGTTAAAAGCACCACAGTTAGTCAACCTTATAATAAGGAAAAGGATATTGAGTTATATGAAGGAAAAGTGGAGCAGCTTATTCACTTGAAATCTGGAGAATGTTTAATAACATTCCCTGAGGATTTGCATCAGCCAAAAGTTCGTGTAAATGATCTACCATTAAAAAAAGTAGTATTTAAAGTAGCTATTTCTTAAATAGGAAGAGGTAAACTATGAAAAATCTAAAGAAATTTTTATTCGTTCTTCTAACAGGACTTATCGCACTGATAATCAGTGGTTGTTCTCCAAGTGGGGAAAATAGTAAAGGAAACGATTCAGGTGAATTATCTGGGGAAATCGTTATGTGGCACTCATTTACACAGGGACCTCGTTTAGAAAGTATCCAGAAATCTGCAGATGAATTTATGAAGAAGCATCCAAAAGTTAAGATTAAAATTGAAACTTTTTCTTGGAATGACTTTTACACCAAATGGACAACAGGCCTTGCTAACGGAAACGTACCTGATGTCAGTACAGCTTTGCCGAACCAAGTAATGGAAATGATTAACTCAGATGCTATTGTTCCATTGAATGATACAATTGACAAAATTGGAAAAGATCGTTTCAATAAAACAGCTCTGAATGAAGCAAAAATTGGCAGTGATTACTATTCTGTTCCTCTTTATTCCCATGCGCAAGTGATGTGGGTACGAACAGATTTATTAAAACAACACAATATTGAAGTACCTAAAACTTGGGATGAACTTTATGAGGCATCTAAGAAATTAACAGCTGATGGAGTTTATGGTATGTCAGTGCCGCTTGGTACGAATGACTTTATGGCTACTCGTTTCCTGAATTTCTATGTTCGTAGTGCAGGAGGAAGCCTATTAACAAAGGATAAGAAGGTTGATTTAACTAGCGATTTGGCTCAAGAAGGAATCAAATACTGGGTGAAAATGTACAAGGAAGTTTCTCCTAAAGATTCACTCAATTATAATGTGTTACAACAAGCTACCCTATTCTACCAAGGTAAGACAGCATTTGACTTTAACTCAGGTTTCCACATTGGAGGGGTTGAAGCGAACAGTCCACAATTATTAGAATCAATTGATGCCTATCCTATTCCGAAGGTCAAAGCATCCGATAAAGATCAAGGGATTGAAACTTCAAATGTTCCAATGGTTGTATGGAAAAATTCTAAGCATCCAAAAGTTGCAAAAGCATTTTTAGAATATCTATATGAACAAGATAACTATGTTGGTTTCTTAGATTCTACACCAGTTGGCATGTTACCAACGATTAGCGGTATTTCTGATTTACCATCTTATAAGAATAATGAAAAACGCCAAAAATTCCAACATGCAGAACAAGTAATCAATGAGGCTGTTCAAAAAGGTACTGCTATTGGTTATGAAAACGGCCCAAGTGTTGAGGCTGGTATGTTGACAAACCAACACATTATTGAACAAATGTTCCAAGATATTATCACAAATGGGAAAGACCCCATGGCTGCAGCAAAAGATGCTGAAAAGCAATTAAACGATTTATTTGAAACGGTTGCAGTTGATGTGAAATAATACCTAGATTATTAGGGCTATGGTGCAGTAGCGCTATAGCCTCTTATTTTAAAGAAAGGGGTAAGAGATGGTCAGAGATCGTAATTTGACGCGTTGGATATTTGTACTACCAGCAGTGATTATCGTAGGATTACTCTTTGTTTATCCATTTTTTTCAAGCATCTTTTATAGCTTTACCAATAAGAATTTAATTATGCCCAACTATCGTTTTGTTGGTTTGGATAATTATAAAGCAGTATTGTCAGACCCTAACTTTTTTAGTGCATTTTTTAATTCAATTAAATGGACTGTCCTTTCCTTAGCTGGACAAGTTATCATTGGATTTGTTCTGGCTCTTGCTTTGCATAGAGTGCGGCGATTTAAAAAACTTTATCGGACATTGTTAATTGTACCGTGGGCCTTTCCTACAATTGTTATTGCTTTTTCATGGCAATGGATTCTAAATGGTGTCTATGGATATCTGCCAAATATCATTGTTAAGCTTGGTTTAATGGAGCATGCTCCAGCTTTTCTGACTGATAGCACGTGGGCTTTTATTTGCTTAGTGTTTATCAATATCTGGTTTGGAGCTCCAATGATTATGGTTAATGTTTTATCTGCACTTCAAACAGTTCCTCAGGAGCAGTTTGAGGCAGCTAAAATTGATGGTGCGACAAGTTGGCAAGTGTTCAGACATATTACTTTTCCGCATATTAAGGTCGTTGTAGGACTGCTAGTTGTACTGAGAACGGTTTGGATCTTTAATAATTTTGATATTATCTACCTCATTACTGGTGGCGGTCCATCTAATGCGACTATGACCTTGCCGATTTTCGCTTACAACTTAGGTTGGGGAACGAAGTTATTAGGACGAGCTTCAGCAGTCACAGTATTGCTCTTTATCTTCCTATTGACAGTTTGCTTCATTTACTTCTCTGTAATTAGTAAATGGGAAAAGGAGGGTAGAAAATAATGAAGAAAAAATCAAACTTCTACTTAGATATCGGAGCTCATTTGGTTTTGATAATTGCAACAATTGTTGCAATCTTCCCGCTTGTATGGATTATTATATCTTCGATTAAAGGAAAAGGGGAGTTGACACAATTCCCAACTCGCTTCTGGCCTCAGACTTTTACGCTAGACTACTTTACACATGTTATTAATGATTTGCATTTCGTTGATAATATCCGAAATAGTTTAGTAATTTCTTTGTCCACAACAGTTATTGCAACGATTATTTCTTCCATGGCTGCTTATGGTATTGTTCGTTTCTTCCCTAAACTAGGAGCAATAATGTCACGGCTTTTGGTAACAACTTATATTTTCCCACCTATTTTGCTAGCAATACCTTATTCTATTGCAATTGCAAAAGCAGGTTTGGGAAATAGCATCATTGGCCTTATCATCATTTATTTGTCATTTAGTGTACCTTATGCGGTATGGCTACTGGTTGGCTTCTTCCAAACGGTTCCAATTGGGATTGAAGAGGCAGCTCGTATCGATGGAGCAAATAAGTTTGTTACTTTTTATAAAGTGGTATTACCAATCGTTGCTCCGGGAATTGTTGCAACAGCGATTTATACCTTTATTAATGCGTGGAATGAATTCTTATATGCATTGATACTGATTAACGATACAAGTAAAATGACCGTTGCAGTAGCACTTCGTTCATTGAATGGGTCAGAGGTGCTAGACTGGGGAGATATGATGGCGGCATCTGTGATTGTTGTATTGCCTTCTATCATCTTCTTCTCAATCATTCAAAATAAAATTGCAAGTGGTCTTTCAGAGGGGTCTGTAAAATAGACATTTCGAAACAACATTAGTCAATATATATGTTAAAAATAGGATATTGTATTAAACAACAGGAGAATAAAAATGGTTAAATATGGCGTCGTAGGAACAGGGTATTTTGGAGCTGAATTGGCTCGTTATATGCAAAAAAACGATGGTGCAGAGATTACGGTTGTTTATGATCCAGAAAATGCGGAAGCAGTAGCTGAAGAGCTAGGAGCAAAAGTTGCGGCATCGTTAGATGAATTAGTGGCTAGCGATGAAGTTGATTGTGTTATTGTAGCTTCTCCAAATAATCTTCATAAAGAGCCGGTTATCAAAGCAGCTCAGCATGGAAAAAATGTTTTTTGTGAAAAACCAATTGCTCTTTCCTATGAGGATTGTCGCGAGATGGTAGATGCTTGTAAAGAAAATAATGTGACCTTTATGGCGGGGCATATCATGAACTTCTTTAATGGTGTTCATCATGCCAAAGAATTAATCAATCAAGGTGTGATTGGGGATGTTCTGTATTGTCATACAGCTCGTAATGGATGGGAGGAGCAACAACCATCAGTATCTTGGAAGAAAATCCGCGAAAAATCTGGTGGTCACTTATATCACCATATCCATGAATTGGACTGTGTTCAATTTCTTATGGGTGGGATGCCTGAAACTGTTACAATGACTGGCGGCAATGTAGCTCATGAGGGAGAAAACTTTGGTGATGAAGATGACATGATTTTTGTTAATATGGAATTTTCAAACAAGCGTTTTGCTTTGCTAGAATGGGGTTCTGCTTATCGTTGGGGTGAACACTATGTCTTGATTCAAGGGACAAAAGGTGCGATTCGTCTGGACTTGTTCAACTGTAAAGGAACTCTCAAATTAGATGGCCAAGAAAGTTACTTCCTAATTCACGAGTCACAGGAAGAAGATGATGATCGTACTCGTATTTACCATAGTACCGAAATGGATGGAGCGATTGCTTACGGAAAACCTGGTAAACGTACCCCATTATGGTTATCATCTGTTATTGGCAAGGAAATGCGTTACCTTCATGAAATCATGCAGGGAGCACCGGTAACAGAAGAATTCAAAAAATTATTAACAGGAGAAGCAGCTCTGGAGGCTATTGCAACAGCAGATGCATGTACTCGGTCTATGTTTGAAGATCGTAAAGTTAAATTATCGGAAATTGTAAAATAAAAGATGTGGGGATGAAACAATGATTTTCGTCCCTCTCATTTCTAAAACATTAGGAGAAAACTATGTCAGATTTAAAGAAATATCACGGTGTCATCCCAGCTTTTTATGCTTGTTATGACGAGGAGGGTGAAATCAGCCCGGAGCGAACTCGCGCTTTGGTGGAGTATTTCATCGACAAGGGCGTGCAAGGTCTCTATGTCAACGGCTCGTCAGGCGAATGTATCTACCAGAGCGTGGCCGACAGAAAAGTAATTTTGGAAGAAGTAATGAAAGTTGCTAAGGGCAAACTGACTATTATTGCTCATGTAGCCTGCAATAATACTAAGGACAGTATCGAGTTGGCAAAACATGCGGAAGCTCTAGGAGTTGATGCCATTGCGGCTATTCCGCCGATTTATTTCCGACTGCCAGAATACTCTGTCGCTCAGTACTGGAATGATATCAGTGCGGCTGCCCCACATACTGATTTTGTGATTTATAATATTCCGCAATTGGCTGGTGCAGCGCTGACTCCGAGTCTTTATAAGGAAATGCTGAAAAATGAGCGCGTGATTGGGGTGAAAAATTCCTCCATGCCAGTTCAGGACATCCAGACATTTGCAGCACTTGGTGGCAGTGACCATTTGGTCTTTAACGGTCCAGATGAGCAATTCTTAGGTGGTCGTCTCATGGGAGCAGCAGCTGGAATTGGTGGTACCTACGGGGCTATGCCAGAGCTCTTCCTCAAACTCAATCAACTGATTGCAGACAAGGAACTAGAAAGAGCTAAAGAGTTGCAGTTTGCCATTAACGATATTATCGGCAAGCTAACCAGTGCTCACGGCAATATGTATGCTGTTATCAAAGAAGTTCTCAAGCTCAACGAAGGACTGGCTATCGGCTCTGTCCGTGCTCCTTTGACACCAGTCGTAGAAGCAGACCGTCCAGTCGTAGAAGCAGCAGCGGCCTTGATCCAAGAAACTAAGGAGCGCTTCCTCTAAAAGAAAGAAGGATGCTTATGGGAAATTATGTTACGATTGACATTGGCGGTACCAATATCAAATACGGCCTGATAGACGACCAAGAAACGCTAGTAGAATCCCATGAAATACCAACGGAAGCCCATAAGGGCGGTCCGGGAATTATGCAAAAGGTTGAAAGCATTGTTGCAGGCTATTTAGAAAAAGGACCTCTGGCTGGGATTTGTATTTCATCAGCTGGCATGGTGGATCCAGACAAGGGAGAAATCTTTTACGCTGGTCCTCAGATTCCTAACTATGCTGGGACGCAATTTAAGAAGGTCTTGGAGGAGGAATTTTCTATTCCTTGCGAGATTGAGAACGACGTCAACTGTGCCGGTCTGGCTGAGGTCATGTCTGGCCATGGTAAGGGAGCAAAAATTGCGGTCTGTCTAACGATTGGGACAGGGATTGGTGGCTGTCTAGTAGCGGATGGACAAGTTTTTCACGGCTTTAGCAACTCAGCCTGCGAGGTAGGCTATCTGCACCTGCCGGACGGGGCTTTTCAGGATGTAGCTTCTACCACAGCCTTGGTTCAATATGTCGCTGAATTGCACGGAGAAGATCCCTCTCTCTGGAATGGTCGAAGGATTTTCAAAGAAGCGACAGAGGGCAATGCCATCTGTATCAAAGGAATTGACCGCATGGTAGGCTATCTGGGGCAGGGCATTGCCAATATCTGCTATGTCGTCAATCCGGAAATCGTCGTCTTGGGCGGTGGTATTATGGGGCAAGAGGCCATTCTCCGACCGCGTATCCAAGCGGCTCTCAAGGATGCTCTGGTTCCTAGCATAGCTGAGAAGACCAAACTAGCCTTTGCCTATCACCAAAATACGGCGGGCATGTTTGGGGCCTACTACCACTTTAAAAATAAACATCAGTAATCTAAGCAAACCTGGGGAGTGACCTCAGGTTTCTTGCTTTTAGAAAACGGCTTCTGTAGATGGCTGAACGATATTTTAGAAGAAATTGAAATGACAGGAAAAATTCGGTGGATAGAGCTAAATTTTCAAAAATTTAACTTTGCTTACTTGTCTTTAGGAGTAGATTTAAAAGGTTGCCCAAGACTTTTAAGAAGTACCAGCCCCTTGAGGTTGAGCAATCAGTAACCCATCAAGGGGTTAAAAATAAGGCCAGGATTTTTGTCCTAGCCTTTTATTGATGTCTACGGTAATAACCGTTAAGTTTGTGGTTTTCCCAGTAACTATTGAAGATTTTTTCCTTTCTCTCTCGGTCAATCTCTAGGAAAAAAGCATAAAGTATATCAATCATCAGCAACATGGGAAATTGAGCTGAGATGCGTTGGATGAACTGGGGTTTATTTTGAATTGCAACTGGGATGATTTCTGAAAAATCCTCTTTAATCAAATCAGGCTGGCCAGTGATTAACACGGTCTTGGCTCCCATGCCCTTAGCATCAATCAGACTGTCAATAATGGATGGGGTTTGACCTGAAAGAGAAAAGCCGATTACTAGGCAGTTTTTGTCTAAAATGCTCGTTGTCCAAGCAAAGCCATCCGCATCTGTCAGGGCTTCACAAATAACCCCTAAGCGCATGAAGCGCAGTTTCATATCGCGAGCGACGAGCCCCGAGCTTCCCGTGCCAAAAAAATAGACACGATCCGCTTTTTCAATCAGCTGGGCTACGCGCTCCAACCTTTTTTCGTCAATCAAGTCCTCGGTTTGTTGCCGAATTTGAATATAGTTGCGTAGCACCTGGCGGGACGAATCATTTTTCAGATTTGTATGCTCCGTTTTGCTGATTTTCAGCTGTTGGAGATATTGGAAGTTGAACTCCCGGTAGCCCTTAAAGCCACATTTTTTTGCAAAACGGGTCAAGGCCGCCTGTGAGATGTGTAAAGTTTGGGCTACTTCAAGGGAGGACAGATCACCTTCTATCTCTGTCGGAGTTAAAAAATAGTCGGCAATCTGTTTTTCGACATCGGTCAAAGTGTCGTAACAGCTTTCGATGATGGCCAAGATATTCTGTTGGTGTCTCATGATGGGTCACTTTCTTTGGTCAAAATAATAAAACATAATTTCATTATAACATAGTTTAGAGGGAATAAAGTGTTTTCACAGCCAAGAATTATCAGACCTTACTTTCCATTGGAGTATGAGCGGTCAGTAGTTTCAGTATTTCCTGATAATATGACGGTCTTTCTTTCTGAGCAGCTATTTCCTAAAGATTGCGCCGAATGAAAGAAAAAGTGCTATAATTTACACAAGTAATGTTCCAAGTTTGGATTTGAAGTAAGGGAGATAGGAGCCACTGTCCATTACAGCTTCCAAGTCTTATTTTGGAAATCAGTAAAGCTAGATTGTGAGGTTTTTTATGCGAATCAATGAACTAGGCCAGCCTATTGGAGAGGCTTTGCCAGATTTTGAGCCGGGGGATTTACCTAAGCTAGAGCGAAAAGAAGGTCAGTATGTTGTCATTGAGCGGTTGTCCAAAGATAAGCATGGAGCGGATTTGTATGAAGTGTATGGCCCAGATTCTCCTGCGGATATGTGGACCTATCTCTTTCAAAATCCTGCCCAAAATCAGGCAGAATGGTCCCAGAAGCTAGATCGGATGCTGGCAGCACAGGACCGTTTTCACTATGCCATTGTGGACAAGGAGAGTGGAAAGGCGCTGGGAACCTTCGCTTTAATGAGAATTGACCGAGGCAATCGTGTGATTGAAGTAGGCGCTGTGACCTATTCACCGCAGCTGAAGCGCACCAGACTGGCTACAGAAGCCCAGTACTTACTGGCACGCTATGTCTTTGAAGAGCTGGAGTATCGCCGCTATGAATGGAAATGCGATGCCCTCAATCAGCCTTCAAGGCGGGCAGCAGAGCGGCTTGGTTTCGCCTACGAAGGCAGGTTTCGTCAGGCTGTTGTATATAAGGGGCGCAATCGAGATACTGACTGGCTCTCCATGATTGACAGAGATTGGCCGGTTGTTAAGACTCGTCTGGAGAAATGGCTGAGCCCAGACAATTTCGATGAAAAGGGACAGCAAATAAAAGCCTTGTCTGAGTTTTAACATTTGATCGAGTTGAAATCATAGGGTTTCGACTCTTTTTGCTTTTTAATTTTGATGAAAATGGAGAATTTTCTGATAAATTTTGATATAATAGAACGAACTACAGATAAAGGATGAGAGAGAATGACTTTAGTTTATCAATCAACACGCGATGAAAAGAATAGAGTAACAGCCAGCCAGGCTATTCTGCAAGGTTTGGCGACAGATGGCGGTCTGTTTACGCCCATTACCTATCCGCAGGTCGATTTGGACTTTGCCAAGCTCAAAGACGCTTCTTATCAGGAAGTAGCCAAGCTTGTTTTGTCTGCATTTTTGGATGATTTTTCTGAAGCGGAGCTGGACCACTGTATCAACCATGCCTACGACAGCAAGTTTGATGATGCGGCGATTGCTCCCTTGGTCAAGCTGGATGGTCAGTATAATCTAGAGCTTTTCCATGGAGCGACCATTGCCTTTAAGGACATGGCTTTGTCTATCCTGCCTCACCTGATGACAACTGCAGCCAAAAAGCACGGCTTGGAAAACAAAATTGTCATTTTGACGGCGACTTCTGGTGACACGGGCAAGGCGGCTATGGCAGGCTTTGCGGATGTTCCGGGGACTGAAATCATCGTCTTTTATCCCAAAGATGGTGTCAGCAAGGTCCAAGAGCTGCAAATGACGACGCAGACAGGTGCCAATACGCATGTGGTGGCCATTGATGGCAACTTTGACGATGCCCAGACTAATGTCAAGCACATGTTCAATGACACAGACCTACGAGCTAGTCTCTTGGAGCATAAACTCCAGTTTTCATCAGCTAATTCTATGAATATTGGCCGTTTGGTGCCTCAGATTGTTTACTATGTCTATGCCTATGCTCAGTTAGTGAAAACGGGAGAAATCACAGCAGGAGACAAGGTCAACTTTACAGTTCCGACAGGGAACTTTGGTAATATCCTGGCGGCCTACTATGCCAAGCAAATCGGTCTGCCGGTTGGCAAGCTGATTTGCGCATCAAATGAGAACAATGTCCTGACGGACTTCTTCAAGACTCAGGTTTATGACAAGAAGCGGAGCTTCAAGGTGACGTCTAGTCCGTCCATGGATATTCTGGTTTCCTCTAACTTGGAGCGCTTGATTTTCCATCTGTCTGGTAACAGCGCTGAGAAAACAGCTGCTTTGATGGCGGCTCTGAATGATCATGGCCAGTATGAACTGACGGACTTTGACGCTGAGATTTTAGAGCTCTTTGCGGCTGACTATGCAACAGAGCAAGAAACAGCTACTGAAATCAAGCGGGTCTATCAAGTCTCTAACTACATCGAAGATCCTCATACAGCCGTTGCGTCCGCTGTCTATCAAAAATACTTGGCAGAAACAGGCGATCAGCGCAAAACTGTTATCGCGTCTACCGCTAGTCCTTATAAATTCCCAGTTGTAGCAGTTGAAGCTGTGACTGGTCAAACAGGACTCAGTGATTTCGAGGCTTTGGAGCAACTGCACGAACTTTCTGGCGTAGCCCTGCCACCAGCTGTGGATGGCTTAGAAACAGCACCGGTTCGCCACAAAACGACGGTCGCTGCCGACCAAATGCAGGCAGCAGTCGAGGATTACTTAGGATTGTAAGAATGGCTTAGAAAGCCTAAAATCAGCTGGATATCTGGCTGATTTTTTCTTAGGATATCCAATGAAAGAAAGAGAAGTAGCTGATGCTTAAGAGGGAGAATTTTCTCTATGACAACTTATAAAAAAATCATGAACATTGCTCTGCCGGCTATGGCGGAGAACTTTTTGCAGATGCTCATGGGCATGGTCGACAGCTATCTGGTGGCCAGTCTGGGGCTGATTGCGATCTCTGGTGTCTCGGTGGCCGGCAATATCATTACGATTTATCAGGCAATTTTTATCGCGCTGGGGGCTGCCATTTCCAGTCTCATTTCCAAGACTCTGGCTCAGGGGGACAAGGAGCGTTTGGCCTATCATACAGCTGAGGCTATCAAACTGACGCTGCTTCTGAGCCTTCTATTGGGGCTGATTTCTCTGATCTTTGGCAGGCAGATGCTGGATCTTCTAGGGACGGAAAAGGCGGTGGCTGAAGCAGGCGGTCTGTATCTGGCTCTGGTTGGTGGGACTATTGTCCTGCTGGGCTTGATGACTTCCTTTGGAGCTCTGGTACGGGTCACGCGCAATCCTAGATTTCCCATGTATGTAAGTCTTCTGACTAATGTCCTCAATGCCCTCTTTTCCGGTCTGGGGATTTACATCTTTCGGCTTGGTATTGTCGGTGTAGCACTGGGAACGGTGCTGGCTCGTTTGGTCGGTGTGCTCATTCTCTGGCGGGAGCTGGATTTGTCCACAATCCGCTGGAGCTGGGGTTTAGATGGCGAGCTCTTGCGTCTGTCTCTGCCGGCTGCTGGAGAGCGGCTCATGATGCGGGCGGGTGATGTAGTGATCATCGCCATTGTGGTCGTCTTTGGGACGGATGCAGTAGCGGGGAATGCCATCGGCGAAGTCCTGACCCAGTTTAACTATATGCCGGCTTTTGGGGTCGCGACAGCAACAGTCATGTTGGTAGCCCATGCGGTTGGGGAGGGCGATATGCAAGCGGTTGGTCTGATTCGTCAGCGGGCCTTCTGGCTGTCTTTTGCTTGCATGCTGCCCTTGGCTTTAGGTATTTTCGCACTTGGTCGGCCGCTGACCTTGCTCTATACGGACAATAGCGGAGCGATTACAGCCAGTCTTTCGGTCATCCTCTTCTCCCTGCTGGGCACTCCCATGGCAGCTGGAACCGTGATTTACACAGCGGTTTGGCAGGGGCTGGGCAATGCCAGACTGCCCTTTTATGCCACGACTATTGGCATGTGGCTAATTCGCATTATCTCAGGATATTTACTAGGTGTGACCTTTGGCTTGGGTCTGCCGGGAGTCTG
Source organism: Streptococcus sp. SC1 (assembly GCF_030272855.1). Taxonomy (NCBI): domain Bacteria; kingdom Bacillati; phylum Bacillota; class Bacilli; order Lactobacillales; family Streptococcaceae; genus Streptococcus; species Streptococcus sp. SC1. The sequence goes on along the minus strand of NZ_JAQCMU010000007.1, from coordinate 28,968 downwards.
GGCTGGGACGCTCTTGGACAATGGATTCCGCTGGCTATTTTTAAAGGTTTTATACGACAGAAAAATGAGGGAAATTGCATGACAACAGCGTTTATTTGGGATTTGGACGGAACCTTGCTGGACTCCTACGATGCTATTTTGGCAGGAATTGAGGAAACCTACGCTCACTATGGTCTGGACTTTGACAGGGCGAGTATTCACAGCTATATCCTAAAGCACTCTGTCCAGAAACTTTTGGAGGAAGTAGCATCTGAGAAAGGCCTGGATGCTGTCGAGATGAATTCCTTCCGTGGAGCAAGCCTAAAGGAGAAAAATGCTCAGGTTCATCTGATGGAAGGGGCTGCGGAGATACTGGCTTGGGCTAAAGAGCAGGGCATTGCCCAGTTCGTCTATACCCACAAGGGACTCAATGCCCATCAAATCTTGGAAGACTTGGGCATTCATGACTATTTTACAGAAATCATCACAACAGCCAACGGCTTTGAGCGCAAGCCTCACCCAGAGGGAGTCGACTATCTGGTCGAGAAATATGGCCTGGACAAGCAGGGGACCTACTATATCGGCGACCGGACGCTGGATGTGGATGTCGCCGTCAACAGTGGCATCCAGAGCATTAACTTCTGTGACTACCGACCAGAAATCAATCAGAAAATAGAGAAGTTGGTGGATATCAAGCAATTATTTACAAGATAAAAAGCAGCCTAAAACTGATTTACTGTCAGTCTAGCCTGCTTTTTCTTTTACATATGCTCAATGTGAAGTTCTAGCAAGAACTCAAGAGCCTCGGGCGTACAGTTCTTTTTTTCAATAGGGAAACCGACAATTGGTCCCAACATGATATAAAAATCATCCTTAGTATGAAAAACTTTGACGATGTCATCATAGCTATAAAGAAACTCTCCTCGTTTGCTTTTTACAGAAAATTTATCTTTCTCAAATATAAGAGTTTGCTCCATATCCTTCCAGAAAGGAGTTTTTCGATAGGCCTTCCTTATCTGAAAGTCCGTGCCAAAGTACATTACTGGGAATATAATCAAAGATGTAAATAGCACGATGAAGAAAGAAAATCGCTTCAGGTTGTCAGGTAGGAAGATAAGATAGAGAGATAGAATTCCTATCAAAATGAACATATTCAGCAAGAATCTTTTCCCGCGTAAGAAAACAGACCAAGCAAATCGTTGATACACTTCCTCAGTCACAAGAGTTGGAATGGTTATTGGGAACATGCTTCACCTCCTAGTTTTTATTATTATACCATATATGAGCGATAAGATTTAGCCGAGTCTTGCTAGGCGATGCCATCTTTTATAGGAGGCGAGAGATATTCCCATTTTTATCTAAAACCAGCACATCTGGCATGGGAAGATTATGCCAAAAGTTATAATCAATTCTGGAGTCAAATGCGCTCAGCAAGATGCAAATCAGATTGCCGTGGGAACTGATGATAATTTCTTCATCTTGATGCTTGCTTTCTAGCTCATGAAGAAGAGCTAAGGCACGCTGTTGAGCTTGTTGATTGGATTCACCATCAACAAGTGAAAACGTTGGCTGTGACCAAAGTTGCATGAGGCATTGTTCAAAATCTTGGTCAGCAATTGCTTGGCTACTTAACTTTCGCTCTATTAGTCGTTTGTCGGTTTGAATAGCGAGTTTTAGGCCTTGAGCTAAAGGCTCAACCGTTTGGATGGCTCTTCGATAGGGGCTGGAATAAATGGCGGTGATGGGTTTGTCTGCTAAAAAGTCAAGCTGTGCCAAGGATTCTTGTCCCTTGTCTGATAATGGTCGATTGATTTCATCAGGTGTATAGTTAGAATGCGCATGACGGATAAAATAGTAGGTGTTGTTCATAGGATAATTATAGCAAAATTTAAATCTCCATTCATTTTCTACCTATTTTCCACGCCGCCTTTTCTGTCTTTGTCCGCCTTTCGTGTTATAATAAACCTATGGAAAAAAAGAACAAATTATTATTAATTGACGGTTCGTCCGTTGCTTTTCGCGCTTTTTTTGCGCTTTATAATCAAATCGACCGTTTCAAGAGTCCATCGGGTTTGCACACCAATGCCATTTATGGCTTCCACCTCATGCTCAATCATCTCTTGGAGCGCGTGCAGCCGACTCATGTCCTAGTCGCTTTTGATGCTGGAAAGACGACCTTCCGGACCGAGATGTATGCTGACTATAAGGCAGGTCGGGCCAAGACGCCGGATGAATTTCGTGAGCAGTTGCCCTTTATCCGAGAAATGCTGCAGCACCTAGGCATTCACTACTACGACTTGGCTCAGTACGAGGCGGATGACATCATCGGAACCTTGGACAAGATGGCTGAAAAGACAGCAGTGCCTTACGATGTGACCATTGTCAGCGGCGATAAAGACTTGATTCAGCTGACGGATGATAATACCGTGGTGGAGATCTCCAAGAAAGGCGTGGCTGAGTTCGAGGAATTTACCCCAGCCTACCTCATGGAAAAGATGGGCATCACGCCAGAGCAGTTCATTGACCTCAAGGCGCTGATGGGCGATCAGTCGGATAATATCCCTGGCGTGACCAAGATCGGTGAGAAGACTGGCCTCAAGCTCCTCTTGGAGTATGGCTCTTTGGAAAATCTCTATGAAAACATTGACCAGCTCAAGGCTTCCAAGATGAAGGAAAATCTGATCAATGACAAGGACAAGGCCTTCTTATCAAAAACCCTAGCAACCATCAATACTCAGGCTCCGATTGAAATCGGGCTGGATGATTTGGTTTATAAGGGTCCGCAGCTAGAGGCCCTGAGCAAGTTCTACGACGAGATGGGCTTCAAGCAGCTCAAGGGTCAGCTAGGAACGACTCAGGAGTTAGTAGAAGTCAAACCTATTGAATTTGCCAAAGTGACCGAGGTGACAGCAGATATGCTGGCACCAGAGCAATTCTTCTATTTTGAAATCTTGGGTGACAACTACCATAAGGAAGAGATTGTCGGCCTTGCCTGGGGCGATAGCCGTCAGATTTATGTCGGCTCCAGCGATTTACTGCAGCAGCCTCTCTTTCAGGATTTTTTGGCAAAAACAGCTCTGAAAACCTATGACCTCAAGCGGACCAAGGTACTGCTCAGTCATTACGGCATTGAACTGCCAGTAGCATCCTTTGATGCGCGCCTAGCCAAGTATCTGCTTTCGACGGTCGAGGATAATGAGCTGGCGACTATTGCTCGCCTTTACGGTCAAACAATTCTGCCGACGGATGATGAGGTTTATGGCAAGGGAGCCAAGCGCGCTTTGCCGGAGCAAGAGCAGCTCTTTGAGCATCTAGCTCGTAAGGTTCAAGTACTGCTGGAAACAGAAGAGCCAATGCAAGAGCAGCTCCGTTCCCACGACCAGCTGGGTTTGTTGCTTGAAATGGAGCAGCCGCTGGCCTTTGTCTTAGCCAAGATGGAGATTGCGGGGATCAAGGTTGAGCGGGAAACCCTGCAGGGTATGCAGGCAGAAAATGAAAAGACGCTGGAAAGTCTAACGCAGGAGATTTATGATCTGGCTGGTCAGGAGTTCAATATTAACTCACCGAAACAGCTGGGAACCATTCTCTTTGAGGATATGGGGCTGCCACTGGAGTACACCAAAAAGACCAAGATGGGCTACTCGACAGCGGTGGATGTGCTGGAGCGTTTAGCACCCATTGCACCGATTGTGTCTAAGATTCTGGAATACCGTCAAATCAGCAAGCTCCAGTCCACTTATATCATCGGACTGCAGGAGGCGATTGCGGCTGACGGCAAGATTCACACTCGCTATGTTCAGGATTTGACTCAGACGGGCCGCCTGTCCTCGGTTGACCCGAACCTGCAGAATATCCCCGTTCGTTTGGAGCAGGGGCGCCTGATTCGCAAGGCCTTTGTACCGGAGTGGGCAGACAGTGTGCTTCTCAGCTCGGATTATTCCCAGATTGAGCTGCGGGTGCTGGCTCACATTTCGCAGGACGAGCATTTGATTGCTGCCTTTCAGCATGGAGAAGATATTCATACGGCTACCGCTATGCGGGTCTTTGGTATTGAAAAGGCAGAGGATGTGACGCCCAATGACCGCCGCAATGCCAAGGCTGTCAACTTTGGAGTGGTATATGGCATTTCTGACTTCGGATTGGCCAATAATCTGGGCATTTCCCGCAAGGCTGCCAAGGACTATATTGAGACTTATTTTGAGCGCTTCCCAGGGATTAAGAATTATATGGAAACCATCGTCCGCGAGGCGCGTGATAAGGGCTATGTAGAGACTATTTACCATCGCCGTCGTTCTTTGCCAGATATCAATTCCCGCAACTTTAACATCCGAAATTTTGCGGAGCGCACAGCTATTAACAGCCCAATTCAAGGCTCCGCCGCAGACATTCTCAAGGTGGCTATGATTAATCTGGACCGAGCTCTGGCAGAGAAGAATTTCAAGTCTCGCATGCTCTTGCAGGTTCACGATGAAATCGTGCTGGAAGTGCCAAATGACGAGCTAACAGCCGTCCGCCAGCTGGTCAAAGAAACCATGGAAGCTGCGATTGAATTGGCTGTTCCACTGGTAGCAGATGAAAATGCCGGCCAAACTTGGTACGAGGCAAAGTAAAACAAGATACAAAGAGCGTCAAAACCGACCGAAAATTAGGGATTCGGACGAAGGAGCCATGCTCCTAGAACGGATTATTTATTTTCCAAGGTTTTAGCTCGTGTTCAATTTAAGATATCAAGGGCGTAAAACACAAAGTGAAATAGAAAGCTGACACAGCATTCAAGGAATGCGAGGGAAATCACGTTTTTTGTACCGTATTCAGCTAAGATATCATTGTTAAAAAAGTTAAAAATTATTTATAAAACAGGAGGAGCATTATGACTTACCATTTTCAAAATCCCAGTGACGGCGTTGTCAAGCGCTATCTAGAAACCAGCAAGGTGATTGCTGTTGTCGGTCTATCAGACCGTGAGGAAACGACTAGTAACCGTGTGTCCAAGGAAATGCAGGAGCGAGGCTATCGCATTATCCCAGTCAATCCACGGGCGGCGGGCCGTCAGATTTTTGGTGAAACAGTTTATGCCAGTCTCAAAGACATTCCTTTCCCAGTGGATATTGTCGATGTTTACCGTCGTAGCGAGTTTTTGCCAGATGTGGCGCGTGATTTTCTTGAAGCAGATGCCAAGATTTTCTGGGCTCAGTTGGGCTTAGAAAATGAAGAAGCTGAACAGATTTTGCGTGCAGCTGGTCACGACGATATTGTCATGGATCGCTGCATTAAGCGCGAGCATACACGCTTGATTCTGGGCGAATAAGATGGCCAAGTTAGTTATCATTCGTGGAAATTCCGGCTCTGGCAAGTCGAGTCTGGCTAAAAAATTGCAGGCTCACTATGGCAAAGGGACTCTTTTGATTGCGCAGGACACAGTTAGACGGGACATGCTTAAAGAAAAAGTAGAGCCGGGAAATTTATCTATTGACCTGACAGAGACATTGGCACGCTTCGGCTACGAACATGATTTGCTGGTCTTGGTAGAAGGTTTCTATGAGACAGATATTTATGGGCACATGCTAGAGCGTTTGCGGAATTTATTTGGTTCTCAGACTCTAGCCTATTGCTATGATTTGACTTTTGAAGAAACCGTTAGCCGCCATCAGACCAGAGCGAAGCAAGAGGAATTTACCCCAGCTGACATGAAGCGCTGGTGGAAAGATCGAGATTTCTTAGGCTGGCAAGAAGAATCGTTCTTTAGGGACGAAGATTCCTTGGAGGCAGCCTTTGAGCGGATCGTTCAGGATTTAGAGAAAATTTGAAACGAAGCACAGGAGGAGGAACTCCTGTGCTTTTGCATTAAAAAAGTATTTCATAAATTGCAGATAAATTTTGAGAAAAATATCACACAAAATATTGACAAAATTATTTCATGGGATTACAATTAGATTACAAAATATTTCTTTTGTTACAAAACAAAAGCTTTAAAGAATATATTCTAGTGGGGTAAGATGTCCCCTATGCAAGCCAACATCACTACTATCGTTTAGCAAATTGATGATAAACTGACAAGGAGATTTCATTATGAAACGTAGTAAATTTATTCTATTGACAGCCACTGTCTTGTGCTCTGCTTTCCTGCTCGCAGCCTGTAGCTCTAAGCCTTCCACGGAGGCTAGCAGTTCTACTTCTCAGAGTTCTAAGATTAGCAGTTCAAGTAAAGCGTCAACTGAATCATCGACTAAGCAAAGTTCTGCTTCCAACGAAGCAAAAGCATCCTCTACTACTAAGCTTTCTAGCGACCAGAGTGTTTCCATTCAAGCCGAGAAGCCTGTGGGCAACAAGACTTCAGCAGATTCGAACACGTCACCAACTCCAGCTACCCCAGTGACTCCAACAACTTCCGGTATAGATGTCAATGCTCTAGCAAATGGTGATTTCTCTAGCATTGCAGGTACTTGGCAAGACGATTTGGGCAATCAATTAGTTTTTGATGCAAATGGATTAGTAACATTGCAACGTAATAATGGTGAGACATTGAACCATAACGTTATTTATAATGGTCATGTAGAAGGAGATAAGTTTAGAGCTGATTTTGGTTATAATGGAGCAGGCAGTAGTGATCCTTTATTCGCTGTTCCAGTGGGCGTAGCATTACCACTTAATGGTGCTCCAGCGCCTAAAGAACAAATCATGCTTGGAAGTGATGCAATCTCTTCCGCACAACATCCCTACTATCGAGTAGCAAATTAATGATAAACTGACAAGGAGATTCTATTATGAAACGTAATAAACTTATTTTATTGACAGCCACTGCCTTGTGTTCTGCTTTCCTGCTCGCAGCTTGTAGCTCTAAGCCTTCTACGGAGCCTAGTAGTTCTACCTCTCAGAGCTCTAAAATTAGCAGTTCTAGCAAGTCTTCTACCAAACCATCAGCTAAGCAAAGTTCTGCTTCTAACTCCGTGACATCCTCTTCAACTCCTCAGACTTCTAGCGACCAGGGTATTTCCAGTCAAGCTGAGAAGCCCGTGGAAAACAAGACTTCAGCAGATTCGAACACTCCAACAACTCCGGCTAATCCAGTGGCCCCTGTAGCTTCAGGAATAGATGCCAATGCTCTAGCAAATGGTGATTTCTCTAGCATTGCTGGTACTTGGCAAGACGATTTGGGCAACCAATTAGTCTTTGATGCAAATGGTTTGGTGTCCCATACTTACAGAGGAAATGAGTCAAGCGACTGCACTTTGACAAATAGTCAAGTGCATGAAGGTAGGTTCGGAGCGTTTTTGGGTTATAAATCAGGGAATGACGGGGCTTCCTTTACAGCAATCCCTAAAGGAGCTCCGCTTCCTGATACAGGAAATGAAAATCCCAAAGAACGTATTTTAGTGGGGCAAGATCTCACTTACGCATCTCAACATCCCTACTATCGGGTAGCAAATTGATGTATTGAATGATGAGCATCGTGATGCGAGTGGCTTTCCGAATACTCATCAGGCTGGCAATATAAAAACAAGGAACAGAATTAATTGCTGTTCCTTTTTCTTTGCTTTATCGAAAAAGTTTGCTCGTAGGGCTGTTTTGGATTTTTTTTTGTAAAATGGCTCTTTCTTCTGCAAAAATTGGTACAATAAAAGAAAGCGTTTTAATCGAATGATGAGGTAGTAACGATGAAAATATCTTTAGAAGAAATCCAAAGAGTTGCTAACCAAGGCCCCTTCTATCCAGACTGGGATTCTCTTGCGACTTATCAAGTCCCCAACTGGTTCAAAATTGCTAAGTTTGGGATTTTTATCCACTGGGGACTTTACAGCCTTCCTGCCTTTGGGAGCGAGTGGTACTCTCGAAATATGTACATACAGGGCACAGCAGAGTTTGACCACCATATCAAAACTTACGGGCCTCACAAAGATTTCGGCTACAAGGATTTTATTCCACTCTTTACTGCCGAAAATTTTCATGCGGACGAATGGTTGCGCCTCTTTAAAGAAGCGGGAGCCCAATACATGTTCCCAGTGGCAGAGCATCACGACGGCTTCCAGCTTTATGCCAGCCAGCTCTCTCCTTTTAATAGTGTAGAAATGGGGCCAAAACGTGACATCTTGGGAGAATTGAGTCAGGCAGCTCAAAGGGAGCAAGTACATTTTTGTACCTCTTCCCATCGGGCGGAGCATCACTTTTTCTTTTCACATGGGAAGGAGTTTGCTAGTGACATTGCCAGCGAAGTCAGTCGCGAGGAACTCTACTGGCCGGCTATGCCAGAGCCAGACCACCATGATTTGTTTGGTCAGCCTTATCCGAGTCAGGAGTTTCTAGATGATTGGCTCCTGCGTACCTGTGAGCTGGTTCGAGATTACCAGCCTGAGATTTTGTATTTTGATTGGTGGATTCAGCATGCAGCTTTTAAAGAGTATATAAAGCTTTTTGCGGCCTATTATTATAATTTAGGAGCAGCTTCTGGGAAGCCGACTAGCATCTGCTACAAGCATGATGCGCTGGCTTTTGGTGCGGGGATTGTGGAAGTGGAACGCGGCGGTTTTGCAGAGATCCAGCCTTTCACTTGGCAGACAGATACGGCTATCGCTCGAAATTCTTGGGGCTACACAGAGAACCTTGACTATAAGTCAGCTAAGGAAATCATACAGACCTTGATTGATGTCGTGTCCAAAAATGGGAATTTGTTGCTGAATATTGGGCCAAAAGGAGACGGGACGATTCCAGAAAAAGATCAAGAAATCTTGAGAGAAATCGGGGCTTGGCTCCAAGTGAATGGTCAAGCGATCTATGATTCACGCGCGTGGAGGCAATTTGGAGAAGGTCCGACACAAGTAGATAGTGGGCCATTTTCGGATGGTAAAAACATCCCTTATACAAACCAGGATTTCCGTTTCACGGCCAAGGGCGGAGCAGTGTATGCCTTTCTGATGGAGCCTGCAGCAAATCAGTGGCTGACGATTCAGGCCTTGGCTGACGAAAGAGAAAATCCCGCGTCTCGCTTTCATGGTATCATAGAAGAGGTATCCTTACTAGGCTATGAGGAACCGCTTGAATGGGAACAAATGCCCCAAGGTTTGCGTCTTTTCATGCCGAGTGTAGCAGGCGACTTACCCTTGGTGTTGAAGGTTCAATTGCGTTAAATCTAGACGAAAAAATGAGGCTGGGACAAAAGTCCTAGCCTCTCAATTGTCTTTGGATTGTCGAGCAAGACGCAGTGGTTGAGCGGGCTCTACTACGCTGATTTCATCAGCTTTTACAGCCCTACTCAACTGTGCGGAGGTGGGACGACGAAATCGAATTCTAACGAATTACCGATTTCTGTCCCACTCTCATTTTACTTACCTAGTGATTTTAAATTTTCATAAAAGAGTACCCGAGCTGTAGTGATGTAAGGATAGGCCACGACCCCAGCGATTCCCAGTGTGATACCAATCAGGATATACCAGCCGATAAAGCTCAGATCCAGCAAGAAACGTTTCCATTTATAGCCTTTCATCATGCGTCTACTTTGCACAAGAACTTGCCAAGGTCCTTGGTAGGTGCCAGTGCTCAGCTGATCGTAAAGGATGAAGTCGGTCTGAGAGTAAGCGTAGTTGGCCATCAGGAAGACTGCCGTACCAGCCAAGACAATGAGAGTGCCGAGAAACATCATGGGCGCATAGCTGACGATTTGCTCCACTTCAGGACTAGCAGCTGTCAATTGGGACCAATCGGATATCTTTCCATAAATAGCCAGCACCTTGTAACTGCTGAAAACAAGGAAAAATGAACCGACAAGGCTGATAGAATTCCACAACAAGAGGAGAATACTCTTGGTCAGCTGTGTGATAAAAATTGGCGAAAAAAGTTCAGCAGAAAAGATTCGGCCAATATCTGTAAAGCCAACCGTATCGCGTTTTTTCCGGACGACTTCCATCATGCTGAAGCTAGCAGATAAAAAGAGCAGAGCGATGATAAATTCCACAATTTGTGGAAAAATTTGACGGCCAAAAATCGCAACAAAGGCCTGATTGATCTCCAGCTGGGGGACAATTTCCTCTAAATGACGGTTGGGTGACAAATAGGTAGATAAAATGGTTACCAGAGTTGGAATGGCAAAGAGCGAGTAAATGCCGTTGGTTTGATTTCGGATAGTGCGTGCCTGGGCACGGATTTCGCTTAAATTCATACAGACCTCCATTTCATGATTTTTATTATACCACATATCGTGACAGACAAGACTTTTTTTGGTAAAATCATACGGTATCTTATGAGCGCTTGTCGCTTATTTTATAGAAGAAAATAGCTGGGACTGTCTTTCCCAGCAGGAGGAAACATGTCAGATTCACCGATTCAGTATCGTTTGATCAAAAAAGAAAAGCACACAAGTGCTCGTTTGGGGGAGATTATCACGCCCCACGGAACCTTCCCAACGCCTATGTTTATGCCGGTCGGCACTCAGGCTACGGTCAAGACCCAGTCGCCAGAAGAGCTCAAGCAAATGGGTTCTGGTATCATCTTGGCCAATACTTACCACCTCTGGTTGCGGCCAGGTGATGAGCTGATTGCCCGTGCAGGTGGCCTGCACAAGTTCATGAACTGGGACCAGCCTATTCTGACTGATAGTGGTGGCTTTCAGGTTTATTCTCTAGCGGATAGTCGCAACATCACAGAAGAAGGAGTGACTTTCAAGAACCACCTCAATGGTTCCAAAATGTTCCTGTCGCCAGAAAAGGCTATCTCTATCCAGAACAACTTAGGTAGCGACATCATGATGTCCTTTGATGAATGCCCGCAGTTCTACCAGCCTTATGACTATGTCAAGAAGTCTATTGAGCGGACTAGCCGTTGGGCAGAGCGCGGACTCAAGGCTCACATTCGTCCACACGATCAAGGCCTCTTTGGGATTGTGCAGGGAGCTGGCTTTGAAGATTTGCGCCGCCAGTCTGCTCAAGATTTGGTCAGCATGGATTTCCCAGGCTACTCTATCGGAGGTCTCGCTGTTGGTGAGTCTCATGAGGAGATGAATGCGGTGTTGGATTTCACAACGCCTCTACTGCCTGAAAATAAGCCCCGCTATCTCATGGGAGTTGGGGCGCCAGATAGCTTGATTGATGGTGTTATCCGTGGCGTTGATATGTTTGACTGCGTTTTGCCGACTCGGATTGCCCGAAACGGCACCTGCATGACCAGCGAGGGACGTCTGGTTGTTAAAAACGCTCAGTTTGAGGAAGATTTCACGCCACTGGATCACGACTGTGATTGCTACACTTGTACAAACTACACGCGGGCCTATATCCGCCACCTGCTCAAAGCTGATGAAACCTTTGGCCTCCGCTTGACCAGTTACCACAATCTTTACTTCTTGGTAAACCTTATGAAGAAGGTTCGTCAAGCCATTATGGATGATAATCTGTTAGAATTCCGCGAAGACTTTGTCGAGCGCTACGGCTACAACCGCTCCAAGAGAAATTTCTAAGAGTCCTCATTAGAAAGGAAGAAGTATGTCTGATGAAGGAAAATTGTTGGAAAGCTTGGTAGACTATCTTTCGGATGGTCAAAAGCACACTCTGAGGATTTTTGGTCACGGAGCTTCAGGTAAGTCAACTTTTGCTCGAAAACTTCAGCTAACCTTGGGTGAGGAAGGAGCTAATCTTCTGGAAACAGATCCTTATGTAATTACTGGAGAGTATCGCGATTTGCTCAGTTCTAAGGATTTTCCTCATCAAAAAGTAACGGCTTGTATCCCAGCTGTTCATGAACTCAGTAGTCTGGAGCGCGATATTTGTGCTTTGCAGTCTGGTCTGGATATTCTGAGCATTGGAAAAGCTTGGTCACCGAGTTTGCGTTTGTCAGCTCAAAAGCCGATTCTAATAGTAGAAGGCATGTCGGCAGCTTTTTTGTCTAAAAGCTTGTTTGATTTATCGATTTGCTTTTACACGGATGATCAAACTGAGTTAGAACGCCGCTTGGCGCGGGATGTGGCTGTGCGAGAACGTAGACCGGAGTGGATAGAGCAGACGCATTTAGCTCGGCGAGAGCAATATAGGCACTTTTATCAACCCTATCTAGCGGCTGCCGACCTTGTCATCTGCCAGTCAGGAAACGACTTTCGTATTGAAAGGGACAGCCCTTTGTTATAAAACAAAGTAGCTAAAAGCAAATTTTTCATTTTTAATCTCACTGACATGCGTCAGTGAGCATTTTTATTTTTTGAGCAAAAACTCAAACGAATAGGTAGAATAATCTAAATTTTCTTCTATATAAATGATTACAAGATTTATAAGTTACTTAGAAAACACTTTCATAAAAAATTATCCTAAAAATCTTTAAAAAAATACTCAAATCCCTTGCAATGCTTGGTTCTTTGTGTTAAGATACTATGGTGCTGTAAAAAACAGCGTGTAGCTTTGATGCAAGAGGTTGCGACACGCTCGGTTGCATTGCCACGCAATCGCTTGTCGGTTTTCTTGTGGAGCTAGCCTATTATCTTAAATAGACGAAAAAAGGAGAAAAAGATGGCAAACAAAAAAATCCGCATCCGTTTGAAAGCTTACGAACATCGTACACTTGACACAGCGGCTGCAAAAATCGTAGAAACTGCTGCACGTACAGGTGCTGAAGTTGCGGGTCCAATCCCACTTCCAACTGAACGTAGCCTCTACACAATCATTCGTGCGACTCACAAATACAAAGATTCTCGCGAACAATTTGAAATGCGTACTCACAAACGCTTGATCGACATCATCAACCCAACTCAAAAAACAGTTGACGCTTTGATGAAGTTGGACCTTCCAAGCGGTGTGAACGTAGAAATCAAACTTTAATTTAAAGCTTGGTATCTTGAGCATAAAAAACGCTCGTTAAAAACTTTTTAGATAAAAAAATAGAAAAGGAAACATTTTCTCATGACAAAAGGAATCTTAGGGAAAAAAGTGGGAATGACTCAAATCTTCACTGAAGCTGGCGAATTAATCCCTGTAACTGTTGTTGAAGCAACTCCAAACGTTGTTCTTCAAGTGAAAACAGTTGAAACAGACGGTTACAACGCAGTTCAAGTTGGTTTTGATGACCTTCGTGATGTATTGAGCAACAAACCTGCTAAAGGACATGTAGCGAAAGCTAACACGGCTCCTAAGCGCTTCATTCGTGAATTCAAAAACATTGAAGGCTTGGAAGTTGGTGCGGAAATCACAGTTGATACATTCGAAGCTGGTGATGTTGTTGATGTAACAGGAACTTCAAAAGGTAAAGGTTTCCAAGGTGTAATCAAACGCCACGGCCAATCTCGCGGTCCAATGGCTCACGGTTCACGTTACCACCGTCGTCCTGGTTCAATGGGACCAGTTGCGCCAAACCGTGTTTTCAAAAACAAACACTTGGCTGGACGTATGGGTGGCAACCGTGTAACGATTCAAAATCTTGAAATCGTACAAGTTGTTCCAGAGAAAAACGTTATCTTGATCAAAGGAAACGTACCTGGTGCTAAGAAATCTCTTATCACTATCAAATCAGCAGTTAAAGCTGGTAAATAATAAAGAAAGGGGAAATCAGTCATAATGGCAAACGTAAAATTATTTGACCAAACTGGTAAAGAAGCTGGTGAAGTAGTTCTTAACGACGCAATCTTTGGTATTGAACCAAACGAATCAGTTGTCTTCGACGTGATCATCAGCCAACGCGCTAGCCTCCGTCAAGGAACTCACGCTGTTAAAAACCGTTCTGCAGTATCAGGCGGCGGACGCAAACCATGGCGTCAAAAAGGAACTGGACGTGCTCGTCAAGGTTCTATCCGCTCTCCACAATGGCGTGGTGGTGGTATCGTCTTCGGTCCAACTCCTCGTTCATATGCCTACAAACTTCCACAAAAAGTTCGTAGATTGGCATTGAAATCAGTTTACTCTGAAAAAGTTGCTGAAAACAAATTCGTAGCTGTAGACAGCCTTTCATTTACAGCTCCAAAAACTGCTGAGTTTGCAAAAGTGCTTGCAGCATTAAGCATTGACACAAAAGTACTTGTTATTCTTGAAGAAGGAAATGAATTTGCTGCACTTTCAGCACGTAACCTTCCAAATGTTAAAGTTGCAACAGCAACAACAGCAAGTGTTCTTGACATCGCAAACAGCGACAAACTTCTTGTTACTCAAGCAGCTATCTCTAAAATTGAGGAGGTTCTTGCATAATGAATTTGTATGACGTTATCAAAAAGCCTGTCATCACTGAAAGCTCAATGGCTCAGCTTGAAGCAGGCAAATACGTATTTGAAGTAGACACTCGCGCTCACAAACTTTTGATCAAGCAAGCTGTTGAAGCTGCTTTTGAAGGAGTTAAAGTTGCTAATGTCAACACTATCAACGTAAAACCTAAAGCAAAACGCGTTGGACGTTACACTGGTTTTACTAACAAAACTAAAAAAGCTATCATCACTCTGACAGCAGATTCAAAAGCAATCGAGTTGTTCGGAGCTGCTGAAGCAGAATAATCTAAGGAGGAAATATCGTGGGAATTCGTGTTTATAAACCAACAACAAACGGTCGCCGTAATATGACTTCTTTGGATTTCGCTGAAATCACTACTAGCACTCCAGAAAAATCTTTGCTCGTTTCTCTTAAGAGCAAAGCTGGTCGTAACAACAACGGACGCATCACTGTTCGTCACCAAGGTGGCGGTCACAAACGTCACTACCGTTTGATTGACTTCAAACGTAACAAAGATGCTGTTGAAGCAGTAGTTAAAACTATCGAGTACGATCCAAACCGTTCAGCAAACATCGCTTTGGTTCACTATACTGACGGTGTGAAGGCATACATCATCGCTCCTAAAGGTCTTGAAGTAGGTCAACGTATCGTTTCAGGTCCAGAAGCAGATATCAAAGTCGGCAACGCACTTCCACTTGCTAACATCCCAGTTGGTACTTTGGTTCACAACATTGAGTTGAAACCAGGTCGTGGTGGTGAATTGGTCCGTGCCGCTGGAGCTTCTGCTCAAGTATTGGGTCAAGAAGGTAAATATACTCTTGTTCGTCTTCAATCAGGCGAAGTTCGTATGATCCTTGGTACTTGCCGTGCTACAGTTGGTGTTGTCGGAAACGAACAACATGGCTTGGTTAACCTTGGTAAAGCAGGTCGTAGCCGTTGGAAAGGTATCCGTCCAACAGTTCGCGGTTCTGTAATGAACCCTAACGATCACCCACACGGTGGTGGTGAAGGTAAAGCACCAGTTGGTCGTAAAGCGCCATCTACTCCATGGGGCAAACCTGCTCTTGGTCTTAAAACTCGTAACAAGAAAGCGAAATCTGACAAACTTATCGTTCGTCGTCGCAACGAGAAATAATCTAAAACAATCTATCCGCCAGCTCGGTAGCGCTGCCTAGCAGCGCAGGCCGCTGTGGTACTTATTTTAAAGGAGAAAACATAAAAATGGGACGCAGTCTTAAAAAAGGACCTTTCGTCGATGAGCATTTGATGAAAAAAGTTGAAGCTCAAGCTAATGACGAAAAGAAAAAAGTTATTAAAACTTGGTCACGTCGTTCAACGATTTTCCCAAGTTTCATCGGTTACACAATCGCAGTCTATGACGGACGTAAACACGTACCTGTTTACATCCAAGAAGACATGGTAGGTCACAAGCTTGGTGAATTTGCACCAACTCGTACTTACAAAGGTCACGCTGCAGACGACAAGAAAACACGTAGAAAATAAGGAGAACATAAATGGCAGAAATTACTTCAGCTAAAGCAATGGCTCGTACAGTGCGTGTTTCACCTCGTAAAACTCGTCTAGTTCTTGACAATATCCGTGGTAAAAACGTCGCTGACGCAATCGCAATCTTGAAATTCACTCCAAACAAAGCTGCTGGCATTATTGAAAAAGTATTGATCTCTGCAATCGCTAATGCTGAAAACAACTTTGGTTTGGAAAAAGCTAACTTGGTAGTATCTGAAGCTTTCGCAAACGAAGGACCAACTATGAAACGTTTCCGTCCACGTGCTAAAGGTTCAGCTTCACCAATCAACAAACGCACAAGCCACATCACTGTGGTAGTTGCAGAAAAATAAGGAGGTAACATCGTGGGTCAAAAAGTACATCCAATTGGTATGCGTGTCGGCATCATCCGTGATTGGGATGCCAAATGGTATGCTGAAAAAGAATACGCGGATTACCTTCATGAAGATCTTGCAATCCGTAAATTCGTTCAAAAAGAATTGGCTGACGCAGCTGTTTCAACTATTGAAATCGAACGCGCAGTAAACAAAGTTAACGTTTCACTTCACACAGCTAAACCAGGTATGGTTATCGGTAAAGGTGGAGCAAACGTTGATGCACTTCGTGCAAAACTCAACAAATTAACTGGAAAACAAGTACACATCAACATCATCGAGATCAAATCTCCAGATTTGGATGCTCACCTTGTTGGTGAAGGAATTGCTCGTCAATTGGAGCAACGTGTTGCTTTCCGTCGTGCTCAAAAACAAGCAATCCAACGTGCAATGCGTGCAGGAGCTAAAGGAATCAAAACTCAAGTATCAGGTCGTTTGAACGGTGCAGATATCGCTCGTAGCGAAGGATACTCTGAAGGAACTGTTCCACTTCACACCCTTCGTGCGGATATCGATTACGCTTGGGAAGAAGCTGATACTACATACGGTAAACTTGGTGTTAAAGTATGGATCTACCGTGGTGAAGTTCTTCCAGCTCGTAAAAACACTAAAGGAGGTAAATAACCAATGTTAGTACCTAAACGTGTTAAACACCGTCGCGAATTCCGCGGAAAAATGCGTGGTGAAGCTAAAGGTGGTAAAGAAGTAACTTTTGGAGAATATGGTCTTCAAGCAACTACTAGCCACTGGATCACTAACCGTCAAATCGAAGCTGCCCGTATCGCTATGACTCGTTACATGAAGCGTGGTGGTAAAGTTTGGATCAAAATCTTCCCACACAAATCATACACTGCAAAAGCAATCGGTGTACGGATGGGATCTGGTAAAGGGGCTCCAGAAGGTTGGGTAGCACCAGTTAAACGTGGTAAAGTGATGTTTGAAATCGCTGGCGTATCAGAAGAAATCGCTCGTGAAGCTCTTCGTCTTGCAAGCCACAAATTGCCAGTTAAATGTAAATTCGTAAAGCGTGAAGCAGAATAAGGAGAAAGCATGAAACTTAAAGAAATTCAAGATTTTGTTAAAGAACTTCGTGGTCTTTCTCAAGAAGAACTCGCGAAGCGTGAAAATGAATTGAAGAAAGAATTGTTTGATCTTCGTTTCCAAGCCGCTACTGGTCAATTGGAGCAGACAGCGCGTTTGAAAGAAGTGAAAAAACAAATTGCACGTATCAAAACTGTTCAATCAGAAGTTAAATAATAGACTTGGGAAAGGAGAAATTCTAAAATGGAACGTAATCAACGTAAAACCCTCGTCGGACGCGTCGTTTCTGACAAGATGGATAAGACAATCACAGTTGTAGTTGAAACAAAACGTAACCACCCAGTCTATGGTAAGCGTATTAACTACTCTAAGAAGTACAAAGCACATGATGAAAACAATGTTGCCAAAGAAGGCGATATCGTTCGTATCATGGAAACTCGTCCGCTTTCAGCTACAAAACGCTTCCGTCTTGTAGAAGTTGTTGAAGAAGCGGTTATCATCTAATCAAACCAGAAAGGAGAAAACTTAAATGATTCAAACAGAAACTCGTTTGAAAGTTGCTGACAACAGCGGTGCTCGCGAAATCCTGACAATCAAAGTTCTTGGTGGTTCAGGACGTAAGTTCGCCAACATCGGTGATGTCATCGTGGCATCTGTAAAACAAGCTACTCCTGGTGGTGCGGTTAAAAAAGGTGACGTTGTAAAAGCGGTTATCGTTCGTACTAAATCAGGTGCTCGTCGTAAAGATGGTTCATACATCAAATTCGACGAAAACGCTGCAGTCATCATCCGTGAAGACAAAACTCCTCGCGGAACTCGTATCTTCGGCCCAGTTGCTCGCGAATTGCGTGACGGTGGCTTCATGAAGATCGTATCATTGGCTCCAGAAGTACTTTAATCTAAAAATCAAACAAGTCCCCTGGAAGTTTTCCAGGGTGCCCTCATGGGCGTAAGAAATTAAAGGAGAAACCTAATAATGTTTGTAAAAAAAGGCGACAAAGTTCGCGTAATTGCTGGTAAGGACAAGGGTGTTGAAGCACTTGTTGTTGCAGCTCTTCCAAAAGTAAACAAAGTTGTTGTTGAAGGTGTTAACCTTGTTAAGAAGCACCAAAAACCAAATAGCGAAAACCCTCAAGGTGCTATCGTAGAAAAAGAAGCACCAATCCATGCGTCAAACGTTCAAGTTCTTGACAAAAATGGTGTTGCAGGACGCGTTGGTTATAAGTTTGTAGACGGCAAAAAAGTTCGTTACAACAAAAAATCAGGCGAAGTGCTTGACTAATCACGAAGGAAAGGAGAAGTATAATGGCAAATCGTTTAAAAGAAAAATATCTTAATGAAGTAGTACCTGCTTTGACTGAAAAGTTCAACTACTCATCTGTTATGGCTGTGCCAAAAGTGGATAAAATCGTTTTGAACATGGGTGTCGGTGACGCTGTATCAAACGCTAAAAACCTTGAAAAAGCTGCTGAAGAATTGGCTCTTATCTCAGGTCAAAAACCACTTATCACTAAAGCTAAAAAATCAATCGCCGGCTTCCGTCTTCGTGAAGGTGTAGCGATCGGTGCTAAAGTAACCCTTCGTGGCGAACGTATGTATGAGTTCTTGGATAAATTGGTTACTGTATCACTTCCACGTGTGCGTGACTTCCATGGTGTTCCAACAAAATCATTTGATGGACGCGGAAACTACACACTTGGTGTGAAAGAACAACTGATCTTCCCAGAAATCAACTTTGATGACGTTGATAAGACTCGCGGTCTTGATATCGTTATCGTAACAACTGCTAACACTGACGAAGAGTCACGTGCATTGCTTACAGGCCTTGGAATGCCTTTTGCAAAATAATATAGGAGGTAAAACAAATGGCTAAAAAATCAATGATTGCTAAGAACAAACGCCCAGCGAAGTTCTCTACGCAAGCTTATACTCGTTGTGAAAAATGTGGCCGTCCACATTCAGTTTACCGCAAGTTTAAACTTTGCCGTGTTTGCTTCCGTGAATTAGCATACAAAGGACAAATCCCTGGCGTTACCAAAGCATCTTGGTAATTCTAGCTTCCAATTCCGTCATGATTCTTCGTTATCGGCTTTTGCCTAACTTTAGTTATGCCTACAAGCCGATGCCTAGACTCACTTAGGACTTGAAGCCTAGAAACTTATTCTGAGCCTAGCTCAATCATTAACTAGCAAGTGCAGCTTGCAAACTACTAGTAAGAGGAGAAATATAAAATGGTTATGACTGACCCAATTGCAGACTTCCTGACACGTATCCGTAACGCTAATCAAGCGAACCACGAAGTACTTGAAGTACCTGCATCAAACATCAAAAAAGGGATTGCTGAGATCCTGAAGCGTGAAGGTTTTGTAAAAAACGTTGAAATCATCGAAGATGACAAACAAGGCATCATCCGTGTCTTCCTTAAGTACGGACAAAATGGTGAAAAAGTTATCACTGGTTTGAAACGTGTTTCAAAACCAGGTCTACGTGTTTACAAGAAACGCGAAGACCTTCCAAAAGTCTTGAACGGACTTGGAATTGCTATTCTTTCAACATCTGAAGGTTTGCTGACTGATAAAGAAGCACGCCAAAAGAACGTTGGTGGAGAAGTTATCGCTTACGTTTGGTAAAATCAAGATACAAAGAGCGTCATGGGCAATGTGAAAATAGGAAATCTGACAAAGAGTGTTAACACTCTAGGAAGATTTGTCTTTTTCACACAGACCATAGCTCGTGTTCAATTTAGCTGATTTACTGATCAGCTAAATAGAGAGTAAATTAGTTTAGGAGAAAAAGATGAAAGCTACTGAATTGAATGAAAAACTTATTGTTGCAGAAGACGCTTTGGCTGAATTGTCAAAAGATGACCTTGTATCTCTTTTATGTGAAATTGGTTATAGTCCTGCGGCTATTGATGTATTGACAGAATATCAGGAGTTTGTCAAAGCTTTTCGAAAGAAACTAGGTTTGCTCTAATCCGAATGCCCCCCGTGAAAACTGGCCGTCATGGTCTGACAATTTAACAGGAGAAAATAAGTATGTCACGTATTGGTAATAAAGTTATCGTGTTGCCTGCTGGTGTTGAAATCACTAACAATGACAACGTTGTAACTGTAAAAGGACCTAAAGGAGAACTGACTCGTGAGTTCTCAAAAGATATTGAAATCCGTGTGGAAGGAACTGAAGTAACTCTTCACCGTCCAAACGATTCAAAAGAAATGAAAACAATCCACGGAACTACTCGTGCCCTTTTGAACAACATGGTTGTTGGAGTATCAGAAGGATTCAAGAAAGAACTTGAAATGCGTGGGGTTGGTTACCGTGCACAACTTCAAGGCTCAAAACTTGTCTTGGCTGTTGGTAAATCTCACCCAGACGAAGTTGAAGCTCCAGAAGGAATTACTTTTGAACTTCCAAACCCAACAACAATCGTTGTTAGCGGAATTTCAAAAGAAGCAGTTGGACAAACAGCTGCTTATGTACGTAGCCTTCGTGCACCAGAACCATATAAAGGTAAAGGTATCCGTTACGTTGGTGAATTCGTTCGCCGCAAAGAAGGTAAAACTGGTAAATAATATTGATTGGCTGATCTTTTCAGCCAGCCAATTTATTTTCCGATTTTGTGCTAAGGCACGTCAATAAAAATAAGAGGTGAAAATTGTGATTACGAAACCAGATAAAAATAAAATCCGCCAAAAACGCCACCGTCGCGTTCGCGGAAAACTCTCTGGAACTGCTGATCGCCCACGTTTGAACGTATTCCGTTCTAATACAGGCATCTACGCTCAAGTAATTGATGACGTAGCGGGTGTAACGCTCGCAAGCGCTTCAACTCTTGACAAAGAAGTTTCAAAAGGAACTAAAACTGAACAAGCCGTTGTTGTAGGTAAACTCGTTGCAGAACGTGCAGTTGCTAAAGGTATTTCTGAAGTGGTGTTTGACCGCGGTGGATATCTCTATCACGGACGTGTAAAAGCTTTGGCTGATGCAGCTCGTGAAAACGGATTGAAATTCTAATAGGGAGGACACTAGAAAATGGCATTTAAAGACAATGCAGTTGAACTTGAAGAACGCTTAGTTGCAGTCAACCGTGTTACTAAAGTTGTTAAAGGTGGACGTCGTCTTCGTTTTGCAGCTCTTGTAGTAGTTGGTGACCGCAACGGTCGTGTTGGTTTCGGTACTGGTAAAGCTCAAGAAGTACCAGAAGCTATCCGTAAAGCAGTTGAAGATGCGAAGAAAAACTTGATCGAAGTTCCAATGGTTGGTACAACTATTCCTCACGAAGTTCTTTCAGAATTTGGTGGAGCGAAAGTATTGCTTAAGCCAGCTGTTGAAGGTTCTGGAGTTGCTGCTGGTGGTGCTGTTCGTGCCGTCATCGAATTGGCGGGTGTGGCAGATGTTACATCTAAATCACTTGGTTCAAACACTCCAATCAACATCGTTCGCGCAACTGTTGAAGGCTTGAAACAATTGAAACGCGCTGAAGAAGTTGCTGCCCTTCGTGGTATTTCAGTTTCTGACTTGGCTTAAGAAAGGGGAACTCATGGCTCAAATTAAAATTACTTTGACTAAGTCTCCAATCGGACGCATCCCGTCACAACGTAAAACTGTTGTAGCACTTGGACTTGGCAAATTGAACAGCTCAGTTATCAAAGAAGACAATCCAGCGGTACGTGGTATGATCACTGCTGTATCTCACTTGGTAACTGTTGAAGAAGTTAAGTAAGCCTTAGCTGAAAAACTTTTATTAAGATACATTAGGGGATTTGAGAATTTTCTCAGCCCCTAAAACTAAATATATGTATAGGCGAGTTTGTATCAGAGACACCTTTTCTCTGGTAC
Source organism: Streptococcus sp. SC1 (assembly GCF_030272855.1). Lineage (NCBI taxonomy): Bacteria > Bacillati > Bacillota > Bacilli > Lactobacillales > Streptococcaceae > Streptococcus > Streptococcus sp. SC1. Next base: position 7,046 of record NZ_JAQCMU010000007.1, on the reverse strand, counting down.
GAGCGCTAGCATTTTACAAAAGAGGAGAAAAAATAATGAAACTTCATGAATTACAACCTGCTGCAGGTTCACGTAAAGTTCGCAACCGTGTTGGTCGCGGTACTTCATCAGGTAACGGTAAAACTTCTGGTCGCGGTCAAAAAGGTCAAAAAGCACGTAGCGGTGGCGGTGTTCGTCTTGGTTTTGAAGGTGGACAAACTCCATTGTTCCGTCGTGTACCAAAACGTGGTTTCTTGAATGTAAACCGTAAAGAATACGCGATTGTTAACCTTGACCAATTAAATGTCTTTGAAGATGGTGCAGAAGTAACTCCAGTTGTTCTCATCGAAGCAGGTATTGTAAAAGCTGAAAAATCTGGTGTTAAGATTCTTGGTAACGGAGAATTGACTAAGAAGTTGACTGTTAAAGCAGCTAAATTCTCTAAATCAGCTGAAGAAGCTATCACTGCTAAAGGTGGTTCAGTCGAAGTCATCTAAGAGAGGTGACCTATGTTTTTCAAGCTATTAAAAGACGCACTTAAAATAAAACAAGTACGGTCTAAGATTTTGTTCACACTGTTCATCATCTTAGTTTTCCGTATTGGTACAACTATAACCGTTCCAGGAATTAATGCGAAAGCATTGAACAGTTTAAGCGATTTACCTTTCTTAAACATGCTTAGTTTGGTTTCTGGGAATGCCATGCGTAACTTCTCTGTTTTTGCCCTTGGAGTTAGTCCCTATATCACGGCTTCAATCGTGGTTCAGCTCTTGCAAATGGATTTGCTTCCAAAATTTGTAGAGTGGGGCAAGCAAGGGGAAGTAGGACGGAGAAAGCTGAATCAAGCAACTCGCTATATTTCCCTGGTATTGGCCTTTGTCCAATCTATCGGGATTACAGCTGGATTTGCGACTTTATCAAGAACTAAACTAGTAGCGAATCCAAATTGGCAAACCTATCTTTTGATTGGTGCCCTCCTCACGACAGGTTCAGTTATTGTGACCTGGTTAGGAGAGCAAATCACAGATAAGGGTTATGGTAATGGTGTATCCATGATTATCTTTGCAGGGATTGTATCTGGTATTCCTGGTATGATCAAAGGAATCTATGAAGATTACTTTGTTAATATCCCGAGCGATCGACTCAATTCGTCTTTGATTTTCGTTGGGATTTTAATTGTTGCAGTTTTGGTGATTATCTATTTCACAACCTTTGTGCAACAAGCTGAGTACAAAATTCCAATTCAATATACGAAGATTGCTCAAGGTGCCCCTTCAAGTTCCTACCTACCGTTAAAAGTAAATCCTGCTGGTGTTATCCCAGTTATCTTTGCAAGTTCGATTACAGCTGCTCCAGCAGCTATCTTCCAATTTGTAAGTGCTATGGGCTATAACGCATCATGGGTTCGGACGGCGCAGGCGCTTCTGGCGACTACAACCATCAGTGGTATGTTTACCTATGCTCTCTTGATTATTCTCTTTACTTTCTTTTATACATTTGTACAAATTAATCCTGAAAAGACAGCAGAGAATTTACAAAAGAGTGGAGCCTATATCCCAGGTGTTCGTCCAGGTAAGGGAACGGAAGAATATATGTCTAAATTGCTTCGCCGTTTGGCGACAGTTGGCTCACTATTCCTAGGGATTATCACAATCATTCCGATCCTAGCCAAAGATCTTTTTGGCCTGACCGATGCAGTCGCTCTTGGAGGAACCAGTCTTCTTATCATCATTTCGACAGGTATTGAAGGAATGAAGCAGTTGGAAGGTTACCTTTTGAAGCGTAAGTATGTCGGATTTATGGATACCACAACAGAATAGAAATAGGTTGACTTAGTCAACCTTCTATTTTGTTTTTAAAAAAGTTTATTAAGTGTTTTAATAGATTGCTTTAAAAACAAAAAAGGAGACAAAACATGAATCTTTTGATTATGGGCTTGCCAGGTGCAGGCAAGGGAACACAAGCAGCCAAAATTGTGGAACAATTCCACGTGGCACATATTTCAACTGGGGATATGTTCCGTGCTGCTATGGCCAATGAAACAGAAATGGGTGTTTTAGCGAAATCCTACATTTCTAAAGGCGAGTTGGTGCCAGATGAAGTGACAAACGGAATCGTGAAAGAGCGCTTGGCACAAGATGATATTAAAGAAACTGGTTTCTTGTTGGACGGTTATCCACGGACAATTGATCAAGCCCATGCTTTGGATAAAATCCTTGCGGATCTAGGCATCCAACTTGACGCAGTTATCAATATCGAAGTAAATCCAGATAGTTTGTTAGAACGTTTGAGTGGACGGATTATCCACCGCGAAACAGGGGAAACCTTCCACAAAGTTTTCAACCCACCAGTGGATTACAAAGAAGAAGACTACTACCAACGCGAAGATGACAAGCCTGAAACAGTAAAGCGTCGTTTGGATGTTAATATCGCTCAAGGCCAACCAATTATTGATCATTACCGCGCTCAAGGACTCGTTCATGACATTCAGGGCAATCAAGAGATTGAGGCAGTCTTCTCAGATATCGAAAAAGTCTTGTCAAATTTAAAATAAAAGCGTTTTTCCTGCTTGCAATATTTGACAAGTAGTGATACAATGAGTTAGTCTGACTTATAATTGTTACCTCTGTGCTCAGAGGAATCTATCGAAATTTAGGGAGGTGCTTTTGCGTGGCAAAAGACGATGTGATTGAAGTCGAAGGCAAGGTAGTCGATACTATGCCGAACGCAATGTTTACGGTTGAACTTGAAAATGGACATCAGATTTTAGCAACAGTTTCTGGTAAAATTCGTAAAAACTATATTCGTATTTTAGCGGGAGATCGTGTTACTGTCGAGATGAGTCCTTATGATTTGACACGTGGACGGATCACTTACCGCTTTAAATAATCGAAAAACTTGGAGGGATAAGAAATGAAAGTAAGACCATCGGTCAAACCAATTTGCGAATACTGCAAAGTTATTCGTCGTAATGGTCGTGTTATGGTAATTTGTCCAGCAAATCCAAAACACAAACAACGTCAAGGATAAGATAGAAAGGAGAAAACATGGCTCGTATTGCTGGAGTTGACATTCCAAATGACAAACGTGTAGTCGTTTCACTTACTTATGTGTACGGTATCGGACTTCCAACTTCTAAGAAAATTTTGGCAGCAGCTGGAATCTCAGAAGACATCCGTGTCAAAGATTTGACATCAGATCAAGAAGACGCAATCCGTCGCGAAGTGGATGCAATCAAGGTTGAAGGTGACCTTCGTCGTGAAGTAAACCTTAACATCAAACGTTTGATGGAAATCGGTTCATACCGTGGTATCCGTCACCGTCGTGGACTTCCTGTCCGTGGACAAAACACTAAAAACAATGCTCGTACTCGTAAAGGTAAAGCCGTTGCGATTGCAGGTAAGAAAAAATAATATAGGAGGTAAAAGTCTTGGCTAAACCAACACGTAAACGTCGTGTGAAGAAAAATATCGAATCTGGTATTGCACATATTCACGCTACATTTAATAACACTATTGTTATGATTACTGATGTGCATGGTAATGCGATTGCTTGGTCATCTGCTGGAGCTCTTGGTTTCAAAGGTTCTCGTAAATCTACACCATTTGCTGCCCAAATGGCATCTGAAGCAGCTGCTAAGTCTGCACAAGAACACGGTCTTAAATCAGTTGAAGTTACAGTTAAAGGTCCAGGTTCTGGTCGTGAGTCAGCTATTCGTGCACTTGCTGCAGCTGGTCTGGAAGTAACTGCTATTCGTGATGTGACTCCTGTGCCACACAATGGTGCTCGTCCTCCAAAACGTCGCCGTGTATAATCATAAACAATTACACTGCTTTTCGTTTAAGAGGGAGTTAACTAAATGATTGAGTTTGAAAAACCAAATATAACAAAAATTGATGAAAATAAAAATTATGGCAAGTTTGTAGTTGAGCCGCTAGAACGCGGTTACGGTACAACACTTGGAAATTCGCTTCGTCGTGTACTTCTCGCCTCACTTCCAGGTGCAGCAGTGACTTCTATCAACATTGAAGGAGTATTGCACGAATTTGATACGATTTCTGGGGTCCGTGAAGATGTTATGCAGATTATTCTGAACATCAAGGGGATTGCTGTAAAATCTTACGTCCAAGACGAAAAGATGATTGAATTGGATGTTGAAGGTCCTGCAGAAGTAACTGCTGGAGACATTTTGACAGACAGTGATATCGAAATTGTAAACCCTGATCATTATCTCTTTACAATCAGTGAAGGTGCTCGCTTCAAAGCGAAAATGGCTGTGAATAGCGGTCGTGGATATGTACCAGCTGACGAAAATAAAAAAGATGATGCACCAGTAGGCACACTTGCGGTAGATTCTATCTATACGCCTGTGACAAAAGTAAATTACCAAGTTGAGCCAGCTCGTGTTGGTAGCAACGATGGTTTTGATAAACTTACCCTTGAAATTTTAACGAATGGAACGATTATTCCCGAAGACGCTTTGGGACTATCAGCTCGTATCCTGACAGAGCATCTGAATCTCTTTACTGATTTAACTGAAGTTGCTATTTCAACTGATGTGATGAAGGAAGCTGAAAAATCTTCAGATGATCGCATTTTGGAACGTACTATTGAAGAATTGGATCTATCAGTTCGTTCATACAACTGTCTGAAACGCGCAGGAATTAATACTGTCTTTGATTTGACAGAAAAATCTGAGCCTGAAATGATGAAAGTTCGTAACTTGGGCCGCAAGAGTCTTGAAGAAGTTAAAGTTAAACTTGCTGACCTTGGTCTTGGGTTAAGAAATGATAAATAAAGGAGGAATACATGGCTTACCGTAAACTAGGACGCACTAGCTCACAACGTAAAGCAATGCTTCGTGATTTGACTACTGACTTGATTATCAATGGATCAATCGTAACAACTGAAGCTCGTGCTAAAGAAATCCGTAAAACAGTTGAAAAAATGATTACTCTTGGTAAACGTGGTGACTTGCATGCTCGTCGTCAAGCAGCAGCTTTTGTACGTAACGAAATTGCATCAGAAAACTACAATGAAGAGACTAACAAGTACACTACAACTACAGCTCTTCAAAAATTATTTTCTGAATTGGCACCTCGCTATGCTGAGCGCAATGGTGGATACACTCGTATTCTTAAGACTGAACCACGCCGTGGGGATGCTGCGCCAATGGCAATTATTGAATTAGTATAATTTTTATCAATTTTGTTGAGTGTTATGATGATGGAGTTCTTATACTCTTAGTCTAGCTCTGGTCTACCGCTAGGATTTTTCCTAGCGGGAACACTCATCATCATGATGAAAGGGTAGACGCTTGTTTACGAAATTGCTTTTAGTGAAAAACAATTTCGTAAGCAGGCGTTTTTGAATGGGAAAAGAAAAACTTTGTTGAGGGAAGGAGAAGAAATGCAAGATTCGATTGCTATTTTGAAAGAACGATATTTAGCCAATATAAAAGAAAATCCAGACTTATACATTGGGATTGAGTTAGAATTTCCAATTGTGAATCTTCAGGGAGGAGCAACAGATACTCGTGTAACAAGGGAGCTGTTAGTAAGGCTAAATTCAGACTATGGCTTTATCGTAGAAAGAAGGGATTCAGAGGGCAATCCTATCCAGTTAAAAGCTTCAGATAGCGAAGATCGGATACTTTTTGAAGTGTCTTATAATATTTTGGAATTTGCATTTGAAAAAGCGAAAACGATTCAGGAAGTCGAAAGACGCTTTAATCATTACTTAGACACCATTCAAAAGATTTTGCGCAAAAGTCATCATGAACTTCAGGGTCATGGTTTACATCCATTCTGGAAGGAGAATGATAATGGTCCTGTTAAATATCCCCGCTATCAAATGTTAATGCAATATCTAGCTTTGAGTGAGAAAATTGGAGGAGATTTCTTCCATCGCCATCCTGATTATGGTAGCTATATCTGTGGGAGCCAGGTACAGTTAGATGTTTCACGGGCAAATTTCATACAGGTAATTAACGCCTTTAATCAAATCGAGGCTGTCAAAGCTTATCTTTTTGCCAATTCAGAATTACTTACAGAAGATTTTAATACTAGAATTTCGAGAGACCGCTTCTGGGAAGAGTCCATGCATGGCTTGTTAGTAGAAAATGTTGGTGTTAATCCCCATGATTTCAAAGATGAGGAAGATTTTTTCAATTATTTAAATCATACAGCCATTTTCAATGTTGAGCGAGAGGGTGACACCTATTATTTTCCTCCTATCGTAGCTGGAGAGTATCTAAAGCAGGAGCAAATCAAGGGATACAATTTAAGTGGCGAGGAAAGCCTAATAATCCCCCATGCAGATGATTTTTGTAATCACAGGAGCTACCAGTACCAAGATTTGACAACGCGGGGAACGATCGAATTTAGGAGCACTTGCGCCCAGCCTCTGGATAGAACATTTGCACCAGCAGCTTTTCATTTGGGATTGTTGGTTAATCTTGAGGAAGTGACCGCTTATCTTAAAGATTGTGATTTCTTCAAATTAGAGGGGCGTAACTATAAAAGGCTGCGCAGAAAGTATTCGCAAATCGAGTTAACACAAGCGGATCAAGACTCTATTCAATCATTTGCAGCTGATCTCCTTCAATTAGCTGTTAAAGGTCTGGAGAAACGAAAAGAAGGGGAAGAGTGCTACTTATTACCGCTTATGAATGAGACATAAAGTAATTTCTTTTTAACCTCTAATAGCAAGCCGAAGCAAATTTCTTTATGTGATTGATTGGAGTGTGTATTATATTAGTTTGAGTATATTTGAATGAATTTAATTGTAGCTAGAGCATTAAGCGACTTTAGCAGCACGGTGATATAGAGAATAAGGGAGAGGTAAGAGGGAGAGGATACCTTTCCCTTTTAATTTATTGAGTTATAGGTAGTTTTAGAGGGGTTTGGAAGAAAAGATGAAAAAAAGATAAAAAAATTTCAAAAAAGTGTTGACAAGGGAATGGATAGGTGATATACTGATATAGTTGTCGCTTGAGAGGGCGACAAAGACCTTTGAAAACTGAACAAGACGAACCAATGTGCAGGGCACTACAACATATGTTGTAG
>NZ_JAQCMU010000006.1:0-97763 GCF_030272855.1 Streptococcus sp. SC1 | reverse complement strand
CGAAGCGGTAACTTGCTTGGTACTTGTTAGCTTCAAAGGCCCATTTCCCTACAAACTCTACATTTGACTTGTTGACAACGGCGTTAGATGCGTCATAGCCCTTGAAGGTCCATGTGCCGTCGTTCACTGTGTCTGTGTAGGTCGCTTGCGCTGGTTGCTGAGCGGAAACAGAGGCACCATTCACATACGAATCACTGTCGCTTGGAGTCAAGGCTGCGATGGCTGCTGGAAGAGCTTGACCTGCTGTCTCGCTCTCGAAGCGATAAGTAGCTTGATACTTCTTGGCTTCAAAGGCCCATTTCCCTACAAACTCAACATCGGACTTGTTCACGACTGCATTAGCTGCGTCATAGCCCTTGAAGGTCCAGGTGCCATCATTCACAGTATCTGTGTAAGTGGTTTGTGATGGTTGTTGAGCGGAAACAGAGGCACCATTCACATATCTTGCACTGTCGCTTGGAGTCAATGCGGCGATAGTTGATGGAAGCGCTTGACCTGCTGTGGCGCTCTCGAAACGATAAGTAGCTTGGTACTTCTTGGCTTCAAAGGCCCATTTCCCTACAAACTCAACATTTGCCTTGTTCACGACTGCATTAGCTGCGTCATAGCCCTTGAAGGTCCATGTGCCATCATTCACAGTATCTGTGTAAGTGGTTTGTGATGGTTGTTGAGCGGAAACAGAACCACCATTCACATATCTTGCACTGTCGCTTGGAGTCAATGCGGCGATGGCTGCTGGAAGAGCCTGACCTACTGTCTCGCTCTCGAAGCGGTAAGTAGCTTGATACTTGTTGGCTTCAAACTTCCACTTACCTGTGAAAGTCAAATCAGCTTTTTTCACAATCTTACTTTTGGCATCATAACCAGCGAAAGTCCAAGTACCGTCGTTCACATCATCTTTGTGAGTCTTTGTTGTCGGCTCTTCTGGTACAACTTTTTGCGTGTTGTAATAGCTTGAGCTGTCTTTTGGTGCTTTCTTCTGGATAAATTCAGGCAAATCAACACCAGCCGTAATGCTTACAAAAGTATAGCTTACATAATGCGGTCTAGGCGTTACTTCCCAGATACCTGTGAATGTCACGCGCTTGCCATTATAGGTCGCATTCTTCTGATCGTAACCTTTGAAGGTCCAGACATAGTCTTTTTCTTCTTCAACTACTGATTCTTTAGCAGGTTGTTTGGCTACAATGGTGTCACCAACCTTATAAGAAGCCTCATCATTTGGAAGCATTCCCAAAATACTTTGTGGCAATGGAACACGTGCGTCAGAAGATTTGAATACATATTCTGGATTTGGAGTAGGTACCCAGCTTCCAAGGAAAGTCTGTCTACCTTTTGCTACAACGATTTTTTCTTTATCGTATCCTGCAAATGTCCAAGTTACCTTGTTTGCTGTGTCAACATAAGTCGTTTCACTTGGTTGCTCAGCATCTACTTCTGTAAGGAACAGACCGCCCATCTTATAATCAATTGGGTTTTTCGGAGTCAACTTGGTGATATGATCTGGTAATACGAAATCAGGATTAGTTGATTGGAACTGATAGTCTATACCATTTGGCGTAAAGGTCCAAGATCCTGTGATGGTCTTAACTTTCGTACCTGCAATAGCTTTTCCGTATTTATCTGCATCAAAACCATGGAAGGTCCATGTACCTGTCGGAACAGTTACTGTAGATATGTCGAGTTTGCTTGCATCTTTGTAATCGTCAGCTCGTCCAACGAAATCAGTGCCAGCTGGAAGCATATCGCGAATCTTATTTGGAAGAGGATAAGCAGGAGTCGAGTTAGTAAATTTATACTCTACCCTATAGATCGTATCAGACTGATTGGTAGGAACCAAAATCCATTTCCCTCTAAAGATAACGTCTCCTGCCTCGACTGTTTTCACACGTGGAGAAATAGTCGTATTATCATCTTCATAGTAGTCATCAAAGACCCAAGTTCCTCTGCCATCAGGATCCTCAAATCTTGTTTTAGATGGCATTTTAACGCGAGCTTTTTCACCCTTGACAAATTCTCTTTCGTAAGTGATTAGATTATACAAAGTTGATGGCGGATAGATCGTTTGACCAGAATCATCTTTTGAATCTGTATAGAAGTCATAATAAACACTACGCTTGGTCGGTTCAAAGGTCCAGTGGAGAGTGTAAGTAGAGTCCTCATCGTCAGTTGGCTTTTCCACTTCCTCAGGTTGCTTAGAAACCCATGTACCATCATTTTCTTCATCTGTGTATGTGTAAAAATCGCGAAGGACATTCTTGACATTATCAGAATACTCATCTGGAGATGTCGTGATAGGAGCAGGGATTTGTGCCTTCAAATCATCAGGAATAGTCTTCCCTGGAGTATCACTGACAAAATTAAAGGAAACAACCTTATCTCTGTGTGGTGTGAAGGACCAAGTACCTGTAAAGAGGACCTTATCTTTATTGACCACTTTACTATCAGCGTCATAGCCTTCAAATTTCCAAGTTCCCTTGTTGGCAAAGTCCATGTAGGTCGTCTTAAGGGGAGCTACTGCATTTACAGTATCGCCATCATTATAGGTATTTGTATTACTTGGCGTTAGGGCTTTAACTTCCTCTGGTAGAGATAGGCTAGGATCCTTACTGATGAACTCATAGTTTTCTGAATACTTGTCTGCTACAAAAGTCCAAGTACCTGTGAACTTAAGGTTCCATCCTTTGTGATCCCACTCGCTTACTGGTTTTTCAGTAAAATCGTAGCCTGTAAAGGTCCAGGTACCCTTGTTAACTGCATCATAGTAGGACTCTTGAGTCGGTCTAACAGACTGAACCATCTCACCTTTCGGGTATTGCTTTCTCTTTGCATACTCCCATTCAGGCATATTTGTTGGCTTCAAATTATTAATTTCCGCTGGAAGAGGCTTATCTGAGCTATCGCTGATAAACTCATAAGTCGGTTTCCGAGGAACCCCTTTAAATACAAACTCCAATGGTATTGTAACTTTTGGTATTTCCCCATATGTAGCCGCCCGCTCTAGTTCACGACTGAAGGTTAAATCTACTACATCTTCCTCAAAGGTCCAATTTCCTTCATTTTCTGCATCATAAAAGGGTTTGTAGAGATTTTGAGCTTCATCATAGCGGAGCAAAGCAGCTACCGTGTCCAGTATATCTTTAGGTAAATGCTCATCTCGTTTATCAAACTGATTGAGAGAAAGCTTGTAATCGTATAGCTTACTTTCTAGATCTTTTATCTCCTTAGGAAGAGGTAATTTATATTCGTCACGTGAGGTCTTAGGACTACTTGGTAACTTATAAAAATTCTCAAAATCGTGCTGGTTCATAGGTTTGTAGGATACAATGACATCCTCAAAGTATTTCCAAGTTCCTACAAACTCCACATCGCCATTGTTTACCACTTTACTTGGAGCATCAAAACCAGTCAAAGCCCAATAACCTTTTCGATTAGGAAATTCTTCTGAAGTATAAAAAACATATTCAAATTCTTTTGGTCTTACTACTTCACCCTCAGCAAATCTTCTTCTATCTTTTGGACTCCAATTTGCAACATAAGATGGCGGAGTTTTTCCAGGTGAGCCATTAACTGCTCTATAGGTAGCCTTATATGGTGTCGGCGTAAATTCCCACTTACCTGTGAAGAAAACATCATCTTTGTCAATCACCTGACTATCATGGTCATAGCCCTTAAAGGTCCATCTACCACTTCCATCATACTCTACATAAGTTGTTTCAGTTGGCTGGATGGCCTTTACTTTATCGCCCTTTTTGTAGATTTTTGTATCTTCTGGCTTCAAGTAGTTCAGAGCAAGCGGAGTTGTTTTTCCTGGTGTAGCACTTTCAAACTCATAAAGTGCTGAGCGAGGAGTCTTATCCTGATCTGGGATGAACTTCGGATTTTTATCACGAAGACCAGAATTGACAAAGTTCACGAGATTGCGATAAACCTTATCAATTTCTTCTTGCTTTGTTGCAGTTTGAAGCACACCATCAGCAGCCGTCATTACGCCATTCAAGATTTCTAGACTATCGTCTGTCTTACTTGAAAAGTCCTTGCTGCGCAAGTTTTTGAGGTAGTTCTCTAAAGCGCTCTTGTTTAGACTTGCATTTGCTGAAGCAGGTTGAGCAGTGGCTGCAGCTGGCTGGCTTGTGCCTGTAGCTGGCTGAGCATTTTTAAAAGTAGTCGAATCTGTCGCTTGACTTGCCTCTGTCTCAGCAGGCGTAGCAGATTTCAATGAGGCTTGGTTATCCCCTTGCGTTTCTGTCTGTGCTGGCGCAGGAACTGTTGTTGTGATAGCCTCTTTACTTTCTACTTGCACGGGTGCAGAAGGCGTTACTGAGACAGTCTCTTGAGTTTCTGTTTTCGCTGGTTCAGAAGTTCCCACCGAGACTTGATTTTCTGACTTATTTTCTACTTGAGCTGTAGCCACAAGCTCATCCGCATGGGCTACTTGACCCGCTCCAATCGCTGCGGGTGCAAACAAAAATCCAATCGCAAGTGATACAGTAGCAACTGATAATTTGCGGATTGAATACTTTATCTTTCTATCCTGAAAAAACATCTTTTCCTCCTTTTTGCTTTTTCGATAACTATTATAGCATAAAGAAGAGGAATTGCATATATTTTGAATTATTATTTAAGGGTTTATGATTACTTATAGGATAGGAAATTTAACCTATATAACTATATGCATTGGCCTATTTTTTTTCAGCAAAAATTATCTCATCCAAACAAAAAAATTGAAAAAGATAGCTAGGCTACGCTTCTTCAATCTTTTTGATTTCTTTCTATTGGCAGGGAATATTCGAGACGCTAGTAAGTTAAACTATTTTGGCATTTGTAGATACCTTCTCAGTCCTCCGCAGCAAAACCATCATTTTTGATGGCATACTGCTCTATGATGCCATTATGGCCAAAGAGAACTCCGTGGAGGACTCCGCCATAAACAGCTCCGCCATCCATGCCAATCTTGCCATCCTCAGTCATCCATAGCTGATCAGTTCCCGGCGCTTCATGCAAGAGATAAAATGTCGGTGTATGACCAAAGACAATCCTTTTGCCAGTCTGATTGCTGCCTTCATGAAATGGCGCGCGAATCCAAACTTTTTGATAATCACTAGTCTCTCGCCAGTCTTTCAGCTCCAAATCTAGACCAGCATGGACAAAAATGTACTGCTCTGTCTCCAATAGGAAAGGCATCTGACGAGTAAAGTCGACTAAATCTGCTACCGCCGCCTTGACACCTTCCGCGTCTGCCACTCCATCTACAGGAGCATTGAGAGGTCGACCTAAAAGCGAATTGATCGTCGTATCTCCGCCATTGCGTCGGTAATGGTCATAAGATTTTTCAGGATTGTCCAGCCAGGTCAGAAACATATACTCATGATTGCCAGAAAGACAGATGGCTCCTTTCTGATCCACTAGATCCTTGACCCGCTCCAAAACGGCTCGGCTGTCTTCGCCACGATCGATCAAGTCCCCTAGAAATACTAGTTGGCTGCGACCGTCCCAGTGCTGGAGCAATTCATCAAGCATGCCTGCCTTACCATGGATATCACCGATTGCAAAATATTCTGTCATACGCGTCACCTCCTAAAGGAGACCGAAACACTAGTGTCTCAGTCTCGCTTGTTTATTTCTTTAATAATTCTCTGGCTTGAGTCAAAGCAGCCTCTGTCACATCTTCGCCAGCCAGCATCTTAGCAACTTCCTGAACGCGCTCGTCAGCCGTCAGCAGGCGAACCGTTGATACGGTCGAATTCTCATCCGAAATCTTCTCAATAAAGAACTGATAATCGGCAATCGCAATGACCTGCGGCAAATGGGAAATTGCCAAGACTTGACCGTTGGAGCCAATCTTGTAAATCTTCTGAGCGATAGCTTGAGCCACACGGCCAGAAACGCCCGTATCCACTTCGTCAAAAACAATACTGGTCTTGCCTTCCTTACGAGAAAAGGCCGATTTGATCGCCAACATAAGACGGGAGAGTTCGCCGCCAGAGGCAACCTTCACCAAAGGTTTGAAATCCTCTCCCGGATTGGCTGAGATGTAAAACTCTACTTGCTCATTTCCTTCACGGTTGAACTTGCCCTTAGTGAACTGTACTTTAAAGCGCGCCTTTTCCATGTAAAGTTCTTGCAACTCCTGCTTGATTTCCGCTTCCAGCTGGGCTGCTAGACCATGACGAGCCTGACTCAGCTCCTGGGCCAGCTCTACCAGCTCTCTCTCCAAGGTCTTCAGCTCTCGGTCCATATCCTCTGAGGACAAGTTGCTGCCAGTTAAAAGGCTGTATTCTTTGGAAATCTGAGCAAAGTATTCCAGCACATCATCTACTTGGCCGCCGTATTTACGGGTGATGCTGTTAATCAAGTCTAAGCGACTCTCCACCTGCAGCAGCCGATCTCCGTCAAAGTCCAGTCCATCTAAAATATCCTCTAGGCGCTTGCTGACATCTTCCAAGACATAATAAGTCTCTGACAAGCTGCCGGAAAGCTCCTTGTAGGCTGGATCGTAATCCTCGATAGACTCAAGGTCGTTCATAGCTGAGCGGACATTGGTCAGACTGGAAAAATCTTCATTGTCCAGCATGGTATAGGCGTTGGTCAGCGTATCCGCAATGAGCTTGTGGTTGAGCAATCGATCTCGTTCCTGATGCAGGGCAGTATCTTCACCACTTTTGAGAGCAGCACTCTCAATCTCCGCCATCTGAAACTCCAGCATCTCAATTCTGGCCTTATGCTCCTGCTGATTTTTCTGCAAAGTCAGGACTTGCTTACGCAGGCTTCGATAGCGGTCAAAAGTTTCCTGATAGCGGCCTTTGAGATGCAAAAAGTCTGCTGAGCCAAACTCATCTAGCATGGCAATATGAAGCTGGGGTCTCATCAGCTCTTCCTGATCATGCTGACCATGGATATCCACCAAGTGCTGGCCGACAGCCTTTAGAACAGACAAATTCACCATCTGGCCATTGATACGGCTGACACTACGGCCGTTTTGCAGAATTTCCCGACGGATAATCAGCTCATCGGTCAGCTCCCAGCCCTGCTCCTCAAAAATCTCTCGCAAAGCTCTGCTATTCTCCAGCGAAAAAAGACCCTCTATCTCAGCTTTAGGCGCTCCATGACGAATAACATCCGTCGTAGCACGGCTGCCCAGCATCATGTTCATCGCGTCAATAATAATAGACTTGCCGGCTCCGGTTTCCCCGGTCAACACGGTCATACCCTGCTCAAAATTAAGGGAAATCTCCTCAATAATGGCAAAATTTTTAATCGAAATTTCTAATAACATAGGTTTTCCTACCAATTATTGATTTTAGCCGTGACTTTTTGGGCTGCACTTTCACTTACTGCAACGATTAGGATACTGTCATTATCCGCAATAATGCTGAAAATTTCCTCAGCAAATTCTTTACTCAGATGACGCTTGACAACCGCTGCACTCCCTGGCACCAGATTGAGATTGAGCATATTTCCTAGATTTCGACAGGCCAAAATATTATTTTCAGCCAACTTCAGACTATTGCTAGCTGTTTTTGGAAGCTCGTAAATATAGGTATTATCTTTAAAAGGGATTTTGACAATCCCTAGCTCCTTGATATCTCGTGAAACCGTTGCCTGTGTCGCTGTAATACCAGACTCCCTGAGATGTTCTACAATTTCCTCTTGGGTGCCAATCTCAAACTCGCTGACAAATCGTCTGATTCTCTCTAATCTATCCTTCTTCTTCATCTTTAAATTCCTTGTGGGCTGCCTCTACGACAGCAACTAAGTCTTGCTCCAAGTCATCTTTCGACTGTTCACTTTTCTCCAGAAAGGCTAAAAATTCGACATTGCCATGCCCGCCCTGAATCGGAGAAAAATCCAAACCTTTGACTGAAAAACCTGCTTCCAGCATAAAGGCTGTCACAGTTTCCAGCACCGCCAAATGAACTTTCTTGTCCTTGATAATCCCCTTCTTGCCAATCTGCTCGCGGCCAGCCTCGAACTGAGGCTTGATCAAAGCCACGACCTGACCGCTCTCTTCTAAAATCTGATAGAGGGCCGGCAAAATCAGGCTGAGCGAGATAAAGCTAACATCAATGCTGGCAAAGCTGGGCCGAAAGTCAAAATCAGCTGGCTCCGCATAGCGAAAATTGAACTGCTCCATGCTGACAACCCGCTCATCTTGGCGAAGTTTCCAGGCCAACTGGTTAGTCCCAACATCAACAGCATAGACCAACTTAGCTCCATCCTGCAACATAACATCAGTAAAGCCACCGGTCGAAGCTCCGATATCCAAGGCCACTCGATCTGCCACCGAAAGGCCAAACACTTGCAAAGCCTTTTCTAATTTTAAGCCGCCACGACTGACATACTTGAGTTTTTCTCCCTTGAGCTTGAGCTCTGTTGCATCATCGATTTTTTCACCCGGTTTGTCAAAACGCTCTCCATTCGCAAGTGCCACGACTAGGCCTGCCATCACTCCGCGCTTGGCCTGCTCTCGGGTCTCAAAGAGGCCTTGTCGATAGGCCAGTACATCCACTCTTTCCTTAGCCATCCAGTCTCAAACTTTCTATTATTTTTTGAATTTCTTCCGCTGAAAAATCACTTTCTTTTTCTAGTTGCTCCAGCAGGCTTTTTGCTTGTTCCAGCGTTTCATCGAAAAAGTCTCTGGCTCCATCTAAGCCTAGCAAGGCTGGATAAGTTGATTTCTCAGCCGCCAGATCCTTCTGCGGTGTCTTACCGATCTGCTCAAAACTAGCCGTCACATCTAAAATATCATCCCGCACCTGAAAAGCCAAACCCAAGAGCTCTCCCGCCTGACGAAGCTTCCCTAGGACTGATTGACCAGTCTGAGCAATGATCCCAGCCGCTACAAAAGGATAGGCCAAGAGCTTACCTGTCTTATTGGCATGGATGGTCTGGAGCTGGTCCATGGTCAACTTGCGGCCTTCTCCCTGCATATCCAAAACCTGCCCAGCCACCATACCAAAGGATCCAGCCGCCAAAGACAGCTCTGCTATCAGCTCCACCTTGACCTGACTAGGGAGCTCTGCCATTGCCACCAAACCATAAGGATCCAAAAAGAGAGAATCTCCCGCCAAAATGGCCATATCCTCCCCGAATTTCTTGTGGCTGGTCAGACGGCCTCGGCGGTAGTCATCATTATCCATCGCTGGCAAATCATCATGGATCAGGCTACCGGTGTGAATCATCTCTATAGCTGCTGCCACCTGAAAATGAGCAGGAGTTAATTCCAGACCAAAACCCTCCAGCAATTCCAAAAGCAAGAGAGGGCGGATCCGCTTGCCACCAGCCTCGACAGAATAGAGAATGGTCTCAGTCAAATCCGCTGACACTTCCTTGCTCTGATAAAATTCTTGAATCGTCAGACCAATTTGCCTGATTTTATGCTCTCTTGTCATTCCATATCCGTTTCCGTGCCATCCGCCTGCATGACCTTGACCAAGGTCTTCTCTGCCTGATCCAGCGTCTTTCGCAAGTCTTTAGACAACTGCATGCCCTTCTGGAATTCAGCGATGGCCTCTTCCAATGCCACATCCCCATTTTCTAGCTTCTGGACAATGGCTTCCAAATCAGCTAAATTTTCTTCAAATTTTTTGTCTTTTGACATCTTTTACCTCAACTTGGACCTGACCATCCCGCATGAGAATGGTCAACTGGTCCTTCTTCTTGATATCCTGACTGGACTCGATTACTGTTTTATTTTTTTGGATAATAGCGTAGCCCCGCGCTACAATGCGACTGGTATCCAGCATGAGTAGCGCATCAGACAGCCGCTTGGCTTCAGCCACCTTATGGTCATAAATCACTGCCATATTGCTACGCAACAAGCGCTCCTGCTGGTGCACCTGCTCCTGATAGCGCTGCACCTGCCGCAGAGGTGACAGAGATTCCAAGCGATGCTGGAGAATCTTGACCTGCTGGACTTCTTCACTATAATATTCGCGAATTTTTTGCTTTAATCGTAGATTGAGCTGGTCTAACTTTTGCAGATAGCCATCATAAAGCCGTTCTGGCTGACGAAAAATAACAGATGAAGCCAATTTATGCAAGCGTTCCCGCTGGTAAGCCAGACGATTGGAAGCTGCATTAGACAGACGATTTTGCTGCTGATTCAAATACCCCAGAAGATCCAGCTTGGTGACTGGTGTCGCCAATTCAGCGGCTGCTGTGGGGGTTGCTGCTCGTCGATCTGCCACAAAGTCAGCCAGAGTCGTGTCCGTTTCATGGCCCACACTGGAAATAATCGGAATCTGGGACTCAAATATAGCTCGTACGACGATTTCTTCATTAAAAGCCCAAAGATCCTCGATGGATCCGCCACCTCGACCTATAATCAAGACATCCAAATCTTCTCGCTCATTGGCTCGACGGATATTAGCCGCTACCTCGGCGGCAGCTCCTTCGCCCTGAACCTTGGTTGGATAAAGTAGAATGTCCACACCGGGAAAACGGCGGCTGACTGTCGTGATAATATCTCGGATGACAGCCCCGCTAGGACTGGTCACCACCCCAATTTTCTTAGGAAATTGAGGCAAGGCTTGTTTAAATTTATCTTGAAAAAGACCTTCTTCTCCCAGTTTTTTCTTGAGCTGCTCGAACTGAACAGCCAAGGCGCCAATGCCGTCTGGTTCAGCCTTTTCAATGACAATCGAATAGGAACCACTTGGCTCATAGAGCTGCACACGGCCAATGATATTGACCTTCATGCCCTCTTCTAGTTCAAAACCAAGCTTTTTATAAACACCTGACCAGATAGTCGCCTGAATAACTGCCTTCTCATCCTTGAGGGAAAAATACTGGTGATTGGGACGCTTGCGAAAATTAGAGACCTGACCTGTCAGATAAACCCGTTCCAGATAAGGATCACGGTCAAACTTCATCTTCAGATAACGGGTCAAGGTAGAAACCGATAAATAATCTGGCATGTCGCTCCCTTTCTATTTTCTAGTATTTGCGTAACCTTTATTATACCAAAAAATGGAAGAAGGCGGTGCTTCCAAGTTCCCAATTTTCAGGATAAAAATCACTAAGATTTTGTACTTTCCTTGATAATTTGATACATTTCAATGCGCAACTGTTGCGCAATGAATTCTAAGGTTAGTAAACTAGGAATCGAATCGCCTGCCTCAATACGAGCAAGCTGTCTGACCGTCAAACGAGTCTCATCCTCACACAGCAATTCCCTTGTCATTTTACGTTGTTCCCGCAGTTCTCGAATTTTTTTCCCAATTGCTACTTTTAGCTCTGACATGGCACTTTCCGCACTTATCCTTTTCTACTAGTTTTTATACTTTTAACTCTCATACTTTATTTTTATTATAGCACAAAAAAGTTTTCTATCGTATTAACTTTTTTCTATAAATTAAAAAAGTAATTATGTGAGAAAGTTGGTGAATCTTAGACTTTTCCTAACTAAGACAAGATTTCCTAATCCACAAAAAGAGGCTCGGATTTTTCCAAGCCTCCCAAGATTTATTGACTAAAATTTTTCATCCAAGTTGGAATTCGTTGACTCAGTTCTGTCGGTAATACCACATAAACTTCTTTGGCTAACTCATCCGCAATGGCTGAATGCAAGTAGGTCGCAGCTGTCACTCTTTCAAAAAGTGAAACCTGCTCAAATTGACCTGCAAAACCGGCAATCATCCCTGCCAAGGTATCTCCCATACCGCCGGTGGCTTGATAGGGACCACCAACCTGCAGATGATAAACATCCTTTTCCCCACTCTGAAAAACTCGCGTTCCATTCCTTTTCTGTACAACTAGAGTTCCCTTAGGAAATTGGTCAACAGCCTTTTGGCTAGATTTTTCGTCCTGCGACTCGATGGGCAAGCCAGACAAACTTTCCCATTCTTTCTGGTGAGGGGTAAAAATTGTCTGGGAGTTTGGAAAAGGCAGAGCTTGCTTGGCAAAAAGCGAGATAGCGCCCCCATCCATAATCAAGATTTGTTGCTTGTTTACAAGCTGTAAAACCAACTGCAGCACCGATTTCTCTAAAGAATTTTCAGCCAAACCCGGCCCGATTAAAATAACAGTAGCCTTGCGGATCTGCTCTATCAGCCGCTCTTGTTCCCGCAAATCAAAGGCCATAGCCTCTGGCAGATGGGCATGGAGGGCGGAAATATTGTCCCGTTCAGTTGCAACAGTCACCAAACCAGCTCCGCTCCTTACCGCAGCCAAGGCAGCCATGATAATAGCTCCACCATAGGGATAGGTTCCGCCAATCAATAGCAAACAACCATAGTTACCTTTATGACTGTCTGGCGATCGATTTATAATAACCTTTTTCAAAAACCTGTCACTGACTAGTTTCATATTTGAACCTCTATAATTATTTAAATGTTTTCAAAAACTAATATTACCCGCTCAAGCACATCAAGCAAAGAAACTCGATTACCATTTTCTATCCCTGATAAGCATATCTTTATTGAATTCTAGTTGCGTAAGAGAAAGGTGTTGAGGAAAACAGAAAGCATTATCTTTCTTCACTTTAAAATCAAAAGCTAAAATGACTCTCCATCTCACCAGTTACCGCCTATAAGCATATTCTATACCTTGACAATTTTTCCGAAATTTCCAATCTTTATTTCGACCCGAGCAATTTTCTTCTCCCATATTTTACCATATTTTCGCTCGATACTTAAAATGAAGAAATAAATTCAGAGCAAGATTTCTGTGGGGTTGTTACATTGCTTACTACCACAGTACTTAAAAAATGGAGACTTTCATCAAAGAAAACTATACCGCGAAACTTTAGCCTCATCTAAAAAAGACCCAGCAGATTTTAAAAAACGTACAGTTACCAATGCAACTCTTTGGTTGTAAGCAAAAACAGCTATCGGTTCATTCAAATAAACAAATTTATCTTGAAAATAAAAAAGGTCCTATGGACCTTAATAAGCGAAAACTCGCTGCCACGAGTTCCCATCTGCAACCTGAAACAATCTCCCAGATTTTGACGAAAACTCCGTTTTCTTTATCTGCAACTTAAAAAGGTCCACTGGACCTTTTTAACCACCTAGATATGCTTTTCGGACTTCGTCAGAAGCGAGGAGCTCTTGGCCTGTTCCAGATAGAACAATTTTTCCTGTTTCAAGAACATAACCACGGTCTGCGATAGACAGTGCTTTATTGGCATTTTGCTCAATCAAAAGCACAGTTGTACCCTGCTTTTGGATATCTTGAATGATATCAAAGATTTCTTGAATGAAGATTGGCGCCAAGCCCATAGAAGGCTCATCCAAGAGCAAGAGCTTAGGAGTAGACATGAGCGCTCGACCCATAGCTAACATCTGCTGCTCACCACCTGAAAGAGTTGCAGCATCTTGGTTTTTACGCTCTTCCAAGCGCGGGAAACGAGAGAAGACCTTTTTGAGATTGGCTTGATTTTCTTCACGATTTTTCTTAAGAAAAGCTCCCATTTCAAGGTTCTCCAAGACAGTCAAACCTGGGAAAATATGGCGCCCTTCTGGAACCTGTGAAAGCCCCGCAGCCACAATCTTTTGAGCAGGCACTTTTTGAATTTCATTGCCTAAAAATTCAATCTTCCCAGCACTTGGGCGAACCAAACCAGAGATCGTGCGGAGAATGGTCGTTTTACCAGCACCATTGGCACCGATAAGAGAAACAACCTCTCCTTCATTGACTTCAAAGCTGACATCACGGACAGCCTGAATCATGCCATAGTGGACAGATAGATTTTCAACTTTGAGCATGGACATTAGGCTTCACCTCCTAGATAAGCTTCAATAACGCGTTTGTCATTCTTAATCTCATCTGGTGTGCCGTGGGCAATCAAGCGACCGTACTCTAGTACGTAGATGCGCTCAGTTACTTCCATAACCAGACTCATATCATGCTCAATCAGCATGATGGTAATATTAAATTCATTTTTAATCCGACGGATCAGAGCAGTCAGCTCAGCTGTTTCCTGTGGATTCATCCCAGCAGCTGGCTCATCCAAGAAGAGAATCTTTGGCTCTGTGGCAAGCGCTCGGACAATCTCCAGACGACGCTGTTGACCATAAGCCAAATTTTTAGCTAAGGTTTCTGCTTCCTTATCCAAGTCAAAAATAGCCAGCAATTCCAGAGCCTTTGCTTTCAATTCATCTTCATTTTTATAAAATGCTGGAAGGCGGAAGAAAGAAGCCAACACATGAGGTTTGTGGTGATTACCGAAAGCAATCAATACATTATCCAAAACAGTCAAATCTTTAAAAAGGCGAATATTTTGGAAAGTCCGGCTGAGACCCAGAGTTGCAATTTTGTAAGGTGTTTTGCCATTCAGCAAATGGCCATCCAAAGTAACCGTTCCCTCACTCGGTTCATAAACACCTGTCAAAAGGTTGAAAAGAGTTGTTTTTCCAGCACCGTTAGGCCCAATAAGACCGACCAGTTCCCCTTCGTTCAATTCCAGAGTCACGTCACTAACAGCTGTTAGCCCTCCAAAATTTTTGGTTAATTTTTTTACATCAAGAAGTGCCATTATTCTTTGACCTCCTTATTCTTTTTAAAGAGCTTAGCCAAGCTAAATTCCCAAGTACCAAGCAAGCCACCTGGACGGAAAATCATCACCAAGATTAGGGCAAGTGAATAAACAATCATCCGAACACTTGAGATATCTTGTAAAAGCATATTGAGGATACCCAATACCACTGCCGCAACGATTGCTCCAGTCATTGATCCAAGACCGCCAAAAACGACGATAATCAAGACATTGATTGTATTGATAAAGGAATAGTCTTTTGGTACAACAGAGCCAACAAATCCAGCCTGCAAAGAACCTGCAATAGAAGCTGTAATAGCCCCAAAAACGAAAGCAATGACTTTAATTTTTGTTGTATTGACACCGACAGACTCTGCCGCAATCTCGTCCTCGCGAACAGACAAGGTGCTACGTCCGATAGGACTGCGGAGGAAGTTAAGAGTCAAAATAGTTGTAATTACGACAAAGACATAAACCAACTGCCAAGAGGTAAAGTTAGGAATGGATAGGATACCTGCCGCACCATTAGTCAGGTCACCTCCATTGACAATCAAAATCCGGATAATTTCAGAAACACCCAGCGTCGCAATTGCCAAATAGTCTCCCTTTAAGCGCAGGGTCGGAATACCAACAAGCAGAGCTACTGCACCTGCAATCACAGCGCCAACCAACATAGCAATAAAGAAAGTACCATAGTTTGGAGATTTAGAGCCCATAATAGCTACTGCATAGGCACCAATGGCCATAAAGCCAGCATGCCCAAGCGAGAATTGCCCAGAAAAACCAACGATAAGATTGAGGCCAACAGCCAAGATAATATTGATTCCAATCTGCTCAAAGATTTGCAGATAGAAAGGATTGAGAATACCTGTGCTAGCAAGCACTGTCATCAATAGATAGCCAAAGAGGATCAGAGCAAGCCATAACGCATTTACTTTTAAATTATTTTTCATACATTACACCTTCTCTTTCACATTTTTACCTAGAATACCAGCTGGACGAACCAATAGAATGATAATCAAGATCGCATACACAATCGCATCACGGAAATCTGACAGTCCAACTGCTGTTGCAAAAGTTTCCAAGAGGCCGATTACAAAACCACCCAAAGCTGCCCCTGGGATGATACCAATTCCTCCCAAAACTGCCGCAACGAAAGACTTGATACCTGGGGTCATTCCCATCAGTGGCTCAAGCGAGTTGTAATAAAGGGCAATCAGCACCCCTGCTGCTCCTGCCAAGGCTGAACCCAAGGCAAAAGTAAAGCTGATCGTACGATTGACATTAATCCCCATCAGCTGGGCGGCATCGCTATCCACGGAAACAGCCCGCATGGCTTTACCCATTTTCGTCTTTTGCACAATAAACTGCAAACCAACCATGAGTAAAATAGAAATTCCCAAAATCATCAGTTGAATATTGGAAATCGAAATTGGCCCAAGCGTATAACGCACTGTTTTAATCACTTGAGGGAAGGAGCGAGTATTGGCACCTACAAAGAAGACCATCCCGTACTCCAAGAGGAAAGAAACCCCAATTGCTGTGATCAAGGCTGCAATCCGCGTTGAATTGCGCAAAGGGCGATAGGCTAAGAACTCAATCACTACACCAAGGATCGCTGTTCCAACCATAGATAAAATAAGGGCTACAAAGAAGTTTAGGTGAAGGGTGTTAATCAGGTAATATCCCATAAAAGCACCGATCATATAAATGTCTCCATGCGCGAAATTAATCAGTTTGATAATTCCATAAACCATGGTATAACCCAAGGCTAGAAGCGCATAAACACTCCCCAAAATCAATCCGTTAGCCAATTGCTGAAGAAATTGTTCGAGCATTCCACACCACTCTTTCTAATATAAAATAAGAGCAGAAACAACAATCTCAGACGAAGCCTTGTCTTGCCGTCTCTACTCAAACATCATAAGCAAGTAAGAAACAAGTCAAAGACTGGGTTTGTCCCCAGCCTCAGACCCTTTATTCAGGTTTAACTGTTTCAACAGTTTCTACTTTACCATCTTTCAAACCAATCATCAAGGCTGTCTTCACAGGATTGTGATCTTTATCGATGGTAATAGATCCAGTAACTCCTTCAAAGTCTTTTAACTTAGCAAGGTTATCTTTAATATCTACAGATGTTTTTGCACCCTTAGATGCTTCTGCTGCCATATAAACTGCGTCATATGAAAGGGCTGCAAACATTGAAGGTTCTTCGTTATATTTAGCTTTGTAAGCTGCAACGAATTTCTTCGCTTTATCTGTCATGTCACCTGAAGTTGAGAAACCAGATACATAATAAACATTAGTTGCTGCTGCTGGAGTTGCTTGCTCAACGAACTTGGCATCGCTAAATCCATCAGGTCCAACGATTGTTTGGTTGATTCCCAAACCACGCGCTTGGTTCACCAACTTACCAGCTTCTGTGTAATAACCTGGCACAATCAGTGCATCAAAGTCTTTACCTTTGATTTTTGTCAAAGCAGCTTGGAAGTCTGAGTCACCAGAAGCGAAAGTTTCTGTCGCAACGATTTCACCCTTGTATTCTTTCTTGAAAGCTTCTGCCATTCCTTTTGCATAATCACTTGAATTATCATAGTAGAGAACAACTTTTTTAGCTTTCAAAGTATCTGTTACATATTTAGAAATGATTTTACCTTGGTAACCATCAGTAAAGGTTGCACGGTACAAATAATCTTGTTTATTTGTCAAATCGTCTTGTGTAGCACTTGGTGTTACCAAAGGAACGCCTGCTTTACCAGCATTTGCGATTGCAGCAGCAACGGCACCTGAAGTTGCAGGGCCAATGATTGTATTAACTTTGTCTTGAGTTACCAAGCTTGTAGAAATAGTTGCAGCTTCTGCAGTTTCTGATTTGTTGTCTTTATCAGTTACTTCGATTTTCTTGCCGTCTATACCGCCAGCTGCGTTGATTTCATCAACAGCAAGTTGAGCACCGTGTTGTTCTGCAGTACCATAAGCTGCTACAGCGCCAGTTTCTTCAAAGTTGAAACCGAACTTAAGTGTTTTACCGATTTCTGTTCCAGTAGCAGATGAGTTGTTTGTAGAAACTTCTCCACAGGCTGCTAGAAGCGCAGCACTAGCAAAAGCTACAAGCGAAAGTGCAAATTTTTTCTTCATGAATAATCTCCTCTATTTTGTTTTTTGCTATGTTTGCAAATGATATAGTAAGAATATACCGAATTATCTGACAATTGTCAACCCAAAGAAGACATTTTTTTAAATAATAGCGTTTTCTTGGTTTCTAAATAAACTTCCAACAAAATTCGTATCCAAATTTTGGATCTCGCAAGTCTGGATTTTTTTGATATAGGACTCTTTTGACAGGCTCTCCTTCAGAGAATCTGCCTGATCTTTTGCCACATAAAGCTGCAAATAGCGGTGTTTCTTAGAATGATAAATAATATCTCCAACATGAGCCAGCTTCTTTGCATCGCGATTATAGTATAGATGAATGATGAAACCCATTCGTTCCTCTTTTTTAAACATGACAATCCTCTCTGGTCATTTGTACTCTATTGATTATATCAAAAAAAGCCCGCAAATGGGGCATTTTTCGTAGTTATAAATGAAAACTAGCTAAGATTATTATTAGCCATGATTTCATCGATGAAACCATATTCAAGAGTTTCTTGAGCACTCATCCAGTAATCACGTTCTGCATCTGCGTGAATCTGCTCAACCGATTTACCAGAATTATCAGCAAGAATTTGCTCCAAGGTCTTACGAGTCTTGAGCAAATGCTCTGCTGCAATGGCCATATCTGTTTGCTGAGTACCGCCACCAGTACCACCCATCGGCTGGTGGATCATATACTCTGCATTTGGAAGCATGAATCGTTTGCCCCTAGCACCGCTAGAAGCAATGATAGTTCCCATGCTAGCTGCCATTCCCATGACAATCGTCTGCACATCAGACTTAATAAAGTTCATGGTATCTACAATCGCCAATCCCGCTGACACAGAGCCACCTGGAGTATTAACATAAAGATAGATGTCCTTGGTGCTGTCTTGTGCATCTAGGAAAAGTAGCTGCGCAATAACAGAATTAGCCATATTGTCCTCAACAGGACCCGTCAGCATGATAATACGGTCTTTTAAAAGGCGTGAGTAAATGTCATAAGAACGCTCACCACGGCTGGTTTGTTCAATAACTACAGGAATCATGAATATTTTCTCCTTCATTCGATCTATTCATTATTATATCTTTTTGGTCAAAAAAGGTCAAATATTTGCTTTCTCTGTCGGATGACAGAAAGCAGCGCTGAGATTATCTTTGGTTTAGAAAGCACAAATCCACCGATTTAGCAGAACTTTCCTTTTTACAGTTTCTAGCTATTATTTTGTACCAAAGAGGCGGTCACCAGCATCTCCGAGACCTGGGACGATGTAGCCATGCTCATTAAGATGATCATCAAGTGCAGCAGTGAAAATATCTACATCAGGATGAGCATCCTGCAAGGCTTTAACACCTTCTGGAGCAGACACTAAGCAGACAAATGTAATATTGCTTGCGCCACGTTTCTTCAGAGAATCCACAGCCAAGATAGCAGAACCACCTGTAGCCAACATTGGATCGACAACAAAGATTTGACGTTGGTCAATGTCTTCTGGCAATTTTACCAAATATTCAACTGGCTTCAAGGTTTCTTCGTCACGGTACATTCCGATGTGGCCGACTTTGGCAGCAGGAACCAGGCTCAGGAGACCATCCACCATGCCGATACCAGCCCGCAAGATTGGGACAATAGCCAATTTTTTCCCTGCAATCTGCTTTTGAACTGTTTTCGTAATTGGTGTTTCAATTTCTACATCTTCAAGTGGTAAATCGCGCAAAACTTCGTATCCCATCAGCATTGCGATTTCATCTACCAATTCACGAAAAGCTTTAGTAGAGGTATCTGTACGACGCAAGATAGATAATTTATGCTGAATGAGTGGATGAGCGATAACTTCAAGTTTTCCCATGATTGGATTTCCTTCTTTCATTTTATTCTTCTTATTATATCAAAAAAGAAGAAAAAAGGCTTGCAACAAGCAAACCTTTTCATCTATTTTGACTACTTTTTGATAGAAGAGTTTGATTTCAATTTAGGCTTTATTGATAGACTATTACACCAAACCTTCTAAGAGGCCTCTCATAAAGTTCTCAGAATTAAACTCGCCGATGTCGTCAATTTTCTCGCCAAAACCAATCAGCTTCACTGGAATATCCAGTTCCTGACGAATGGCAAGGACAACACCACCGCGCGCAGTTCCGTCAATCTTAGTCAGGACAATACCTGTCACAGGCGTAATTTTTGAAAATTCTTTGGCTTGAACCAGTGCATTTTGACCAGTGGAGGCATCCAAGGCCAAGAAAGTTTCATGTGGCGCTGCTGGATCTACCCGCTTGATAATACGACCGATTTTTTCCAGCTCTGCCATGAGATTGTCCTTATTTTGCAGGCGACCAGCTGTATCAATCATGAGAATATCAACATTTTCAGCCTTGGCTCTTTCCAAACCGTCAAACACGACACTGGCTGGATCACTCTTTTCTGGACCAGTCACGACAGGCACGTCTACTCGGCGCCCCCACTCAGCCAACTGGGCAACGGCTCCAGCTCGGAAGGTGTCTGCTGCCACCAGCATCACTTTTTTACCTTCTTGCTTGTATTTATAGGCCAATTTGCCGATTGAGGTCGTCTTCCCTACGCCATTTACACCGACGAAGAGCATGACTGTCAAGTCCTTTTGCAGATTGATTTTTTCATTGAAACGGCCGTCTTTCTCATAGATATCGACCAATTTTTCAATGATGAGTTGGCGCAAGGCGTCTGGTTTCTTAGCATTTTCCAGACGTGCTTCATAGCGCAAGTCCTCAGTTAGATTGGAAGCTACCTGCACACCGACATCACTGGTAATCAGCAATTCTTCCAAGTCTTCAAAGAAATCTTCGTCAACTGAGCGGAAATTAGCAAAGAAGGCATTGAGACGAGCACCAAAGCCAGTCCGCGTCTTTTTAAGACTGCGGTCATACTTGTCTTGGACACTTTCTTCTTGGTATTCAGCTGTTTCTGCGGGAGTCTCATTTTCAACTTGAGCCAACTCTTCCGTCGCCCCTTCTCCACACTCGGTCGAGTCTACTTGTGAAGAAGTGCTTGCTTCTTGCCCTGGTTCATGGCTGATTTGCTCTCTCGCTGCAGCCAAACGCTCCTGCAATTCTTGGTAATAATCTCTGCTTTCAGTCGCCGCTTCTGATTCGCTACTGCTGTCCAGTGCTTGATTTGCTGAAGTTTCAGACTGCTCTTCTGCCTCAGCCAAAACTTGCTCAGGACTTTCCTGATCTTCAAGCACTGGTTGAAATAAGTCAGCTTGCTGGCTAGTTGGGGCCAATTCCTGCTCAGAAATTGCTGAAACTGCAGGCTCTGTATTCTCTTCTGACACAGATTCTACTACCGGAGTTTCCGCTGTTTCTTCACTAGAAGCAGCAAGGGGCTGGAAGTCTGTCTCAGATGGAACTTCAATTTCTGTAGTCTGATAACTCTCCTCTGCCTGTTCCTCTATCTGGGGCTTTTCTTCAAGTTCCTCTTTTTTACGTCCAAAAAGACGGTCAAATAATCCCATTCTTTAGTTCTCCTTCAATACATATTTCCGAATTGCCCAAGCAACTGCATCTTCATCATTGGTCATCGGAGTGACAACTTCTGCGACTTCCTTGACTTCTGGCACGGCATTTTGCATGGCAACGCCCAGACCAGCCCAAGCAATCATTGACAAATCATTGGCTTCGTCACCGCAAGCCATAACTTGGCTTTTATCAATTCCCAAGTGGGCAATCAGTTTCTCCAAACCAGTCGCCTTGTGGACATTTTTCGGTGACCATTCCAGCAGCATTTCCCGTGATTTGAAAATCTCATACTGGTCAAACAGTTCGGGCGCAATATGAGGAATGGCTGCATCCAGCGGTTCCTGAGCAAAGGCTGTGACGCACTTATTGTAGGTAATTTGGCTAGAAAGGTCTTCAAAAGCAATGGATTCAAAGTTCAGAGCTGGATTAAACTCCGCATAGAGCGATACTTGGTCTGATTGAATCTGATAAACCAAGCCCCCATCAATCGCATCCAGAGGCAGACCCAATTTCTCAGTCTCTTCATAAATTCTAGCTACATCATCGTAGGCAAAAACTGTTTTATCCAAAATTTCGCCTGTATTGCGCTGAACTAGACCACCATTAAAGGTAATGGTGTATTCATCTGCCTGACCATCAGTGCCCAGCTCATGCAGGAAAAATTCCATAGCCTTAAGCGGACGCCCTGTGGTCAATACAACTTTGACACCTTGCTGCTGAGCCGCTTTGAGCGCTGCCAGATTCCCTTGAGAAATCTTTTTATCCGTAGTCAAAAGCGTCCCGTCCAAGTCCAAAGCGATCAATTTAATATCAGCCATTATAAGCCCTCCATGTAGGTCATAACAGATTGGGCCGCATGGTGGCCAATCACTTCTTTCGCAACTGCCAAAATTTCCGGCCGTGCATTTTCTGGTGCAATCGGGTGCCCCACCACCTGCATCATATGCAGGTCATTGAGGTTATCGCCAAAAGCCATGACCTGGTCCATTTCTAGGCCTAGCTTCTTAGCTAGCTCGACAAGAGCCACGCCTTTATCCACATAGTCCAGCACGATATCAATCGACTTATAGCCTGTTGTCATCGCCTTGACACCTGCGACATTTTCATTGACCCAGGCTTCGCCGTCGGCCACTGTTTCTTCGCTGAAATTGGTCGTGAATTTAAAAATCTCGTCTGTAATCTCACTAAAATCAGCAACTTTTTGGATATTTTCATTATAATTAGCGCTGAAAGAGAGATAAGTCGGATCTACTGTCTCTAGCACATAACAGCCTTTTTTCCCTGTCAGAAGCAACTCATTGATATTGACAAAAGGCGACTCCTTAAGCTTGTCAAATACCTTTAGATAAAATTCTCTTGGCATGGTTGCTTCGTATAGATCTTTTCCTTGAAACTCTACTAGGCTACCATTTTCTGCGATAAAGATAATATCATCCCGAACTTCATGAAAGAGCTTCTCAAGAGAGAGAATCCCTCGACCACTGGCAACAGCAAAGTAGATGCCCTTTTCTCTAAACTGAGCTAGCAGGTGCTTGAGCCGCTCCATATCAAACTGACCCTTGTCATCTAAAAAAGTCCCGTCCATATCTGTGGCAATGAGTCTTATCATACAATTATCTCCTTTTTTGAATTAGGGGTGTGCAAAGGGCATTTAGGGTATGCATCTTTTAAGGATTTAGGCAACCCCCATCATTTCTCATCTCTGTTAATCCTTTATATTATATCATAAAACTAACACTTCATTCCACAGATGAAAAACAGTCAGATCATATTTCTATGACCTGACCGTTTTTGATATTGTTTATACTATATCTATTTACTTTTTTATTTTATAAAATAACATCACATAAACTTTTTATATATTTAGTTATCCTAAATTCAATTTATGTTTTGCTATTTGGCAAATACGTTCTGGCGAAGCGTGGTCTACAAACTGACTTAGCAGTCTTCGAGTCGCCAGCTTCCAAGGTGTTGGTTTGCCTGGCGAATGGCTTTGATTTCGGCGTGCAGCGTGGCGTCTTGTTCCTTTTCACGTAAGTTATGACCACGCCCAATAATTTCACCATTCAAGACCACGACAGCCCCGATTGGCACTTCCGCTTGGTCATAGGCTTTCTGCGCTTCCTTCAACGCTTCCCTCATAAAGAATTCTTTTTCATGAAGTTCCATGTTCTTACTGATAGACGCGCTTCGTCACGACTAGACTATGCGGTCTCTCAAACTCCTTATCTAAGTAATCTTGGTACGTTCCTGGTGAAATAAATCCTCGGGCGCTTAAAATATCGGTGCCTGCTGTCCCGACAATCGTATCGGCTAGCAATACACAGTTGGTACTCATCACAAAATACGTCTTGAATTTTGAAGAGGTAAATTTATACAAGAGTGCATCTGCTTCTTGTTTGAGCTTGTAGGCATACATTGGTTCTTCTTTGTCGATTACAGGATGCTTAGGTTTCACCATTTTCGGTGGATCCCAAGGCACTGTCAGCGACATCAATTTGGCGATTTCCTTATCGATGGCCGCGAGTTGTTCTGGAGACAAGGCAAGACCATATCCCAGTAGGGTCTTATGATTTTCGCGTTTACAAAATTCGATGTATTTTTCACGGTCGGCACTGAAAAGTACCCCGTCCCCCATCGTTCCAAAGAGGCGCTCCGAATTCGTATCGTAGTTTCCGAATGAAATAATGCGGCCCTTATAACACAGGTCGACATGCCCGATGGCTCCAAACCCGTCTTTTGTGACATGAATAAACATCTCTAAGTTTGGTTCTGCATTTTCTTTGGCACGGTCGTAAATTTCTGAAGCCGTTTCGCCTTCTCCAAGTTCCAACGCATCATTAATTTTTTGTAAGGTTACTCGAGGAATCAGTGCAGCAAATACAAGCGGCATCCCACGACGCAAGCGTCTGCGAAGGACTTTCTTTCCAACTTCGGCCTCGAAGAACCAGCCGTCCCGAATATTGCTAATCCCATACCCGATAAAATAGAGCGAAAGGAAGAACATTTGCAAATTGCCGTCGCCCCCAAGAGAAATTAAAGTGGCTACCCCGACAACTGAAAGCCAAATGGTATCAAAGAGCAAGCGAAATCGCGGGCGAATATCATCTTTGACATAAATATAGTATGTCACACCACTAATTCCCGCCTTCATCACTTCATTGAGTCCCATCAAGATGCTTACAATCGCAATCGGCAATGACAGGAAGAATTGATTTCCTGCTAAAAATCCGTAAAGGGAAAATTTCCCTATATTCAGCCATAACGGGTCTTTAGATGCCGCTTTACTAAACCAACGGAATAAGAAATTCCATAGTTCACGGGCCCATAAGAATGTTAAAAACAGACGTAACATCAATTCTGGGAAGCTTGGTCCGAATATAAGGAGCAATATCCCAGCAACAAGGAACGCAATCCCTTCAAAGAGGAGCTTTTTCCCCGTAATCCCTAAGTCGCTAATTTTCTTCATCAATAATACCTCCTACAGCTACCACTGGAGCAGCTTGTTCATGTTTCTCCATCCATTCTTTCACGAGACGGTAAATCACGGCAAAGATTGGTGTGAAGAAAATCATTCCTACTAAACCAAAGAGATTTCCACCGATTAACGTAGTAGCAAGGGTTAGAGCCGTTGGCAACCCTACGGAACTGCCGACAACCCTAGGATAGACGACATTGCCTTCCACTGTTTGAACGACCATAAAGACGACAACCGAAATGAGTGCTTGAATTGGGCTTTCTGTAAAGATGAAGAGCATTACGATTCCGCACGCCATAAACGGCCCGATATTCGGAATGAACGAGAATACTCCGGCCAGCACCCCAACAAGTCCTGCATATGGCAACCCTACAAGAGAGTATGCGGCAAAAATCATAACCCCAACAATTCCCGCCTCGATGATTTGACTCATCAAGAAACGGTCATACGTATCCACGATGACTTCCCCGACATAAGAATGTGCTCAATTTTGTCTTTTAGCAACACCACATTGAGAATGCGAAGCGTTAAACGTGCGAGTATTTCCTTACTTACGAGAATATTAATCATGAAGAAAATCCCCATAATCACAGAGAACACATTTGAGAAGAGCCTATAATATTCGTTGTAAATCCGCCAAGGAATGTAATGACAGACGATATACGCTTTTGTATTATCTATAACCTAGTTTATTTCCATCAACATACCTGTGCCTTCAAATTATTTTTTATTTATTATCCTCATTATACCAAGAATTCTCACAATTTACTATAACTCCTACTTTCTATTGACGAAAGAAATGTTATTATGCAGTTATACTGCCTCAAGATGATTGACTTTCGAAACATGCAATTTAACGTTTAACAAATCAAGGGTGTCTCCATAGAATCAAAGTATTTCTGATACCCATTTCCTTCTATCTATAGACAGTAAAAAGCCTTGAAACAACTTATTCAAAGGCTTTCTTAGTATTCTATTGTATCAATTACCTTATTCCGATTTCTGTTGCTACTAATTTTATACTCATACTATAAACTTTCTAAATCTTTTAACTTGACCGACACAATCTTGGAAACTCCTGACTCCTGCATGGTTACTCCATAGATGGAATCTGCCGCAGACATGGTTCCCTTACGGTGGGTCACAACGATAAACTGGCTTTCTTTGTCAAAGCGATTGAGATAATCCCCAAAGCGCTTGACATTGGCCTCATCCAGAGCTGCCTCAACTTCATCCAAGATAACAAACGGAATGGTCTTGACGCGGATGATGGAGAAGAGAAGGGCTAAGGCTGACAGGGCTTTTTCTCCACCACTCATAAGATTGAGAGATTGGATTTTCTTGCCCGGAGGCTGAACCGAAATCTCTACCCCAGCTGTCAGCAGGTCGCCTTCTGTCAAGATCAGGTCAGCTGAACCGCCGCCAAACATCTGGCTAAAGGTCAGCTTGAAGCTTTCACGAATGGCTTCAAAGGTTGTTTGGAAACGTTCCTTGACTTCGTCATTCATCTCTTCAATGGTTTCCAAGAGAAGATTTTTGGCTGAGAGGACATCGTCCCGCTGACTTTTGAGGAAATTCAGTCGGTTGCTGACTTCTTCAAATTGTTCTACTGCTTCCAGATTGACCGGTCCCAAAGCACGAATAGCCTTTTCTAAGTCTTTGACTTGGGCTTCTGCAGCTGCAAGATTTTCCAAAGAACGCGCTCTTTGATCAGCCTCTTCAAAGCTGATCTGGTAATTATCCGTCAGATTAGTCAGCAGACGACGCAAGGCATCTGAAAATTTCTCTTTTTCAGCCTCTGCCTTGGCCTGACGGCGAATCAGACTTTCGTTTTGCTGACGGGCTTGATCTAAGTTCCCTAGAATATCCTCAGACTGGCCCTCTAAGTCGTCCAGCTCAAATTTGAGTCGGATGAGGCTCTGATCCAAGTCTGTCTTTTTCTCTTGGGCAGTCTTAAGCTGCTCTTCCAAGACGGAAATATCCACCTTCTGGCTGACCGCTTCTTCCTTTTGCTCTATCAAAAGCTGCAAAGTAACGACTTCCTTGTCCAGAGCAGCCTTCTCCTCTAGCAAACGCGACAAATCATTCTTCTCAAAGCGCTGGCTAGAAGTCAGCTCCGTGCTCTTCAATTTCAGTTCTGACAAGTTAGCCGATAGCTGATCGAAACGATCCTGAACAGCGTTTTTATTCGACTTGACTTGCTCGATTTCAGCAGTAATGGCTACTTTGGAAGCCTCGATAGCCGACAGCCGCTCTTCCATTTTTTTCTTTTCAGCAAGGCCTGCTGCTTCAGTCTGATTAGCCAAATCTTGCTCCTGGAGTTGCTCCAGCTGGCTGAGTTCCGCAACCCGCTCTGCAATCTGTTCGTAGGCCAACTTGACTCTTTGCTCCGTCAAGCGGGCTTGCTCACCCTCAGACTTGATGGCTTCCAAGGCTTGCTTGGCCTCTGATAGCTGAGACTGCAAGCTTTCGACTTGCTGCTCCTGAGCTTTCAGCTTCTGGGACTGCTGCTCCATTTCTCCAAGCAGGCTGTCCAGTTCAGGCTTGATAAAGATTGTGTTATTATTGCGATTGGCTCCTCCGGCGTAAGAACCGCCTGTGCGCAGTTCCGTTCCGTCCAGCGTTACAATTCTGACTTGGTAACGTACCTGACGAGCAGCCGCACGCGCATGCTCAATCGTATCAAAAATAGCGGTTGTCCCCAATAGATTTTGGAAAATATTCTCCAAACCTGGCTCATAGGTCACCAGCTCCGAAGCTATACCTAAGAAGCCTGAACTAGCCTCAATTCTGGATTGATTTTGCTCGGGAAGTTGACGAGCCTTGATGGTCGTCAGAGGTAGGAAGGTAGCCCGACCAGCCCGATTTTTCTTAAGAAAATCGATGGCTCTGGTCGCTGCCCCTTCGTCCTCAACGATGATATGCTGACTACTTGCCCCCAGCGCAATTTCCAAAGCGGTCTGGTAATGAGGATCGAAGCTCAATTTCTCGCTGACTGCCCCGACAATACCACCCAGACGATCAGCTTCCTGCAGGACACTTTTTACACCTGCATAGAAATTACTATGATTTTTAAGAATAGCTTCTAAACTGGCTGCACGGGCTTTTTTATTTTTCAAATCATCCAGCAGGGCAAACATGCTGGTTTGCTCATTTTGATAAGCAGTCGCCAACTTCTCGACCTGCCCCTGCTGCTCCTGATACTGACCTAGCAAGGCTCTGAGGGCAGTCTGAGCTTCTTCTAACTCCGCCTGTCGAGCCGCTTCTTCTTGCCTACCAGCCTTTAAATCAGCCTGTAGTTTGCTAAACTCTGCCTGTTTACTGGCAGCTTGGCTTCGCTCATTCTCCAGTCGATTTTCTAGCGAGGTCAAGTCGTTGGACAAGTCCGCTTCTTCTTGCATGAGCTTGACGTAACGATCCCGCAGATTTTCAATCAGCTGGTCTGGGTCATCTGAAAAGTCCGCCAACTCTGCTTCCAACTGGCTCATGGCCTCTTGATTTTCAGTCAACTGGACTGCTAAATCAGCTAGATGAGCTTCCTTGGAGGAAATATCATCCGTCAACTGCTGGCTTTTTTCTCTCAGTCCTGCCAAACGTTCTTCATTTTCCAAACGGCTGCTAGCTGCCTGACTAGATTCCAACTTGGCTAGGTCTATCTGGCGCTCCAAATCACTGATTAAACGAGTCAGTTCCAAAAGACTGGCCTGATCGTCAGACAGTTTTTGATTCACTTCCTGACGTTTAACCTTAATCTCTTGGTTTTCACGTTCCAGTTCATCCCGTTTCGTATAATAGGCCGCCAGCTCCTGCTTGATCGCTTCCAAATCAGCTTCTGCCGCCGTCAAATCAGTTTTATTCGCCTTAATCTGAGCCACCAAGACATCCAGATAAAGCTCCTGACGCTCTTGATCCAGTTCTAAAAAGCGCTTGGCCGTCTCAGCCTGCTTTTCCAGTGGCTTGACTTGACTATCCAGCTCGTAGATAATGTCTTCCAAGCGATCAAGATTGTCTTGAGTCTGCGCCAGCTTGCTTTCCGTTTCCTTGCGGCGGGTCTTATATTTGAGCACTCCGGCCGCTTCTTCAAAAATAGCCCGACGCTCCTCTGGTTTACTGTTAAAGATTTCCTCTACTTTCCCTTGGGAAATGATAGAGAAAGAATCCCGTCCTAGCCCTGTATCCATGAAAAGGTCATGGACATCGCGGAGACGGACCTTTTTACCGTCAATCTTGTACTCGCTATCACCACTGCGATAGATATGGCGCTCGACACGGATTTCCTTGCCTGCTTGCTTGATAAACTGGTCCTGATTATCCAAAACCACAACGACCGAAGCATAGTTGAGTGGCTTGCGGTTCTCCGTCCCTGCAAAGATGACATCGGGCATCTTACCGCCCCGCAGACTCTTGACGCTCGACTCACCCAGAGCCCAGCGCAGGCTCTCCGTAATGTTGGACTTACCAGAGCCATTGGGACCAACAACAGCAGTCACACCTTGATCAAAAACCACCTTGGTTTTATCTGCAAATGACTTGAAGCCCTGAATTTCAATTTCCTTTAAAAACATTAGTGACTTTCCTTTTCAAATGCATCCTTGGCAGCTTCCTGCTCAGCCAGTTTCTTAGAACGGCCTTGTCCCTGACCCGCTTTCTGACCATTGATTAACACAGCCACAGCAAAGTTCTTAGCATGGGCTGGCCCTGTCTCATCTGTAACCTGATAGACAATCTCCACATCCCCATTAACCTGTAGGAGTTCTTGCAGCTTAGTCTTATAGTCAGTCACCTGCTCAAAGTCACCTGCTTCTACCTTGGGAATCATGACTTGGTAAATAAAGTCTTTGACAGTCTCCACATCCTTATCCAAAAGAAGGGCACCCAAAAAGGCCTCAAATAAGTCACCCAGAATGGTATCGCGATTGCGGCCTCCTGACTTTTCCTCACCGCGACCCAGCTTGATAAACTGATCGAACTGACAGTCCCGTGCAAAGCCAGCCAAACTCTCCTCCCGAACAATCATGGAGCGTAGTTTTGACAAATCTCCTTCTGGTTTTTTGGGGTATTTTTTATATAAATACTCAGAAATAATCAGCTGCAGAACAGCGTCTCCTAAAAATTCCAGGCGTTCATTGTGTGAAATTTTTAAGAGGCGGTGCTCATTGGCATAGCTGGTATGAGTAAAAGCGGTCTCTAGCAGACTGCTGTCTTCAAACACCAGCCCAAACTGCTCCAGCAGTGCATCTTTTAATTGTTCCATAATTTCTTTTTCATGCTAGGCCAAGGCAGAGCATGAGTCCAATCCATCCTTTCTAAAATGATGTTCTTTGTGAACCATCTACCATTATACCAAAAAACAAGTGCCAACGCACTTGTTTACTTGTCTTCTTAGCGTAATTCCTGGCCTATTCCTTATCTGGGATGACCTTGAAAAGATAATAGGTAATAAAGATTGTCAGGGCGAATAAGAAAATTTTTACCCAAATTATCGGAGCTAACGCAATGGAAATTCCCATCAAGATATAGATGGATACGATAATCTTTTTCTTGCGCTCCTTAGCAATCGAACCTGTCTCCCGAAAATCTGCAACATAGGTCTGATATAGCTTGGTGTGATAAAGCCAATTCTCAATCCGCTTGGAACTGCGCGAAAAGCAAGCAATAGACAAAAGTAAAAAAGGAGTCGTAGGAAGAAGGGGCAGAAAAATCCCCAGCACTCCTAAGGCCAAAGATAAGCAGGCAATCACAAAATAAATCAAGCGCATTTGGTTTCCTCACGTACGTTTTCATGGTCATTCTTTAGCTTCCTTTCTAGTATAAAAAACAAGCTAAAAAATATAAAACTAGTTTCCCATAAAAAGCAATCCTTGTCAATCCTAAAAAAGAGGCTGGGACAAAAATCCCAGACTCTCAATTGTCTTTGGTTTGTTGAGCAAGACGCAGTGGTTGAGTGGGCTCTACCACGCTGATTTCATCAGCTTTTACAGCCCTACTCAACTGTGCGGAGGTGGGACAACGAAATCGAATTCTAACGAATTACCGATTTCTGTCCCACTCTCTTTCTGAACGACTGATGATTAGATATTTACCAAAGGCGTCGCTGTATCAGGAGAAGTATCGAAGACCTGGAAATCATGGCCCACTGGCAAGTCTGCTTGAGCCAGTTGATTGACCATGGTCATATGAGCCAACTCCTTGATATTATTTTCCTTGCTCAGATGCCCCAGATAGATGCGCTTGGTGCGATTGCCAAGTGTACGAATCATAGTTTCCGCACCATCTTCATTGGATAAGTGCCCCAAGTCAGACAGGATGCGCTGTTTCAGGCTCCACGGGTAGGCACCGCTCCGGAGAATCTCGATATCATGATTGCTCTCAATCAAATAAGCATCTGCATTCTCAATGACTCCTGCCATGCGGTCACTGACATAGCCCGTATCCGTCAGCATGACAAAGCTCTTGCCATCCTTCATAAAGCGATAAAACTGGGGAGCAGCCGCATCATGGCTCACTCCAAAACTTTCGACATCTAAATCGCCAAAAGTCTTCATCTTACCCATTTCAAAGATATGCTTCTGACTAGCATCCAGCTTGCCCAAGTCCTTTTCCATCGCTCGCCAGGTTGCTTCGTTGGCATAAATATCTAGATTGTATTTACGCGCCAAAACCCCCACACCATGGATGTGATCCTTGTGCTCATGGGTGACCAAAATAGCATCTAAATCCTCTGGTTTGCGATCTATTTCGCTCAAAAGACTCGTAATTTTTTTCCCTGATAGACCAGCATCAACAAGCAGTCGTTTCTGGTCTGTTTCCAGATAAAAGCAATTGCCACTCGAGCCTGATGCTAGAATACTATATTGAAATCCCTTAGTCATGTTCACTTTCTACATTCTCTTCATTTTCCCAGTCATCTACACGGACAGCATCGTTATCATATGGAAGAACAATGGTAAAGGTAGATCCTTTGCCATACTCACTCTTGGCCCAAATAAAGCCATGATGCTGCTTGATAATTTCTTTAGCAATAGCCAGACCCAAGCCCGTTCCTCCCTGGGCTCGACTGCGGGCCTTATCCACCCGATAGAAACGATCAAAAATCTTTGGCAGATCCTGCTTGGGAATGCCCAGACCTTCATCTGAAATCGAGAGAATCAACTGAACATCTGTTGTTCTCACAGAAACCGTAATCGTCCCACCATCAGGCGAATACTTGATGGCATTGTTCATGATATTATCAATCACCTGGGTCATCTTATCCGTGTCAATCTCTACCCAAATCGGTGTAATTGAATAATCCCTGATAATCTCATATTTTTTGGTCTCATCCTGATTTTTTATCTTATCAAAACGGTTGAGGATATAGGTGATAAAGGCTGTAAAATTGGTCAGCTCAACATCCAGATGGCTGGTATTATTATCAATCCGCGATAAGCTAAGCAAGTCCGTCACCATCCGCATCATACGGTTTGTCTCGGTTAGTGAAACCTTGACAAATTCCGGTGCAACAGGCTCTGACAGAGCGCCATCATCCAAGGCTTCCAGATAGGATTTCACACTGGTTAGAGGCGTCCGCAATTCATGGCTAACATTGGAAACGAAAAGCCGACGCTCCCGCTCTTCCTTGTCCTGCTCCGTTGTATCATGTAGCACTGCTACCAACCCTGATATAAAACCTGACTCCCGTCTGATCAAGGCGAAGCGAACCCGCAGGCTTACATATTCACCATTTTCATCTTGAGAATCAATAGTCAATTCTGGAACCTTGGTGATCAATTCGCGCAGATCATACTCATCAGCAATATCCAGCAAATCTAAAATACTGGTATTAAGGACATCATCACGTTTGACACCCAATTGCTTGGTTGCCATGTCATTGATGGTAATAATCTGTCCTCGGCGATTGGTCGCAAGCACGCCATCCGTCATGTAAGACAGGATACTGGATAGACGCTTGGTTTCTTGCTCCAAATTTTCATGCGTCAGGCGGATGACTTCAGAGAGATCATTGATGGAATTGGTCATGTCCGTGATTTCAGGACTGCCCTGCATATCTAAAACTTCTGAATAATCTCCTGCAATCAATCCTTTGATCTTTTGGTTTAACTGCACCAGCTTTTGAGTATCTCGTCGATTTTCCAGTAGCAAAAGAGCCACGACGATGATAAAGCCGACAACAATCAGTGAAAAGACAAAGTCAGGAGAAAGTACGAATTCTTTTAGCGTTTCAATCATTATTTCTTATGTAATAACCGACACCGCGGCGAGTCAGGATATACTCCGGACGGCTTGGAGTATCTTCGATTTTTTCGCGCAGACGGCGAATAGTCACATCGACTGTCCGCACATCTCCAAAGTAATCATAGCCCCAGACGGTCTCTAGCAAATGCTCACGCGTCATGACCTGACCAACATGAGTCGCCAAATGGTGCAAAAGTTCAAATTCACGATGGGTTAATTCCAATTCTTTCCCATGTTTTTTCACCACAAAAGCATCTGGAAGAATCTGCAAATCCCCAATAAACAGTTCCTTTGGACTGCTCTCATCCACATGACTATCTGGGACTAGTTCAGAACGGCGCAACAAGGCCTTGACCCGAGCCAATAATTCACGATTTGAAAAGGGCTTGGTCACATAGTCATCGGCACCGATCTCCAGACCAATTACCTTATCGAACTCGCTATCTTTGGCCGAAAGTACAATAATCGGCACATTGCTGGTCTTGCGAATGGTCCGGGCAACATCCAGTCCATCCACTTCTGGCAACATCAAATCCAGAATCAAGATATCCGGTTGCTCTGCTTCAAACATTTCTAGAGCTTCCTTACCATCAAAGGCTGTCAGTACTTCATAGCCTTCCTTAGCCATGTTAAACTTTATAATGTCCGAGATTGGCTTCTCGTCATCTACAACTAATATTTTTTTCATTTTTTACCTTCATATCTATACAATTTTTAAGCTTAGACATCTATTATTTTTGTATCTGTCCTACCGCTCCATAAGCACTATTATATCAAATTTTCCTTAAAAAATACTATTTTCGCACACTATATTCCAACATTCTTATAGAAATTTTACCTTAGCTTTCCCTCTTGCGAAAATTCCAAGCAATGATAAGGAATCCTCACTAAAATCCTTGATTTTTTTCACTTTTTCTGCAAAAATAGAGGCATAGAAAGAAGGTTGAACTATGACAAAAATCAATCAAATCATCACTTATCTTGAAAATGAAAAGCAGGATGTGGCTGTAATCTCTGATCCTGTAACCATTCATTACCTAACAGGCTTTTACAGCGATCCACATGAACGCCAAATGTTCCTATTCGTCTACACTGACCATGAGCCACTCCTTTTCGTACCAGCACTAGAAGTTGAGCGTGCTTCTTCTACCGTAGACTTTCAAGTTATAGGCTATGTCGATTCTGAAAATCCTTGGGAAAAGATCAAGGCTTCTCTACCATCTCAATCCTTCAAACAAGTAGCGGTCGAGTTTGATAATCTGATTTTAACTAAGTATCACGGCCTGCGTACTGTTTTTAATGGGGCTGAATTTGTCAATCTGACCCCTTACATTAACCGCTTGCGCTTGATCAAGTCAGCCGATGAAATCCAGAAAATGCTAGTAGCCGGTCAATATGCTGACAAGGCTGTCAATATCGGTTTCGACAATATTTCACTAGAAAATACTGAAACAGACATCATCGCTCAAATCGACTTTGCCATCAAGCGAGAAGGCTATGAAATGAGCTTTGAAACCATGGTTCTGACAGGCAATAACGCAGCCAATCCGCACGGCATTCCCGGTGCCAATAAAATTGAAAACAACGCCCTCCTCCTCTTTGACTTGGGCTGCATGGTCAATGGCTATGCCAGTGATATGACACGGACTGTCGCTGTCGGCCAGCCAGATCAGTTCAAAAAGGATATCTACTATCTGACTCTGGAAGCCCAACAAGCTGCACTTGATTTTATCAAACCAGGCGTCACAGCTCATGAAGTAGACCGCGCCGCCCGTGAGGTTATCGAAAAAGCGGGCTATGGTGAGTATTTCAATCACCGTCTCGGCCACGGTATCGGTATGGACGTCCACGAATTTCCATCCATCATGGAGGGCAACGACATGGTCATCGAAGAGGGCATGTGCTTCTCTGTCGAGCCTGGTATTTACATCCCTGGCAAGGTCGGCGTCCGCATCGAGGACTGCGGCTATGTTACCAAGAATGGCTTTAAACTTTTCACTGAGACCAGCAAGAACTTGCTGTATTTTGATTAGAATTTTATAAGCCTATATTATGTCTTGAATAATTATTGGGCTTAGCAAAGACCTTCTGGTTATTTGAGCTATCATTGTTGGACATCGTTATAGCTCTCTTAGTCCTTACGCATTTATAATTTCAAAAAACGATAGAAAAGTTTCTGTCGTTTTTCTTGTTTTCTGGTAATTGGTCATTTATACTCACCCGCTTTTTCTCAAACTAATAGGGGGCGTCATAGGCTTTCCAAAGAACTCAATTGCTCCTCACTAACCAGTTTTTACACTAGCAAGATATCTTCATCACTGAGAAGATAAAGCGTCACAAATCCTCATCATATGAGAGTTTTTCATCCCTTCTTGCCCTTCTGCTTTAAAAATGTTATAATTCTCATTAAATTATCTAAAAATTCTAATTTTTTACCAAGGAGGTCTGGATGCTCTTCAAAAGGTCAGAAAATCACGGATTTTCTCGCTATATCTGCCTATTCTTGCTTCTCATCCTATTTCTGGCTGCTTCCCTCTTTTTAGCCGTCTCTCTCGGCTCGGTCACTATTGACATACAAGATACTTACCAGATTATTTTCAGCAAGCTCGGATTTCCTCTTGGCACAGGCAAACTATCTCCGTCTACAATCGCTATTGTTTGGAACATGCGGGTTCCAAGAGTGCTTTTGGGCATCCTAGCCGGTGCTGGTCTGTCTGTCTGTGGCAGCGTCATGCAATCTACTGTCAATAATCCCATCGCAGAGCCTTATATCCTGGGAATTTCAGCCGGTGCAACCTTCGGAGCCACACTGAGCATTATCTTAGGACTCAA
Source organism: Streptococcus sp. SC1 (assembly GCF_030272855.1). NCBI lineage: Bacteria > Bacillati > Bacillota > Bacilli > Lactobacillales > Streptococcaceae > Streptococcus > Streptococcus sp. SC1. Next base: position 62,109 of record NZ_JAQCMU010000006.1, on the reverse strand, counting down.
ATCCATTACTGGAGCTGGCGCCTTTATAGGAGCTATTCTGGCATCGGCTGTGGTCCTTTTTATCGCATCCATGCAGGGAAAGATGACGACAAGCAGTTTGATTTTATCAGGAACAGTTGTAAATGCCCTCTTTATCGCCTTTTCCAACTTTATCATTTCCGTTGGTGCCAATGCTGACAGCCTTATAACCATCAAGTTCTGGACTATGGGCTCACTGGCTGGAACTTCTTGGTCAGATCTAGCCTTGCCGGCTCTTGTTGTTGGTCTCTCCTTTTTGTTTTTCTGTTCCCAGTATCGAATTTTCAATACTATGATGATGGGGGACGAAGCAGCTTTGACACTGGGAGTCCCTCTGCATTTTTACTGGTTCCTCTATATAACAGTTGTCGCAGTCATGAAAGCGGTGCTGGTTGCCTGCTGCGGTATTATCGGCTTCGTCGGACTAATCACTCCGCATATTGCTCGAAGATTAGTCGGTACCAACTACAAAAGGCTCTTTCCTATCGCTACCCTGCTCGGCGCTCTCTTTCTTGTCTGGGCAGATGTTTTAGCTCGAATTTTGGTCAAAAATGCCGAGTTGCCGATTGGGATCTTCACCGCTTTGGTCGGCGCCCCCTTCTTTATCTACATTGTAGCCAAAAGCCGAAAGGAGGTAAGCAGCTGATATGGATCTAACTTGCCAAAATATCCACTATGCCGTCGGCCAAAAAGAAATCTTGAAAGGAATTTCACTCAAGGTCGAGGGAAATCAGTTTCACACGATTTTAGGGCCCAACGGAAGCGGCAAAACAAGTCTGCTCAAAACCATTTACCGCCAAATCAAACCTGACAGCGGGGACATTTATCTAAACGGAAGGCCACTTGAACAGGTCAGCATAAAAAAAGCAGCCCAGAAAATAGCCGTTGTAACTCAGTTTAACCATCTTCAGTTTGACTGCACCGTCCAAGAAATCGTCATGCTGGGCAGGACGCCGCATCTGTCTTTTTTTCAAAAAGAAAGCGAAAAAGACTACGCCCTTGTCCGTCATGCCTTGAGGCAGGTGGACATGCTGGACAAGGGAGAGCGAACCTATCTATCCCTGTCCGGTGGTGAGAAGCAAAGAGTCCTGCTGGCACGCGCTTTGGCCCAGCAGCCAAGCCTACTGCTCCTAGACGAGCCGACCAATCATCTGGATATCAAATACCAGCTGGATATGCTGCGTATCGTGAAAGACCTGAAGATCAATGTTTTGGCTGTTTTACGCGATATCCAACTGGCTTGTCAGTATTCAGACTATTTGTACCTCATGAAGGGAGGTGAGATTGCATACCAAGGCGCTCCAAAGGAGGCCATCACCCATGATTCACTGCAAGCCGTTTACGGCATTCAGAGCAAAGTAATCTGGACCAAGGATCGACAGGCTATGATTCAATATCTATAAGAGCCTGGTCTCAGCTTTATCTATACAAGCTCCAAGCCCAAGAAAGGAAGGCAATATGAAAAAAACACTCAGTATCTTACTCGTCGCAACTGCTGCACTGACAATGGCAGCCTGCAATTCTTCATCTAAGGAGAGTACGAAAGAAAGCTCAACTTCACAATCTTCCTCCAAAACAGAAAGCGCGAAAAAGAGCACAGCAGAGACAAAATATCCAGTGACAATCAAAACTTACGATGCCGAAGGCAAGGAGATTGATCAGGTCTTTGAAAAGGCACCGGAAAAGGTCATCACCAACAACCTTTCGACGACCGAAATCCTGATTGAACTAGGATTGAAAGACAAAATCGCCGGTATGCTCAATCCAGACAACGATGTCACAGATAAATACAAGGCTGATATTGCCACCATTCCGCAAGTCGGCGACAAGAAAACCGTATCACAGGAAACTGTGCTATCTTATGAGCCAGACGCTCTTCTTGGCCGAAACATGATGTTTTCCGAGAAGTCTCTGGGGACAGTCAGTGCCTGGAATGAAAACAAAATCCCTGTCTACACACAGAAGGCTTCCTTGTCCAATACCAAGCAAGACCTAGGCAATATCGTTGAAGATGTCAAGAATATAGGAACCATCTTTAATGTCCAAGACAAGGCCAATCAGTATGCTGACCAGCTGCAGGCAAGAATTGACACTGTCAAGAAGGCCAATAAGGCTAGCCAAGGCGAAAAGAAAAAAGCGCTCATCATGTGTGCCTACAACGATGAGACTTTCGGTGCTTATAAATCTGCCCTGCAGGAGAGTCTGCTCAACCAGCTCGGCTATACCAATGTAGCGACCGGAACCTCTGACTTAACCTTGGAAAATCTGGTCTCTATGGATCCAGAAGTCATCATCTACGTAACCAGCGACCGCAACAAGTCCATGGATGAGCAAGCAATTGATCTAATGAAAGCCAATCCAGTTCTGGAAGATGTACCAGCGGTCAAAAATCAGAAAATCATGACCATCTCCTATGATGAGTTCATGGATTATGGTCCTGCTGTAATCGACTCACTCGAGAAAATCAATGACTTTGTCAATAAATAAGACCTTTGTCTGGGAAGGTATCACTGTCAATATTGCCCTGCCCCAAGATTATGACAAATCACAACCTTATCCAGCAATCTTGCTAAATGATGGACAGATAAACTACCTAAGCAAGCTTTCTCCATCGGTAATCTTGATTGAACTGATATCGAACAACAGGCTGGACGATTTTACACCCTGGAAAGCCAATGCTCTAAAGCCTGGCAATCCCGATTTTGGTGGCAGAGCGGATAGCTACCACCAAAAGCTCTTCAGTGGTATATTAGCAGAAATCAGACAGCACTACCTACTGGATGACAAGAGAATTGCCTATGGTGGCTACTCTCTCGGTGGACTAGCGGCTGTTTACAGTCTCTATAGCATCTCCGAGATTCCTTGTGTTTTTTCTATCTGCGGTTCCTTTTGGTACCCAGGTTTCACCGACTATTGTCGGACACAGGAGTTGAAAAACAAGGACTGTCTGGTTTATTTGCAGAATGGAAAGACGGAAGGCGCGAATCACTCGAACCGACTTTCCAAAGCTCCTTTTTATGCTGAAGAAATTCATCGCTTGATTCAGAAAAAAATCCTTACCACCTACTCCGTCTTTGACCCTTACGGTCATCATGAAGCCCTCAAAGAGCGCTATTCCGCCTTTGCCGATTGGCTGGCCACACAATGGCATATTGACTAATGAAAATCCCCTTTGTCACTTACAACAGCTGACAAAGGGGATTTTTAGTTTATTAATGCAAGCAAAAGACTCTTACCAGTAAAATGGTAAAAGTCTTGAGTGGAAAGATTTATTCTGTTTTCTCCCCTGCCTCTAGTTTCAACAAAAAGGCTTTTTTATCAAGACCGCCGGCATAGCCGGTCAAATTTTATTTCGATTCAAATTCTACCCTACTTTCAGCAGCCATCAGTTGGTCAGAAAATGAATAGGACTCATAATTATTATCAGGATTATCCGTCCACATTTCACATTGCTTGATAACAGTCACAATGGCATCTTCGACACCCTCCGGTGGATATTTGTATTTCCTAAGGAGCCGTTTAACAAGCATGCGCATACGAGCACGCGCATAATGTTTTTTCTGCCAATCAATAGTTCTGCTTTTGCGCAATGTATCCGTTAATTCATGAGTCATTGCAACAAGCTCATCATTTTCATAAAAATCTTTGACTGCTTGTGGTTGCGTCAAAGCATCATAGAAAGCTAATTCTTCATCGGTAAGACCTAAAGAATCCCCCTCTTCGTAAGCCTTCGCCATTTCTTTGGCCATTTTCATTAATTCAGCAATAACTTCTTCATTCGAAAGCATGCCATTCAGATATGCTCTCATCGCTCGCGAAAGAATTTCAGAAAACTTTTCGGATTTGACTAAATTTGTTCTTTGATATAAGGTAATCTGCTCTTGTAATAATTTTTTTAAGAGTTCTACCGCTATGTTTTTTTCCTTCATTTTAGAGATTTCATCTAAAAATTTAGGATCAAATAACGAAAATCCTGTATCAATATCTGAGAATAAATTAATGACACCTTCACTCTTGATAGAAGCTTTTAGTAACTCATTGATACGATCATTAATATCTTTCAGAGAAAGCTTTTTACCCTCCCCAGTTATTCGTGTCAGCAATGTTCTGACTGCTTCAAAATAAGCTGCTTCAAAACGTTGCTCAGGAGTAAGCAAAGAACGACAAAGTGATAACGCTTGGCGTAAGAGTAACGATTCTTTTATGAAGAGCTCTTTCTTCTTCTCCTTGTCTACACTTGACAAGAAGTTTACCCCACCACTAATTGTTTTAGCTCTGATTAAATCACTTGATTTAGAGAGCATGAATTCTGAATAGTCAAACCCATAAAACAAATCACGACAGACCTCTAGTTTTTCAACAAACTTTGGTAAAGCTGTCTTAGCTATATCAGTGTCCCCAAAGTTACCTTTGTCTCGATTTGTATAATCGTTCATGGCTTGCTTTAAAGCACTTGCAATACCGATATAATCAACTACAAGTCCACCCTCTTTATTTTTGTATACACGGTTAACACGAGCGATTGCCTGCATAAGATTATGACCTTGCATTGGCTTATATACATACATGGTTGCAAGGCTAGGAACATCAAATCCAGTCAGCCACATATCAACGACGATAGCAATCTTAAATGGGCTTTCATTGTCTTTAAACCTTTTAGCCATCTCTTCTTTATGGCGCTTATTCCCTACTATATCATGCCATTCTTCCGGATCATTATTACTAGAAGTCATGACAACTCCAATTTTTTCTGTCCAATTCGGACGCTTTTCAAGTAAGGTACGATAAATTTTCATCGCAATCGGACGAGAATAAGCAACAATCATTGCTTTTCCAGTTAATTCCTGCGCACGATTTTCTTCATAATGAGTAATAATATCTTCACACAAGGCACTAATAGTTTGGTCGGCCCCTAAAATACTATCAAGACGCCCCAATTCCTTCTTGCTTCTATCAATCGCATGTGATTCAGCGCTTTGTGCCATCAAGTCATACTCTGTGTCAATCAAACGCAAGATATTTTCATCTAGTTTTAAATGCATGACACGGCTTTCATAATAGACGGGCCGAGTGGCGCCATCTTCAACCGCCTGTGTCATATCGTAAACATCAATGTAATTACCAAAAACCTCTGTTATCCGAGACTATTCCCGACGGGTGACCGTATAAAACCTTTTTTTGTTTTTTACAACAAGGAAACTCTATTGTTCCTGTAATTTTTAACGCTTCTGTTCCTATAACTATTCGCCTTCCTTTCTATCTAGGGGTTTGAAATATTACACTTTTTTGTCAACTCATTAGCAAAAATTTTTCTTGCTGCTTTTACACAGCAAGATTAAATAATGTTGCACTCTTCCAATCGTATTATTGTGGATTGCTTCGAAACTTGAAAAAAATCAGCTAACCTATTGATTTCTCTCCAATCAGCCTGTTCATCGGCAATCCCTAATTCTTCTGCTGCCTTAATGAACATCTGCTTCGGCATTAATATTTTGGGTGCAATTCCAACAGCTTGATTTTCAAGAATCTCCTCTTCGTCAGATAAATATCCTACCTGGTCTACCCGACACTTACAAAACTTTGCGTGACGAGGAAGAACAAATCGTTGCATAAGATAATACATTCTGTGTTTATACCAATGTACGTATTCATGTGCAATCGTATTGTTCAGGCATCCTACATTTGTCTTTTTTACAGCCTCTGGATCAATAAGTACTGTTTTCAGAGAATACTTTTTTTCATCATACAGCCCTTCATCTGGATCATATACCTCGACTAGCCCATCATCAAAAATGGTCATACCGTATATATCCAGTTCTTCTGATAAACAAATAAACTGCACATCTAGTTTCAGTTCATTTTTTGCAATATCCAATATAGGAACAGGCTGTGGACTACTCAATGTTTGAGGATAATATGTTTCAAGAAATTAAGTAGCAACCTTTTCATAATCTGGTGCAGGAATATACGGCATTAGATTATTCAAGTTATAACTCATTATGAATCTCCCTTTCTATCAATTATGTCATTAACTTCTTTCCAAAAGTCATCGCCTAAATTTGCGTTACGAGCTTTTCTAAATGCAACTCGTGCATTAGGAATTGATTCATCCATAATATATTCCGTCAGATCTGGTGCTACCTGGTTACGCTCTCTTCCTGCAAGATCAAACATTTCTGCTATCTCTGCATCATTCAAGTTTAACATTGATGCTAAGATATCTAATCCTTCTTTATCTGGTGGGTTACGTCTCCCTTTTATAATATCAGACAGATAAGCAACCGAAACACCCAGTTTCTCGGCGATAGGTTTAAGTTTCACATCTTTTTCAATTCTTTTACGTGCAATAAACGCACCAAATTCACCTGCCATCTTTTCCTCCTTCTCGTAACTTAGCGAAATATTTTTGCACTTCAACAATTACGCTTAATTGTGTATTTTTATTATATCCGAACTTTTATACTTTGTCAATGTACAAAATATGAATTTTATATTTTTTGTTAAACTTGATTTAAGACATTGCAAAATCAAGTTTTTTATGTTATACTAATCATGTATTATTATGTAAAGGAGACATTCGTAATGCACGGAGGTAAGCGTGAAGGTTCGGGTAGAAATCCACTACCAGATGACCAGAAAAAAATAGCCAAAACTATTTATATCACTCCTACTCAAAATGATGATATCGAACTTTACGCTAAGGGAGATAGTTTCTCTGAGAAATGTCTTGATTTAATAACAACTCAGATTGAACGTAGGAAGCGATTTAATAATAACGAAGTTAAGTTTATTGATCTATTTGCGGGATTAGGCGGCATACGCTTAGGATTCGAAACAGCATTCAGAAAAAAAGGACTCATTCCAAAATGCGTATTTAGTAGTGAAATTAAAGACTACGCTATCAAAGCATACACGAACTACTATAAGGATTCTGACGTTGCTGGAGATATAACCGAAATACCAGCATCGGATATTGCTGATTTCGACTTTCTCCTAGCGGGCTTCCCATGCCAACCTTTCAGCTCGGCAGGTCTTCAGCTCGGCTTTGAAGACACTCGAGGAACTCTCTTCTTCGAAATCGAACGTATTCTCCAAGCAAAAAAGCCTTATGGTTTTTTGCTTGAAAATGTAGAAGGACTCATCAACCATGATGGTGGTCGCACACTCAGCGTCATTGTGACTCATTTAAAACAACTCGGTTATTTTGTTTCATACAGACTCATTGATAGTCAGTTCTTTGGATTAGCGCAATCCAGAAAACGAGTGTATATTGTAGGAACCCGAGATGCCCACATATCGCTAGATAATTTTGACGAACACACAGTTCTACTTGGAGATATACTAGAATCAGGTTTACCTGTTGTAGACTCACCATTTACTCAAAAACTATTTAGTCATTTCACCCCGGAACAGGTAGTGGGAAAAGCCATCAAGGATAAGCGAGGCGGAGAAGACAACATACATAGTTGGGAATTAGGACTTAAAGGAGAAACAACACAGGAGCAATGTGATTTTCTTAATCTTCTACTTAAAGAAAGAAGAAAGAAAAAATGGGCAGAAGAAATCGGTATAGACTGGATGGATGGAATGCCGCTTACTGCCAAACAAATATCCACATTCTATTCTAGGGAAAATCTGCAAGAGTTCTTAGATGAACTAGTAGATATGGGATACTTAACATTGGAGCATCCACGAAAGCGTGAAAAGAATAGAAGAATTCCAGACGAAACCAAGCCAAAAGGTTATAATATTGTTGCTGGAAAATTATCTTTCGAATTCACTAAAATATTAGATCCTAATGCACTTGCACCCACTTTGGTTGCGATGGATGTGTCTCATTTAGGAATTGTTGACAACGGTGGTCTTAGACGCCTTTCCATACGAGAAGGACAACGTTTGTGTGGATTCCCTGAAGATTATGATTTATCATTTCTAAAAGATCGAGAGGCCTTTGATTTACTTGGCAACACAGTATGTGTTCCTGTAATAGAGGCTATCGCAGAAAGATTAGCTGAAATGTATAAAAGCTGAGTATATAGGGCATGGATTTTACCATGCCCTATATCTTTTGTATTTTGTACGAGGAGGTATTCACTAACCAAGTATTATCGCTGAAAATCTTTTCATAAGGATTGACAATAAATATTGGCTCATATTCAGGATCGTTTATGCGCTCATATTCAACTAAACACAATACATATCTATCACCCTTCAATTTAGCAACATCAACTTCATTCTCAGACCAATAGAAGTGTGGAGTTCCAATAAAGGATTTCACCTCAATAAATCGGTCATATATTCTGCTACTTTCATCAGCAAATGAAACAATATCATATCCTGCAGATACATCAAAGTCAGAGATTCTCTTAATTTTATATGCTTTTGACGGTATTCTATTACGTTCAAATCTAACTACAAACTCTTCTGCTTCTAGACCTCTTCTACTCTGTTCCTTTTGACGTTCCATCAACTGTTCTAAGGTGAATTTGTCTTTTCTACTTCTTAGTCTAGCTGAAAACTCTTGTTCATAGCTATCAGATATACCAATTTCCCCATTGAACTCTCGTTCCAAAACTCCTGCTATCGTCAGAAAATTTCTAATAGAAGCATACGCTAATGGGAACGCTGAACGCCTAATACTTAAGTGTCCTTGCTCAGCATCAAATACTAATCCTTCTTTATCAAAGAGTCCTTCTTCGGTTAATTTTGTTATGCACTCTTCTACAAGGCTGCTTATTACAACACTCTTTTCTTTCGAATCAATAGAAGCATATTTATCCGTAGTTGTAACTATTTCTCCATCGTTCTCTATATATCCAAGATACTGTAAGAATGCTACTGCACCACTGCAATGTATGGTTACACCTTTTTCTAATGCGCACCTATTTACTAATTCGGAAAATCCTACTTTCTTTCTTACGTTCAACATTGACACCAGGAAAATAATACCATCAATGTTTCCAACGGAATTACAACGTTTTAGTTCGGCTAACATATTCCGCTATTAACGCTTTAATATCATCATCTCCTGTTTCCAATTCCACATTTGAAAATAGAGGAATTGGCATACTTTCGATAATTTCTCTAAGGCGCTCTTCCTTTGCTCGTAATCTATCATTGATTACGGAATCAATTGAGTCTTCTGATAGCAAGTAATAGTAATTGGTCTCAATTCCTGGTTTAAGACCATAACGGTGTATTCTATCCTTTGACTGTATAAAGTGTGCGGCATTAAAACTTCGCTCCATGTATATTGCATTATGACATACTTTATGTAAGGATATAGATTCTGATACAGCAAATGGGTTTGCAATTATAACTTTAAAAGATGAATCTTCTTTATGGAACTCAGCAATTATCTTTTCTCTGGTTTCTATTGTATCATCATCCTCTTCATCTCCAGTAGCGACAGGTGTTGCACCATAAAGTGTACGGCAGTCAATACCATTCTCTAGCAAATACTCCTGGAAGTCTAATATATTTTTTACATAAATGGCCCAAACTACAACTTTGCCTCCAGATGCAATGATCTTCTCAATTAATTCTTTTGCCTTGATAAATTTTGCCGGTGTTTCATTCTTAGAATACTCTAATACCTCTTTTATAAGCGAAGAGTCTTCAACCACTTCTTTAGCATCAAACCCCTCGTTGTTTGCAAATTGCTGCAATGGCACACTGAGCAAGTTTGGATTTGTAGCGGCTTGCATCATTCGAATTAATCGAGCCTTTATGAGATCTTGCTTGAAACTATTATCCTTTGAAGAAACAATTTCATTCATATATTTCTTTTCTATTACATCATAGATTCTTCTTTGTGCAGATCCCATTGGAACAATTATTGGTTCATGCTCAGTTGCCATCGGAATATCTAAATCACTTTTTTTCACTCTAATGAAAAACGGTGCCACCGCATTCAATAATGTTTCAACTCTGCTATCCGACTCTTGCTTACTCATATCCTTCAGCTGATATATTTCAAAAGGAATAACTTTTTTTGTTGGCCAAATAAACTTATAAAGATTGTACAAATCCTCATATCCATTTGGTGCAGGGGTTCCTGTCAATACAACTCTAGACGAGCAATACTGTGCAATATCCAACACACCATTTGCCGTTATTCCACCACTTGTATTTTTTATTTTGTGTGCCTCATCTAAAACAACCATAACTTGGTTATTTTTCAGAAAATAAATAAGTTCATCTTTTAATGACGGCACTGAGTTATATGATAACAGGGTTATTTTTGCAGGTATACGAGAATACAAATATTGTTTTTTCTCATCCACAGATACTTTACCGTTCAGTCGTTTAGTTGAAGGTTTTTCACCAAAGCACTCCTCATATTCTAATTCCCAAGGACCAAAGGCACTTAACGGAGAGATTATGAGAAGTTTATCGACATACTTACTATCATCAGCGGGCAGATTTGATAAGTACGCAAATGCTCCATACACCACGCTTGTCTTTCCTGCACCAGGCACAGAAAAATTACACGCATTCTGTGAAAAAGCCAAATGATAGGCAGACAAAAGCTGCAACTCATACAAACTTCTATTTTTCAAATTAATACTTAATGAATCTACAAATTTTTGGAAGTCTTCTTTGTCACAGCAGTTATCTCTAATCAATCGTGCCTTTTCCGAAAAAATATGGAATTTTTCTTCCTCCAAAGCATAGTTATTTACTGCCTCAGATACTTTTCCTGAAAAAACTAATTCTGCAGAGATGTATTCGCACACCTTTTTCAGTTTATCAATGGTTTTATTGATATCCTTCTCTGCATTTACAATCAGTTTTCCATCAGCTTTAGTAAATTCTATTGTGTCCTTTATATATCTTGCCGCCCTTCTGTTAGCAAAGATATCATCTATATCGCCCGTAATATATAGTTTAGACGAGTCCTCATTCGATTCGAGACAAATTCTCTTCATGCACCATCACCCCTACATTCCAAGAATTTTCTTAAACTCATTTACATATTCCTCTAATGTTTTTACGCAACCCTTAACGTTCGCATCGTCAGTAAATCCAGCCTGTTCAGTGTCAACAACCTCTAATGCCTGGCAGGCCTTTATTAACTGCTGCAGAGGTTTTGCTGAATTAGCATGATTGTTCAGACTATCTAAACTTCTAGTAAAGTTTTCCTCGAAATCATCCTCAACCTTTTGCTTCCACTGCTTATCTCTTGCTTTTAATGCACATCCCAAATCAGGCGGATTAGTTGCCATAACATCATCGACAGATTCTTCTTGAATATCGTCTACAATTTCAAAATGCCTATCTCTAAATGGCTCCCATACTTCCTTCTTTGCAAAGAAACTTGCAGCAGGTTTCTTTGGAGATGGAACATTAATAATGTTTCTGAACAGCGTCTGTTCAAAACCCTCACGAATATAGTCAAAGGCAATCAGTTTCAAATCTGAAACATCTGCATCTGGGTCATAATCCCACATTGATGGAACACCCGCTTTGTATCTTTTAAGCGCACTGTCAAGTTTTTGGAATGAATCCTCGTTCTTTTCCAACTGCGTATACATACCAGTATAACCAAACTCATCAAGATATTCTTCCATCAACTTCAAAACTGAAAGATACATTGTAACATTACTCTTCGTATCATCCATCATTCGTGCAATATCTTCTTCATGAAATCCTTCGCCCTTTAAATCAGCGCATTTTAAATACTTTTCAATTGGATTGTAGTCGACTTTTGCATCTTCACCCATTTGATAAGTTGTCTCTAATGCTAGGATTTCTTTTCTGTCAGCGTCTTCTGGCAAAATAATAGCAACGAAATATTGGCAATGACTCTTCTCGTTAAATGGAATGCTATCATCAGCCATAATATTATTCAAAAGACTTGCTCTTCTGTTTCCATCAATAATAATACCATCTGCTGTTACGATACCGTGTTTTTCTTGATGCTCCTTCAACAAGCGTTCTTTTGTCTTCTTATTTGCATCAACCTTTGATTCCCACAGGAATTTTTCAATCAATAATTTATCCTGAGGATCTTCAGGATCAATCTGGTGATTCTGTCTCTCATACGATTTTACAACGCTACCGATTCTTCCGTTATATGGATTGTAGACCAGATATTCAAGAGGAATTTCATACGCAGGAAATGTTCTTCTCTGTCCATGATACATGATTGGAATTCCAGTACGAACAGCTTTTTCAGGGTGATCAGTGAATTCTTTAAGTTTTGCTTTTCTCTCTTCTGCATTCATGTCTATTACCTCCGATTTACATATGATTTTCTACATACGAAGTTATGATATCTTCGATTAGGTTCAAGTTGTTAAAATTGATGACATAATCTGAGCATCTATGAATTTCTCTCATGTCCGCTTGACGTCCTATCCAGCCCGCGCCATCCAAGAAATTAACATAAATGATCTGATTACCTTTTTCACGTTCTTTCTTAAGAGTATCTTCCGTTTTTCTAGCAGCGTTCTTTTTATCTCCTTGTGCGCTTGATGTTGTGACGCTGTACGAGACATCAATTATTATTTTAGGATCTGTTGGTGATTCTAAAACAAAGCTGACAGCTCTATCTAGAATAGGCACCCTAACATTCTTTTCATAATCAAGACCATGCTTAACGCAAACTTGATTAATTTTTCTTTCTATATCTTCAAGAATCAAATCTCCGATATTATTGCTGTATTTTCCTTCAAGTCCTCTTTTCACAAACAAACGGATAGAGTCCTTATTCTGCAATTTTGCTAATGTAGCTTCTGTAATTCCCATATTATCCAAATAGAAGAATGGGATTTTTGCTTTCATTCTTTCATCATTTCTGCCGTCATACAACAGATCTAATACACTTTCCATCATTGCAGGGCTGTCCATCATTGCCGTTCTTATTTTGCCTAGTCCCCATTCTGTGGAGAATACAAAACCTCGGTCCTTTCTAATCATGGAAACCATTCTCTTAAATCGCTCAGTTGAAATTTCCATCAAACTTGTAAGGTTATCAAGTGCATCTTTATGGTCAATAATGTACTGCTTCAAATCTTCTTTCGAATGGATAAATTGTAATTCTCCAGCCAATTCATCAACCTTGGCTTGTACCTCTTTCTCCATTTCCTCTTCATATTTATCATTCACATAAAACATGGTGGTGGAGTTAAAAAGTTCTTCAAATTCAATTTTCCTAACAACATCTGCCATCTCGGCACCTCCTGTCCCAGTATTTCTATTATGTATATTCTAGCACACCTTTTAACGATTGGCAATCCTGGATTTACACTTTTTTGTTAATTTTTTTGAGAACCCTATTTTCAATTATCCATAATTATTTATTACGCACTTTTGCGTATTTTTAACGAAGCCTAGTTTTTCATTAGATAATGAAAAAAGCACCAATAGTTATATCTATCGATGCTCTGTGCAAAACAATACCATAATCACATTATTACTGATGATACGCCACGCCCTCATCAATAACTTCATCCCGGAGTGTAATAACCAAACGACCACCCTCGCACTCTACGTTCAACGGCTCTCCAATGTCAAAGCCCAACTCTTGTAGCCATTTTCCTTGCAGTCTGATTTGAGGAACCATGATATTTCCTGCTCCCGTTGATCCATAAACCTTCATTTCTCTGTTCTTCTTAAAAGCCATTGTAAATACCCCCTTTTACAACTAGCACCAATTGATGCATATAAATTAATAGAATCTGCCTTGTGTGGCGATTTCAGGAAATGGACTCGGACAATTCCACCCTTGAGCATACGGAAACGCCATATTTCAAGCGACCTTCACTTCGCATAGAAATCTATATTGTGTCTTTGGATTTGTGTTTTGATTCGGAAATTGAAACTTGAATATTATGACAATTAGTCAGAACCTTTTAACGATAATTTCCTATCATTAAAAAGAGGTGCAAATTTGATTATAGGATTCGAAGCATTGCTCTGCTGCCTCGCAGGAGAATCGCTCGTAAAAGATAGAATAACGCAGAAAAGCCTTTATTTCAAGCCACTTTTTGACTGAACCAAGGGTTAAATTGTATCAATCCGATAGTGGCGATTTCATAAACACGGCCTCTATAAGGCTTTAATATTTCTACAATCGTTTTTACGATGCTGGTCGGAGTATAAAGTTCACCACCTCGTTTTCCTTCATATGCCGCAAACTGTTCAATACAATATTCATAAGCACGCCCAAGTAAATCTTTTTCATTCTCACCTTCATGCATTTGAATATTAGTAAAAATGTCTACAACTTCCCCTAAAACTCGCTTATCTAAGTCTGGACTGGCATAAATCTGAGGAAGGACATTCTCTAGACTAGGATTATCCTCTTCAATTTCACGCATGGCTTCATCCAAGACTGTGCCAATTTCCGAAGAATGGGCATGACTCGCAATAAATTGCCATCTAGCTATTTCAGGGACAAAGAAAATATTCTCCTCTGAATATGCATCAGGATCATTCTCAAATCCGTCACCGTCTGCAAGTAATTGTTTTTTCTTCAAAAGCATCTGATACATATTTTAAAAAGATTAGACCAACAATAACTTTTCTGTACTCTGACGCTGAAATGTGCCCCCGAAGTGAATCTGCAGCATCCCATAGTTCCTTTTCAAATCCAATATTTGCGTTTGATTTTTTCGCCATTTTATACTCTTTTCCTATTTAATCACATCCATTTTACCATATTTAAAGTAAGTTAAAAAGCACCGAAGGGTGCTTTTTTAGCTTATCAATAGTTTTATTTATCCTGATGTCTTCTCCCCCGCCTCTAGTTTCAACAGGAAGGCTTTTTTATCAAGGCCACCGGCATAGCCGGTCAGTTTGCCGTCGCTTCCGACAATCCGATGACAGGGAATCAAAAGGGAAATGGGATTATGGCCGATGGCACCACCGACTGCTCTAGCAGAGCCAATTTTTCCATACTCAGCCTGCAACTCCCGCAAAATATCAGAATAGGTAGCCGTTTGTCCATAAGGAATCTTCTGCAGCACTGTCAGAACCTTGCTTCTAAACTCAGTCACTTGGGGTGTCAATAGAATCTCATCTGTCGCAGGATTTTCTCCCTTGAAATAAGCATCCAGCCAAACAGAGACGCGTCGGCTGACTTCTGTCTCTCCCTGTTGCGCTTGCTCCAGATCATAGCCTGCCCCAAAATATTTCTGATTCTCCAGCCAAAGCCCCAACAAGGCATTTGCGTCTGTCAAGATAAGAATCCGGCCAATCGGTGATGCATAATAAGTCTTGTACATATTTTTTCTTTCTTTTAACTTCTTGATATGCCTTATTATACCACTCTTGTCTTAACTTTTGCTACAATCCCATCTGGGTCTGTAACTTCTAGCTCCTGAGAGCTAATCCATCGGACTGGCGCCTGCAAGTCCAGAGCATTTTCATAAATAGCTACTAGGTCTTCTTTTCCTTCTACTTGCGCCTCAAAATAGGCTAGTCCTAGTTGCTTAGGTTGGCGATGATTCAAGTGAGAACCCCCCCATTCATTAACCGCTAAATGATGATGATAGTTTCCGGATGCCAGCCAGCTAGCAGAAGGTACAGAAAATTTATCCTCCAAGTCTAGAAGCTTTTGGTAAAAATGACTGGCTGCTCTGCTATTTTTCACAGACAGGTGGACATGGCCCATACGAGTGCCTGCAGCAATACTAAACGGTTGGACTTCCTGACCTAATTCATAGATTTCTTGAGCCGCAAGTGCTTCCGTCACTCCGATAATGTGGCCGTCTTCTCGAATATCCCAATCCTCCTGAGGCTTGTCCCGATAAAGCTCAATGCCATTGCCTTCTGAGTCCTCCAGATAAATGGCTTCACTATAACCGTGGTCCGCCCCTCCAACCATAGGAACTTTATTTTCGGATAAATGCTTCAGGATATCCGCTAAGGCTTGACGGCTTGGAAGCAAAAGTGCCAGATGATAAAGACCGTAAGCCGACTTAACAGACTGCCGGTCACTGGTTGCTAAAAGCCTCACTAGCACTTGTCCGCCCCTGCCCAAAGCCACCTGTCCGTCCTGCTCTTCCAAAAGCTCCAGCCCTAAAACGCGCTGATAAAAATTCTTTTGTCTTGCTAAATCGGCCACATAAAGTGCCACCTCTCCTAGATAAATCTTGCTTTCATATTCAAAAGTCATGTTCTTTCTCCTCTCTTTAATTTTAAAGTTCAGTAGTTTTCCTGCCCAATCTTTCTTTTTATTCCCCAAAACAGAGATAGGTTCCTTGATATAGATTTCCACATCTCCATTTGCTCCGAAGGATTATTCAGATTGTAATTATTTTTATTACAACTATTAGTATAGCACATCTCAATGTAATGTCAATAATTACATCTCGGAATATTATTCACCAAAAAACAACCTGCTTCCTAGGAAACAGATTGTTCTTTAATTTCTTTTTCGGTTGCTGCGACAACTTCGTCAAGTCTGGTCTGAGCCAATTCAGCTTCCATGGCTGCCTGAATAGCCGCCAAACGGTCATCTAAGACATTGTGAATGTTCTTGCCGATAGGACAGTCTGGATTGGGCTTGTCATGAAAGCTAAAAAGCTGGCCGCTCTTGCCCAGACATTCAACGGCACTATAGACGTCCAACAGGCTAATGTCTTTCAAATCTTTGACAATCTCTGCTCCTCCAGTTCCACGAGCAACGGTAATCATCCCGGCATTCTTGAGCTGGGACAGGGTCTTGCGGATAATAACTGGATTGACGCCGACACTGCCAGCAAGGATATCACTTGTCAGTTTTCGTTTTTTCCCCTCCAAAGCCAGGACAATCAGCATATGGGTGGCAATGGTGAAACGGCTAGAAATCTGCATTTTTTCTCCTCCCTCATCATCTTCTCTCACTATTATATATCAAAAATGGTGTAACTTCAAGAGTTACGACTGGACTTTAAGAAAGCTGCAATCTCATCTGCATAGCCTTCCCGCTCACTGATTTCCCGCAGCAGGTCGTGGTTATGGGTATGGTGGATACCATTGACCAAACTCTCCCGATAAATCTCATAGTAAGGCAAGTGGAGCTCCCGCGCCAATCGTAGTTCCTGCTCCACATCATAAGCCACGCGCCGAAGGTCAACATCAGCCAGACCCGTCTCATCAATCTCTAAAATGGCATACTGGGCTCGCAAGTCCTGACGCAAAGCTGAATCTAGAAAGAATGGCTGACCAATAGAACCGGGATTGATAATCAGCTGCCCCTTAGTCCCGTAGCGGAGAAACTGCTGGTGAATATGACCATAAACAGCAACAGCACAGTCATTTCCCTCAAAAAGTCGGTCGAAATCGCTCTGCTCGCCAATATGAATCAGCTCCCGTCCCCAATTCTTATCTGGCAGATGGTGGCTGACCGCAATCTTCAATCCTTCTACTTCTGTCAAGACCTGCAGAGGAAGTTCCTGCATGCGGTCAATCTCTTCAGGCTTGATTTCCTCTAGGACAAAATGGCAGAGCCGGGTCAGGTAGAGATGGCTGGGACGATCCAAATCCAGTTTTTGATGCAAGGCATGCCAGAGGCTGTCTTCCCAATTCCCTCTGACCTGGAGGCTGATGGGCAGCTGCTCCATTCTATCTAGGATATTTCTGCGACCGGTTCCTGGCAGGAGCAAATCCCCCAAAAACCAATAGTCTGTCACCTGCTGGCTTTCCGCATCCGCCAGTACTGCTTCCAAGGCTGTGCTATTTCCATGCACATCGGATAATAAGGCAATTTTTCGTGTCATCGTGTATCTTTCTCTTTCTTTACAAGGAATATTATATCAAAGTTCAAAAAAACTTCCACCCATCAAGTGAGTGAAAGTTTTGAAACGTTTTTTTATCAATCGACAGACTTGAGTGCTTCCAGCATATCCACCCGTCTGAGGCGGTAGTTGACAAAGAAGCCAAGCAAGGTCAGGATAAGAGTCACTGCTGTTAGAGGAAACAGATAGACTGAAGGACTTACTTGAGGGGTTAAGCTGATAATGCTAGGCGCAACCTTCTCAATCAAAAAACGATGCAGGAAGAAACCACCTAGAAGCCCAACTGCCATCCCAATCACTGAAAGAATAATAGTCTCTCGATAGATATAGAGGGTCACTTCCTTATTATGGAAGCCCAAAACCTTGATGGTGGACAGCTCGCGAATCCGCTCGGCCACATTGATATTTGTCAGATTATAGAGAATGACGACTGCTAAAAGAATGGAAATCAGTACCAAAACCAGCATCGTATTATTAAGAGAATCAGCTAGAACATTGAACTGCTTCACCATGCTTGCATTTTGGGAAACACTCTTGACAGACTTGAGGCTCATAAATTCATTGGCCTTATTCACAATATTTTTACTAGAAGAGTCCTTGAGTCGCACTAGATAAGCGTTTTTCTCGGGCTTTTTGCCGTAAATCTTCTGGTAGTCAGTCACCTTCATAAAGGCAAAATGGCCAAAATGATTCTCACTGACTGCTGCGAGCTTGACAGACTTGCCATCCAGTTCTATACGGCCACCGGGGCTAACCCCAGCTATACGGGCCAGTTTATCCGAAACAACTACACCGTCCTTGAGAGTCAGCTTTTGCTGGTTGTCAGGGCTTTCCATATAAATAAAAGGTTCAAAATTTTCCTTGTCCGTAACCATTAAAGTGACTGACTCTGTCTCTTTTTTTCCTTTGTATTTCTCTGTCAAGGTTTCACTGTAGATCTCCTGATAATCAGCAATCGAGTCATCTGCCAGCATCTTTTTCAGATTATCTTGTTCGGCTTGATTCTCCCCAGGATTGACAGCAACAATCAAGTCGTATCGCAGAATCTCCTCAAACTGACGTTTGGGAATACCACCAATAGAAGATTGGAGTCCTAGACCGGCAAAGAGCAGGGCAACCGAACCCGCCACACCAAAGATGGTCATAAACATCCGCTGCTTATAGCGAAAGATATTGCGTGCTGTGACCTTCTGAGTAAAGCTAAGGCGCTGCCAGATAAGGGACAGTCTTTCCAAGAAAATCTTGGAGCCCTTGACTGGTGGCTTGGGCAAAAGCAAGTGAGCTGCTTCCTCTGTCAACTCTCGTCTTGCCACCAAATAGGCAGGGAGAACGCTGGAAAGAAGAGAAAGCCCAAGGGCCAGTAAACTATAGGAAATATAAAAATAAGCATGCGGAGCAGAGAGCACCATCCCTCTGGTAATAATAGAAGAAATCACTCCAGACAAGAAATAATGTCCCAGCAGAATCCCTATGAGGGTACCCAAACTACCCGCTACCAAGCCGTAAAGAGCAAACTTGCGAATGATATCTCGGCTATGATAGCCTAGAGCCTTGAAGACACCTGCATTTGTTCGCTCCTCGTCGACAAAGCGCGTCATAGTGGTAAAGGTCACCATAGCTGCCACCAGATAGAGCACCACTGGGAAAATATTACCAATCGACGCAATACTATTCATGGAGTTTTTATACATATGATAGCCATTCCCACCTGGCAGGGACTTGCGGTCATAACTATGATAGGCCGGCTCTTTCAAACGACTCAGGTCTGCCTTAGCGTCAGCTAGCTTTTCCTTGCTAGCCGATAAGTCTTTCTCTGCCTGTGCTAACTCTGCTTTTTTCTGATTGAGCTGGGACTCAGCTTCCTGAATCTGTTGCTGGCTCTGGCTGAGCTGTGCAGGAGGGAGGATAGAAGCGGCTTGGGCTGCTTCTAGCTGGGGTTTTTGCTGGTCCAGCTGATTCTGAGCCTGCTCTAATTGTTTTTTCCCTTGGGCCAGTTGACTCTCAGCCTGAGCAATCTTATCTTGCCCCTTCTGAATGGTGCTTTTGGCATCTGCCTTTAATCGCTTAAAGCGAGCCGCTCCGTTATCTTCCAGGCTCTTGTCCAAAGCAGTCTGGTGCTGCTCCAAATGCTCCTGATAACTTTCAGAGAAGGGAGCCAGCTTTTCTAAATCATGATAGCGCAGGCGGGCAATACTGTAAACATCTGTATCAAAGGTCTTGGGGCTGACTACAGCATAGGCAGATAAAGCCCCGCTGCCACTAGTCGCATTGCCCAGATTTCTATCAGACCAGAGCTCTGCCGAGTTGACAAAACCCACAATCTTATAGGTCTTGTTTTTCAGAACTGACCGACTGCCTCCTTTCTCGGTCAGATCAATCTCCTGACCAAGCTTATATTTCTTGGACCAAAAGCTAGCCAGGGCAATTTCTTGCTCTTTCTTGGGAAGACGGCCAGAGGTCACTTGAAAGATTGAAATATCTTTAGTATTCGAAAATACTCGGAGGGCCTCCTCGTCCACGGTGACATCTGTCAGATAGCCAAACTCGACATCAGCACCCTTGATAGCTTCCAGCTCTTTCTGATCCGCCTTATCCAATCCATAATCCGCCATAACAGACAAGTCCATGGTTCGCTGCTCTTTCAAGTAATCTGTGGCTGTTCTGCGCATATTGGGTGGAGCGACCTTGAGTCCCACGAGAGCTAAAGAGCCCAGCATCATGAGGATTAAAATAGATAGGAAACGTCCTTTAGAGCTAGTGAAGGAGCGCAGAATATCTTTCCAATAAATCTTTCTCTTCATATCAATACTCCAATGTACTTATATCCTGAGGCTCTTCATTGACTGTAACACTCTTAACTCTCGCGTCGTGCATGCGAATAACCCGGTCAGCAATGGGAGCCAAGGCAGCATTGTGGGTCACGATAATCACCGTTGCTCCTTGATTGCGGGACATATCCTGTAAGATTTGCAGCACTTGCTTGCCAGTATTGTAGTCCAGAGCCCCTGTCGGCTCATCGCAGAGTAAAATCTTGGGATTTTTGGCCACAGCCCTAGCAATGGACACCCTCTGTTGCTCCCCACCTGACAACTGCGCTGGAAAACTATTGAGGCGCTTTCCCAGACCCACTGCTATCAGTGCTGCCACTGGATCTTGAGCATCCTTGACAATTTCAGAAGCCAATTCGACATTTTCCTTGGCCGTCAGGTTGGGCACCAAATTGTAAAACTGAAAGACGAAGCCCACATCATTGCGGCGATAGTCCGTCAGCTGATGGGAATTGTAGGCAGCAATATTCTGACCGTCTATCAGAATGTCTCCCTCATCATTGGTATCCATACCTCCGAGGATATTGAGCACCGTAGACTTGCCTGCACCAGAGGCACCCAGGATAATAACCAGTTCCCCCTTTTCAATCTCAAAAGAAATATCGTTATTAGCGACAATTTCTGCCTCACCTACCTGATAACGTTTAAAGCTATGTTTCATTTCAATATAAGCCATATCGCTTCTCTCCTTTTCAAACCCCATCTCCTTAAATCGACAAGGTGTTGATTCTAAATCACAGATATTATATAATGAGCTTAGATAAAAAGCAATAACCAAAAATCAACAAAGTGTTGATTTAAGTAAAAAGGAAGAAAAATGGTCCAGAAACGAAAAACTAGTACCAAGGAAGACATCAAAGAAGCCTTGATTCAGCTACTATCAGAGGAAAGGTTTAATACTATCTCCATCAGCAAACTCTGCAAGCGGGCAGGGATTAATCGCGGCACCTTCTACCTCCACTACCAAGATAAGTATCAGATGATTGATAGCCTCAAAAGCGACATCATTTCTCAACTTTATAGTTATAGTCTTTTTGAAGAAGAAGGCGAATATTCCAAACAGTTCATGATAGCCAAATTTCATATACTGCGTGCTAATGAACGTCTGATCAATGCCCTGACTAGAAGCCATTATATTGACTTTCGCGGAGCTATTCGTGAATTCATAACCAGTATCATTCTGAGCGACAAGCAAGAAGCTGCTACCCAGCGTTTTTTAGAGGAGAACTTCCATATCCCTCAGAAATACGCCTTGGAAATCTTCCTATCCAGTGTTGAGGGGATTATTTCTCTTTGGATAGCCGGCGGAGCTCAAGAAGAGCCTGAAGAAATTACGCAAATGATCCTAACTACCTACAATTATGATTATTGGAAATCATAACCAGCACTCCATTTTTATAGATGAAAACTCAAAAAGGCGCAGATTCATCTGTGCCTTTTCTTAAAACGTTTCTGGTGAGCAAATAGCTTTTTGGTGATGCCCACTTAGATAAAGGCAGCAAAATCCTGTCTATTTCACCATGTCTGGGTCGTAATCATAAAATCCTGTATCGAGGAAACGATTCTTCGGATGCAATTTGTGAAGCAGCTCATCTAACAAGAAAGCTTGGTCATGACTAAATTCACCTTTTTCAATCAAGTCCCTCGCCTGAACAAAAAGCTTAGCAATCTCAACAAAATTCTGACCAGGAGTGTAGAGCCCTTCCAACTTCCAATGCGTAAAGCCGTGGTCAACCAATTCTGTCAGCTTGGTCATCAAGTCCAAGTCATTATTGGCGAAAATGTGCGTCCCGTGGTCGTCCTCAAAAATCGAATAATGGCTCTGAGGGTCACTTGGCTCAGCAAGAAAGAGGTCTCTCTCTCTTGATTTTTCATCATCAATGTGTGTAAAGTTATAGTAATTTTGCAAAAGCGGACGTTTAGAGTGGTGGATAACGCTCGCACCATAAACTAGGACTTCGGCTGGAATTTCAAGGATTTCCGGCATTTTAAAGAGTTCTGCCGATGGAATTTCCCGCGCCAAAACAGCTTCCGATACACCAGCATTCTTGCCCCAAAAATTAATCTGGCGACTGCTGGTAACCATGGTCGAAGCATCATAAATCGTTTTTAGCTTATAGCCATCCCGCTGCAAAACGTAGAATACACCTGCATCACCGACGGTGATATAATCTACCTCAATCTCCTGAAGAAAATCCAAATAAGGCTTGATCTGATCCATCATGTCCTGATGCATCAAAGCATTGACAGCAACGGTCATTTCTTTTCCTGCCTGATGAACCATTCGAGAAATCCGATTTAATTCGTCGTAGGTGAAATTATGCGGCAAACGAAGGCCGTATTTTTTCTCACCGACATAAATACGATCCACACCTGCTTCCAATAAAGCTTGAACTTGTTCTATACTTTCAGCTGTCGCTGTAATGATTATCTTTTTCATATCATTATTATACCAAAAAAATAGGAATTATGATTTCTTAATTCGATTTTATTCGTTTTGTAACTATCTTGTAACATACCTAATAGTAGAAACATGATAGAATGATAAGGTACTATTAGGAGAGAGATTATGGCAGTAAGAGATTTTAAACAGTTTGAATCAGCGCCCCTGCATGATTCGACAGAGCAAAGCAAGGAAGTTTCCTATCAAGAATACCTGCCCCAAGCAGAATCAGCATCACAATTACGTGAGCTATTTTTCTTTATAAATATCGCTTTATTCTGTATTTTGACAGTCTTTTTTAGCTTTATCTTCTTATCTGCAAAAATAAGTACCTTCCTATCCTTTACACTTGCTGTAGTCCTGAGTCTCATGGTTATTCAAGGCTACCGTACTGTTCGGAGAAAGAGACACCGTTAATTCACGAATTAAATCAAACGAGATCAAAAGATCTCGTTTTTCTTTTTTTACCAAGCGTAATTTGGTTCCTGACAAGCACACATAGCTGCCAATAATTCTTCTGGAGTCACCTTTTTCAGCCCTCCATAGACTGGATCCTGAACGGTATAGGATGGATCAATGTAATAAACTGCAAGGACATCACTGCCGTCTGCTGATAATTCATAGCCCGTCCCCACAACATTGTGTTCACCCTTGTGCCCTGGGTAGATGGAGGCATTATCAATCGTATAGTAGAGCGGATAGCCATCATCAATATTCTTGCGAAGGCGCTCCTTAAAGAACCGCATATCTTCAGAATTCGAGGCACTGCTAGTCACTGTCGCAAGATGGTAGTCCGCTTGGCCTGCCGGCACTTCCGCATAACCAAATAAATATTGATTTAAGACACGGATAGCATTGACATTATGGGTACCGAAAGTCTCATCGGTGCCCATCGCTCGTGCCAATTCTTCCTGACTAGCCTGGACGCCCCTGTAAGCTAGAATAATACTGACAGAGGTCGGTGCGCAAGTATTCCAAGCTCGCTGAATCTGCATAGGGACTTCCAGACGTTTTCTGATAGAAGAAGGCGCTTCTTTACTAGAAGGCTGTGTATCCTCTTCTCTGACCTTTTCAGTTGTCTGACTGGAGCTTTCCGACTCCGCAGAAGCGGAACTCTGGCTAGGGCTGGTTTGATTAGTACTGGCTTGACTACTACTATCTGCTTTCGAGCTAGCTTGACTCGCGCTCGAAGCTTTAGAAGAAGAGTCAGAGCTTTTAGACCGAGGGGACTCTGAAGCTTTCTGCCGAGAACAGGCTAATAAGCAGCAGCCCAGACCTAGCAAGGCAAGTATTTTTAAATTTTTCATACCAACACCCCCTTTTATTTATATAATAACGCTTTCTTTTCTGAAAATCAAGTTGGCTAAGGGGAAACTAAATAGTAGTAATTTTTGCTTCCTATACCACTGCGACAAAGGTGCAATTCTAATAAAAAACGAGGCTAGGACTCTTTTGTCCCAGCCTCAACTTGTATATCCAGTTTGAACTTACTTATCTTCTAAATCAATGATGATTTCTTCTGAAGAGGCTTTTTCTCCTTCTTCCACCACGATATCAGAAATTTCTTCTTCAAGAATTTCCTCTTCTTTTTCAAACTTTTCTTTGATTTCTTGGAATTTATCCTGCGAATAGTCTACTACTGACTTGGTCGTATCCTTGACAGACTCCAATACTGTTTCAGCTGTAATTTCGCCATTTTCAACCTTTTCCTTGGTTTGGTTGATGGCCTTGACAGCCTGATCTGAAAAATCCTTTACTGATTGGACAACTGCTTCGTGAGTCTTGTCTGGATCTTCCCGATAGTCTACAACAAAGTCTTGAACTTTTTCAGTGATTTCTTTACCTTTTTTGCTAGTTATAAAGTACGCTGCAGCTGCACCAGACACAGCACCTAATAAAAGTGATGAAATTTTTCCCATAATAAACCTACTTTCTTATTTTTTAAATAATTTGCCAACAAAACGAAGGGCCGTTAGACCTGCTGTTGTTTTGGCTGTCGTGCTTCCTGCTGCGACTGCCTTTTTTCCTAAAACACGCGCCTGATCA
Organism: Streptococcus sp. SC1; assembly: GCF_030272855.1. Lineage (NCBI taxonomy): Bacteria > Bacillati > Bacillota > Bacilli > Lactobacillales > Streptococcaceae > Streptococcus > Streptococcus sp. SC1. Next base: position 37,045 of record NZ_JAQCMU010000006.1, on the reverse strand, counting down.
TTTAAATCAGAGACTGATTCGGATAGGTCTGCCACCGCATTGAAAAGCGGATCAATCGTTGCTACTTTGTGGTTGATATCATCTGTCAACACATTGACTTTGGCAATCAAATCATTGGTTTGATGCAGGGTGATATTGACATCAGAAGTCAAAACTTTGATAGTATTTTCTGTCTCATCCAGCATTTTTGCAGCCTTATCACCGAGAGTTTTGACGGTGATGGTCATATAGATTAGAAAAACAATCAAAGCGACAGCAACTAAAGTATAAGCAATTTCAAGCATAGTATTCTCCTCTCACTCTTGATAATAGGGGGCTTGTTTTTTTCTTTGGTAAATCATAATGCCGATGCCGAGTAAAATCAGGGCTGCAGACAGCCACTGAGATATACGAACACCCAAGAACATGAGACTATCAGTCCGCATACCCTCAATAATCATCCGGCCAAAGCCGTACCAAATCAGGTAAAAGGCTGCCAATTCTCCCTGACGGAAGAATTTAGGGCGGCGTCGTAAAATCAGCAATAGGGCAAAGCCAAGTAAATTCCAAAGGGATTCGTATAAGAAGGTTGGCTGGCGATAAGCACCATCTATGTACATATTGTTACGGATGAAGGACGGCAGATAATTAAGATTTTTGACCACTGCTCCATAGGCTTCTTGGTTAAAGAAATTGCCCCAACGGCCAATGCTTTGAGCAATCAAGACGCTAGGCGCTGCAATATCCAAGAAATCAACAGGATTGATCAGCCTTCTCTGTGAAAAGAAATAGAGGACAAGGGCACCGGTGATCAAACCACCGTAAATGGCTAAACCACCATTCCAAATCTGAAAAATCTCAATCAGAGAGTGCTTGCCATAATAAGACCATTCAAAAATCACATAGTAGAGCCGCGCTCCAAGGATGGCCAAGGGAAAGGCAATCAGAATGAAATCAAGAATATCATCTGGAATCATCTTCTTGCGTGGCGCTTCCTTCATGGCTAAGTAAACGGCTAAAATCAAGCCAGTGACAATGCAAATCGCATACCAACGAATACTAAAGGGACCGACTGAAAAAGCTACTGGATCAAGCATCTTTCACCTCATTCTGGCTAATCAGATTAGTCAGTCGTTCTTCAAAAATCTTGGTGGCATCAAAGCCCATCTCCTTAGCCCGATAGTTCATAGCTGCGGCTTCGATCACCACAGAGATGTTGCGTCCTGTCTTAACTGGGATGCGGATCCGAGGAATTCTGACACCGGAAACTTCCAGTTCTTCTGCATTATTGCCTAGACGGTCAAAGGTCTTATTGGTATCATAATTTTCCAGATAGACGGCAATCTGTACCTGTGAAGAATCCTTAACCGCACTAGCTCCGTAAAGGCTCATCACATCAATAATGCCGACACCACGAATTTCCAAGAGATGACGAAGAATCTCAGCAGGCTCTCCCCAGAGGGTCATTTCATCCTTGGCAAAAATATCGACCCGGTCATCCGCCACTAAACGATGGCCACGCTTGACTAAATCAAGACCAGTTTCACTTTTACCAATACCGCTGTCCCCTTGAATCAGCACTCCCATCCCGTAGATGTCCATCAATACGCCATGGACACTGGTTCTGACCGCCAAACGCGAGTCAAGGAAGCTAGAAATTTCTCCTGATAGACGACTGGTTGATGTACGGCTGCTCAGAATAGCGATTTGCTTTTCCTCCGCTGCTCGCTGCATTTCTTCAGGAATCTCCAAATCGCGTGCCACAATGACAACTGGCGTTTCTGGTTGAAACATTTTCAGAAGGACTTGATGACGGTTGTGGGATGTCATCTTCATCAGATAAGACCACTCCTTCATCCCAATCAGCTGAATCCGTTCTGGTGTGTAGTAGTCAAAATAGCCGGTCATTTCAAGACCCGGCCGCGCAATATCCGATGTCGAAATCTCCTTTTCTAAGAGGTCATCACTGCCGTAAACGATACGTAAACGGACTTTTTCAATCAAATCTTTGACCTTTACAGACATTCCCTGCTCCCTTCAAATTTATCTTTCTCTATTATAGCAAATTTTTACCCTAAAAGAGTTTTTAAGATTGGAAATTAAGCAGGATTTTTCCCTAGATGCTTGTGAAAACATCTGCCAGCCAGTAAAAAGGTCAGTCAAAACAACTAGCCTATCCACCTTTGGAGAATTTTTTTCTGATTTTGAAAGCAAGGATGGCTCTCGATAAAGGCTGGAATTTCTCTTAGAGGCAGCCAGACATGAGCATCAGTTTCGCCTGCCTGATAGCGAACTTGGCTCTTGTCTCCAGACACCACCGCTTCATAGAAATCAAAGTGGCACTGGTCTTCGACAGAGCACACCTGCTCCAACAGTCTGATACTGTCGGGAACCAGACCCGTTTCTTCTTCTAGTTCCCGGAGGGCGGCTGTCTGACTATCCTCTCCTGCCAATACACTACCTCCCGCTCCAAACTCATAGTAGCCAGGATAGAGACTTTTATTTACTGACCGTCGCATACAGAGAATATCGCCATCCTGATGGCGAACCAAGACATTGACACAGAGATGAAACTGTCCTTCAGGAATTTCATCTCCTCGAACCAGGAGATGCGGGAGTTGATTTCGATTTAAGTCATAAGCATTCCAAACTTCTGTCATATTTCCTCCTTGGATAAAGTCATTCATCTTTCGGTAGCAGTTTCCAGATTCCGTCAGCTGCGCTTCCCTAGATTCTCTCTTTTCGTTTCTTCTACATCTAGCAAAAATTCGGGAATACTCCCGAATCTTATATTTGTTATTTTACCAAAACCAACCATCATTGTCATTGATTGGCTCGGCATCTTTCATTTTGCGAGGGCCCGTTCCATACATTTCCGCTTCCACATCTTCCTTGTAAGGCATCACGACAGCCAACAAAATATAAATCAAAATGCCTAAGCCAAAATTGGAAACTGTAAAGATGATGAATAAAAAGCGTAACAAGCCAAGATCAAAATTAAATTTATCAGCCAATCCTGACAAAACCCCTGAAATCACTCGGTTTCTTCTTAATTTATAAAACTTAGTTTTCATGATGATGACCTCAACTCTCATTCTTTCCTTCATTTTATCATAGCGGGAGAACAAAAAAATCAGCCCCAAGGCTGATTCTGCATTGATCCGTTTTTAATTCGCTCAGCCTCTGTTTGTTTCCTCTTTGAGGAAGGACAGTTGACCTCTACAACGACCGCAACGATATTTTTTTATGTCTACCCTTCGTCTACGACGGATATGTGCTCCGCAGCTTAGGCATTCATAAATGAGAAAGGATTGCGAGTTTGACAAGGATGGAGCGTAGCGCAGACCGTCAACTTGCTTAAGGAGGTCTTTAAAATCTCTATCTCCATGGCGGTAACCTTTACCCTGATAATAGAGGTGATAGTGAACCAACTCATGACGAACAATTTTTCGAAAAGTTTCAAGTCCAAAAGTTTCATAAATTTTCGGATTGAAATCTAGATGACCATCTTTTGGAAAGAAGCGTCCTCCAGTCGTCCGGAGACGCTTGTTCCAATAAGCTTGGTGGCGGAATTCCCAACCAAAATCTTCCAGCGACACCTGCTTAACGTAGTTAGTTAGATTCATTTGGCGCTATCAGAGAGAGATTGACCTTTTCCCGCTCCACATCCAGTTTATCCACCCAGACAGTGACCAAATCACCGACTGACAGGACTTGGCTAGGGTGTTTGATAAAGTTTTTACTGATTTTAGAAATATGGATAAGGCCATCTTCGTGGATACCGATATCCACAAAGGCTCCGAAATCGACGACATTGCGGACAACACCTTCCAGTTTTTGACCGATGCGCAAATCCTTGATATCCAAGACATCCTGCCGCAAAACTGGCGCGTCAAAGGAATCTCGCAAATCTCTGCCAGGCTTGAGCAAATCAGCAATAATATCTTTGAGGGTTTCTTCTCCCAAGCCTAGCTCTGCAGACAAACTAGCAGTCTGCACTGCTTTTAATTTAGCTTGGGCTGCTTCATCCAAACTACTAATTTCTAAACGCTTAAAGAGCTCCTCCACCGCCTTATAAGACTCTGGGTGAACGCCTGTATTGTCTAGCAAGTTATCACTTTCAGGAATACGCAGGAAGCCGGCTGCCTGTTCAAAAGCCTTTGCGCCCAGACGTGGCACTTTCTTGATAGCCTCGCGAGACCGAATCAAGCCTTCTGTTTCTCGGTATTTGACAATATTTTCTGAGATAGTTTTATTAAGACCAGCCACATGAGCCAGCAGAGCAGGACTGGCGGTGTTGATATTAACCCCGACTTGGTTAACCACGGTATCCACGACAAAGTCCAGACTTTCAGACAGCTTTTTCTGGCTGACATCATGCTGGTACTGACCAACCCCGATCGACTTCGGATCAATCTTAACCAGCTCTGCCAATGGATCCTGCAGACGGCGGGCGATGGAAATAGCTGAACGCTTTTCAACCGTCAAATCTGGAAATTCATGACGAGCCAGTTCACTAGCAGAGTAGACAGATGCTCCGCTTTCATTGACGATGACATAGCTGACATTTAGATGGGATTTCAAAACTTCAGCTACAAAGGCTTCGCTTTCTCGGCTAGCCGTTCCATTTCCAATGGCAATGATTTCCACGCCAAACTGCTCAATCAGCTCCGATAACTCTTTCTTAGATGCTTCAATCTGAGCTGGCTTTGCTGGTGGAACGGGATAGATGACATGAGTCGTCAGCATCTTTCCTGTCGCATCCACAACAGCTAGCTTGGCTCCTGTCCGAAAGGCTGGATCAAAGCCCAGTACTACGCGACCTTTGAGAGGAGCAATCAGGAGGAGATTTCGGAGATTTTCTGAGAAGAGCTGAATGGCTCCATCCTCAGCGGCCTCAGTCAACTCAGTCCGAATACGGCGCTCCATGGCTGGAATGATTTTCTTTTTAACTGCTTGCTGGATAGCTTCAAGAATATAAGCATTTTTCACCTTGAAACGTACCTCAAAGAAACGCAGAATTTTCTCAAGATTGTGCTCAAAACCAACCTTGAGAATACCCAGCTTCTCACCACGGTTAAGAGCCAAGGTACGGTAGCCTTGCATGGTCGCTACTTTTTCAGAAAAATCATAATAAATCTGGAAGACTTGCTTTTCATCCAAATCCCCGTCTTTGAGACTGGATACGATAGAAGAATTGGTCTGCATCTCATGGTAGGTCCAAGCCCGCAGCTTGGTATCTTCAGAAATCGCCTCAGTCAGAATATCCACAGCTCCAGCAAGAGCAGCCTCTGCTGTCGGAAAGGCTTCACTAGTCAGTTTCTCAGCTTCTTCCTGCAGATTAGCCGCATCCCGTAAGATTAGGCGAGCCAAAGGAAAGAGACCTGCTTCACGCGCAATAGTAGCCTTGGTACGACGCTTCTCCTTATAAGGCAGATAGAGTTCTTCCACATCAGCCAGCTTTTCAGCAGCCTCAATCTCAGAACGCAGTGCATCCGTTAGTTTTCCCTGCTCCTCAATCTTAGCTAAGACCGTTGCTTTACGCTCCGCCAAGGCAGTCATGCTCTTATCCAAATCAATGATTGCCTTAATCTCGACCTCATCCAGATTTCCTGTCATTTCCTTACGGTAACGAGCAATGAAAGGAATGGTATTTCCCTCAACGGTCAGGTCTAAGACCTGTGATACTTGGCTTTCTTTAAGGCCCAATTTCTGGGCAATTTTTTCAATATTAGTATTTTCCATAACGCTTCTATTATATCATAATATGAAGCTGAACAATCTATAAAGACTAGTTTAATCCATCTTTTTCTTTCTTGGATAAATCCGCTGTCTCAGCTCCATCGTGGCTGAAAATATCATTTTTTTTCTTTTGGTAGTATAATAGAATTATTATTTTAGAAATGAGGTACTTTTATGGCTGTTAAATTTACTAAAACAGACGATTTAGACAAGATGTTCGAGGAATTTGCCACTCTGCCCAAGCTTGAAAAAGTCGAATTTCCAGATGACAAAAAGAAAAAAGAAGCTGAAGACAAGGCTAAAAAAGCATGAGCCTCTTTTCAAATCTTCCTTCCAGCGTTTTACAGGCTGGAGCTATTTTTCTCTCCATTATCATCGAGGCCCTGCCTTTTGTCTTAATCGGAAGTATCATTTCTGGCTTTATCGAGGTGTATGTCACGCCGGACAAAGTTTATCGTTTCCTGCCCAAGAACAAATGGGCTCGGATTTTCTTTGGAAGTTTAATCGGTATTGTCTTCCCTTCTTGCGAGTGCGGAATCGTTCCTATTATAAACCGATTTCTGGAAAAGAAAGTTCCCAGTTACACGGCTGTGCCTTTTCTGGTAACAGCTCCAGTCATCAACCCTATCGTGCTCTTTGCGACCTACTCAGCCTTTGGTAATTCCTTTCGAATGGCTCTGCTTCGTGCTCTAGGTTCTATGGTCGTGGCTATTCTTTTAGGGATTTTTCTGGGCTTCTTTGCAGACAGCAATATTCAGAAAGAAAATCGCAAGGCTGTTCATGAACATGACTTTTCACATCTTAGCAAAGGACAAAAACTTTTTCAGGTCTTCGTTCAAGCCATTGACGAATTTTTCGACACAGGCCGCTATTTGGTCTTTGGCTGTCTCTTCGCCAGCATAGTACAAGTCTATGTGCCAACCAGAATCCTGACCTCTATCAGCTCGACACCAGCTGTTGCTATTCTCCTCCTCATGCTGCTGTCCTTCCTGCTCTCACTTTGCAGCGAAGCTGATGCTTTCATCGGGAGCTCCTTGATTGCTAGTTTCGGCTTATCGCCAGTCTTAGCTTTCTTGGTCATTGGGCCTATGCTAGATGTCAAGAATCTGCTGATGATGAAAAACTACTTTAAGACACGCTTTATCTGGCAATTTATCAGCCTGGTTACTGTCGTCGTCTTTCTTTACTCTTGGCTTGTGGGGGTAGTGCTATGATTCGATTTTTAATCTTAGTCGGCTACTTTGAGATCACCATGTACCTACAGCTGACAGGCAAGCTCAACCAATATATCAATCTCCACTACTCCTATCTGGCCTACTTGTCTATGATTCTATCTTTTATCTTGGCAGTTGTGCAGCTGATCATCTGGATGAAGAAGATGGAGGTTCATAGTCATTTGACCTCTCGCTGGGCCAAGTTAGGCAGCGTGCTGCTCCTTGTCATTCCGCTTTTTGTAGGAATTTTCTTTCCAACTGTTACCTTGGATTCGACAACAGTTTCGGCTAAAGGATTTCATTTCCCACTGGCTGAAGGAACTTCTGCAGCCGTCCAGCAGGACGAAGGCACTACCAGCCAATACCTAAAGCCGGACACCAGCACCTACTTTACCAAAGGAGCTTACGAAAAAGAAATGCGGGCAGCCGCCAAGAAATATGTCAAGCAAGATACCATTCAGGTCACAACTGAGAACTACATGGAGGTCATGGAGGTCATCTATGATTATCCCGACGAGTTTGTGGGTAAAACGCTGGAGTTCACCGGCTTTGTCTACAATGACCCTAGCGACCAGAAGAGTCAATTTCTCTTTCGCTTCGGTATTATCCATTGTATCGCCGACTCAGGTGTCTATGGCCTCTTGACGACTGGAAATACCCAGCATTTTGAGAATAATACCTGGATTCATGCCAAGGGGAAACTTGCCATGCACTACCATAAAAGTCTTGGGCAAAGCCTGCCAACTCTAGAAGTTGAAAGTTTTGATAGGGTAGAAAAACCGGACAATCCTTATGTCTATCGGGTCTTTTAGAGTCAAACACCTGTGAAAATCCATTTTCATGGGTGTTTCTTTTATATGCCATTCTCTCCCCTTTACTAAGTTAGTCTGCTCGACTTTTATAAATTTGATTAAAGTTGCTATTTAACTTTTTTTCTCCTCTCTTAGAAAATCATGCTACAATAATACTATCTCATTTGAAAAGGAGTTGTTTTTATGAATCAAGAAAAAGTAAAGAAACGAGATTTGCTTTCTATTCTGGCTGTGGCCTTAGTCACCTTTGCTGGAATTCTTTCAGAGACCAGTATGAATGTGACCTTTCCCCACCTCAGCAAAGTATTTGGTCTGAGCTTAGGAGTGCTGCAATGGATTACGACTGGCTATCTGCTGGCCGTCGCCATCACCATAACTTTAGGCGCAACTCTAGCCCACAATTGGACGGAGCGTCGCATCCTCTTTACCTCACTTTCCATCTTTACTCTTGGTAATCTGATTGCTATGATTGCCCCAGACTTTACTTTCCTTATGCTGGGACGGATCCTTCAGGGGGGAGCGACTGGGATTGCCATTCCACTTATGTTTAATCTCATCGTGGAGCGGGTCCCTCGGCAGAAAATCGGATTTTATATGGGACTGAGTGGCCTAGTTATCAGTCTGGCACCAGCCATCGGCCCGACCTACGGAGGATTCATGATTGGCTCCTTCGACTGGCACATGATCTACAGTTTTATCATGCCAGTTCCCATTCTCTCTTTTTTGCTGGCATATGTTAACTTGGAGAATTCAGCAGAAAAAAGCAAGCGCCCCTTTGATGTGCTGGGTTTTCTCTCGCTTGCAACGGCTCTTTCCTTTTCTCTGATGACCATCTCCAGTTTGGAAGGTGGCGATAGTGTCAATTGGCTCTATCTTGTTATTTTTCTCCTTTCCTTTGCCTTTTTTATCTGGCGGAGTCTGGCTGTCCAAGATCCGTTTCTGGACATCCGTATCTTGAAAGAACCAACAATTTTCTTTGGAATTCTGCCCTTTTTAATTTTCCAATTCTCCAACCTATCCAGCAACTTTCTCATTCCCAACTTTCTCGTGCTGGTCAAGAATGTCTCCACCGCCCAAGCTGGTTTTTCCCTCCTTCCCGGAACCATGATCGGGGCTTTTATGTCGCCTTTTCTGGGAAAATTGTACGATAGCAAAGGCCCTAAGCTGTCTCTGCTGGGCGGCAATAGCCTAGTCTTTCTGGTCATGATTATCTTTAGCTTCTTTACAAGTTGGCTCAATCTGCCTTTGATCTTAGGATTTTATATCCTCTTTACTCTGGGACGCAACATGGCCTTCAACAATACCATGGCTTTATCGGCTTCTCAAGTCAGCAGAGATAAAACGGCGGATGTAACTGCCCTCTTTCAACTAGCGCAAACCTTTGCTGGTGCCTTGGGAACGGCAATTGCAGCCGTCCTGCTCAACCAAGCACCCAATACGACAAGTGGCGTCCACAATGTCTTTAGCCTACTTCTACTTCTCGCAATAGGAAACTTTATTTTCTACTATTTTCTGTTTCGAGCGATTCATCAGAAGAAAGAAGCTTAAATTTCTATCCCGACTTCCCCTCGGGATATTTTCTTTGGTCAAATCCAGATTTTTCAAATACAATTTTTCTGAAAATTGTGATAAAATAGAGACAATCACATTTAGATAGGTAATAGATATCATGTCTTCAAAAGTTATTATTACAATTTTCGGTGCCAGCGGAGACTTGGCTCAAAGAAAGCTTTATCCTTCTCTCTTTCGACTTTATAAATCTGGCAATCTTTCGCAACATTTTGCCGTAATCGGAACTGCCCGCAGACCTTGGAGCAAGGAATATTTCGAGTCGGTCGTTGTCGAGTCAATCTCAGACCTAGCCGACAGTGCCGAGCAGGCTCAAGAGTTCGCCAGCCACTTTTATTATCAAAGCCATGACGTGCAAGACACCGAGCATTATATCGAATTGCGCAAGCTGCAAAACAAGCTCAACGAGCAATACCAGGCAGAAAATAACAAACTCTTCTTCCTTTCTATGGCGCCACAATTTTTCGGAACCATTGCTAAGCATCTCAAGTCTGAGCAAATCGTTGATGGAAAAGGATTTGAACGCCTGATTGTCGAAAAACCCTTCGGAACAGATTTGGCAACTGCCAGCAAGCTTAACGAAGATCTATTGGCAACCTTTGACGAAGAACAGATTTTCCGCATCGACCACTATCTGGGCAAGGAAATGATTCAAAAGATTTTTGCCATCCGCTTTGCTAATCTGCTTTTTGAAAATGTCTGGAACCGCCAATACATTGATAATGTACAGATTACCTTTGCTGAAAAGTTGGGAGTTGAAGAACGCGGTGGATACTATGATCAATCCGGTGCCCTCCGTGATATGGTGCAAAACCACACCCTACAACTCCTCTCACTACTGGCCATGGACAAACCAAAAAGCTTTACCAAAGACCATATCCGTGCAGAAAAGGTCAAGGTATTTGAGCTCCTCGTTCAGCCAAGCGAGGAAGATTTGAAACGCTTCTTCATTCGCGGCCAATACAAGTCTGGCAAAATCAACGGTCGAAAATACATTTCTTACCGTAGCGAACCAAATGTCAATCCTGAGTCTACTACTGAAACTTTTGCCTCTGGTGCTTTCTTCATTGATAGCGACCGCTTCCGTGATGTTCCTTTCTTCTTCCGAACAGGGAAGCGCCTCACCAAAAAAGGCACCCATGTCAACATCGTCTTCAAGCAAATGGACTCCATCTTTGGTGAACCTCTCAAACCAAATGTCCTAACCATCTATATCCAGCCAACCGAGGGGATTTCACTCAGCCTCAATGGCAAGAAAGTTGGGGAACTCTTTAATCTAGCTCCTATCTCATTGGATTATCGGACAGATGCCACAGCGTCAGGAGCCTCTCCAGACCCTTATGAAAAATTAATTTTTGATGTCCTCAATAACGACTCAACTAATTTCAGCCATTGGGATGAAGTAAAAGCCAGCTGGGAGCTTATCGATCGCATTGAAGAACTCTGGAGCCAAAATCAAGTACCACTCCATGAATATCCTGTCGGATCTATGGGACCAGAAGCCTCCTTCGAGCTACTCGCCCAATTTGGAGCAAGCTGGCAATGGCAACCTGATAAAGAATAATACATGCAAAAAAAGATTGGAGAATTTTCCAATCTTTTTTATAATTCTTAAACATCTGCTAGCCCTTCTATTACAGCCATTCCTTGTAACGCTTGATATAAAGGCCTTTCACAAGGGTTACGCTAACCATATAAAGCACGATAATCAAGAAAAGGCAAAGGAAATAGGTGCCATTGAGCGGAGCTGTCTTCAGAACTGACGCAAAGAGGCTATATGGCAAGGAAGTAACAAAGAGCGCAGCCGCCATGGTCGTCACAATGACGGAAAGAGCAGGACGGCTTTGCACAAAAGGCAGCTTAGGCGAGCGTAGCATGTAGATGACCATGGTTTGGGTCCACATAGACTCAATAAACCATCCTGTTTGGAAAAGAGTGATAAAGGTCGCTGCCTGTTCAGTACTAGCTTGATAGCTGCCTCCTGTGATCATAGGCACGATGATAAAGTAAAGTACCAGATAGGTCAAAACATCAAAAACGGATGAGATAGGCCCTATCCAAGCCATAAAACGGGTAATGGAGCTAGCTGACCAAATATGAGGTTTCTTGAGAAATTCACTATCTACATTATCAAATGGCAGAGCGATACAAGACAAATCATAAACTAGATTGAGGACAATCAAATGAACTGGTGCCATAGGCAGAAAAGGCAGAAAAATGCTGGCAAAGAGAAGAGAAAAGATATTCCCAAAATTGGAACTGACCGTCATCTTGATATACTTGGTCATGTTGGCATAGACCTTGCGACCTTCTACCAGCCCTTTCTCCAGAACCATGAGGTCCTTGTCCAGCAAAATGACATCTGCTGTTTCCTTGGCAATATCGACAGCTGTATCAACTGAAATACCCACATCTGCTACTTTCATAGAAGGCGCATCATTGATGCCATCGCCCATGTAGCCAACCTTGTGACCATTGGCCTTGAGTTGTAGGATAATCCGAGCTTTTTGGTCAGGGGAAAGCTTGGCAAAGACTGTTGTGTTCTCCACCGCCTGGCTCAATTCCTCATTAGATAAAGCATCTATCTCTACACCTAGCAAGATATTGTCTACATCTAACCCAACCTTTTCACAGACTGCTTGGGTTACCTTATCATTATCGCCCGTCAAAATCTTAGTGGAAACACCATATTCGGCCAAGGTTTCAATAGCTGGAGCCGCAGATGACTTAGGTGGATCTAGAAAGGCCAGATAGCCCGTCAAAATCATATCGGACTCATCCTTCACTTCATACTCATAATCTTCTTCTAAGTCTGACTTGTAGCTAACACCAAGTACGCGCAGCCCTTGCTCATTAAGTTGAGCCACTTCCGCAAGGATTTCCTGACGGATCTCCTCAGTCAGTTCTGTAATATGATTTTTGTATTCTACATAGCTAGAGATGGCCAGCATTTCCTCCAAGGCCCCCTTGGTCACCATGCTGATAACATCCTCATCATCCTTGACGATGACGCTCATGCGACGACGCTCAAAGTCAAAGGGCAGTTCATCAATTTTCTTAAAGGTTTGGTCTAAGTTACGAACAATCTCATGCTTTTCTGCTTCTTTCTCCGTCCGATTGATAATAGCCCGATCCATGAGATTTTTAAGGCCTGTTTGATAATAGGAATTGAGAAAGGCACGACGGAGTACTGCCAAGTCCAAATCACCATGAATGTCCAGCGGGTATTCCAATACAATCTCGTCTTGAGTCAGTGTCCCCGTCTTATCCGTACAGAGGATATCAATAGCTCCTAGGTCTTGGATAGCGTTCAGCTTCTTAATCACGACCTTTTCCTGAGCCATAATAATGGAACCTTTAGCCAAGCTCGCCGTGATAATCATAGGCAGCATTTCTGGCGTCAGGCCGACCCCAACACTGAGGGCAAAGACACCTGCTTCCAGCCAGTCGCCGTCTGTCAGACCGTTGATAAAGAAGACGACTGGCACCATGACCAGCATCAGACGAATCAAGAGCCAGGAGATACTATTCATCTCGCGCTCAAAAGAGGTCGGCTCATCATAGGTGTTAAGCGTCTGCTCAATGGCTCCCATCATGGTCTCATCACCAACCACCAGCACCAGAGCTGTAGCTCTGCCGGAAATAACGTTGGTTCCCATAAAGGCCAGCGACTCTGTTTCTAAAAGGCTATCGAGATTTTGACCATCTGACTTGGTCAAACAGATCTTTTCTACTGCATCACTTTCCCCTGTCAACCCGGACTGCTGAACAAAGAAATCACGCGAATCCAGCAGCAAGACATCTGCGGGAATCATGTCTCCAGCACTAAGTTTGATGATATCCCCTACAACAAGCTCATCAATGGGCAGTTCCTGCTCTGCTCCTTCACGGATAACCGTAGCCGTATTGACAATCAGTCGAGACAGATTGCTAGCAGCGCGGTCGCTCCGCAATTCCTGAATAAAACGAATGCCTCCAGAAATCAGCACCAGAACGACAATAATAATGGAAGTCGTCGGATCTTCCTCACCAGGCTTGGCCAGCCAGACATTGGTCACTAAGGACACTAGGGCAATCACCAATAGGATGACTGTAAAGGGGTTAATGATAGACTCGTAAATTTTCTTGAAAATAGAGTCTTCCTGACCCTTTGTGATGATATTTTCACCATAGAGGTCACGATTTTCTTCGACCTGCTCTTCTGTCAGGCCACGAAAGGAACTCTTGTAAAATGCCAGAGTTTCTTGTACAGGAAGTTGCAATGCAGCAACTAATCTTTCTTTTACTGTTTTCATTGGTTTCTCCTTTATGTATGATTGATAATTTTCATACACAGAGACCAATCACTTTATACGGACAGAACGACACAAATCAGCGATTGGCTGTGTATGTGCGGTTCCGGATGATCGTCAATTTGCATCGTACTTCTCCTTTCTTAGTTTATAAATGTAGTTAATAATCCCAAGATGCCTGCAAGACATCAAAAGTAGCATTCATCTTCTGGGTCCATTCTTGCAAGTCGGGAAAATTTTCTTTCAAAGAAAATCCAATGACTTCTTCACGTAAATTCCACCAATCTACAAGAGCAACTACTTGGATTGTTGCAATATTCAAAGAAAGTCCTTGCTCAGTAGCCAGTTTCTCTAATAAGGCCAAACTCCGGACATTTCTCTCTTCAATTTGCTGATGTCTGTCTTTCCACCAATGGTCTTTTTCATGAAAAATTTTTTCCGCAACCATCGGCATTGTATTTTCCAAAATTCCTTCAGCAACGGACAGTATGTTTAAAATGTGCCACTTCTCTATTCCATTAGGAAAAAGCGGAGTTTCCTGACCTAGCTCGTCTAAATATTGAGAAATTAAATCACTACCATACAACCATTCTCCATTGGAAGCTTGAAAAGCAGGAATTCTACCCAAAGGATTATCTTGATTATGCGGTGAATTTTTGTCGAAAGCCACCTGAACCTTCTGAATATCCACCTGCTCCTCTAAATGATGGTGTAAAATTGTAGCATAGACTTTACGCGCAAAAGGACTGGTACTAGAATACCATAATTTCATTACTATTCCTCCTTCTTTTTCTTAAGAGGCAGGCAATCAACTATTTGTACTCTTGAAATATTTTTAGCAAAAAAGAAGACCCTGCCAATTCTAGGCAGGGTTGTTTGCATGTCAGGTTGTTCGCTTCATTGTTTTAAACATAGATAAAACAAGCATTCACCGTTCAAGCTTTAACTCCATAAGGCGATGAAATGAGCTTAGTCTTGACCTTTGCGATCAGGACTGTTGACCAACGAGTAGTGTCTCCACTGCTTTGCGGTAGTCATCCGTATCCTTATGGTAGCCTCACCTACCGATTGACACTATTACTATACTCCTCTTTAGAAAGATTGTCAATAAAGAGAGCTATTTTTATTTTATTTTGGTAAAACTTCCGCAATCCTTCGACAAATCTCTTTGATCATAGTCTTTGGCGCAGCTGTATTGAGACGAGCATGTCCTTTGCCTTCTTGGCCAAAATCACTTCCCCGATTCAGGACAACCTTAGCCTCTTCTCGAAGCAAGTGGAAGAGCTGATCATCTGTCAGTCCATAATCTGAAAAGTCCAGCCAAACCAGATAAGTCCCTTGAGGCTTCATGACCCGCAGACGTGGCGCTTCCTTAGCAAAATAATCGACTACAAAATCAATATTTTCCTCTAAGACAGCCTTGAGCTCTGTCAACCAAGGCTTGCCATGACGATAGGCAGCTTCCGTCGCTAAAAATCCAAGACCCGAAATTTCATGCTGGTTATTGGCCAGTTGGCGCTTTTGAAACTTTTGTCGCAAGCTAGGATTCTCAATCACTGCATAGGAATTCTTTGTCCCAGCAATATTAAAAGTCTTAGTCGCACTGGCTAAAATCAAGCTAAAGTCCTTAAAGTCAGGTGAAACAGTATTGAAAGACTGGTGTTTATGTCCAAACAGCGTCAAGTCTTGGTGAATCTCATCTGAAACTACGAGAACGCCGTACTTTTGGCAGAGACGACCAATTTTCTCTAACACTTCCCGTTCCCAAACTCGACCTCCGGGATTATGCGGATTGCAAAGCACGTAAATCTTAACTTCATTGTCTACGATGTCCCACTCCAGCTGCTCAAAGTCAATCTGAAAGAGACCGTCCTGCTCTATCAAGGAATTAGTAATCAGCCGACGATTATTAAGCTTGACACTGCGGGCAAAAGGCGGGTAAACAGGAGTGTTGATTAGAACGGCATCACCTTCCTTGGTAAAGGCTTGGATAGCCGTCGAAATAGCAGGAACAACTCCCTCGATAAAGACCAAGGCTTCCTTGTCAAATGTGTAGCCATGCTCATCCCGCTCCCAAGATAAAACAGCATTGATCAACTCCTCACTAGCATAGGTATAGCCATAGACTAACTGATCAGCGTAATCATGCACTGTTTGCTTGATTTCAGGCAGGACTTCAAAATCCATGTCCGCAATCCAGGCTGGCAGGACTTGACTGTCTTTCTCCGCCTCTTTCCATTTATAAGTATTCTGACCAATACGATTGGGTGCTGTTTCAAAGTTATAACTTCCCATATTAGTCCTCCAAGGCTGCTCGTAAATCGTCTACCAAATCTCGACTATCTTCGATCCCAATCGACAGACGCAGCAAATCATCAGTCAAGCCATAAGAATGGCGTACTTCAACAGGAATATCTGCATGAGTCTGGGTCGTTGGATAGGTAATCAAGCTCTCTACTCCACCTAAACTTTCTGCAAAGGTAAAGACTTTCAGGCTATTTAAGAGATGAGGAATCTTCCCTTCGTCCACAACTTTAAAGGAAATCATACCACCCTTACCTGGATAGAGAACTTCTTTTACCGCAGGAGATGACTTCAGAAATGCGACTACTTCTTGTGCATTCTGAGTAGAGCGCTCCATGCGAAGAGCCAAGGTCTTGAGACCACGCAAAAGCAGATAGCTGTCAAATGGAGATAGGACTGCTCCAGTTGTATTGAGATTATAGAAAAGCTTGTCATAGATGGCAGTATCATTGGTCATGATAGCTCCAGCCAAGACATCATTGTGTCCTCCTAGATACTTGGTCGCAGAGTGTAGGACAAGGTCGGCTCCATCCTCCAGCGGTCTTTGGTAAATAGGACTGTAGAAGGTATTGTCCACAATGACAGCTGCTCCTTGCTCATGAGCCGCTTGGGAAATCCGAGCAATGTCAAACTCTACCATGAGAGGATTGGTCGGTGTCTCGATATAGACAATATCTATATCCTCTGTCAGATTATTGAGTAGCTCTTCTTCTGTATTGGCATAGGTAAAGGCATAGCGTCCTTCTGCTTCAGCCTGGGCAAACCAGCGGAAAGAGCCGCCATAGAGATCCCTAACAGCCAAAACCTTACTGCCGACGGAAAAGGCACTAAAGGCCAGCACAATAGCCGACATACCAGAGCTAGTCGCTAGGGCATAATCCGCACTTTCGATAGCAGCTAGAGTCGCTTCCAAGCTAGCCCGTGTAGGGTTCTTGGTTCGAGTATAGTCATATCCTGTGGACTGGCCAAACTCTGGATGCTGGTAAGTCGTTGAAAAATGCAAGGGGGTTGTTAAGGCACCCGTTGTTGTGTCTGTTTTTACTCCCGCTTGGGCCAACAAGGTATTTAATTTCCGTTCTTTCTCCATTTAACCGTTCCTCTTTTTTAAAAATATTCTACCTTTCTATTGTAACATCTTAAGAAAGTCTTGAGCTTTTTTCTTTTCAAGAGCTAGCTATAGTCTGAAACTATAGAGTAACAGTCCATAAAAAAGAGTCGCTGAACGACTCTTCGTTTCTTATTTCATTCTTAATCGTTGGCGTAAACTATCTGCCTTTTGTCCGATAAAACGGTCTATGAGCCGAACTTTGAGAGACAGTACGATATAGACGAGCATTCCGACTCCCCCAACGGCAGCGACATAGATAAAGCTGTACATCCGATTAGTTGGCTGGAAGATAAAGCTTAGTAGATACTCGACAAGCAGAACCAAGATCACCATGGCAATTGTGAGAATCATACTCAACAGCAGGCGCTTCAATAGATTCTTAGGATTCAAACCAACAACCTTGCGAATTTCTCTAAACATGAAGAAGATTGGCAGTAAAAGACCGACGGTCGTTGAAATCAAGGGACCATAAGCATGGAAGAGATTGATCATCGGCACCTGCAGACTGAGCTTGACAAGAACCCCATAAAAGAAGTAGAGAATGGCTTTCTTGTTTTGGAACAGAGCTTGAATCATCGGAGCGAGAACTGTATAGGTGCTGAGAATGATCGTCTGCAGCATGGCGCAGATGAAGAGTCCCAGTGCTAGACTATCTGGCTTACCATAGAAAACGGTATAGAGCGGACTAGCCACCATAACTGCTCCCACTGTTGACGGAAAGATAAAGAAGAGCAACATACTAAGATTATCTTGCACTAGGCGAGCAGCCGAGCGAAAGTCACCCTTGACATAATTCTCGGTCAAGAGAGGAATCCCGACACCACCGATAGAAGTTGCCACTGCAATTAAAATCATAGTGATTTTATTTGGATTAGCTGAAAAATAGGCGAATTGCACTAGGAGCTCTGATTTCGTATAATCGCTAACCTGGGTCATGATATTGATAAAGGTCGCCTGGTCAATAATCTGGAAAAGCTGAATTGCAGAGCCTGTAATGATGAAGGGAATGGCTTCTCGTATCGTATCCCAGAGAAGAGAACGACCACTAATTCCCGCAGATTTTTTGGGCTTTCTCAGGATAGAGCGTAGCATACCCGTTTTTGCTAGATAGAAAAGTAAGACGAGCATACTTGCCAGCATCCCGACAAAGGCAGCAAAAGTAGACTGGGTCACAGCTTCAACATAGTCACCTGAACCGATTTTCATAATGAAATAAGCCGTCAGTAGCATCCAGATAACCCGTATCACCTGCTCCGAAATCTGGCTGATGGCATACGGTTTCAGATTGTTAAACCCTTGGAAGAAGCCCCGAATGACACTCATAGACGGAAAAATGAGCACAGCCCAAGACAAACTTTGCATGACTGGAATCAAGTCAGCCCCGCCACCAGACATTGAGGCAAAAACCGGTGCCATCAAGTACATGATGACTGCAAAGATCAATCCCAATCCCAGCATGAACTTGAGGAACTCTCGAATAAGAGCAAAGCTGTGTTCCTCCTTGTCAATCGTATTGTACTTAGCAACCTGCTTGGCCACAGCCACTGGCACTCCCGCTGTGGAAACCAGCAGGAACCAAGCATAGATATTGTAGCCCATGGTAAAAAGACCATTGGCCTCTGCTCCGTGCTGTCCCATCCAGATGTACCAAGGAATGATATAGACAGCCCCGAGAAGGCGGCTGATAAAATTACTAGCAGTCAGCCAGGCAGTCCCTCTTAGCATTTTCTGCTGCTGGCTTGTTGTTTCTTGGCTCATAGAAAACCTCTTCTATTTGTTCTTCTTTTATTATAAACTTTTCCTTGCCTCTTGTAAAACATAGCCTTTCGGTTTACAATAGAGATATGATAAAAATTGAAACAATACTAGATATTTTAAAAAAAGACCAAAATTTTCGTGAAATCATCGCTGATGGAGACTACTACTTCAACTATCAGGGCTTGACCTTTGACAAGATTAGCTATGATAGTCGCAAGGCAGATAGCAAAACTCTCTTTTTTGTCAAGGGCGAGCATTTCAAGCGGGAATTTTTAGAGAAGGCTGTAGCAGCTGGACTAGAGTTTTACCTGAGTGAGACTGACCTCGAAGTCGGAATTCCAGTGCTTCTGGTCAATGATATTAAACAAGCCATGAGTCTCATTTCTATGGAATTTTACGGTCACCCAGAGCAAAAACTCAAACTTTTGGCCTTCACTGGTACCAAGGGCAAGACCACATCGGCTTATTTCGCTTATAATATTTTAAAACAAAGCCACAAACCAGCCCTGCTTTCTACTATGAATACCACTCTGGACGGTGAAACTTTCTTTAAATCAACCCTGACCACTCCTGAAAGCTTAGACCTTTTTGAGATGATGGCTCAAGCTGTAGCCAATGGTCGTACCCATCTCATCATGGAAGTCTCCAGCCAAGCCTATCTTAAAAAGCGAGTCTACGGCCTGATCTTTGATGTAGGTGTCTTCCTCAATATCAGCCCTGACCATATCGGCCCGATTGAGCATCCGACTTTTGAAGACTACTTCTACCACAAACGACTCTTGATGGACAATAGCCGAGCTGTTGTCGTCAATAGTGGCATGGATCATTTTCAAGTTTTGGCTGAGCAAGTGGCCAACTACGACCACGACTTCTATGGAGCAGACTCCGCCAATAGCATCCAGCAATCGCAAGCCTTCTCTTTTGAAACACAAGGGAAGTTGGCTGGTTCCTACGACATCCAGCTGATTGGTCGCTTCAATCAGGAAAATGCTATTGCTGCTGGTCTAGCCTGCCTACGACTTGGAGCTTCTATGGAAGATATTCAAGCTGGTATTGCCCAGACACGAGTTCCGGGACGCATGGAGGTCTTGACCCAGTCAAACGGTGCCAAGGTCTTCGTGGATTATGCCCACAATGGCGACAGTTTGGCTAAGTTGCTATCCGTCGTTCAAGAACATCAAAAAGGACAGACTGTACTTGTACTAGGAGCTACTGGCAATAAGGGAGAAAGTCGACGTAAGGACTTTGGCCTCCTACTCAATCAGCATCCTGAAATCAAAGTCATTTTGACCGCAGATGATCCAAATCGCGAAGATCCAATTGCTATCGCAAAAGAAATTGCTAGCTACATTTCCTTTGAGGTGGATATGATTGCTGACCGCGAAGAAGCTATCAAAAAAGCCCTCAGCCTAACCAATGCTAAAGGCGATGCAGTCATTCTAGCTGGCAAGGGAGCAGATGCCTACCAAATCATTAATGACCAAAAGGTTCCCTATCCTGGTGATTATGCACTGGCAGAAAAATACATATAAAAAAGGACTCTTGAAAGTCCTTTTTTATTATCCATTCCACATCACTAAAACGTAGATCAAGCTGCTACCTACCATATCCGCAAAAGCATGTGCCAAAAAGAAAGGCAGCAAGTTTTTAACCTTGTATTTGTAAAAGAAATAATAGAACAGACCGAAGACCACGCCAATCAGAAAAGCAGAGACTAGCCCCTGATAGGTATGGACAGAAAAGCGAACCAGCGTTGAAAAGCCTAAAACCCACCATTTGCTTTCTTCTTTCACCGATGTGAGCAAGCCTAAGAAAAAGAATTCCTCATAGACACCATTGAATAGAGAATAAAGAATGACGACAGGTCCTAGCGCAGCTAGTTTGCGAAAAACTTCGACAAAGGTCCAGTCGATATGCTGCAAGATTTCTAAGTCAAAATAATTATAGGAACCGACTAAAGCTGCTATCACATCAGAAGTCAGACCGACAACCACAAAAATCAAGGGTGCCCACAGAATAGACCAAGATAAGCGTAGTTTCAGTTGTTTAAAATCATAATGACGGATGCCTAGATAGAGCAGAGCCAGCACCAGCAGGAAAACTTGCAATTTTAAATTACTCAGCAAGGCAAAATTTTCATCCTCTGGTCTGGGCACGATTGCTTGTCCTACAGAGCTGGACATAGTAAGCCAATTTATTGTTGAGGAATAAATAAATTGGCCAAACATAATAATTGCTAAAATCAGCATATCGAACCATCTAAGGTTCTCCAGTGATTGCTCGGGATAGATTTTTTTTAACATTGTCATTCATATTCCTTTCCCAAATTCTATATACTACTATAGCACAGAATATAGCAAAATGACAGGTGGGGCTGTCTAATTTTTCCCTCATTCAAAAAACTATCAGTCCAATTGGAACACTAGGCGTTCCTTGTCAAAGCTAGCCTTCAACTCATACTTGCCAGCCTCATTCTGACGAATGTAACCTAGAATCACCAGACTATCGACAAAAATGTCTCGACGCTTCTGCAGGAGCTCATCCTTACGGACATACTTGAGGAGGAAAGTCGTCATATACTTGAGGGCATATTCTGGATTCACATCTCCCAAAATAGCATAAAGGGGCTTCTGCTCCTCAGACAGCGGATACTGTCGCTGCATTTTATAAAAATAATTAGACAAGGTCAGTTTATCTCTCTGAAAATCGGTCTTTTCCAGCAGAATAGCCGCATTAGTCTGATTAGCAAGCTGAGTCTCAAAGCTCAAATTCAACAATTCCTGATAGATCGGACTATCATCTCGAATAAAGATTTCCTGATCCAAAGATAGATTTTCAAGATTATCCAAAAGCGGAACCTGCTGATAATAGCGCTTATTCTCCCGCCGGATATAGCCCGCCTTGATACATTCCTCCATAAAGCGATCTAGATTGGGAAAGCCCGCAAATTCACGTTTGATTTCTCTTAAAATCACATCATCCTGCTGATCCAGATAATTGATTAGTTTTTCAAATAAGGGCTGTCGTGTCAGCCGAGTCGGATTTATAATTTTAATCATGAAGCTCTCCTTTAAAAATGAGCTTGGCTGACTGAGCCAACTGACTGGGATTGGTTCCAGGCTTCCCTAATGGCACGACCACGCCCAAGTCCTCATAGTAAGCCTGCCAAAACGCAGAAACCACATTTTCACCATCAGCAAACTGCATGGGAATGGTCTCAAAAATTGGCAAAATCTGAGCAATATACTCCGAACAGTAAAATCCCTCGCTCTCAGCACAAAAACTAGCATTATAAGGCTTTCCAAGATGGGACTTGGCTTCTTTAAAGACGCTGGCCGCATCTATCTCAGGATAAGCAAAGACATGATACATGTCCCCTTCCTCCAAAAGCTGGCTCAAGGGCTGATGGGCCACTCCCTTTTCCAGCGTTGCATGGTAAATCTCACCATCAAAAAAGATACCCACATGGCTATAGGAGCCCGTTGCTGTCCGAATCGCTGCTGCCATCTCGGATTGACCGACTGTGAACAGCAGGTCACCATTTTGTAAATCTTGAATCTTCATTTCTCTCGTCTATCAAAAAAGGAGCCGAAACTCCTTTACATGTGTGGAAAACCAGTGTTTCCTATCTTTTAGTTGTCATTTAAACTATTAAGCATTAAAGCTTTCAGTCAACTGAGGCACGACTTGTTTCTTACGTGAAACAGCACCTGGAAGGAAAGCGTGGTTGTTTTCAAGTTTGAAGTTAAAGGCTGCTTCGACCTTGTCCATGTTTGCGCCAATTGCAAGGATTTCTGAGTTTGAGTTCACGATATCTGTAATCATCAAAACAAAGTCAGAATAGCCATTTGCTGCAATAGCCGCTTGCATTGCTGCCTCGATTTCTGCTTGGCGTTCTAAAACTTCAGCAATATCTACAGTGTTGACTTGTGCTACACGGACATTGTTTCCGTTCAATTCAAAAGTCTTAGCATCAATGTCAATCAATTCTTCAGCAGATTTGCTTGCCAAGTTTGTACCAGCCTTCAGCATAGCGAGACCGTATTCTTCCAAGTTCACACCTGCTAAATCAGCCAACTCAGGAGCAATATCCTTATCACTTGGGTGTGTCGTTGGAGATTTCAAGAGAAGTGTATCTGAAATCAAACCAGATAACATCAAACCAGCAAGCTCTTTAGGAACTGCCACACCGTGTTCTTTAAACATACGATAAACGATAGAAGACGCTGACCCAACAGGTTCCAAACGCATGTAAAGTGGGCTTGCAGTTTCAAAGTTAGCTACACGGTGGTGGTCCACCACGCCATAAATTTCCACTTCAGCAATATCTGAAACAGACTGTTGGAATTCGTTGTGGTCAGTCAAGATAACTTGCTCTGCACCTTCCGCTTTAGCAGATGTGATGACGCGTGGTGCTTCTACACCAAAATAGTTCAATACAAAGGCTGTTTCTTCATTTGGAGTCCCAAGAGCTACTGCTTCTGTATCCAAACCGTAAGCTGTTTTTGCAAGATAAGCAAAGGCTACAGATGACCCGATGGCATCTGAGTCTGGATTTTGGTGACCAAATACTAGAATCTTAGACATGATAATACCTCTTTGTTTTTAATAATATTTATTCCACTTATTTTACCACAATTATGGGTATTTCACAAAAGGAGAAGGATATTTTCTTGAGAAAAATTGTAGCTTTGCGATAGAGGGCTGAGCTGAACCTTCAAAATAATCATCCAACCTTAACCGTCGATACAAGCACCATCTCTGATGAAAGTCCCCCAGAAGAAACGCTTGCTTTATCATTTTTATTTCCTGTGAAAGGATTTTTTCCTAAAAAAAGCCCTATCATAAGATAGGGCTGAAAAATTTATCAATTTAGCGATAGAGGCGATCGTCACTACTATTTAAGTGACTGTCTCTTCTCCCGTTTAGCCAAAAGTGGCAAGATGACACCTAAACTAATCAAGACAATCGGTGTCAAGATATTTGTCATCAGAGAGAAGCGCCAACCAGCTGGATCAACCGCATAATCTACTTTGGGAACCATACCTAAAATACAAGCAAAAGCTGTGAAAAGGAAGCACCAAGCTCCGATGATAAAGCCAAATTTCGGATTTTTAGTAAGTTTGTATTCCGCATCCTTGTATTTCTTCCAAGCTTTATTGAGCAACATATAAGCCACGAATACCCAAAGATAACGCATCGGCATAACAATAGAGTTAAGATTAGTCATCCATTTAACCAGACCATCAATTTCCTTGATTCCAAAGATTGGTAGGACAATCAGGAAGCTTACCAAAATCCCTGTCAGAATATAACCGTTAATCAATACACCTTTTGATGTCCGCTTACGTAGCCAGCTTGGAACAAATTCTTCATCTGCATTATTTAGCAAGATTTGTAGAGGCGCGTCAATTGAGAAGGCCAAGGCCGCAATCTGTCCCACCATATTGGTCAGGGCATAGATAACTACCAGTACATTACCCACGCCCCAGTAGTTACCCAGCATTTGGAAGGCTTGATAAGCACCGTTACGCATCAAATCTTCAGGAATATTGCTACCGTCAAAGAGCATACCCATGGCCAGAGAACCTAAAATCGCAGAGGCTCCAACCATGATGGCCATGATGATCATCCCTTTTGGAAATTCCTTAGCGGGATTGCGTGTTTGGTTAACGTAAGGCGAAATCTTCTCAGCCCCACCTACCGCAAAGACCAAAAGCGAGATAGTCGTAAAGTATGAAAAATCAAAATTAGGAATGTAAGTGCTGAGCTTGTCCATATTAGCCGTTGCAAACTGCATATCCGGCTTGATAAAAGGCGCACCAACCGCTAATAGAACAAAAAGGAAGGACATAATCAGCATCGCACTTCCAGCTAGACCGCCAATGACCTTGAGCGTGGATAGACCCTTGGTAGACAAGTAGAGAAAGGCACCGAAAATCAGCAAACTAAGAATAACAATCCAGTGAATATCAAGACTGCTCAAAAAATCGCCATTTCCTTGGATAGCCCATCCTAAAGGAATCAGAACTCCCTGTGGCTTTTGTGCCAAGTAGGGAATATGCACCACCCAGTAAGTCCAAGCCGCAAAATAAGCCAAGCGCTTGGTAGAGGTCTTCTCCACCCAGTCGCTGACACCACCTCCGCTCTCCTTGAAGGTCGAGCCTAGCTGCCCCACGATGAGGGCATAGGGAATAAAGTAAATGGCCAGGATAAGAATCCAAGAAACAACGACCGAAATCCCTTGTTGGGAGTAGTTGTTGACCACATTTCCCAGACCCCAAACCATATTAAAGGCAATCAGGGACACCATCAGCCAAGTCAGCTGGTTCTGATCTTTTTTCATCATTCATCTCCTTTGAATATAAAATAAATAGTTCCATAAAATTATACCATGTTTTTACATTTTTTGTAACCGTCTTCAGCATGTTTTGTCCAAAAAAAAAGAGCTACCCGTAGGTAGCTCAAGTTCAATTCTTAAAGTGAGTTCACGTCAACCTTGATACCAACACCTTGAGTAGTTGTGATTGTCAAGTTTGTTACGTAAGTTCCTTTAGCTGTAGCTGGTTTTGCCTTCTGGATTGTTTCGTTGAAGGCTTTGAAGTTTTCAACCAATTTTTCAGCTTCAAATGATACTTTACCGATGATTGCTTGAACGTTACCTGCACGGTCAGCACGGTAAGTGATCTTACCACCTTTAGACTCTTCAACTGCTTTAGCAACATCCATTGTTACAGTACCAGTTTTAGGGTTTGGCATCAAGTTACGTGGTCCAAGGACACGTCCAAGACGTCCAACAAGAGCCATCATGTCAGGTGTAGCGATAACTACATCAAAGTCCAACCAACCGTCGTTGATTTTCGCAACAAGGTCATCTTCACCAACAAAGTCTGCACCAGCAGCTTTTGCCTCTTCAGCTTTTGCACCACGTGCGAAAACAAGAACGCGTGAAGTTTTACCAGTACCGTTTGGCAATACCATTGCGCCACGGATTTGTTGGTCAGCTTTTTTAACGTCGATGTTCAAGTTGTAAGCAACTTCTACAGTTGCGTCAAATTTTGCAAAGTTAGTTTCTTTTGCAAGTGCTACAGCTTCTTCTACACTGTATGCTTTTGTGCTGTCGATTTTCTCAAGAGCAGCACGAAGTTGTTTGCTTTTTTTAGCCATTTTCTATTCTCCTTGTAAGTGGTTCAATCGATTTTCATCTCCCACGTCACTTCTCGAAATGATGAAGTCTTGCGGGTTATATTGGGGGTGTTATTGATTAGTCAACAACAGTGAATCCCATAGAACGAGCAGTACCTTCGATCATACGCATTGCAGACTCAATGTTTGCTGCGTTCAAATCTGGCATCTTAGTTTCTGCAATTTCTTGTACTTGTGCACGAGTAACTGTAGCAACTTTCGTTTTGTTAGGTGTACCTGATCCTTTTTCAACACCTGCAGCTTTTTTCAAAAGAACAGCAGCTGGTGGTGTCTTTGTAACGAAAGTAAATGATTTATCTTCGTATACTGAGATAACAACTGGAATGATCATACCAGCTTGATCAGCTGTACGAGCGTTGAACTCTTTTGTGAATCCCATGATGTTGATACCAGCTTGACCAAGAGCAGGTCCAACCGGTGGAGCTGGAGTAGCTTTACCAGCAGGGATTTGCAATTTTACAAGTTTTTCGACTTTTTTAGCCATTTTTAAATCCTCCTTTGTGGTTTTGGCGGTAATTAGAGATTTTTACCTCCCACAAGTATGCTTTTTGCATACTTTTCTATTATACACTAATCTTTTCAAAATGCAAGAAAAATTCTTATATTTTCTTATTTTTATGGTAAAATGGTTACATGGTATTATTAAAAATTGCTTCTGTATTATTTATTTTTTTAACACTTATCTTATCGATTATCGCGGTGAAGGTCTTCAAGCTAAGAAAATTTGGCTTGAATTTTGCAGATTTGGCTTTCCCTTTTTTTGCTATAGAGTTGTATATCATTTCAGACAAAGCCTTCTACCATAGTCTTTTACCCCACCTATTATTCGTCTTGTCTGGCCTGTCTATCGCTATCACAGCTTATTTTCTCAGGAAAAAACGGACTTTCTACTATCCCAAGTTCTTTAAATTCTTCTGGCGAGCTGGTTTTATCTTGACTTTCTTTATGTACCTAGCCATGGTCATCGGTCTCTTTTTGTAACAACGTAAGACACGCCCCCATTGGTTATAGCCGATGGGGTTTTCGTATGCGGAACTTACAAGTCATGTTTTTACTGAGAAACAAATATCTTCCGATTCTCTTAGTCTTATTCGTGAATCTCTAGAGGCAGACCATCGGGATCAAAGAAGAAAGCCATCTTACGACCATCAAAGTCGTCATAGCGCAGCTCAGTATGGGGAATCTCCAAACGATCAAATTCCGCTAGCGTTTCTTCAACATTTGTTACTCGGAAGGCTAGATGCCGCAGACCAGTATGCTCTGGAGCTGGCAAGGCTGGCCGCTTGGGAGCTTCTTCCTTGATGAAAATTTCCAGCGTCAGATTTCCTTTGCGGACATTAAAGAGAATGTCCTTCTTGTCGGGTCGATGGTGCTCATCCAGCTGCTCAAAGCCCAGCTTTTCCACATAAAAATCCTTAGTCTTGGCATAATCATGGCCAATAATCGCAATATGGTGAATGCTATCCAGTTTCATAGCTTTTTTCCTTTCCTTAACAAAAAAGTAGAGAAAATCTGCCGGCTGACTGCTGACAGATTTGTTTTTATCAAATGATTATCTTGCTAGCAAACTAGTGAAAATAAAGATTAATTAGTCTGCAAAACCTTTCTCGGCTTGGTTCCTTCGGCTGGACCGATAACGCCTGCCGCTTCAAGTTCTTCCATGAGACGAGTGGCCCGATTAAAGCCGACCGAGAGTCGCCGCTGGATCATCGAAGCGCTGGCTTTCTGAGTCTCGATAACCAAGGCCTTGGCTTCTTCAAAGAGCGGATCACCTTCATCGTCGCCACCGCCAGACTCCATATCACTTTCAGATACTTCACCAGGATCAAAGCTATCGTCATAGTCAGCTTCAGCTTGATTCTTGACAAAGGCTACAATTCGCTCCACATCTTCATCTGAGATGAAGGAGCCCTGCAAACGAACTGGATGGTTTTCATCAATCGGCTTAAAGAGCATGTCTCCTCTACCCAAGAGCTTTTCTGCCCCATTTTCATCCAGAATGGTCCGACTGTCTGTCCCGCTGGACACAGCAAAGGCAATCCGAGAGGGTACATTGGCCTTAATCAAGCCCGAGATAACATCTACAGATGGCCGCTGGGTAGCCAGAATCATGTGAATCCCAGCCGCACGCGCTTTTTGTCCCAAACGAATAATAGCGTCTTCCACTTCCTTGCTGGCCACCATCATAAGGTCTGCCAGCTCGTCCACGATGACGACGATTAGAGGCAAGGGAATCTGCTTATATTCTGACTGAGCATTGTACTCAGCTACTTTAGCATTGTAGCCGGCAATATTACGGGCACCGACCTTGGAGAAGAGTTCATAGCGGTTTTCCATCTCGTCTACAACCTTCTGGAGGGCGCGGCTGGCCTTGCGAGGATTGGTTACGACTGGGATAAGCAAGTGGGGAATGTCATTATAAACGGACAGCTCCACCATCTTAGGATCCACCATCATAAACTTGACTTCATCCGGTCTGGCCTTCATGAGAATGCTGGCAATAATACCGTTGACGGCCACAGATTTACCAGAGCCAGTAGAGCCAGCCACCAAGAGGTGAGGCATCTTAGCCAAGTCAAAGGAGCGGACAGAGCCGTTGACAGCCTTCCCAAGTGGGATTTCTAGGAGCTTGCTGGCATCCGTTTTCGACTGGTCCCAGAGTTCTCGGAAGGTCACGGTCGCAATTTCAGAGTTGGGCACTTCGATCCCGACAAGAGACTTTCCAGGAATTGGTGCCTCAATTCGCACATCCTTGGCAGCTAGAGCGAGAGCCAAGTCATCCGCCAGATTGGAGATCCGATTGACCCGAACGCCGACAGCTGGCTTAACCTCGTACTTGGTGACAGAAGGCCCGATTTCAGCCCGCTCAACAGCAGCCTTGATGCCAAAACTAGCAAAGGTTTCTTCCAAAATCTTGATATTCTCTCGGACAATCCGCTTTTCTTTGGACTGATTTTTAGGCTTATCAGGCGCAAAGAGATTGATAGTGGGTAATTTATAGTCTAGATTTTCTTTGGTCGTAAAATCTACCTCTACGCCCACCTCTGCTTCTCCTGTTTCCTCTTCTTGACCAAAATCTAGCGGCTCATGAGGATTATAGTCTCCCTCGCCAGCATAGTCCGCCTCATCAAAGTCCATAGGCGAATAGGACAAATGCTCGTCATCTAAAATCTCCCCCGTTTCAGGATCCACTTCAGTCTCTGCCTGCTCTACCTCAATGGCTTGCATAGCTGCCTGTGCAGCTTTCTCCTCCTGCTCAAGAAAACGAAGCTGACGTTTTTCTTCCTCTTTTTCTCTCCAGTTTTGGAAAGTCACGCTAAATTTCTCAGCAAGATCATAAAGCGACCATGGACTCATGAGCAGGGCCCCCAGCAAAATCAGGAGCAGGCCAATGAAATAGGAGCCGATATTTGAAAAAAGAAAAGAAATCGGAGCATAAAGAGCCGCCCCAATCAGCCCACCACCAGCAAATGAGGACACTTTAAAGGCCAACAAATCTGTCAAGACTCGCGTAAGCGTTGTGGATAAAACCTGCCCTTTCAAATGCAAAACATGAACAAAATAGGCTTGAAAAATTAAGCTGAGTCCTAAGAAAAAGCTGATAAAGCCCGAAATCTTCCCCTCATGTTTGTGCAGCCACTTAAAGAAAAAGAGATAAAACAAGGCAGCTAGAATCGCCACATAAGCCAGACTCCCTACCAGAACCCGAATTAAGTTATAAATGGTGACTCCAAAAGCCCCCAGCTTCAAAGCAGCAAACAATAAAGCGATAGCCAAAGCAAAGGTGACTATCATCCGTCGAATCGCTTTTTGTCTTTCTAATTCCGCTTTTGTCGGCCGTCTCGTAGTCCGACTGTTTTTTGTATTTTTCTTATTTGCCATAACTTTCATTATACCATATTTTAAGATCTTCTAAACAGAAAACTAGCTGCCTTTTGCAACTAGTTTCTGCCTTATTCTTCTGGCAAAATCACCCAGAAAATGAGGTAGGGAAGAAGCCCAATCCCATAAGCAAAAAAGGAAACTCCCCAGATGACACGAATGATGACCGGATCAATATTAAAATACCGAGCCAAGCCGAGCCAAGCCGGAGCAAACTCCCGCAATGATTTTATCATCAGCACTTCTTGTTAAACGTCTTGCCATAATCAAACTCCCTTCAAATCAACGATAAATTTTTATCAAACGAAACCAATGATTTTTATCTTATTTTACCATAATTTTTCCTCAAATAATTGTTGGAACTTCACTATCGCCCTCAAAATCTTCAACTTTTTCTTAATTCGGGAAAGGTTTCTGGATACGCCCTAGTATAAAAGGCGAGAGCGGTCCAACCAAGAGGAAGTTGAGGGGGACTGCCATTACAAAGTTTGTTCCCCAAGCTCCCAAATAGCTTTCCACTGACAAGGATACGCCCTAATATTTTGTGAGCGCTTATGATGAACGAAGGACCAGTTCTTTGACCAATGTTTCTACTAAAAAAGCTGTTATAAAAGCAGATGAACAATATAGCTTCCTTAAAATTTATAGGCACAAGTGCTCCATTTCTGATGTATAACGTTCATCTTAACATATATATTTTTATAGAAAGCGGAAATTTCAAGAAAGTGTTTCTATAGCTCAGATTGGTAATCTCTAGCTATTTTTGCTAGACTATTTAGAAGAAAACAGCGGAAAGGAGAATAGTATGCGAGCAGGTGTGATTGTCTACAATCCTTTCTTGGACAAGATTTTACTGATTCACCGCTGGAAGAATGGGCAAGAGTATTTGGTAATTCCCGGTGGGACTATCGAACTTGGAGAAGGGCCTTTAGAAGCTGCTTTACGGGAAATGAAAGAAGAAGTCAATCTTAGTTTTTCTGCTGACCAGCTGCACACAGCTTTTTCCTTTAACAATCAGGGAAAAGAGGAGTATTATTTCTACACCAGTCTAAGTACGGCTGAGACTCCCCTCATGCAGGGCGAGGAGCTCGAGCGCAGTAGTCTCCAAAACATTTACCAGCCCGAATGGATCAGCTTGCAAGCACTTTACAACCACAATCTGCGTCCAGAAAGCCTTAAATCGCTACTCTTGGAATTACTGACGCAGGAAAGTTTGAAAAACTAAAGCACTTATAGTAAAATAGCAATAGTTCATAAACTTACGCATAGAAAGGTTATTTATGAAAAAAATCATTCTTTTTAGTCTTTTATCTGCACTTGCTCTGACGGGCTGCTCCACTAAAGAAGATTCTACTACCAAGTCCTCCAGCGCTCCTAAGCAGTCTTCTACTACCGATACCAGCTCTGAGGCAGCTGAAGCTCAAAAACTCCGTGAACAGTATAAGGATGCCATGACCAATGAAAATGCTAACTTCCCACAACTATCTACAGAAGTTG
Source organism: Streptococcus sp. SC1 (assembly GCF_030272855.1). NCBI lineage: Bacteria > Bacillati > Bacillota > Bacilli > Lactobacillales > Streptococcaceae > Streptococcus > Streptococcus sp. SC1. The sequence continues at coordinate 5,682 of NZ_JAQCMU010000006.1, read as the reverse complement.
CTGAAGATGAAGCTGAAGTCAAGATTATCACAACACAAGGAGACATTCGCCTCAAGCTGTTTCCTAAATACGCTCCTTTAGCTGTCAAAAATTTTCTGACACATGCAAAGGAAGGCTATTATGATGGGGTCATTTTCCACCGCGTTATCAATGATTTCATGATTCAGACCGGCGATCCTAAAGGAGATGGCACGGGGGGCGAATCCATTTGGAAAGGCAAGAATGAGTCTATTGACTCAGGAAATGGCTTCAAGAATGAATATTCTCCTTACCTCTACAACTTGCGCGGTGCACTAGCCATGGCCAATGCTGGAAAAGACACCAACGGCAGTCAATTTTTCATCAACCAAAGCAAGAAAGACTTATCCAAACAATTACCGACCGACACCTTCCCAGCTAAAATTATTGAAGCTTACAAAAATGGTGGAAATCCAAGTCTTGACGGCGGCTATACCGTCTTTGGTCAAGTCATTGAAGGCATGGATGTGGTAGACAAAATCGCTGCCACAGAAACTGGCGATAAAGATAAACCCAAAACAGACATTAAAATCGAAAAGATTGAAATTATAAAAGAATAGGAAAAAGTCAACTCGAGCTCTGCTCATCTTATGAGTTATGCCTTAGCATCAACAAAAGAAAAAACCAGTCCCCAAAAAACGAGGACTGGTTTTACTATGCATTTTTCTAATCATCCAGCAGCTCAACTCCACTTTTAAAGTGAGATATGTAGCTTCTAACTTTTTAGAATAAGGTAGACACTGAGTCTGCAATTAGATTTTATTGGGCATAATTACCACCTGTAAAATGATAATACTCTTCCAGTGTGAGACCAGATTCGGAAATTTCCTTGGCCTCTTTTCCTACATAGCGTAGATGCCAACTTTCAGGCACATAGCCAGTAGACCCCTCCTTGCCAACAGGATAGCGTACTACAAAACCATATTTATAGGCATTGTCCAAGAGCCACTGACTAGCTCCAGCTTCTTCAACCAGATTGCCGCTACTATCAATCAGATCAAATGCTAAACCAGTTTGGTGCTCACTGTAGCCTGGTCTTGCCGAATAGCGATCAGCCGCAGCTAGTCCATCTCGATTCACATAACTTTGATAAAGGCCGACCTGAGTTTGATAGCTACGAAAACCGCTATATTGGTTGCTGATAGGATAACCTTTGGACTGCATATCTGCGATTAACTTAAGTAGTTCTGCTTTAGCAGTCGGATTCTCACCTGGATTGTAGTCAGCTGATAATGGATAGTGTTTATTGGCGATGACTATTTCGTCATATTTCCCTTGAACGCTATAGTAGCTTCCGTTGTAAGAAACATTTTTATCAACAGTTACGTCCTGTTTCTGCTCCTTCTTAGACTCCGTACCATCCGATTCACTCCTTGTATCTTGGCTAGATGACCGATCTTTTTCAGCCTCTTTTTTTTCAACAGATACATTTGAGCTACTTGCCTGCTTGTTTGTATTACTTACAGTCTTGTCTTTGGCTGCTGAGCAAGCACTTAAAAGCAAGACTGCCATTGCTAGAAAAATAAGTTTATTATATTTCATTGTATTCCACTAACTTTCTGAAACTTCAATATTGTAGATTGCAAAGGAATTTCCGGTCGGCTTCAAATAGTAAGTTTTATTTTTTCTATTGACACTATTTGGAGTACTATCAATATAGTGAACTGTATAGTCTTCATAAGTCGTCACAATATAGGAGCCGTTCTCCTCTCTCACTGCACGGATATCCAAAGCTCCTGGATCGTAATAATCAATTTTCGCCTTCTTGACACCACCACCTGTAGTCCACTCAACCATCTCTTTGTATGATGGACTAGAAGTGTCATAATATTGAGCATAATAATTAGAACGATTAGAGACCGATCTGAAAACAGCCGTGCGATATTCGCTAAGGAAATTAGTGATTTTTGCCTTGTTAGCTTCTACCTTTTTAGCTTCTTCGTCCTTTTCTTTGATCTTATCTGTCACTTCTTTAGGTAAAGATAAAGCAACATCAAGCGTGTCTCCCTTGACAACAATACTTTCCTTGTTGGTTACAAAAGTGTTATCAGCAACAACAAACTTAGCATAAACTTCCAGTTCTTGATGTGGTACAACTTGAATATCTGTTTCCAAGCTACTACCAATTTCTTTACCATTTACAACAATTTTAAGGTCTGTTGCATTTGAAGCTTCTGCTGGCATAGTAATCTTCAATCGTTTCTTTTCAGACTTAAGATCTAATTTAATTTCATTATTCTTAGCAGTGGCTAAATCAAGCTGAATCTTACTCTCAATCTCTCCAACTTCCGTCTTCCCTTTCAAGGTAAATTCCTGCTTAATAAAATGATATTTGCCAATATTCGTCTCAGCATTCTTACTCAAAGGAAGGCTTTTCTTATCTCCTGCTTTGATGCTCGCATTGTCTAAGTTCGTGTTAACCTTAACCTCTACTGGATAGGCCACTATTTGATATTCCTGAAAAATCCCAAATTTCTTGCTTTTTTCAGTTACACCTAAAAGTTTATTCTGATTGTCATCAATATAGGCTGATTTTCCCTTTGACTTAGCAATGTTATCCAGCTCGGTCTCAATATTGATTTCTTGACTCTCTAAGTGGTCGACCAAAGCCCTCGCGTCTGCACGTGTCCACTTATCTGAGTTAGAAGAAAGCAGGTTTGCGATTCCATCATAATCCTTTTTAGTAACCGCCTTTGCAAAATCATCCGTAACAACTTTAACACCTGTCACTGAGCTCAAATAAAGAAAAGCTGCCACCAAAACAGAAAGTAGAATAAGAGGAAAAGCAATCATCACGACCTTCTTCTTCGACCTTCTTTTTTGTATTGGTTTTTGAGGCAATTCCGATTCCAGTAATTCAGAGCGAATAGGTAGATTAAGAAAACCTTGATTTCTAGCTTCTAAAAATTCCTCTTTAGTCGGCTTTCTACCAATATTCTTCTCGAAAGCTTGCAGCCAATTCTCCCGTTGCTCTTGGTATTGATCAGGCTCTGAAAACTCTTGCTTCTCTTCTTTAAGAGGCTCCTCAACAGATTCTTCTTTGAAAAACTCTAGGGCTGGCTCCTCTTGCCCCAAATTTTCTTCCTGAGTCACCGAGCTTTGCTTCTCTTCAGCTGGCCCATCGTTACTTTGTCCTGCAGGAGCCGCAATAGAAATAATCTTCTTGGGATCAAAGTCAGAACGTTTTCCTTCTAAAAACTCATCTGCGGTTGGCTTTCTACCAATGACTTGCTCAAAAAGCTCAACCCACTTTTCTTTCGTTACCATAAATCACCTCCAAGAACTTTACATCATCATAAGACTCATCAGCAATGAGAAAGCGATGAAAGTAAAGATAAATGTAATCACACCATTGACAATAATTGCCAGTAAATATTTATAAAAAGGATCCATTGACGTGCTGGATTTTGAATAAATTAAAGCAAAGGTTGCTCCGACCCCAATTAACACTAAGCCAATCCATGCTAGGAAGAGGGAAACAGACATAATCCCAAGTAAACTAAATAAGGCAGAAAAAGCCACAAAAGGTAAGACAATCGCATAGAGTCTGCCATACCAGTCAAATGCCTTATTAAAGCTAAAGCTTCCATCCTTATAGACCATGCGTTTTACAGCAAAGCCTCCTAAAATAATGGAGAAAAGAACGAGGGCTGCCGCTATCAGTGAGACCAAGAAAAGTCTAAAATCAAAAGTCGGACCACTGTAAAAGCCAAAACTCACCGAATGAATAAGATTATAAAAGTTATAATTCACCACAATAGCTGCAAAGAAAACAGTCAATCCTAGGGAAAGATAGCCATTTAATTTGCTACTTTCAACTTCTGAAGTTGGCGACTTCCAAGCAGAAACAAGCCAGGCCCAGAAACCTTTCATCGTTTTAGAAAATTCACTTGTTTGCGCAGGCTGTTGCTGACTATAGTAGGCCTGTGGACCTTGCTGGAAATTCTGCGCATTGAACTGCCCTTGCGGATTGTTTTGATAAGCTTGTTGGTTGAAGCCTTGCGGACCAGAAGATTGAGGCTGTCCAACAAACTGGTTAGGTTGCCAACCATTTGGCTGTTGATAAGGATGGCTCTGCTGGGCAAATGATTGTGTTTGGTTAGCAAAATGATTTTGGTTAGGCTGTTGCTGAGGAAGCTCTTGATATTGCTGCCCAGTTGGCTGAGTGAACAATGCTTGCCCATTCTGTTCCTGAAAACTATTTTGCGGCTGAGCATAATATTCACCGTTTGAAGCTCCTCCTTGTGCTGGAACAGAGTCTGATATGATTGAGCCAGTTTCACTTCCAACTTGATTCGTACTTGTCACCTCAGGTTCCACAAATTCACCAGCCAGCAAAGCTTGAGCAATTTCTGCATCCGTTGCTGAACGACCATTCACAGCTTCAAAATACTCGAGCCAATCTTGCTTTAACATATAAAAATCTCCCATCAATAAATGATTATCCACATATTAGTATACAAAAAATTAAGTAAAAATTCAATCAAGGCAATAGGCACGCATAAATAGCAAAAAATATGAAGTAAGCCAAATACTTTAATCAAAAAGTAAAAAGGCCACATCCTATATGGATACTATCTAATTTACGAAAACTTATAAATTATAGAAACATTATAGAAAAGCAAAAAACCAGAACCCATAAAATATAAAAAACAACAGCATTTAGCCGTTGTCTTTTATGAATTAGCATATCGGGAAGACAGGATTCGAACCTGCGACACCTTGGTCCCAAACCAAGTACTCTACCAAGCTGAGCTACTTCCCGATCATAAGTAAAAACGGAGTCATAGGACCTCGTTTGCCTTCATGCACCCTAGAGGAGTCGAACCTCTAACCGCCTGATTCGTAGTCAGGTACTCTATCCAGTTGAGCTAAGGGTGCCCTGTCGCATATCCGCTATGCCGAGGACCGGAATCGAACCGGTACGATCGTTACCAATCGCAGGATTTTAAGTCCTGTGCGTCTGCCAGTTCCGCCACCCCGGCCTCAAAGCGAACGACGGGATTCGAACCCGCGACCCCCACCTTGGCAAGGTGGTGTTCTACCACTGAACTACGTTCGCATCTCTATCCAAAAAAAATGCCGGCTACATGACTTGAACACGCGACCCTCTGATTACAAATCAGATGCTCTACCAACTGAGCTAAGCCGGCTCATTTATATTTCTATGCGGGTTAAGGGACTTGAACCCCCACGCCCTAAAGCGCCAGATCCTAAATCTGGTGCGTCTGCCAATTCCGCCAAACCCGCGCTTATGACCCGTACTGGGCTCGAACCAGTGACCCTTTGATTAAAAGTCAAATGCTCTACCAACTGAGCTAACGAGTCTTTCTTCTTGAAACTGTCTAACAATTTCAACGGTCCCGACGGGAATCGAACCCGCGATCTTCGCCGTGACAGGGCGACGTGATAACCGCTACACTACGGGACCTATATGGGAGTTAACGGGATCGAACCGCTGACCCTCTGCTTGTAAGGCAGATGCTCTCCCAGCTGAGCTAAACTCCCAAAAAGGAAGTACTCCGACTTCCTATCCTGCTAAGCGACTACCATATCTCACAGGGGGCAACCCCCAACTACTTCCGGCGTTCTAGGGCTTAACTTCTGTGTTCGGCATGGGTACAGGTGTATCTCCTAGGCTATCGTCACTTAACTTGCTGAATT
>NZ_JAQCMU010000005.1:0-183642 GCF_030272855.1 Streptococcus sp. SC1 | reverse complement strand
TGATAATCCAACATCAAAGGGGAAAGGTTACCTATACTCTCCTCTCCCTTATTCACTATATTACCGTGCTGCTAAAGTCTCTTAAATATTCCCCTAACTCTCGCAACAGTCTCTTACGTCCCTTAAACCGTTCGTCGCCTAGTAAGCGGTGGTATAACTCTAGTTGTTCTTTATCTAACTGAGAAGTGTAGGCTGCTAACGAACTTCGAAGAGCGACTAAATCATCTAAGCCTAGTTCGCGCTTACTCAGTCTATGACTAATGGTTCCAACTTCTTCATAAGACTGACGGTCAAATCGGCGTTTTTGGCTCTCTTGCTTGCGAAGAATGTCATGAATATGATTCCGAAATTTTGTCTTGAAGTAATGATAGAGGCGGCTTTCATCTTGACTGATATCTGGATGACTTTCTTCTAGCTGGTGATAAACCAGCATACCTTCTTGTTCCCAGTCACTACTCTCCCATAAATGTACATAATAATCCCGTGCACAGCGCCGGACAATCCACTGCACTTTCTCATAGCGTTCCTTGAAGTTCATGTTATCTCCTTTTTCTTTGATAATATGATTCTACAAGAAAAACTCTTCCCTCAGGCCTCCTATCCCTATCCTGTCTATTTTTTGCCCCAACTGGTTCCTAACGCAAATAATTCCGACATCTCAGGGATATTTTGGGACATGTTAGAACGCAAAAACAACTGCTTCAAAAAGCAGTTGTTTTCTGGATATCATTCTTCGTCTTCAACATCCTGATCATCGTCAGAATATTCATCGTCTTCTTCATTTAACTCAACTTCTTCGCCGAGATCATCTGGAGCTATTTCATTGATTTCAGCATCGTAGGCTTCAACCTCACTCTTTTCATCATCTGGATTGTCTTCATCGTATGAAAGAGCTGGATCCTCTTCATAAGAGTCCTCATCTTCAGGATCATCATCGCTGTAATCAATCGCATCTTCGTCGCCATCCATAAAGGCATTGACGCGTTTTTTCTTGCGTTTCTTAGGCTCGTCTTCCTCATCCGTTTCTTCCAAAGCGATGATTTCTTCATCGACTTCGTCAATGGCATACCAAGAACGAAGACCCCATTTATTGTCACCAAGTGGGATGAAGCTGCCATCTACATTCAGTTCTGTATAAAATAGAGGCAGTGCTTCTCGGATTTCTCCATTTGATTTTTCCAGATAATTTTGAATTTCATTAACCAGCTCATCGAAATACATTTCATGGTCACGCCCGCGCAATTCTAAGATGGCACGTGCTACCTCAATCATCGAAAGCTCACTTTTTTCTTGTCCTGCAAATACTTCTAATTCCAAAGTTATTCTCCTTAAGATTACACAGGCATTTAGCCAGGCATTTTTTCGCTACTTTCTATTGTACGATAAATTTGCCGTCTAGTCAAAAAAATTTCACCTAGGCTATCCGACTTTTCAAGTCCAGCTTTCTTACTATGTTTTTCAGCATCTATAGAACAGCATCTTCCTGTAATTTATAAACATTGACATATTTGTCCTCACAAGTCTTCGACTAATCATGTGATATAATAGATAAAACTTTATGAAATAGAAAGAAGCTTATGCCTCTCCTCCAACGTACCATTAAACTAGCTCTCGCAACATGTCTTGCTGCGGCTCTAGCTGCTTTTTTAGGTCTAAGCAATGCTATATCAGCCGGGATTATTGCTATTCTCAGCGTTTCCGACACCCGCAGAAGCACTATCAAACTAGCCCGTAACCGCCTCTTTTCTACTATTTTAGCACTAGCCATCGGGAACTTATCTTTCATCCTTCTAGGATTTAACCTTTGGAGCTTAGGGATTTATATCCTGCTCTACGTTCCCTTAGCTTATCTCTTTGGCTGGGAAATAGGCATCACCCCCAGCACAGTTTTGGTTACCCATCTGCTGCTAGCCCATTCTGTTTCTTGGTCTCTTTTGGCTAACGAAATGGCTGTCTTCCTCATCGGAACGGGATTCGCTCTCCTAGCTAATTTATATATGGCTTCAAACCAGCAAGATATTGACAACTATCATATTCAAGTTGAAGAGCAACTGAAGAAAATTCTACTGCGTTTTGAATATTTCTTAAAAGCTGGAGACGGTCGAAACGATGCAACTCTAATCAAGGAACTGGATACTATCCTTCAAGAAGCCTTAGCACTAGTCTATCTGGACCATTCCAACCATCTCTTTCATCAGACCAACTACCACATTCACTATTTTGAAATGCGGCAGGCGCAGAATCGCATTTTAGAAGACATGGCAGGTAACATCAACAACTGCCAATTGGCAGCTAGTGAGAGCTTGATTTTGGCCCGTCTTTTCTCCAAGACAGCCCAACAACTTAGTCAAGAAAATCCTGCTCACGAACTAGTTGAAGAAATCGAAACCTGCTTGGCTGTCTTTCGCGAACGCCCACTTCCTAAGACTCGGCAAGAATTTGAAACCCGCGCTACACTTCTGCAACTTTTACGAGACTTGGAGACTTTTATTAAGATCAAGGTAGAATTTTATCAAAATTACCAAAAGGTACAAGCAAGTTAGCTCTGCGCTATTTTTAATAAATAAAGGAGTTGAAAAATCTTCAACTCCTTTTTCTCATTCAGTAAAGGCATTCGCTCATTCTTTTAAGTGATAAGAATAACTTGCAACCACGACATCCTCATACCACTTCAGATAGTATTTTAATTTTAAACTCATCTGGTTATGCAGAATATTCTGCCATCTCTTTTTAGGTATGAACTGAGGTACTAGGACTGTCACTGTTCTTCCTTCTTTTTTGGCTCGCTTGGCCACTTTAATCACATACTGAACTGTCGGACTAATGATATTGCGGTAGCTAGTCGTGACTGTCTCAAAGCGAATATCTGGGAAGTAGTCAGCAAATTCCTCGGCGACTTCCGCATCTTTTTCAGCAGTCTCTGCTGTTGAAACGTGCATTGCCACAACTTCATCTCCGATGCTGCGAGCATAGCTCATCGCACCAACACTGACTCGGGTGACATTCCCGACTAGGACAATTACTGTATTACCAGTGTAGTTCTGACGCTCAATGTGGTCATGCAATCTCAACTGTTTAGCAACTCTATTATAATGCTGCTTGATAGATAAGAACAGCCAAGTCAAGACGATGATAATAGGAAAGAAAGGCCAAATATCTTGAAGACGGAACAAGAGCAAGATAAGGACAATCCCATAACAAATGATCGCACCAAGGATATTTGCAATCGAATGCTTCAAGAAATTATTTCCATATTTTTTCTTCCAATGGATAACCATACCGGTCTGGGAGAGAGCAAAGGGCACGAACACACCAATGGTGTACAGGGGAATCAAGCGTTCTGTATTTCCCTTAAAGATGAACAAAAGAGCAATGGCACCAAAAGCCAAAGTGAAAATGCCATTAGAATAGCTGAGCCGATCTCCTTTTTCCATGTACATATGAGGCATGTATTTATTCTTAGCCATATTGTAGGAAAGCATGGGAAAGGCTGAAAAGCCTGTATTGGCTGCCACTGCTAAGATTAAAGCAGTCGACAATTGGAAAACATAAAACAAGATACGACCAAAAGCAGAAGTTCCCAAAATCGCTTGCGCCATTTGAGCCAGAGTCGTTACACCTTTGACAGGCACGATGCCAATCCAATAATTCAAGAAGGTAATACCAGCAAACATGATTCCTAGGATTAAGGCCATAATCGATAGGGTGGCTGCGGCATTATGGGCTTTAGGCTTCTTGAAAAAGGGAACTGAATTGGAAATAGCTTCCACTCCTGTCAAGGAAGCAGAGCCGCTGGTGAAGGCACGAAGTAGCAAGATCAAACTGACTCCAGCAATCGAACTACCAATCCGCGCAGTTGCGTGATAGTCTAAATTTCCTGTCAGGATTTGCACAAAACCAAAACCAATCAACAATAAGGTGCTGACAATAAAAAGATAGACAGGAATCATCAAGGAAGTGGCCGATTCTTTTAATCCTCGGAGATTCATTAGCATCAACAAGAGAACTAAGAAAATGGAAATATGTAAATTGTAAGGGTGTAAGACGGGAATCGCAGAGGTAATTGCGTCCGCTCCAGAAGCGACCGAAACGGCTACTGTCAGCATGTAATCTACCAGTAAGCTTCCACCCGCAATCAAACCTGCCGTTGGAGATAGATTTTCTGTCGTCACCATATAAGCTCCTCCTCCTTGAGGATAAGCATGAATGACCTGACGATAGGAAATCGTTAAACTCGCTAATAGAATCAATACGACAATTCCTATGGGAAGCGACCACCAAATGGCACCAACAGAAACAGAAGTCAAGACTAAAACAACCTGCTCTGGTCCATAAGCAATCGAAGATAAAGCGTCACTGGAGAGCATGGCTAAAGCTTGCATCTTAGTCAATAAATGGCCATCTTCGCCCTCTTTTCCAGATTTTAATGGGCGTCCAATAAAAAAGCCTTTTAGCTTGGAAAACATAAGTTCCTCCTTTAAAAACATGAGCCATTCTACTCCTTTTCAGAAAACATGTCAATACTTTTCTGAAAATAAATTTCAATCTCCTACTTTTCATCCAATTATATATTTAAAGTTTTAAACTCAATCTTCTATAAAATTTTCCAGTTTTTCTGTAGACAACATGCTTGTTTATATAGGAGCATCAAAAAACGAGCTTTATGTAAAACTCGTCTTTGATATATAAATCTCTTAAATACTAGTGGTTGTTAGTAAAAGAATTCTATCTCAGAATAAATAAGATAGCAGCGAATCAGGACGAAGCCTCTATTTTCCGAATACACCAGTCAATCAGCTCTTCCAGTCGCTCAATGGCTTCGGTCATATGCAGGTAGCCCATGACTGCCTCAAAGCCGGTAGACATCCGGTAGGTGACGATGTCCGTATTCTTAGCCTTGGTGTGGCTGTTGGCATTGCGGCCGCGCTTGTAGATATCCTCTTCCTTCTCCGTCAGAATCCCTTCTTCCAGCATGAGAGAGATGAGATTAGCCTGAGCCTTGGCAGAAACGTACTTGGTCGCTTCCCTGTGCAGCTGATTTGGCTTGGTCAGCCCCTGAAAAATTAGGTGACGTCGGATATACATGGAGTAGACAGCATCTCCCTCAAAGGCGAGGGCAATGCCGTTAATCAGGTTGACATCAGTCACGTGTCCACCTCACTCCGTCCTTAGTATCCAAAAGCTTGATGCCCTGAGCAGCCAATTCATCCCGAATACGGTCCGCAGTCACAAAGTCTCGATTAGCACGCGCTGCTTGGCGTTCCTCAATCAAGCGCTCAATGTCCGCATCCAGGACTTCTTCTACAAAGACGATACCAAAAACTTCTAAGAGCTTGGCAAAGGCTTCCTTAACTTCAGCGGTGTAATTGCCAGAGTTGATCCACTTGGCTAGCTCGAAGACAACCGTGATACCGTTAGCAGCATTGAAATCTTCGTCCATAGCAGCGGTGAACTTGTCCAGAAAGACCCGAAGCTGAGCAGAGTCAGCCTGACCAGTGAAAGGCTGCTCATAGGTATTCTTCAAATACTTGAGATTGGTCGCTGCATCATGAACAGCCTTTTCTGTGAAATTAATGGGCTTGCGGTAATGCTGGGTAGCAAAGAAGAAACGCAGCACCTGACCATCAATGGTCTTGAGGGCATCGTGGACAGTGATAAAATTGCCTAGAGATTTGGACATCTTGACGTCGTCGATGTTGACAAAGCCATTGTGCATCCAGTAGTTGGCAAAAGTCTGGCCAGTCTTGGCCTCTGATTGGGCGATTTCATTGGTATGGTGAGGAAACTCAAGGTCGGCACCACCACCGTGGATATCAATGGTATCGCCCAAAATCTCTGTCGACATGACCGAACACTCGATATGCCAACCCGGACGACCAGGTCCCCAAGGACTATCCCAAGAAATCTCACCTGGTTTAGCAGCTTTCCAAAGGGCAAAGTCTACAGGATTTTCCTTGCGAGCCGTTTCTTCATCGGTACGACCTGAAGCACCCAGCTCCAAATCTTCCAAGGTTTTATTGGCCAACTTGGCATAGTTGTGGGATTTTTCCACGCGGAAGTAAACATCCCCTTGACTCTCATAGGCAAAGCCTTTCTCAATCAAGTCTTCCACAAAACGAATGATGTCAGCCATAAACTCTACTACACGCGGATGGCGAGTTGCAGGTTTCACGCCCAAGGCCGTCACATCCTCACGAAAGGCAGCGATGTACTTGTCCGCAACCTCCTGAGGCGTGATGCCTTCTTCCTTGGCGCGATGGATAATCTTATCATCTACATCTGTAAAATTGGAAATATAATTGACCTCAAATCCCCGATACTCAAAATAGCGACGAACTGTGTCAAAAGCTACTGTTGAGCGGGCATTGCCGACATGGATATAGTTATAAACCGTCGGACCGCAGACATACATGCGAACCTTGCACTCTTCAATGGGCACAAATTCACGTAGGCTGCGGGTCATGGTGTCGTAAATTTTAATCATGCGGTCCACTCCCTTCTCTATTTCTGACTTTTTCGGCTGAAAACCAGCTCTGCAAAAGGGCCAAATTGTCTGAGGCTATCCAGTTGGTAAAAGCGCTGCCCTTCCTCTTGGGTAAAGAGGGGAACCCCCTTTCCTAGGATAAGGGGCGCTATCTGAATAATGAGGTGGTTGAAAAGATCCGCATCCAAGAGCGGTCCTACCAAGGAATTACCACCAATCACAAAGACATTTTTGCCTTTGTCAATCTGGCGAACAAAGTCCACCACATCCCCAGCTACTGGCTGGTAATTGCTGACAGGCAGGTGCCTATCATGCGTAAAGACATAGTTTTCCGTAGCTTGATAAAAACTTTCTACATCTTGCAAATCTTGGATTTCCTCAAAGGTCCGCTTGCCCATGATGGTGATATCCATTTGCCTGTAAAAGTCATCATAGCCTGTATCCTCTACAGAACTAAGCTGATGCAGCCAGTCTATCCTGTGCTGGCTGTCTGCCAAGTAGCCATCCATGGTGATACAGCCGTAAAAATATACTGCCATTCTTGTAGTTACCTTTCTAGTTCCTTTGCTATTGTCAAAGCGATAGTGAAAAAAGTCATGGCATCAGCTGTCCGCTCTTCATGGCGGGCATCCCAGATTCGGTTATGATGATCCACATAGTCAGCTGTGTAGAAGAACTGATAGACCTTGGTCTTGCGAAATTGACTCCAAGCCATGATAGCCGAAGCTTCCATGTCGACCACTTTGGCACCAGCAGCCAAGCGACGCTTGACTTTCTCAGGCGTTTCCCGATAAAAGGCATCAGTCGTCCAAGACTTGGTGCGGATATGCTCAATATCGTGCTTGTCAAAGATGAATTCCAGCTTAATCAACAAGGATTCATCATAGGAGATTTCGTCACCCGGTGGGGCATAGTGATAGCTAGTCCCTTCATCTCGCAATGCAGCTGCAGGCAGGATAATCTTGTCCGCCTCAATTGAGCGGTCCAAAACACCACAGGAACCTAGAATGATGAAATTCTTGAAGCCTCTAGCCGCTAATTCCTCCAGTTGGCCAATCACTGATGGAGCTCCAATAAGTGCCGTCATAACCGCAACTTGATTTCCATCACATTTATATACATACCATGGAAATTGTCCGTTAAGATTTTTTAAATAGCCTCCTTGATAGGCATCTTCTGACTCAATCAAACGTTGTAGAATTTCTCCGTTAAAGGACAGGATGATAGTTTCACAAATCTCACCCTTGTCCATCATCTGCCTATCTGTCGGTTCAATAACTCCAGCTACATCTTCAAATTCTTCTAATAGCATAGCTCCTCTTTCTTTAAGCCTTCAGCAAATCCACCTTCATCTTTTCTATACGGCGCAGCTTGGTCTCATATTTTCAGCTTCACTTATAGTGGGCCTATTGGGTTACAGTTTGCTAAAACACTCCTTGACAAGACCTCCGTAAGATGTCTTGTTACTGTTCAAAACAAGTCTTTCTTAGAGCTCCGACGAATGGTGGCTGGCTTCGCGGGCATGCTCCAGCTTGTCTAGATAGTATTCCCGTTTCTCCTCTACCTCGTGGATGGTTGGCTCATCTTTCCGACCATGAACACGCACGATCTTAGCCGGAATTCCAACTACGGTCACATCACTAGGCACATCCGCCACGACAACTGCCCCCGCTCCAACTTTAGCATTTTCGCCAATTTCCACTGGCCCAATAACTTGAGCATGAGCAGAGATGAGCGCTCCTCGACGGACAGTTGGGTGGCGTTTCCCAGTATCCTTACCAGTCCCTCCTAGGGTCACCCCATGATACAAGAGCACTCCCTTTTCAACGATTGCCGTTTCACCGATAACCAGCCCGCCACCATGGTCAATGAAGACCCCAGACTCAATCTGAGCACCTGGATGAATCTCAATCTGAGTCCAAAAACGCCAAAATTGGCTGTGCATGCGTGCCAGTAGCTTAAAGCCTCTCTTCCAGAGGAAATGAGAAAGACGGTGGGCTGCCAAGGCCTTGACACCTGGATAAGTCAGGATGACCTCCAGCGAAGTACGAGCAGCTGGATCATTTTCTTTTACAATCTCAATGGCTTCTTTCCACCAGCCCATCTTCTTCTCCTTTCATTAGGTAAAATAAGGGAGCAGGCCCTACACAAAGAAATTTGTAAGGTAATCGAGCCTGATCACTCCCTTTTTCATTATTCTTCCGATTTAGTTCTAGGGGCCTCTTCATGTTTCTTATGAAAATGCCCTTTTTCCTGATGTTTATCGTGATCTCTCTTTGGCTTGTCTGGCTTAGGCGGACGTGGCAAGAGAGCTTTCATAGACGCATCTACACGGCCTTTTTCATCAATTTTAATGACCTTAACATCGACAAAATCACCAATTTGTACCAAGTCTTCGACATTGTTGGTTCGAGTCCAAGCCATTTCAGAAATGTGAACGAGGGCATCGGTCTTGTCAAAGAGATTGACAAAGGCACCGAATTTCTCGATCCGAACAACCTTGGCATGATAAACTTCATCCACTTTAGCTTCACGAACCAAACCAGCAATGATTTCCTTGGCACGGTTAATGGCCGCTTGGTCACTAGAGTAGATAGATACATTGCCCTCTTCATCAATGTCAATTTTAACACCAGTCTCAGCGATAATCTTGTCAATGGTTTCTCCGCCTTTACCGATGACAATTTTAATCTTGTCCACATCAATCTTGATGGTATCAATTTTCGGAGCAGTTGGAGCCAACTCAGGACGTGGAGCCGGAATAGTCGCTTCAATCAAGTCCAAAATTTCAAAGCGGGCTCTCTTAGCCTGAGCCAGAGCTTCTGTCAGGATTTCCGCTGTAATTCCTTCAATCTTGATATCCATCTGCAGGGCTGTAATCCCTTCGCGAGTACCAGCTACCTTAAAGTCCATATCGCCAAAGTGGTCTTCCAAACCTTGAATATCCGTCAGAACTGTGTAGTTGCTGCCATCTGAAATCAAGCCCATAGCAATACCAGCAACCGGCGCCTTGATTGGTACACCACCGGCCATCAGAGCCAAAGTACCCGCACAGATAGAGGCTTGGGAGGAAGAACCGTTTGACTCCAAGACTTCTGCCACCAGGCGGATAGCGTAAGGAAACTCTTCCAAGCTAGGTAAAACTTGCTCCAAGGCACGTTCCCCAAGAGCACCGTGTCCAATTTCACGACGGCCAGGAGCCCCATAACGGCCTGTCTCACCGACAGAGTATTGCGGGAAATTATAGTGGTGCATGAAGCGTTTCTTGTATTCTGGATCCAAACCGTCCACGATTTGCGTTTCGCCCATTGGTGCCAGAGTCAGAACAGACAAGGCTTGGGTTTGCCCGCGAGTAAAGAGACCAGATCCATGCACGCGCGGCAGGTAATCCACTTCCGCATCTAGCGGACGGATTTCATCGACCTTACGGCCATCAGGACGGACCTTATCTTCTGTAATCAAACGACGCACTTCTGCATGCTCCATTTGTTCCAAGATTTCAGCCACATCACGCATGATACGGTCGAATTCTTCGTGGTCTGCATATTTTTCTTCGTAGACTGCTGTGACTTGGTCTTTGACAGCCTGAGTTGCAGCTTCGCGAGCCAATTTTTCTTCTACTTGAACCGCTTTTTGGAGGTCGCTATTGTAGGCTGCAATGATTTCAGCCTGCAATTCCGCATCTACATGCAGTAATTCTACTTCTGCTTTTTCCTTGCCGACTGCTGCGACAATTTCTTCCTGGAAGGCAATTAATTCTTTGACCGCTTCGTGCCCTTTGAGAAGAGCTTCCAGCATGACATCTTCAGACAGTTCCTTGGCTCCAGACTCTACCATGTTGATAGCCTCTTTGGTACCAGCCACGGTCAGTTCCAAAAGCGAAACTTCTTTTTGTTCCTTGCTAGGATTGATGATGAATTCACCATCTACATAGCCGACCTGAACTCCTGCGATAGGGCCATTAAAAGGAATATCTGAGATAGAAAGAGCCAGAGAGCTACCAAACATAGCAGCCATTTGAGGCGAAGCATCTTCGTCATAAGAAAGAACAGTATTGATAACCTGAACTTCATTGCGGAAGCCTTCCGCAAACATAGGACGAATCGGACGGTCAATCAAGCGGGCAGTCAAAGTCGCATCTGTTGATGGACGGCCTTCACGTTTGTTAAAGCCACCAGGATATTTCCCAGCTGCATACATTTTTTCCTCATAATTGACCTGCAATGGGAAAAAGTCACCAGTAGCCATCTTTTGGGACATGGTCGCCGCAGTTAAAACAGTGCTTTCTCCATATCGAACAACGGCGCTGCCATTTGCCTGCTTTGCAACCTGACCGGTTTCAACTACCAGCTCACGACCTGCAAAAACGGTTTTAAAAACTTGTTTTGTCATAAAGACTCCTTGCCGAGCACATGCTCAAATTTTTTCATACGCCTTGGCTACAAAGATCAAGATATTAAGACCGTCAAAAGCAATGTAAACATAGGAAAGCGAACGACGGAGCGACTGCTCCTAGATAGATTTATCTTTTTTTACAAAAAGCCTAGGGCGTGTTCAGTTAGCACTGTGACTTTAATATCATAGTCTTAGTAGCTTATTATATCCTCATCTTTGTATCAAGCACGTACAGACCCTATTTTACCACAATTTCAGCCAAAAGAAAAAGGATGGAAATGGCTTTTTTTCTATAAAAGTGTCGAAAATATATTTTTCTTTTTTATAAGCAGACAGCTAAAAGCGGATTTTCCTGATTCTTTCCTAAAAACAAGGCATTCTGAAGGAATTTTTGCTATACTGAATATAGTTATTTAATCAAAAGGAGTAAACTATGGAACAAAAACATCGTTCTGAATTTCCAGAAAATGAACTCTGGGACCTAACGGCCCTTTACCAAGACCAAGAGGACTTCCTGCGGGCCATCGAAAAGGCCAGAGAGGACATCCAGAAATTCGTCCGGGATTACCAAGGCAAGCTTAGCACTTTCGAAGATTTTGAGCGGGCATTTGCTGAGTTAGAGCAGATTTATATCCAAATCAGCCACATCGGCAACTACGGTTTTATGCCACAGACCACTGACTTTGGTGACGAGAGCTTTGCGCAGATTGCCCAAGCAGCTATGGAGTTTGAGACTGAGGCCAATGTCGCACTCAGCTTCTTTGACGACGCCCTGGTCGGTGCAGATGAAGCTGTCTTGGAGAAACTAGACCAAGAACCCCATTTGACTTCAGCTATCCGCCAGGCTAAAATCAAAAAAGCCCACTATCTGGGAGCAGATGTCGAAAAAGCCTTGACCAATCTAGGCGAAGTCTTCTACAGTCCACAGGATATTTACACCAAGATGCGGGCCGGCGACTTTGCCATGGCTGACTTTGAAGTAGATGGCAAAGTTTACAAAAACAGCTTTGTCACCTATGAGAATTTCTATCAAAACCATGAAAATGCAGAAATCCGCGAAAAAGCTTTCCGCTCTTTCTCAGAAGGACTTCGTCAGCATCAAAACGCTGCTGCAGCTGCCTATCTGGCTCAAGTCAAGTCTGAAAAATTACTGGCTGACATGAAGGGCTATGACTCTGTCTTTGACTACTTACTAGCTGAGCAAGAAGTTGATCGCTCTATGTTTGACCGGCAGATTGACTTGATTATGAGCGAATTTGCTCCAGTAGCTCAGAAATACCTCAAGCATGTAGCTAAGGTCAACGGACTTGAAAAAATGACCTTTGCCGACTGGAAGCTGGACTTGGACAGCGAGCTCAATCCTGAAGTCAGCATTGACGATGCCTATGACCTCGTCATGAAGTCAGTCGAGCCACTTGGACAAGAGTATTGTCAAGAAGTTGCCCGCTATAAGGAAGAACGCTGGGTCGACTTTGCGGCCAATGCTGGAAAGGATTCTGGCGGCTATGCTGCGGATCCTTATCGGGTTCACCCTTATGTCCTCATGAGCTGGACTGGACGTATGAGTGATGTCTATACTCTGATTCACGAGATTGGCCACTCTGGTCAGTTTATCTTCTCTGACAATCACCAAAGCTACTTCAACGCCCACATGTCCACCTACTATGTGGAAGCACCGTCTACCTTTAACGAGCTCCTGCTCAGTGACTATCTGGAACGCCAGTTTGATAACCCACGCCAGAAACGCTTTGCCCTGGCTCACCGTCTGACGGATACTTACTTCCACAACTTCATTACTCACTTGCTGGAAGCTGCCTTCCAACGCAAGGTCTATACTTTGATTGAAGAAGGCGGAACCTTCGGCGCAAGCAAACTCAACGCTATCATGAAAGATGTCTTGACGGACTTCTGGGGCGATGCCGTTGAGATTGACGATGATGCTGCCCTGACTTGGATGCGCCAAGCCCACTACTACATGGGACTGTACAGCTACACTTACTCCGCAGGCTTGGTCATCTCTACCGCCGGCTACCTACATTTGAAAAATGACGAAAATGGTGCCCGTGACTGGCTGGAGCTGCTCAAATCTGGCGGCAGCAAAACGCCGCTTGAGTCAGCTATGATTATCGGAGCAGATATTTCGACGGATAAACCACTCCGCGACACCATTCAGTTCTTGTCAGACACAGTTGATCAGATTATTGCTTACAGCGAGGAGTTGGGGGAGTAAAAAAACAGACTGAGACATTTTTGTCTCAGTCTGTTTTTACATAATTCAATAAATCTGTCCCTAAAATGAAATTTGAAGCCAAATTTTTAAAAAAGTTTAAAGAAATATAGATAAACCAAAATATAGATTGTAAAACAGACGCTAAATATAAGCCACCTTATCCAGAACTGTGACTTGCTATAATTTTTAGCACGTAGGAGGCCAATAAAGAACCAGATAAGCCCCCAAAAAAACATTCCCAGCAGTTGAGGAGCATAGTAAGAAATCAAAACTAAACTAAAAAGGACTAAACTGAGTACGAGCATGATACTTTTTTCTGTTATCTGCGACCTAGGAATCATCCAGCCCACAAAGAAACAGAAAATCGGCACCGCAATAAACGGAGTAAAAACCATCAAAATAAAGCCAAACTGCGATAATGACTCAAGCATAAACAGCGCCCTTTCTATACCTTGTAATTTACCTTCTTCCTATTATAACCTAAAAACTATATTTTCCAACAAAAAAACTGAGAGTCAGGCTATTTCCTCTATTATCACCTATAATAACCAAGTATATTCCAACCAAAATGTGTGTTCAGAGCACTTTTCTTGAATCCACCTGTCTGTTTTGATAGACTAATACATAGATTTTTTAAAAAGGAGATAGAAAATGAAAAAATTTGTCGCTGAATTAATCGGTACTTTCATGCTTGTGTTCATCGGAACAGGAGCTGTTGTTTTTGGAAATGGTGTTAAAGGTCTTGGACACCTTGGAATTGCTTTGGCATTTGGTTTGGCAATCGTGGTAGCAGCTTTCTCAATCGGAACTGTTTCAGGTGCTCACTTGAACCCAGCTGTTTCAATCGCTATGTTTGTAAACAAACGCTTGTCATCGAAAGACCTTGTCAACTACATCCTTGGACAAGTGGTTGGAGCTTTCCTTGCATCAGGTGCAGTCTTCTTCCTCTTGGCAAACTCAGGCATGTCAACTGCTAGTCTTGGTGAAAATGCCTTGGCAAGTGGTGTAACTGTCTTTGGTGGTTTCCTGTTTGAAGTCATCGCAACTTTCTTGTTTGTTTTGGTGATCATGACCGTGACTTCAGAAAGCAAGGGAAATGGTGCGATTGCTGGTTTGGTGATTGGTTTGTCCTTGACAGCTATGATCCTTGTGGGATTGAACATCACTGGACTTTCAGTGAATCCAGCTCGTAGCTTAGCGCCTGCTGTATTGGTAGGTGGCGCGGCCCTTCAACAAGTTTGGATTTTCATCCTTGCTCCAATCGTTGGTGGTGTTCTTGCAGCTCTTGTTGCTAAAAACTGCCTTGGCACAGAAGAATAAGAAACGAAAAAGAGTCCTGTCCTCAATTTGAGGAACAGGGCTTTTTCTATGCAAAAACACTCCCCGTTTCGAATGGGAGTGCTTTACTTTTAGCTCAATTCAGCAACGATGGCCTTGATTTGTTCTGCTGTGTGAACACCAGCGACTTGCTTGACCACTTGACCGTCTTTTTTGAAGAGAAGGGTTGGGATAGACATGATTCCAAAGGCACGAGCTGTGTTTGGATTTTCATCAACATCCATTTTGACGATTTTCAAGACATCTTCTGAAAGCTCTTCAGACAATTTATCCAAGATTGGACCTTGCATACGACATGGGCCACACCAAGTTGCCCAGAAATCTACCAAGACCAAACCGTCTTTTGTTTCCTGTTCAAATGTTGCATCTGTAATTGCTTTTGCCATTGTAGTTCTCCTTTTTACTTATATTGGCTCAAATCCTGTTTCATCAGGAAAAAGTAAACATCTCCATAAGTCCCATGGTAGTCCAAATCATGACCATTATAAACTAACTTTTTAACTGGATGATAATCCGCCACCCCGATCAGGCAGGCTTGCTGTGATAGTTCAAACTCCTCATAAGACTCGAAAGTTATCTTCCGTTCTGACTTAGCTGCATCTAGATAGGTAATTTCAATCATATGCTCTCCTTTTTGATTCCATTCGTAATTTATGATTCAATTGTAACCAAATTTGTTACATTTGTCAAATCAAACGCATCCGCTACTGCTAGATCGTAAAAGGATGCCTTTGAATCCTGATTGATCAATCTTCTCCTTTTGTTTAACTTGATTCTAGAACAATGTAAAGAAGAAATCTTTGACAAAACAAGCACAAAGGCTACGTTTGTTTTTATTTTTATGTTAAAATAAAAGGTATGGACAAAATTATTAAAACTATCTCAGAAAATGGTTCTTTCCGTGCTTATGTGCTGGATAGCACAGAGACGGTTCGGACCGCTCAAGAAAAACATCAAACTCAAGCAAGCTCTACCGTTGCACTTGGTCGCACACTGATTGCCAGCCAGATTTTGGCGGCTAATGAAAAGGGCCAGACCAAGATCACCGTCAAGGTTCTCGGGACCAGCTCGCTAGGCGCCATCATCACCGTGGCAGATACCGAGGGCAATGTCAAGGGCTATGTGCAAAATCCCGGTGTCGATATTAAAAAGACAGCTACTGGCGAAGTTCTGGTTGGTCCCTTTGTCGGCTCTGGTCAATTTTTGGTTATCACGGACTACGGTACTGGCAATCCCTACAATTCTATGACACCACTCATTTCTGGTGAAATCGGCGAAGACCTGGCCTTCTATC
The DNA here is from genome assembly GCF_030272855.1 of Streptococcus sp. SC1. Classification (NCBI taxonomy): domain Bacteria; kingdom Bacillati; phylum Bacillota; class Bacilli; order Lactobacillales; family Streptococcaceae; genus Streptococcus; species Streptococcus sp. SC1. The sequence goes on along the minus strand of NZ_JAQCMU010000005.1, from coordinate 167,901 downwards.
TGACTGAAAGCCAGCAGACTCCTTCTGCCGTTGGCCTCAATGTTCTCTTGGATGAGCATGATAAAGTTAAGGTTGCTGGTGGTTTCTTGGTACAAGTTCTGCCTGGTGCCAAAGAAGCTGATATTACTCGCTTCGAGAAGCGGATCCAAGAAATGCCTGCTATCTCTAAGCTGTTAGAATCCGATGATCACATTGAAGCTCTGCTGGCTGCCATCTATGGAGATGAGCCCTACAAACGCCTGTCTGAAGAAGAAATTCGCTTCCAGTGCGACTGCAGCAAAGAGCGCTTCATGAATGCCTTGGCTACCCTGCCAAAGGCTGACTTAGAAGAGATGCGTGACCAAGACCACGGGGCTGAAATCATCTGTCAATTCTGCCAGACAGCCTACCACTTTGACCAAAATGACTTGGAGGAACTGATTCGTGACAAATCTTAATACCCCTTTTATGATTGGAAATGTCGAAATTCCCAACCGTACGGTTCTGGCGCCTATGGCTGGCGTAACCAACTCTGCTTTCCGAACCATTGCCAAAGAGCTAGGAGCAGGCCTGGTCGTGATGGAAATGGTCTCTGACAAGGGCATCCAGTACAACAACGAAAAAACCCTTCACATGCTTCACATCGATGAAGGCGAAAATCCCGTTTCTATCCAGCTTTTCGGTAGTGACGAAGACAGCCTGGCCCGCGCAGCGGAATTTATCCAAGAAAATACCAAGACAGATATCGTCGATATCAACATGGGCTGCCCTGTTAACAAAATCGTCAAAAACGAAGCTGGCGCTATGTGGCTCAAGGATCCTGAGAAAATCTATAAAATTATCAACAAGGTTCAGTCCGTTTTGGATATCCCTCTGACAGTCAAGATGCGGACAGGTTGGTCCGACAGCTCACTGGCTGTAGAAAATGCTCTGGCAGCCGAAGCGGCTGGTGTTTCAGCTTTAGCCATGCACGGTCGCACCCGTGAGCAAATGTATACAGGTCACGCAGACCTCGAGACCTTGCACGACGTAGCCCAAGCCCTGACCAAGATTCCTTTCATCGCTAACGGTGATATCCGCAGCGTGCAAGAAGCCAAACAACGTATCGAAGAGGTTGGTGCTGACGCTGTCATGATTGGCCGTGCAGCTATGGGAAATCCCTACCTCTTCAACCAAATCAATCACTATTTTGAAACAGGCGAAATCCTGCCAGACTTGACCTTTGAAGATAAGATGAAGATTGCTTATGAACATCTCAAACGCTTGATTAACCTCAAAGGAGAAAACGTAGCCGTTCGTGAATTCCGCGGACTCGCTCCTCACTACCTTCGTGGAACATCTGGTGCAGCTAAACTTCGCGGTGCCATTTCACAGGCCAGCACATTGGCAGAGATTGAAGAACTCTTGCAACTCCAAGATTAAAGAAATAAAAAAAGGAAGCATCTACAAAGGTGCCTCCTTTTTTATTTCTTTTTTCTTATTTGATCAATTGAACACTAGCTACTTTACCATCAGCGCCAGTAGTGATTTGGATGCCCAATTTAGGAGCAGATGACTCAGCAGAACCCAGCTGAGCTGTATAGCGACCATCATCCAAAGTATAGGCATATGAAGCAACATGGTAAGTATTGACAGTTCCATTCGCTGACTTGACGCTAAATTGTCCGCCTGCTGAAACAGTCACTGTACTACCTCCTGCATCTGTCCAACTACCAGCAGCTGCAGAGAAATCTCCATCCACCATATTCAAAACGCCTTTATAGCGAGCATTTGTTTCTGCCTGCTTGTTTTGAAGCTGACGATCAGTTGCTGGATTTTGAGCTGGTTGACTCGGTTGGGCTGGCTGAGTTGCTTGATTTGGTTTAGTTGGTTGAGTCGGCGTAGCTTGTTGACTAGGAGCTTGTTGAGATTGGCTTGGTTGAGCCCGTGTATTTTGTTGAGCTTGAACTTGCTGATCCACTCCTTGTTGAGTTTGATTTTGTGAAGGTTGAACGGATTCCACGGCTTTCTGTACTTGTTCTGCTTGTCCTACTGTTTTGTTTGAAGAAGCATTGCTGCTGGCTTTTGGAGCGCTGCTAGCTTTGCTAGATGAAGTAACTTTAGAGCTAGAAGAAGTTTGTACTGTCTTATTAGCACTTGCGCTAGTCTTGGTTTCTTCTTTGTGACCACAAGCCCCTAAAAGTAAGCTAGAAGCTAGAACAGTAGCAGCCATCAATTTTGTATAAGTCTTAGTTTTCATTTTTTCTTCTCCTTTGTAACATTCGGAAATCTTTTTGTAATATTATTGTAACACTTGCAATAAAGTATGTCAACTAGATAAATGGAATTTTTCAAAAATTTTTGAAGCAAATAGCATCCGGAACTTAGGCCTCCTCTCTTCTTCAGCAGATATGTCGCTACTTTTATATTCGTAATAAAAATAAAAAAAGCAGAACATCTTTGTCCTGCAAGTAAACTATATCATCAATTTTCTTTTAATCTGATTTTTCTGTCTTCAGTTTATAAACTTTTCTTGGTTTCTTCTTTGGCACGCGCTTAACGCCAGCCTCTTCCAAATATTCTCCAAATTTTACGAGAAAATTATTGCTGACGATGGGGCGTCTAGGCGTGATGAGATTGACCAACTCAGTCCCTTCATAAACAGTAAACGGCGATTCTAGCAAATGAAGAAAAGTTGGATTCCAGTCCAGTCGCCCCTGAATCCGCTTGATAGACTCCAGCAGGATTTGGTAGTGGTCAAAGGCAAAGTCCTCTGCTGTTAGAAGCCGCTCGCCATCTCTAAAACTCCTTGTCTTAAAGTCCACATTAAGGAAGGTGACTTCCTTAGCATCATCACCAGCCTTGACTTGGTTGATAGCGATTGCCGGCAGATAGACCAGATGGGCAATGGTGATAACCCAACCACGCGGATCGCGTCCTGGAGTGGAAACCGTCATCAGCTGCTCCACCTTTTCCAGCGGTATCTCGAGGTCTACTTCTTCCTTGACCTCCCGAATGCAGGCTTGATAGGCATCCTCATTTTTGTCCACAAAACCTCCGACCAGAGCATATTTATTCTGATAAGGATGGGCCTTGCGCTTAATAACCAAGAGTTTTATCTGGCCTTCCACAAAACAATAAGCCACCATATCTGCTGTTACGCTAGGTGTCTCATACTTGGGCAAATCCTGTGTCTTGTACCATGCTAAAAAGGCGGACTCATCCGCCATTGTTTCGTAATACTCTTTTTCCGACATTCCCGCTGGGATATCCTGTTTGGTCATGAATTTTTCTTCCTTTCCTAAGCTATTTTTTCTATCAAAAATCCTCCAAATCTTGCTCTAAGCTTTCTTCACTGCCTTGGTCCACTGATACCAGCCGACGATACTATTGAGGGTATAGACCCAGTACATGGCCTGGATATGAAGGTTGCTACCCCACCAGAGGTAGATACTGAAGAGATTGGTCGCAATCCAGAAAATCCATTGCTCGCGATAGAGCCCCGTCATGAGAAGCTGGCCGATTCCATTGGTCGCATCTGTCACACTATCGCGGAAAGGCCGGTGACTGTGAATGCTCTTATAAGCAAAGCCCATGCCAATCCAAATCAAGGCAGTCAAGGCCAAATATTTAAGCCAGCCACGCCAGTCTAACTTCTTAGCTTCAAAATGAGAAGGCTCTGTCTTATCTTGTTCATTGACTCGGTTGGACAGCCAAGTATAAAGGCCAATCGGCTGCATGATAAAGAAGTAAACCGTAGTCAGCACTTCTCCATAAAAGCTAGCCTGGAAGGACAAAATGAGATAAATCGCCGAATTAACAGCTCCAAAGAGGTAATTGCTGGCCCGCCCCTCAGCTACTAGGATGACGCAGACGATGCCTGTCCAGGAAGCAAAGAGTCCCAACCAGTCATGCTGCTCCTGCCCACTGGTAAACTCCAGAATGAAGGGCAGACTGGAAAGAGCAATCAAGTAGAGCCATTGAGACAAGCTACGCCCGCCAAATAAATCCTGCCAGAGCAATTTGGCAATACCGCTAAAGCCCTGTTCTTTAGCTGCTGCACAGACATTCTGAAAATTCCGAGCAAAGGTTTGAGATTTTTGTTTTAGTCCTGCGGAGAGAGCTGCAGGTGAGAGTTTTTGATTTTTTACTACCATTCTATTTTACCACTTTCTTTTTTAATCTGCTTGATAAATCATGTCGATCGCTTCTTTAGCCGCCTGATAATTGTCAAAATAACTGCCAGCCAGATAGACCGTCGGAATATGAGCTAAACACTCCTCTTTCAGCCTTTTCAAATAGCTAGAAAAATCACTGCGGATAGCCTCGTCTGCCATGCTCATATCGCGAAAGCCATCGTTGACATAGGCTCCGACCGGCTCAGCAAAGAGAATCAAATCCCATTTTTCCTTAGACAAAATGCTGGCAAAGAGATTGTCAAAGGTATCTGTCTCCTCGTCTTGAACGGGACTTTCTTTCAGATAGTAGTCATAGTAGGCCTTGGTTACTAGCGAATTTGTATCGGCCACGACCAGACCACGGTTTGCGTTGCTGTCAATGAGGCGAGAAGTCTGAGCGTATTGCCCCAGAAGTAGATAATAGTAATCCTTAGGTGTCAACTCATCGTCTCGTACGTTATTTTGAATCTGGTATTCTCGAGCATATTCTAGACTAACTGGAGCATCATAGTAGCGAGCCAAATCCTTAGCCAAGGTCGTTTTACCATTACTGGCGCTACCCATAATCAGCACTTTCTTGGTAAAGTGACGGCGGAAAGGTTGGGCGATATATTTCCAATAAAGGCTAGGATTTTCCCGAATCATCGTAGCTGAAATCCCAAACTGTCGCTCCTCAAAAGAAGTTTTGAAGCCACGCTTTTCCAACTCGGCCTGATAATCAGCCTCTCCGACAAAGAAAATCAGCTCTTCACCTTCTGCATCATAGCCCACCAACTCTAATAAAGTCGACAGCCACTTGTCCCAACCCAGAGGATAGCGGGGAAAAGACGTTTCGTCTAGTTTATAAACCTGAGTCAGTTCATCATCTGCGAAGGTCTCACGAGTATAACGGAATCGCTTCTGCAGAGACAGACCTGCTTCCTCTCCACGGTCTTCCTGATAACCAGAAACCACCACGCGCACCTTGTCGTAAGAACGCTTCGCCTTCTGAATCAAATCGATATGCCCCTGATGCAAGGGAGCAAAGGTTCCAAAGACGATTGCAATTTTTTCTTTCATACGCTTAACCTTTTTATTATATTTTATTATTTCTATGGTTTTATTATAAACTATATTTTTCTTTTGTCAATAGTTTTTTATAAAATTTTATAAAAATATTTTTCAGACACTTTAAAACTGCATTAAGCGCAAAAAAAGAACCTAATGTCTTAAGCATCAGATTCTTTTTCTACAAGATTTATTGCTGATAGACTTCTTGGTAGAATTCCAGCTTGTCTCCATCCTTGAGCGTGATTTGATTGGCACCCTTAGGAGCCATTTCTCCGTTGACCTTAAACATCCAGTAGAGGCCCTTTGCTTCATCCTGAGCATGACCGTCAATCGAAGTGATAAAACCATCTTTTTCTTCGACCTTATAGGCCTTCTTCAAAGCATCCATCGCTGTCTTTCCTTCTGCAACAGCCACCGTTTTCTCGCTCTTCTCCTGACCTTCTGGTGCAATACTGATGCTGATTTTCAGTTCCTTTTTGACGGAAGAAGCAGCAGAACTAGAGTTGGTATCGTTTTTTGTTTGATTATTGCTACAGCCCACTAAAAAGAGAGCAAAGGCAAGCGTAAGTAAACTAAAGATTTTTTTCATGATAAAGTCTCCTTAAAATAAAATACAAAATAGGATAGAAGAGCATCGTGGACCAGGCGTGGGCTAGATTGAAGCCCACTCCCGCTGCCACATAGGTCCACCAAGGCATTTGATAAAGCAAGGCTGTGATACCATCAATCACAAGACCATAGCTAAAGGCTAAAAGCAAGGCCAACATACTCTGGCCAAACAAGCCTAGTCGCCGATACAGTAGGTACCATAGGAAAATAACCACCGTAAAGGATAAGATCTGGAAAAGAACCCATTGTCCCATTCCAAAGAGGAAAGAAGATACAAAGATACTGATAGACATGACTAGAAGAGAGCCCTTCAAGTCCTCAAAATCCACCAAGAGAAAATACAGCGCTGTAATCGGCTTGATATTGGGCAGACCAGCAAAAGCATAACGAAGCACGACGCAGACAGCCGCCAGAAGAGCTATTCGAGCAAGATAACGAAGAGACACAGTTTCTGCCTTTCTAAACGATATTCTTCAGTAGGATAACACGGTTCTGACTAGCCTAGCAAGAATGCTAAGTAAATCAGCTTTTTACGTATCCTGTCGAATCATCTCCGTTAGTCCTTGATCTCGGTAAAGCAGATCATTTCTAACTGAAAATCCCAGCTCCTGCCAAAAACGGTTGCCCAGTTCATTTCTTTCAAAAACGACCAGCGATACTTTATGGATACCAAGTCTTTTCACTGCTGACAAGGCCTGTTCGACCAGAGCTCTGCCTACTCCTTTTCTACGAAAATATGGATGGACAGCTGTATGATAAATGTACGCTCTACGTCCATCTGTGCCAACTAGAATAGCACCTATAAAGCTCTCCCCTTCCAAGGCAACCAGACAGGTCTCAGGATTGCGCTTCAAAAAGCGGGCAATCCCTTCTTCAGAGTCATCTAAGTTATTGAGCCCCATACCAGCGCAAGAGAGCCACAGCTGGTAAACAGAGGCATAATCCTTTTCTGTCATCACACGAATTTCCATTGCACACATCCTCCCTAAGCCATTTCAAATTTGAGTTGGCCACCTTTGACACCAACTTTAAGCGTTTGACCAGCTGCCAAATCTCCAGTCAGGAGCAACTCAGATAGCTTGTCCTCCACCTGCGTCTGCAGGGTACGGCGCAGCGGCCGCGCTCCCATTTCTGGAACGTAACCTTCCTGAGCCAGCAATTTCAGGGCACTAGCTTGGAATTTAAGCACGATGCCTTGCTCTGCCAGACTCCTAATCAACGGTTGCACCATAATCTTGACCACTTCCTGCATATCCTCAGCAGACAGACTGTGGAAGACCACCTTTTCATCAATCCGGTTGATAAATTCAGGCCGGTAGGTCTTCTTCAATTCTTCCAGAATACGTTTTTCCATATTAGCCTGATCAAAGCGGATGTCACGCGCCCCAAAACCAACCGTCTTATCATCCCGCAGGGCTGTTGCCCCCAGATTGCTGGTCATGATAATGATCGTATTGGAGAAGTCCACCTTGCGGCCCTTGCTATCGGTCAGCTGACCATCATCCAAGACCTGCAAGAGGACATTGAAAATATCTGGATGAGCCTTTTCTACCTCGTCAAAGAGAAGAACTGAATATGGACGGTTGCGAACCTTTTCCGTCAATTCGCCGCCTTCCTCATAGCCTACATAGCCTGGAGGCGCCCCGTTAAGACGACTGGCTGCGAATTTCTCCATATATTCACTCATGTCAAAGCGAATCAGGGCGGATTCATCATCAAAGAGAACTTCTGCCAAGGCCTTAGCCAGCTCTGTCTTTCCGACACCCGTTGGCCCTAGGAACATAAAAGAACCAATTGGGCGTTTACCAGTGCGAATGCCCGATTGATTGCGACGAATAGCTCGGCTGACAGCCGAAACTGCTGCATCCTGCCCGATAACTCGCTTGTGTAGTTCTTTTTCCAAGTTGAGATATTTTTTGGCATCTGTCTGAGTTAATTTCTGCACAGGAATACCAGACAAGCGACTGAGAGTCTCTAAGATATCCTCTGCTTCCACTTTCAGCTTGTAAACAGTTGGTTCCTGCTCTTTTGCGAGTAGCTGACCGACTTTTTTCAACTTTCCAGCCATCAAAGCCTGATCCACAGGCGTCAAATCCGACTGTTTATAATTCTGCGGTCCTTTATTCTGCACCGTTGCACTAGCTTCATCCAAAAGGTCAATGGCAGAGTCTGGCAAATGCTTGCTGGTCAGATAGCGATGTGCATACTTGACTGCTGTTTCAATGGCCTGATCACTAATCTGCACCTTGTGATGATTCTCATAGCTCTTTCTCAAACCCTGCAGAATAGCAATGCTGTCGGCCACAGTAGGTTCTTCAATAGTGACCTTGGCAAAACGCCGAGACAGAGCAGCATCTTTTTCGATATGTTTCTGATACTCTTCCTGCGTCGTAGCACCAACTGTCCGCAAGGTTCCCCGAGCCAGAGCAGGTTTCAGGATATTGGCCGCATCCAAGGTCGAATCAATCCCGCTGCCAGAACCCATGATGGTATGCAGCTCATCGATAAAGAGGATGACATGGCCGTCTTCTTCGATGTCATTGATGATATTGTTCATCCGCTCTTCAAAGTCTCCGCGGAAACGAGTCCCAGCGACAACATTCATCAAGTCTAGTTCCAAGACGCGCATCTTGGCAAGTTCTGCTGGAACCTGACCAGCTGCTACGCGTTGAGCCAAACCTAGCGCCAGAGCTGTCTTACCAACCCCCGCATCACCAACTAGCACTGGATTATTCTTTGTCTTGCGGCTGAGGATCTGAATCATCCGAGAAATTTCCTCATCCCGACCGATAACTGGTTCCAGACGACCAGCCCGAGCCAGCTCTGTCAAATCCCGAGTATAGTCTTCCAGACCGCCACTAGTTGAAGGAGGCATACCCATCATATTTGCCATGGTTTGCTTGGCAGAGGCCGTGTTTTTATTTAGCGAGCGGATCGATTTGATTTCCTCTCTGCCCCAGCCAGCACGCTGCTCTAAAACCTTTCGTAAATCACTGAACCGAGGGGCTGAACTCTTATCATCATAGCCGAAACCTGCAGCTTCTAGCACACGAGCTGCCAAGATCCCACGATCAAATAGTATGGCTAGGAGAAGATGTTCTGTCCCTAGGCTTTTAGCGTGGACGGCTTCCGCAATCTGCCCTGCTTGAGTAAAGAGCTCCTCCAAACGGTGAGAGAAAGGCAATAAGTCAAAACCGCCTTGTTTTTGATACTCTTTTCCAGTAATGTCAAAGGCTGCTTCTTCCAGTTTATCCACTTCAATAGGGAATTCATTTAGAGCCGAGCCTGCAACGCTGTAGGGATTATTAGCTAGAGCCATCAGCATCTGCCACGATTCTAAATAATCTGTAGCAAAATGACCAGCTAAAAGCTGAGCCGCTTCTAAGCTTTCTACTAAAGCTTTTGAATAGTTCATATTCTTAATTTCCTTTTCTATCTAATTGCTGCAAAATTTTCCGTAACATTCTGGCTCGAATCCTCGGAGCCTCTGCCCCCAAGACAGCATCGCTGGCACTAGCCAGAAGCAGATCTCCCTCACGCTGACTGATAATTTTTTCATCAAAGAGCCACTGCAAAATATCTGAAAAAACTGGCTGGCTGAGCGACTCACCGACATTGGTCAACAAATCCGACAACATCTGGTGCCGATCGGAAAATTCAATCTTACCAATCCTGATATAGCCCCCGCCACCGCGCTTGCTTTCGACGATATAACCCCGACTCTCCGTAAAGCGTGTCTTAATCACATAATTGATCTGACTCGGAACCACCTGAAAAACATTAGCTAACTCACTGCGCTTCAGCTCGACCATACCCGCCTGCGCTAAAATTGTTTTGATATATTCTTCTATACTATCCGAGGTATTTTTGATGCCCATGATATACCTTTCTATCTGTTATATCTAAAAATAAGCATTCAAGTCTTCTCTAACATTGACTATCTTTGACTATTATACCGAAAAAATCTATTTTTTGAAAGAAAAAGAAGTCTCAGAAAGCTTGAAAATATCTGATAATTCAGAGTAATGAAAAAGATTGATAGACTGAGTAAATACGATTGTAATCGCTTGCTTTTTACTTTTAAAGACTTATAATAAAGGTGTGAAAATGTGGTGTTTACACCATCAACCGTATCCAAACAATCATCATCAAAAGGAGGTTTTCCAATGAAAATAAATTGGCTCAACTATACCCATCATGTACTTAGCTGCCTGTTTGTCACTCTGAGTATCTTGACAATTTTTTCTGCCGAGTATGTCGTTTTCCCAACGAGCCTTCTTCTAGGCTGTCTCCTCATTCCTCTGCTCTTTGAGCAGCATTTATTCAGTCGCCGAATGACTTGGAGCCTTAGCATCTTCTTTGCCATTCTTGCCTTTGCCCTTCTCTTTATCATCAAAACCAATCATATCTCCCTTAGCTATCCAGCAACAACCCTTCTTCTTTTTGTACTAGCAAGCCTGAGTTTTTCAAACTCCTTTATCCTTCACAAACATAAAGAACAAAAGGCCGCTAGATAAAGCTATCCAATAAAAAGTGTGGAAGCAACATGAGCTCGAAAGAGCCATGGATTCCACACTTTTCTTATTCTATAAGGAGCTGGATGGTAGCCAAAAATTCTTAAATGATTCGCCCACGCTGCCAGCCTAAACTAGACTTTCAGAAAATTTCCTTCTCTTTATTTTCCTACTTTCATTTTCTTTTTAATTATATTATAATATTTAGAAAACACATTTTCTAATCTAATTACTTTAAAAAATGATAGTATTCTACGAAGGAGGGCGCTATGATGAATTTGGACCAATTGCACAAAACTACTGAATATAAGAATCAAGGGACCCCCTATTCTCTGACGCGGACCATTACGGAAAACGGACAGCCTGACATCCTTTTCCACTGGCACACAGATGTTGAAATCATTTACGTCCACGAAGGAAGTGCCCAATTTCATATCGACGATCATTATTTTAACAGTCACAAGGGCGATATTGTCCTGATTCGTCCCAATGCCCTCCACTCCATTCATCCGATTGAGCAGCAGCGCCACTACATGGATGCCATTAACTTTCACTTGGACTTAATGGGCTATTCGGCCATGGACCATGCTAGTATCCACTACTTACAGCCTCTCTACAATGGTCAACTGGACTTTGTCCATGTCATCAAGCCGACTGATCAAGCCTATGAGGAAATTCGTCAATGCCTACTGACCACTATGGAAACGGGTTATTTCCAAAAGAAATACTATGAATTTCAGCTCAAGGCCCAGCTCAATCAGCTCTTCTACTTGCTCTTTGAGAACGACTATATCGTTTCTAAGGAGCTATCTGCCGAGGGCTACCGCAAGGAAGAGAAAATTCGGTCTATCATCGACTATATCAATGAGCATTATCAGGAAGAACTCTCTATTGATCAGCTGTCTGGTATTTGCGGCTACAGTCCTACGCACTTCATGAATTTCTTCAAAAAACATCTGGGTGTTTCTTGCATTGAATATCTGATTCAATTCCGCCTGCGCAAGGCTGCCGAGCTCCTCCAGCACTCTACTCTGTCGGTTCTAGAAATCTCCAACCAGTCTGGTTTTAATAACCTTTCTAATTTCAACCGGCAATTTAAAAAATACTATCAAATGACACCCAGTCAGTATCGAAGAAAATAAGGAAATCTCCAGTCAGCTGATTGGAGATTTTTTATCTGAACTTGATTAATAAAAAAACGAACAGACTAAATATCTGTTCGTTTTACGAAATTATAAGATTGATAGGTATTTATTCTGCTGATTTTTCACGGATCACCAAAGTTCCATCTTCCAAATCGGCCGTCAAGTGCTTAGCATCTAGATTATCCAAGTGGAAGTCGGTCACCTTGTCACGAATTTGCTGCTCGATGACACGGCGGAGCGGACGAACGCCCATGACTTGGTCATAACCAGCATCACGTAGGAATTCCTTAGCTGCATCAGATACAGCCAGATCAATTTCCTTCTTGCTCAAAGTTTGATTTACTTCAACCAGCATGAGATTCACAATTTCCATCAGGTCTTCTTTCTTGAGATGAGAGAACTCAATCACCGCATTGAAACGATTGAGGAATTCTGGACGGAAATAAGCTTTGAGTCGATCCATCAGCTCAGGCTTTTCTGCATCCTCTTCCAGACCTGCTTCATAGCCAAAGCCTGCATTGGAAGTCGCGATAATAACCGTGTTCTTGAAGTTGACTGTATTTCCTTGTCCATCTGTCAAGCGACCATCATCCAGAACTTGAAGAAGAAGGGTAATCACCTGTGGATCCGCCTTTTCAATTTCATCCAAGAGAATGATAGAGTATGGATTGCGGCGCACGCGCTCGGTCAGAGTGTTGTTGTTATCATCATAGCCGACATAACCAGCAGTGGTACCAATCAGCTTGGAAACAGCGGTGCGGTCAGAGTATTCAGACATATCCAGACGGATAATAGCCTCTTTAGTACCAAACATATCCAAAGCTAGTTGCTTAGCAAGCTCAGTCTTACCAACACCTGTAGGACCAACAAAGAGGAAACTACCAATTGGGCGATTACCTTCGTCAAAACCTGCACGGTTACGGCGGATAGCTCTAGCCACAGCTTCTACAGCCTTGTCTTGGCCGATCACCTTGGCTTTGAGACGGTCATTCATGCCCTTGAGGCGCTCAATGTCGCTAGCGCCCATTTGAGATACAGGCACACCCGTCATCCGTTCAACAGATTCTGCCACATCATTGACTGTCGCCGTTACCTTCATATCCTCAGTGTGATTTTGAATTTTCTTTTCCAGCTCTTCAATGCGAGTCTTGGCATTCAGAGCTGCTTCATAATCTTCTTTTTCAACAGCTGTTTCCTGCTTAGCCTTCTGCTCAGCAATCTCATGCTCAACCGCATGGACATCAGTTACTGGATGCTGGGCTGCCAAGTGGGCAGCAGTCACATCGACCAGATCAATCGCCTTGTCTGGTAGGCTCCGTTGTGGAATATACTGAACTGAGTAGTCCACAGCCGCTTTCAATACTTCATCTGGCAGGATGACATTGTGGTGTTTTTCGTACAAGTCCCGGATACCTCGAAGAATCTGATAGGTATCTTCGGCAGACGGTGCATTGACCTTGACTTCATTGAAACGACGAGCCAAAGCTGCATTTTTAAGGATAGTATTGCGATACTCGTCCTGAGTGGTAGCCCCGATAACGGTCAGCTCACCACGAGAAAGCGCTGGCTTAAGAATATCCGCCAAGCCCTTAGAACCGCTATCTCCTCCTGTGCTTCCTGCTCCTAAGATTTGATGGATTTCATCAAAGAAGAGGATAACATTGCCGGCTTCCTTGACTTCATTGACTAAGTTTTGGATATTTTCTTCAAAGCTACCACGATATTGGGTACCAGCTTCCAGACCGGAAATATCAACAGAAATAATTTCCTTGTTCTTGATAGCCGCTGGCACATCACCATTAACGATAGCCTGAGCCAAACCTTCTACGACAGCTGTCTTACCAACTCCGGCATCTCCAACCAGAACCGGATTATTCTTAGTCCGACGAGAAAGGATTTCTGCAGTTTCTTGGATTTCCTTATTGCGCCCAATAACCGGATCTAACTTACCATCACGCGCTTCCTGAGTCAGATTGCGACCTAGCTTAGCTAGAATTCCATCTTGCTTAGGCCCATGCGCTCCAGCTTGCAAATCCTGTTCGCTGGCCATTTGACCAGGGAGCTTACCAGTAGCACGATACTGAGCAAACTCTTCCGGTGTGACCTCTCTACCATTGATCAAGTAGCGACGGTGTTCGCTGTTGTAGCCACCCATGCGCCCCATGAGTTGGTTGAAAAGGTCGTCCATATTGTTAAAATTGTTGTAATTGTTGTTCATCATTTTTCCTCACTTTTTATACGTTTTTATATCATTTGCTAAAGTCTCAGATAAGAAATCTCTTTCTTACTTACTATACATTTATGTTCATATCGGAGATCTTCTCCTATCTATTATTTTACATAACTTATTCTATTTCCAAAAATTAAGACTCCTTCAGTATCTTGTTTTATGGATGAGTTGGATCTATTTCAGAAGAATATGATGTTACATAATTTTTAATCCTCCCAAAAATAATCGCCTATTGGCTATATCCTCATCTTCTGAATAAATTCTGTGTAAACTTTTTGTTTACAGTTGTAATTATACATCCTTTTTTACCCCTTGTCAATAGGTTTTAATAAAAAATTTACATAATTTTTTAAAAGTCAAAAAACTTCCCCCACATAGAAATGTGAAGAAAGCTTCTCTATTTTGATACAAGTTAAATCATATACTCCACACTATAGCTGGCATCCGACAGAATGCGGGACAGAAACTGCTTAGTTCGCTCTTCTTTGGGACTGCTGAAGAATTCCTGAGGAGGATTTTCTTCGACGATATGACCTCCGTCCATAAAGATGACATGGTTGGCCACATCACGAGCAAAGCTCATCTCGTGGGTCACAACGACCATGGTCACTCCCTCCTGAGCCAGCTGTTTCATGACGCTGAGAACTTCACCGACCAGTTCCGGATCTAGAGCCGAAGTTGGTTCATCCAGCAGGATGACATCTGGCTTGACAGCAATGGCACGGGCAATTCCAATCCGCTGCTGCTGGCCGCCTGATAGCTGCGAAGGATAATAGTTCTTGTAGGCTAAGAGGCCCACGCGCTTCAAGGACTCTTCCGCAATCTCAAGCGCTTCTTCCCTCGGTATCTTACGAGCGATCACTAAGCCCTCTAAGATATTTTCAAGGGCCGTTTTATTGGCAAAGAGATTATAATGCTGGAAGACAAAGGCCGTCTTTCTGCGTATTTCCAAAATCTCCTTTTTGCTAAGTTTGGCCAAATCATAGTCCTTACCAGCCAAAGTCAGCTGGCCGCCATCCGCCTTTTCTAAGTGATTCAGACAGCGCAGAAATGTTGTTTTCCCAGAGCCTGAGGGTCCCAGAATAACCACAACGTCACCTTGATTGACCTTGAGACTGACATCTGCCAGCACCTGGTGCTCTCCAAATCGTTTGGAGATATGTTTTACTTCTAACATAATCTTTCCTTCCTAAGCAAGAGCGTAGCGCTTTTCCAAGCCCCTAAACATCCACTGAATCAAGCCACAGATAATGAGATAAATAACAAAAATCACTAAGTAAGACTCTGAATACTGATATGAATGAGAGGCTTCAACCTTGGCCAAAGCAGTAATATCTTTCACTGTCATGACAAATACCAGTGAGGTCCCCTTGACTAGATTGATAACCAGATTGGCCAGATTGGGCAGGGCAGAGCGCAATGCCTGAGGAAAAACAATCCTCCGATAAGCTTGAAAATTCGTTAACCCAATCGCCTGAGCCGCCTCCAACTGTCCTTTATCTACTGTCAAAATAGCAGAGCGCAAGATTTCCGATAAACTGCCTGTCGTCATCAGACTATAAATGATGAAAGCATAGTAAAGCGGATTGAACTTAAAGACATCTACCTGACTGCCTAGACTTTTGAAAAATTGATTCAGCAAGCTAGGAAATAGACTGTAGAAAAAGAGGATAAGTAAAATGGGCGGCGTCGCCCGAATGAAGGCCAGATAAACCACCGAAAAGGTTCGCACACCTCGAACTTTATAAATCTGACCTAGAGCTAAGAGAAGGGCTGGAATAAAGCTGAGCAGAATAGCCACTACCATAATGATCAGGGTTACCGGTATGCCTTTCAAAGTAACCAGAAAGGTTTTTACAATATAATTCAAATCCATGCTTTACCTCTCCTTGACTGTCAGACTTTTTTCCAGAAGCTGGGAAGCCAGCGAAACCACTAGAGCAATCCCCCAGTAAATCAAGGCCACCGCTGTATAGGTTTCGAGGGAATAATTGCCCAGATTCCGGCTGATGAGATTTTGTCCCGCTCCCATGACATCAACTGCCCCAATCGTATAGGCCAGCGCAGCATCCCGCATGAGATTAAGAAAGGCGGTAGTCAAATTGGGCAGGGCAATACGAAAAGCTTGTGGCAGAATGATGCGCAGAAATGTCTGCACGGGTGTCAAACCAATACTGAGACCCGCCTCGGTCTGTCCCTTGGGAACAGCTAGATAGGCTGCCTTGAAGACTTCTGCAATCATGGCCGCAAAGAGCAGAATCATGGTAATAATGACAAATACGGTCCGTGACCAATTGTTGATATCCAGTCCCAACCACCATTTTAAAAACTCTGGAATGCCATAGAAGACCAAGAAGAGCAAGACAATAGGCGGTGTACACCTAAGGATAAATATATATCCTCTAGCTAGACCAGCAAAAGTCGGCTCCTCCGCAATCTGAGCCCAGGCCAACAGGCCACCTAGCAAGGATCCAACCAAAACCGTCACGAACATAATCCATAAAGTAGTCGGCAAGGCCTGTAACAAACCAGGCAGTAGGACAAAAACACGGGACAAATCATAAGCGACCATACGGTCTCCTTTCTCCAGCTTTTAGTCTTTATCTACATAAGAAAAGACATCTTCACCAAAGTATTTTTCCGATAATTTAGAAAGTGTCCCATCTTTTT
The DNA here is from genome assembly GCF_030272855.1 of Streptococcus sp. SC1. Lineage (NCBI taxonomy): Bacteria > Bacillati > Bacillota > Bacilli > Lactobacillales > Streptococcaceae > Streptococcus > Streptococcus sp. SC1. Next base: position 151,547 of record NZ_JAQCMU010000005.1, on the reverse strand, counting down.
CTAGCTCTTTAATAGCCTTTTCATAGGCTTTGGCAAACTTTTCATTCTTTTTATCTTTATGAATGAGTGGATAAGTAGGGATACCCTTATAAGGGAACCAGCTCAACTGGTCCGCATACTGATGATAGGAACCTGCCTTGTCTGTGACAGCTTTTTCAAAGGACAATTTGATATCAAAGAAGGCATCATAGCGACCTTCCAAGACCCAAGCATAGGCATCAGCTATCTGAAAAGACTCTGCTGCGGTCAACTCAATTGGACTAGCATTGTGCTTTTTGTTGTACTCTTCAATCACTGTCCATTGAGCATTCTGTGGTGAAATCGGCACCAATTTACCTTTTTCTTTGGCAAAATCATCAATATTTTTAAATTTATTTGCATCCGCTTTTCGGATGGTAAAGCCGATGATACTAGCTCCGATAGGACTTTCTGGAATGATGAACTTCTTCGCCCGCTCTTCCGTGTACCAAGCTCCCTTGGTTCCGATATCATATTTCCCAGATTCCAAACCAATCAAAAGATCTTCGTCACTGGTGCCAGTATATTCGAACTGATAATCTGGCAATTTTTCATCAATGGCCTTGAGTACTGCTACTTCATACCCATCTGACTGGCCTTTTTCGTCCAAAAAGTCGTAAGGAGCGTAGTTTTGCGTATGAGCTACTTTTAAAGTCGTGACCTTGTCACTGCCTGATGTCGAACTACTCGCCTTGCTGGATGAAGCCCCCGTCAAGGTCCGTCCCAAATAAGTCGCAGCGACAATAGCAATCACAGCTACTCCACCGATAATCCATTTTTTCTTACTCATTCTTTCGTCTCCTTTTTATGCTAAACTCGCTGCTTGGCGAACCCACTCAATCCGCTCTGGATCAATATCGCTTGGGATGGTGCAGTCAGCTCCAATAATCAAAGCATCCTTACCAGCCTCTGCTATCAAGCGCTTGGTTTCATTTTGAATAGCTTCTTGGCTACCTGTGTAGAGCAGGCCATCCTTGCCGTTTTCAAAACCACCGAGAACGGTTCGACCGCCGAATAATTTACGACCTTCCGCCAAACTGATACCTTCTGGCCCAACTGCCCAGTTAATAACCTGAGCTGGATAATCGGTGAAAAGATGAACATCGTTTCGCGCGCCTTCGTAGCCACAAATATGCAGAATATTTACTCCGCCAGCTGCATTGGCTGCTTCCAGCACCGCCAATTCACTAGGAGCAATAAAAGCCTTATAGTCTTCAGCCGACACCCGCGCATCCTGAATGCTCTGAACGCTGAGGTAAATTCCATCCGCACCAGCTTCCTTGATAATGCGTTCTGTCAGAGCCGCAATATCTTGAGCAATCACATCCAGCACCCGCTTTGTCACTTCCGCATCTTCTGCTAGAAAATCTGCAATAATGTCATCTCCTCCAGCGACCTTGCCAACTAGCCATTTGAAGTAGGTCACCGGCGCAAAAATATTGTAAATAGCAACCAAGTCCTCTGTGAAGCCGGCCCTAATCTTTTGAACCAGCTCCACCTGCTCACTGATCCAAGAATGGTCAGCGCCTAACGGCTCTATATCTGCCAAGTCCTTGATAGATTGAACTTTTTTCAAGCGCTCATTCGGATAGGCAAAATAACCATCGCTCATCAGTTTGACAAAGTCTGGCTTGACTTCTGATAGAAACGCTTGATGACCTGCCAGATTTTTCTCAATAATAGTCTGATTGCCAAAACCAGCCAGCCACTCATCCTCGCTGGTAAAATGATGCCAGAAACCAACTGGCACTCGGTCAACTTTTTCCCCCTTAAAGGCTTTTAAAACCAACTCTCTTTTAGACATATCTTGCTCCTTTTCAATTTGATTGCTATTATCATATCACTGAAAAGTGAGCTTTCCAAATATATATTTCCTATCAGCCCGATTAAAAATATTTATAAGAGTATATTAAAAAAGCTAGCTCAAGCTAGCTTTACCAAGTTTTTTCAGCTTTCGATGAAAAACCTGTTTTTCTTACTATTTTTAGAAAGACAAGATATATATTTTCTATGGGAGAGATAGGCAATCTTTATCAAAAGACCTCTACTTCGATCTTACTTACCCTTAGCTGCGAAATACTCCCGCACAAGCGGTGCAACCTTGGTGCCAAAGAGTTCGATAGACTGGAGAACCTGCTCATGCGGAAGCGATCCCAACGGCAGATGCAGCATGAAGCGGTCCAGTCCCAGCTCCTCTATCATCTTGATCAATTTCTGAGCGACCTTTTCAGGACTGCCGACAAACATGGCCCCCTCTGGTCCTACCTGATCTAGGTATTGCTCATAGGTCATCTCCCGCCAGTGAGGGCGGTCCTTGGATATAGCGTCCACTACCTGCTTGGTCGGATGGAAGTAAGTCCGGATCGCCTCCTCATTGTCCTCCATGACCCAGCCCCAAGAGTGGGCAGCGATCTTCAACTTTTCATCTGAGTGGCCACTTTTCTGCCCAATCCGGCGATATGCATCCAGCAGGGGCTTGAAGCGCTTAGGCTGTCCACCGATAATGGCATACGCAATTGGCAGGCCTTTCTGGGCGACCTTAATGGTGGACTCGGCATTTCCCCCTGTCGCTACCCAAACCGGCAGTGTTTCTTGTACAGCCCGTGGGTAGACTTCCCGATTTTCAATAGTCTGCGTCAGCTTGCCCTTCCAATTCAACCGCGTCTCAGCATTGGCATAGAGGAGCAGGTCCAGCTTTTCATCAAAAAGCTCTTCATAATCCTTCAAGTCATAGCCAAAGAGCGGAAAGGACTCGATAAAAGAGCCACGGCCAGCCATGACCTCTGCTCTGCCATTTGACAAAGCATCAATCGTCGCATACTGCTGGTAGACTCGGATAGGATCCAAGCTCGACAAGACACTGACAGCACTAGTCAAGCGAATCTTCTCTGTCTTGACCGCACCAGCCGCCAGCACAATCTCCGGTGCAGAGACGGCAAAGTCCTCTCGGTGATGCTCTCCAATACCATACACGTCCAGCCCTACCTTGTCTGCCAGCTCAATCTCTGCTACCAGCTGCCGAATCCGTTCGTCATGAGTATAGGTCTGCCCTGTACCCTCCAGTGGCGTTGTCTCTCCAAAAGTAGAAATACCTAATTCCACCATGTTCTGTCCTCCTGATATTTAAGATGAAAATATTTTATCACTAATTAGTGGTATATACAAAAATGATGCTCAACCTATTGTCCATCTGCATAGAATAACATGGTTTTATCATGATAGAAAGAGACTTCTAAAAAGCACCATCACCAAATACCATACCAAAAGCCCCAGAAAAATCTGAGGCTTGGTATTCTTATCGAGATTCATTAAGACGGTTATTCTACCGTTACAGATTTAGCGAGATTGCGTGGTTTATCCACATCCAATCCGCGATGCAAGGTTGCAAAATATGCAATCAATTGAGTTGGCACCACCATAGAGATTGGTGACAAATAAGGGTGAACTTGGCTCAGGACAATATCGTCTCCATCCTTAGCCACATTTTCCTCCGCAATAGTCAAAACTTTGGCTCCACGCGCCACAACTTCAGAAACATTTCCGCGAGTATGGCTAGCCAAGACTTCGTCTGAAAGCAGAGCTAAAACAGGTGTTCCCTCTTCAATCAGAGAAATAGTACCATGCTTGAGCTCTCCTGCCGCAAAGCCTTCACACTGAATGTAGGAAATTTCCTTAAGCTTAAGGCTGGCTTCCATCGCCACATAATAATCTTGACCACGGCCAATATAAAAGGCGCTGCGAGTTTCCGCCAATAAGTCACGAACCTTGCTTTCGATCAATTCTTTCTCAGAAAGTGTAGACTCGATAGACTGGGCTACGATAGACAGCTCATGAACCAAATCAAAATTCTTGGCTTTTTCGTTACCATTGGCATCACCGACCGCCTTGGCCAAGAAAGCTAGGGCAGCGATCTGTGCAGTGTAGGCTTTGGTTGAAGCCACGGCAATTTCTGGTCCAGCATGGAGAAGCAGGGTGTGCTTGGCTTCACGAGACAAGGTTGAGCCTGGCACATTGGTCACTGTCAAGCTAGGAATGCCCAGTTCATTGGCCTTGACCAAGACTTGGCGACTATCAGCTGTCTCACCAGATTGGCTGATAAAGATGAAAAGTGGCTTCTTGCTCAGAAGCGGCATAGCATAGCCCCATTCAGAAGAAATACCCAGCTCAACTGGCGTATCTGTCAGCTCTTCCAACATTCGTTTAGAAGCGTAACCCGCATGATAAGAAGTTCCAGCAGCAATGATATAAATGCGATCCGCTTCTTGGACTGTCTTGATAATGGCAGGATCAATCAGCATCTTATTATTTTCATCCGCATAAGTGCTGATCAGCTTACGCATCACGGTCGGCTGCTCATCAATTTCCTTCAGCATGTAGTAAGGATAAGTGCCTTTGCCGATATCAGACAGGTCCAGCTCAGCAGTATAGCTGCCACGTTCAAGAACATTGCCTTCGTAGTCTTGCACTTCTACGCTATTAGCCGTCACGATGACCAGCTCTTTATCATGGATTTCCATATATTCGCTGGTCTCACGAATCATAGCCATGGCATCGGAGCAGACCATGTTATAGCCTTCGCCTAAGCCAATCAAAAGCGGAGATTTGTTTTTGGCAACGTAGATCGTAGAAGGATCTTGGGCATCTACCAAGGCAAAAGCGTAGGAACCTTCGATAATGTGAAGGGCCTTTCGGAAAGCGTCAAGAACAGAGAGTCCGTCTTCTTCCGCGAATTTCCCAATCAAATGAACTGTAATTTCTGTATCTGTCTGGCCTTTAAAATCATGACCAGCAAGATAGTTATTTTTGATATCCAGGTAATTTTCAATCACACCGTTATGAACCAAAACAAAACGGCCTGTCTGAGAAGTGTGAGGATGGGCGTTATTCTCACTTGGTTTTCCGTGGGTTGCCCAACGCGTATGCCCAATACCTGTTGAACCCGCTACATCCATGCCAATCTTAGCACGAAGATCTGCAATCCGACCTACAGACTTGACTAGGCTAGATTTTTCTCCTGTTGTCACAAAAATTCCAGCCGAATCATAGCCTCGGTACTCTAATTTTTCAAGCCCTTGCATTAAAATATCTGTTGCATTGCGGTTTCCCACAACTCCGACGATTCCACACATAGATTTATTTCTAGCCCTTTGCTGGCAAAAAGCTAGTTCCTCCTTTTTTAAAAATTGGTATAGTCTTATTTATCTTTTTATCGAGAGACGAAAACATTATACACAGCAATTTAACATTTGTCAACATAAAATTGGTATAGTCGCAAGGAAAGAAAAACTTATTTAAAAACAAAAAAGCCTCCCATCGGAAGACTTTCCCATATAAATAAGAAAAACCAGGCTCAATGCCCCTTGTGCTTTTCCAACCGTTTTTGCTGTTTGAGTTCGAATTTCCTTTGCTGAGCCAGTTCTTTCTGCTGCTTGCGCTTGATGCGAGCGATTTGCTTTTGCTCTTCAAATTGCAGCTTCAGCGCTTCCTGAGACTTTGAAGAACGTGAAGCCATCTGCTCTTTTTTAGCCTGTCTCTGCAGGCGTTTAGGACTGACCGACTTAGTCTTCTCCTTCACCCTGATGCTAGGACTAAACTGCAACCGATGATAATAACGGTTTAGAAAATCCAACAATTCCTGCGTGCTAGGCTCTACACCAAAGGTGACTCGGCAGACTCTATAAGATTGAGCATGTTCCTGCTCGAAAAGACCGTGCCAAAATCCCTCTTCAAAGTAAACTGTCAGCGTCATTGAAATCTTATCCATGACAGTACCTCCTTTAAAAAATCCCTAAGAATGGACAACCAAGGAGGAAGGTTACTGACAAAAAATGGATTTTTGCGTCTGGACTACCAACCAGAACTGTGTTTTTATCTTAGTAGCTACAGTCTAGCAAGATTTTATAAAAAATTCAAGGAGAGCTAAAAATTGTACTGATAGAAGACAAAGTAAGGCTAACGAAAAACATCTGAATTCAAAAGTAATTTTGAGATTGTTCTAAAATCTTAGTAAAAATAAAAAAGCCCTCTGAGATCAGAGAGCCGATTTGAGCTCGGGCTAAAATCCTAGTGAAAAAGATGAAACTCCTTGTGTTCATCGAACACTTTGTCGTTTCCCTATTTTCATACGGATTTTTAACGCCCTTAGCATCATGATTAACGACGAAGTCCTAGAGAGTTGATCAACTCACGGTAACGGTTAACGTCGTTTTTACGCAAGTATGCAAGCAAGTTACGACGGCGACCGATTTTCTTCATCAATCCACGGTAAGTAGCGTGGTCTTTTTTGTGTTGTTTGATGTGTTCGTTAAGGTGGTTGATTTCCCAAGTAAGGACAGCAACTTGAACCTCTACTGAACCTGTATCACCTTCGTGACGTGCATATTGTGCGATGATTTCATTTTTTTTCTCTTTTGAGATTGCCATGATAAGCTCCTTTTCTTTACGCTTCATCCGAGTGACAGGCTTGGCAATTCCTGCAACCAAGAAGAAGTTATTTGTCTTTAAGACATCCTTATTCTATCAGGAAGCCAAGTTTTTGTCAAATCTTCTACTTTTCCGACAAAGTCAGCCAAATTTCATTAGCCAAAATGAGAATTTTCCACGCATTTGCTCCAAGGCTCGATCTAGCTAGTCGCTTTTTGACTTTGGAGCAGGTTTAGCTTATACTGGGATTAAGATGACACGAGGAGAAGAGCTTATGAAATATCTTGAATTTGGAGAAAGCAAGCGAGAAATTTCCCAGATTATCATAGGGCTGATGCGAATTGCCCAAATGGCACCCAAAGAGGTGGAAGAACTGGTCGAAACAGCCTTGTCAGTCGGAATTAATGCTTTTGACTTAGCCGATATCTACGGTGGAAGCAAGTGCGAAGAAATTTTGGGACAAGTGCTTAAAAATCGACCTGACCTGCGGGCTAAGATGTGGATTCAGTCCAAAGTGGGAATCCGCGTAGAAGAATTTACCTACTTTGACTTTTCCAAAGACTATATCCTAGAGGCAACAAACGGTATTTTACAGCGTCTGGGTGTGGATCATCTGGACTCTCTGCTCTTGCATCGACCAGATGCCCTGATGGAGCCCAGTGAAATCGCCGAGGCTTTTGATCTACTCAAGTCTCAAGGAAAGGTCCTTGATTTTGGAGTGTCCAACCAGAATCCTATGATGATGGAACTTCTCAAAAAAGAAGTCAAGCAGCCTTTGGTGGCAAATCAGCTCCAATTGAGCGCAGCTTTTTCACCTGCTTTTGAGTCCAGCTTCCACGTCAACATGGAGGGAACAGCCGCAAATATGCGTGACGGTAGTATTTTCGAATACTGCCGCCTCAACGACGTCGTGATTCAAGCCTGGTCTGTCCTCCAGCACGGCTATTTCGAAGGCGTTTTTGTCGGTTCGGATAAATACCCCAAGCTCAATGCTGTCTTAAACCGACTGGCCGACAAATACCAAATATCACCATCGGCAGTGGCTATTGCTTGGGCGCTACGCTATCCAGCCCACATGCAAGCGGTCATCGGCACGACCAAGGCTAGCCGCATCATCGAATCAGCCAAGGCAGCAGATATTGAACTGACTAGAAAAGAATGGTACGAAATCTACTTGGCGTCTGGAAAAGATCTTCCTTAAAAAATGAGCCTGAAATCCGATTAATCTTCTACCAAGATGCTAGCTGAAGGACTGACAGAAAAGCTGACCAGATCATGTCCACTGTATAGCTTAAAGGGCAAATCACCTTGCGCAAGATTAGCTAGCACATAAAATTCCTATTTCACGAAAGGAAAAGATACATGAACCATTTCGACACAATCATCATCGGCGGAGGACCAGCTGGTATGATGGCTGCCATTTCCAGTTCTTTCTACGGGCAGAAGACCCTGCTTCTTGAGAAGAATAAACGATTGGGCAAGAAACTAGCTGGTACAGGCGGCGGGCGCTGCAATGTGACCAACAACGGAAACCTAGATGACCTCATGGCCGGTATTCCGGGCAACGGACGCTTTCTTTACAGCGTCTTTTCCCAGTTTGACAACCATGATATCATCAACTTCTTTACAGAGAACGGTGTCAAACTCAAGGTTGAAGACCACGGCCGTGTTTTCCCAGCGACAGACAAGTCCCGCACCATTATCGAAGCCTTGGAAAAGAAGATTACAGAGCTGGGTGGCACTGTCATCACCAATACTGAAATCGTCTCCGTCAAAAAATCTGATGGACTTTTCACTGTCAGATCCAGCGACCAGACTTGGACCTGCCAGAAATTGATTGTGACAACTGGCGGCAAGTCCTACCCTTCAACTGGCTCGACAGGCTTCGGTCACGATATTGCCCGACACTTTAAGCATACTGTGACCGAACTTGAGGCCGCTGAAAGTCCATTGTTGACAGATTTTCCTCACAAAGCGCTTCAGGGGATTTCGCTGGACGATGTGACTTTAAGTTATGGCAAGCATGTTATCACTCATGATCTGCTCTTTACCCACTTTGGTTTGTCAGGTCCTGCTGCCCTGCGTATGTCTAGTTTTGTCAAGGGCGGGGAAGTCCTTTCTTTGGATGTCTTGCCACAACTTTCTGAGAGCGACTTGGTGGCATTTCTAGAAGAACATCGGGAAAAATCTTTAAAAAATGCTTTAAAAACCTTGCTACCAGAACGCTTGGCAGAATTTTTTGTGCAAGGCTATCCTGAAAAAGTCAAACAACTGACTGAAAAGGAACGAGAACAACTTCTCCAGTCTATCAAAGCACTCGAAATCCCTGTGACTGGCAAAATGTCCCTTGCCAAGTCCTTTGTTACCAAGGGTGGCATCAGCCTCAAGGAGATCAATCCTAAAACTCTGGAAAGTAAGCTAGTCCCTGGACTCCACTTTGCTGGCGAAGTTTTAGACATCAATGCCCACACGGGCGGTTTCAACATCACATCTGCCCTCTGTACCGGCTGGGTGGCAGGCTCAAATCCAATAAGTACCAAATAAGAAAGGAAGTCTTTTGGAACATATTATTTTACTAAGAGGTGTTACTCCTAATGGAAAGAATGCTATTCCGAAAATGTCTTATTTGGTAGATATTTTGACAGAAGCTGGTTTTCAACACGTTCGAACCTATATTCAAAGCGGGAATATCATTCTTGAAAGTGACTTAGATTTAGAAGAAATACGAGAACGCGTTCATACTCTGATAAAGGAAAAAATTGGGGCCGACTTAAAAATGGTTATCAAGAATAAGAACGATTTTGAAAAGATTGTTCACGAGAATCCATTTAGAGAAGACTATCTTCATGATCGTGTACATGTGATTCTTTATCAAGGACTTATCCAAAGTCTGCCACTAGAAAAATTGAAAGCTGACTACGGTGAAGAAGAAATTTGTGTAGGCGATCACTGTCTCTACCTCTATCTTCCTAGAACTGCAAAACGAAAAAAGCTCAATACTAACTATCTTGAAAAATTGTTTGGCGTGGATCTGACCATGAGAAAGTTAAACGTAGTGGAAAAGTTACTAACAAAATAGGAGAACAAGATGAACAGATGCGAAACAGTCGAATTCGTCAACATGTGTATGATTTATGACGGAGAAAAAGTTCTGGTCCAAGACCGAGTTAGTCCCGACTGGCCCGGTATTACCTTTCCCGGTGGGCATGTAGAGCGCGGGGAATCTTTTACCGAGGCAGTTATCAGAGAAGTCAAAGAAGAAACTGGACTGACCATATCCAAACCCCAACTTTGTGGCATCAAGGATTGGTATGATGACAAGGATTACCGTTATGTCGTCCTGCTCTACAAGACAGAGCATTATTCCGGTGTGCTGCAATCCTCTGATGAAGGAAAGGTCTGGTGGGAAGACTTGGGAAATCTGTCTCATCTGAAACTTGCAACTGAGGATATGTCTGACATGCTTCGCGTTTTTCTAGAAGACGATTTAAGTGAATTCTTTTACTATAAAGATGGCGACAATTGGCTTTATGATTTGAAGTAAAAAATGAGGCTGGGACAAAAGTCCTAGCCTCTCAATTGTCTTTGGATTGTCGAGCAAGACGCAGTGGTTGAGTGGGCTCTACTACGCTGATTTCATCAGCTTTTACAGCCTTACTCAACTGTGCGGAGGTGGGACGACGAAATCGAAGTCTAACGAATTCCTGATTTCTGTCCCACTCTCATTTATTCTGCATTTGTCCGAACGTAAGCTGCAATCACATCTGATGTGTACTGGGCTGTGCCTGAACCAAATTTGTCGATATTTTCCTTAAACTCTGGATTGTAGACGTATCCTTTACCGATATGACCGAACACCTCAATAGAGCAGTCAAAGCCATAAGTACGGATGGCCTGCAAGAGTTGAGCTGCCTGTTCTTGATTTTCTGCTGCCTCAACTGGCAAGGCTTGCTGCATATTCTCTGCCAGACTTTGAAAAACTTGATTGAAGGCTGCGGCAGATTCTTCTTCCCGTCCATTTTGACGAGTCAGTGCTTCCGACATGACTTCTTGACCATATTCCTCTACAGCCTTTTGGTGGTATTTTTGATTGTCTTCGTAGGTAAAGCCTGCGAATTTTTCTTTCATTGTCATCTTTCTTTCTCCTTTTTCTTCTTGGATGGTTTTTCGCAAGGTGGAAATCAAGGTATCCAAGCGGTCTCTTTCCTGCTGCAAATATTCCAACTGCCTCACCAGATGCGGCAATAAGGTCTGATCGTCCTGACTCAGTAGCTCTGCTATTTTCTCCAAGGAAAAGCCCAGATACTTATAGTAAAGGATGACCTGTAGCCGCTCTAGATCAGCTTGGCAGTATGTCCGATAACCATTTTCTGATTTTTGAGGGACCAAAAGACCGATTTTGTCGTAGTGATGTAGGGTTTTGACAGAGACACCCGAAAGCTGCGCAGCTTCTTTGATATGATACATAAAAAACCTCCTTGCCCTTATAGTATAAGCCCTGACCTTAGGGCAGAGTCAAGCTTTTTATGAAATTTTTTAAATCACTTTAAATTTTCCAAAGTAGCTAGTATTTATTTGCGAGAAACCATGGCTATGAAGCCCAGTTTTTCTTGATTCTTTTGGAACATCTTAAACATCTTCATAAATTGGCCGTAATTTTCTTTCTTGAGGGCATTAAAGCAGATTTTCAGTGTGCCGCCCAGTCCTTCGTCATATATCATCCCTCGAAGGCTCATCAAGGTCATTTCGCCGACAAAGGTGTCCACACGGTCAAAAGCGTGAGAACGCGCCAGCTGAATCCAAGAGCCTTCTGTCAGCGGACCAACATTGACGTTAATCGCACGAGATAGCTCTTCTCGGACATTCTCATCTTTTTGCTTGAGCATAACATCGTGGGTAAGGAGCACTCCGCCTGGCTTCAGCACCCGGTAGTACTCCTCCATACATTTGGCCTTCCCCTTATCCGTCTGCATGGTTAGCATAGCTTCATTGATAACGATATCAAAAGAATTGTCAGCATAAGGTAGCTTCATAGCATTAGCCTGCTCAAATGTGACGAGTTCACTCACACCAGCTTTGTCTCCATTAAGCTTAGCCTGAGCCAGCGCAGCCTTATCCAAATCAACTGCAGTAATCTGGCAGCCATATCTTTTAGCCAGCTCGATTGTTGTGGTTCCCATATTGCAAGCAACCTCTAGAACTTTCTTATCGCTGGAAAACTGCCCCTGCTCAATCAGCCAGTCGGTTGCCAGCTTACCACCGGGACGAAGGCGTTTCTTTCCTAACTTTGCTAAAAATTTATGCCCTGCTTCTGCCATTTCCGAACCTCCATGATTTTGATTGCTTCCATTATAGCATAAAATATTATATTTTCAGATAATTCTTAGAATTCGGCAAAAAAAAAACAGACCGAATCAACCGATTCAATCTGTCTTGTATCTCTTTACAACCCAAGAAATCCAGCCAAATAGCGTAGCAAGGCCACCAAGACTACACCAAATACAACAGTTGCAATTAAGTTCTTATACTTAAAAGCTACATAAGTCGTCGGAAAAACGGCCAGCAAATCCAACCATTTAAAACTTGGTAACTGGCCTGTTTTAGCATTGGTGACACTGGACAGGATGAGGGCAAAGATGATGGAAACTGGCAGATATTTGAGGAAACGCTCTACCATAGGCGGAAGTCCCTTGTACTTGACTAGGATAAAGGGTAAAACCCGCGGCATCCAAGTGACCAGAGCCGACAAAAGAATGGCCAGTAAAATATACTTACTTATCATCTAAAATCACCCCCACTGTACAGCCGAGCAAGGTTGCAAAAAGCACCGCTAGCGAATTTTGAAGCAGCATGGTCAGGATCAAGTAGGCAAGGCCCACCACACCTAAGACCAAAAAGAGCTTCTTTATCTTGACCCGTCGCAGCATGATTGTAAACTGAGAAGAGAAAATACCAATAAACATGGCGACCAGGGCAAAGTCCAGGCCAAAGCTCTCAGGATTGGGCAGAAGGGCGCCGAGGGCAGTTCCTAAAATAGTACCCAAAATCCAAGAAGCATAACTCATGAAATTGTTACCCATCATCCAGCTAGCCGCAATCTCTTCTGTATGCACCTGCTCTCCCATCAAGACCCCATAAGATTCGTCCGTCAAAAAAGAGCCAATGACAATATTCTGAGCCAAGCTAGACTTACGAAAAAGGGTTGAGGCATGCAGACAGAGCAAAAGATGCCGAATATTTATCAGAAAAACGGTCAGTGCGATAGCCAAGACCGGCGCCTGCTGGGCAAATAAGCCAATCATGGCAAACTGGGCACTGCCTGCATAAACCAGAATACTCATCAGCCCCATCTCCAAGGGATTCATATAAGGCGCCGCCATGATGCCGCAGGCCAAGCCAATCCCAATATAGCCCAGAGCTGTTGGCACAGCTGCTTTTGCACCCTGTTTAAATGTCTGTCCGCGCATTCTTCTCCTTTACTCCATCGTTTCAAAAGCCAGACTCGGCTTAGCATTCAGATCCAGACTGGCAAAATTTTCCTTATTCCACTCACTGACACTGGCATAGGCAATCATACCAGCATTGTCACCGCAGAGGCGCAGTGGCGGAATAATCACCTTGACATCCTGAATCTCAGCTGCCAAGCGCTCTCTCAGGCCTTGATTGGCCGCAACACCGCCCGCCACGACCAGGGTCTTGACTGGATATTTCTCCAGTGCCTTTTTAGTCTTGGCCATGAGAATATCCATGACCGCCGCCTGAAAGCTAGCAGACAAGTCTTGATTAGACAAAATCTCTCCTTTTTGCTGGGCATTGTGGTGCAGATTGATAAAGGCCGACTTGAGACCGGAAAAAGAAAATTCCAGATTGTCTTCCTTGATCATGGCCCGCGGAAAATTATAAATGTCCTGCCCCTCATGAGCCAGCTGATCAATCTCTCGGCCTGCTGGATAGGTCAGGCCCATGACTCGACCGACCTTATCATAGGCTTCACCGACCGCATCATCGCGAGTTTCACCCACAATCTTATAATCACCAGCCTGACTGACATAGACCAACTCAGTATGGCCGCCGCTAACCAAGAGAGCCAACAAGGGAAATTCCAAGGGCTCCACACTCTGGGCTGCCATCAGGTGCCCAGCCATATGATTGACTGGAATCAGGGGAATATCATGAGCCCAGGCAAAGGACTTGGCCGCTGCCAAACCGACTAAAAGCGCCCCAACCAGACCAGGACCATAGGTAACGGCCACTGCTGTCACTTGCTCCTCACTAATCCCCGCTTCTGCCAAGGCCTCCTCAATGCAAACCGTAATGACTTCCACATGGTGGCGGCTGGCAACTTCCGGTACCACTCCGCCAAAACGCTTGTGGCTCTCAATCTGGCTGGCAATAACATTGCTCAAAAGCTCCGTCTCATTCTTCAGAACCGCCACACTGGTCTCGTCACAAGACGTCTCAAAAGCTAAAATATATCTATCTTTCATGGATCTCTCTTTTCATGATAATCGCATCTTCCACCGGCGCATGGTAGTAGGACCTCCGCCGCGCGATTTCTTCAAATTTTTCTTTTTTGTAAAATAGCAGAGCTGGCTTGTTGGACTCCCTCACTTCGAGGAAAATTTCTTTGCCTACTGGCAAAAAGTCAAACAAGGCTGTCGCGATTTTCTGCCCCTGATAGCTAGGCAATACAGCAATCTGCAGAACTTCTGCTTCAAAGTCTGTCTCCTGCCAGACTAAAAAACCGACCAGCTTACTTTCATCTTCTGCTAGCGCACAGCTATTCACATCCGAGCGCAGAACTTCTTCCACTTGGCTCGCTGTCCAAGGACTGACCTCATAGACTGCAAATAAGAGCTGTTCCAGCTCTTCTGCCAGAACTGCCGCGTCCAGACCCGAGTTGGCGCTCCATTTTCTCAACTTAATCATAGGCGCTGAATGTAAGAATCGCTGGATTCCTGGTGGGTCTTGAGCCAATTTTCCTCGGCTTCTACCCGCTTGAGATAGTTAGGAACAAAGTCATGAATGGACTGGGCTGGCAAGTCTAGACCGAGACGACCAATAGCTGCGGCATCTGGCAAAGTTGACTGAATGGCAGCCTGAGGAAGAGCATCTTTGATCTGCTCCGCAAAAGCTGCGGTCTCTCCGACAAAAGTAACTGGCTGATTAGTAGCGCCAGCCATTTCCAAAACCTCTGCCAAAGGCAGGTGAGCTTCCGACCGCACAGCCTGACCCGACTGGTAAAAGCCAGCATAGACATTGTTGCGGCGGGCATCCATGATGGGAATGACCAAGCCTTCCACCTGCTCTGGGACTAAAGCCAGCAAACTAGACACACCGACCAGCTCAATCTTGAGGGTATGGGCTAGAGTCTTGGCTGTCGCCACCGCAATTCTCAGACCTGTGTAACTGCCCGGCCCCTGCGCCACCACGATCCGATCCAAATCCGTCGGCTTCATATCCAGGCTATTCATCAGAAAATCAATAGCTGGCATAAGGGTAATGCTATGATTTTTCTTGATATTGAGCGTCACCCGCCCCAAGAGCTCCTCATTCTCTAAAATCGCTAGAGACAGAGCCTTATTTGACGTATCCATCGCTAAAATTTTCATCATGTTCTTCCTTACTCGAGTGTTTGCTTCTTATTATACTATAAAAGCAGCGACAAGGGTAGAGAGAGGCAGTCATTTGGTTACCCAGATTGTCCTCAAAGGCTTTTCTGAAAATCTCCACAAGATTTTCTCGGCTATGTCTTTTACTAAAAGCTGGTTTTATGATATAATTGGTTAGAATTATATCGAATCAAGGTCAATCTACTACTCATAAAACTGAATAAAAGAAAACAGCTGATTAGCTGTCGTTTTCTGTAGCTTGATCGTGAAAAATGGAAGGAAACAAAATGATTTACAAAATTTTTTATCAAGAAACAAAAGAACGCAGCCCACGCCGTGAACAAACACGTGCCCTTTGCTTAGATATAGAAGCAACCGATGAATTAGAAGGTCGCATCAAAGCCCGCAAATTGGTCGAAGAAAAGACTCCTTACAATATTGAATTTATCGAACTCTTGTCTGACAAACATTTGGAGTACGAAAAAGAGTCAGGCGCCTTCGAATTGACGGAGTTGTAACCTATGGCATATAACTTAAAGAAAGAAGAAGTTGGTGTTTTCGCCATCGGCGGTCTGGGCGAAATCGGTAAAAACACCTACGGAATTGAGTATCAAGATGAAATCATTATCGTGGATGCCGGCATCAAGTTCCCAGAAGACGACCTGTTAGGAATTGACTATGTCATTCCCGACTACTCTTATATCGTAGAAAATATTGACCGCGTGAAAGCTGTCCTCATCACCCACGGGCACGAGGACCATATCGGCGGCATTCCTTTCCTGCTCAAGCAAGCCAATGTTCCCATCTATGCTGGCCCTTTGGCTCTGGCTCTCATTCGGGGCAAGCTAGAAGAGCATGGACTTTTGCGTGATGCCAAGCTCTATGAAATCAATCAAAATACAGAGTTGACCTTTAAAAATCTGAAGGCGACCTTCTTCCGCACAACCCACTCTATTCCAGAACCTTTGGGGATTGTCATTCATACGCCACAAGGCAAGATTGTCTGTACCGGTGACTTCAAATTTGACTTTACACCAGTCGGTGAGCCAGCTGATTTGCACCGCATGGCCGCTCTGGGCGAGGAAGGCGTCCTCTGCCTCCTGTCTGACTCGACCAATGCTGAAGTTCCGACCTTCACCAATTCCGAAAAAGTAGTTGGGCAGTCTATCATGAAGATCATCGAAGGCATTCATGGACGGATTATTTTCGCTTCCTTTGCTTCAAACATCTTCCGCCTCCAGCAAGCTGCTGAGGCTGCTGTCAAGACTGGACGTAAGATTGCGGTCTTTGGCCGCTCTATGGAAAAGGCTATTGTCAACGGGATTGAGCTGGGCTACATCAAGGTTCCCAAAGATACCTTTATCGAGCCAAATGAACTCAAGGACTATCCAGCTGGCGAAGTGCTGATTATGTGTACCGGAAGTCAGGGTGAGCCGATGGCAGCCCTGTCTCGGATTGCCAATGGTACCCACCGTCAGGTTCAGCTCCAGCCTGGAGATACAGTCATCTTCTCATCTAGCCCTATCCCTGGTAATACGACCAGCGTGAACAAGCTGATTAACATCATTTCCGAAGCTGGTGTAGAAGTGATTCACGGTAAGATTAACAACATCCACACCTCTGGACACGGTGGTCAGCAAGAGCAGAAACTCATGCTCCGCTTGATCAAGCCTAAATATTTCATGCCAGTCCATGGTGAATACCGTATGCAGAAAGTCCATGCAGGTCTAGCCGTTGATACTGGAGTACCAAAAGACAATATCTTCATCATGAGCAATGGTGATGTACTGGCTCTGACAGCTGACTCAGCTCGTATTGCCGGCAGCTTCAACGCTCAGGATATTTATGTTGATGGGAACCGCATTGGTGAAATCGGAGCCGCTGTCCTGCGCGATCGTAAAGACCTGTCAGAAGACGGTGTGGTACTGGCTGTCGCAACGGTTGACTTCGAGTCCCAGATGATTTTGGCTGGCCCAGATATTCTCAGCCGTGGCTTTATCTACATGCGCGAATCAGGTGATCTCATTCGCCAAAGCCAGCGCATCCTCTTCAATGCTATTCGCATTGCCCTTAAGAATAAAGATGCCAGCGTCCAATCTGTCAGCGGCGCTATCGTCAACGCCTTGCGGCCTTTCCTCTACGAAAGCACCGAGCGCGAACCGATTATCATTCCGATGGTGCTTACACCAGATGAAGACAACTAAAAAATAAGCTTTGCTAGACTAGCAAAGCTTATTTTTCTGCTTTATTTTTTGTTCGCGAAGCATGCTTGATAATCCAAGCGCAACTCGGACTCAATTCTTCCTTTTGCCAAGCTTGAATGATACACTCAAACTTTTCAGGATCTTCTTTATATAAATCATTCAGGTTATTCGCGACACTTTTTCTGATTGATTTATCCGCATTATCCTTTAGATTCCTTAAAATAGCGGTAAATTCATCAAAATAATCTAAGACCACAGTCTGCTTCTTAGCCCAAGGCAGACGGATTCGCATACACTCGCTGGCTAATCTACGGACGCGCATATTCTCGTCTTTACTCCACTCTAACAGTAAATCCATCGTAGCTTTAGGAAAATTGGCCAGTAAGGGCCGCATAGAAAATTCTCCAGTAAATCGCTTGGTTAATTCCTTACTGAAGGCTGCACTCAGATCAAATTCCTGACCTCCGTAAAATTCTACGTATTTGCCAATCGGCCACAACCAGTACCCCTCTGAGAACATCCCCAGGCCGCCCTCTAACTCCGGACCAAGTATCTGCTCAAAAACCTTCAGAGAATCAGCATAAGAAAGCGGCAAGCATTCTTTGATACTCTTTGCCAAAAGCTCTTGACGCTGAGTAAATTCCAAAGCCTCTAAGTCGCTTTCAACTAGAGACATAAAATGCTGAGCTTCAAACTTATCTGTGACTTCTTGCAGGCGACGGCTCAAGTCCTCCGCATAAACCAAATCATAATAATCTTTAACCTTTTTCGCCATGATTTTTAAATCCCCTTAACAGACTTTTCACTGCTTCTCTGACTTCTGCTTCTTCCTCTTTCTCAGCCAGAAAAAGAGACAATTCATTCAAGGCACCTGAAATCATATGAGCTGCCATATCCAGATTAATAGAGATAAGTCTTCCTTCTTTAGATAAAATGTCTAATTGTTCTCTCAAATGAAAGAAAGAATTAGCCTCGTCCTGACGACGCCACTCTTTCCACTCAACGACATTGGGACCATCAAGCAGGAGAATACGTTTATTTTCGGTCAAGGTCGCAAAACGAACAAAAGCAACACAGCCTTCCATCAACTGCTCCCAAGAATCGTGTGCTTCCAGGGCGTTTTTTTCTACATAAGATCCCAGTTCGAATTGAATTTGTGCTAGTACGGCGGTAAATAAAGTTTTCTTATTCCCGAAATGATGATAAAGTGCGCCTCTTGTCATTCCCAACTCATCTACAATTTCTTCCAAGGAAGTTTCTGCATAGCCCTTTAAAGAAAAATGTTTCCGTGCGATAGCTAATATTTTCTTGCTTGTCTCTAGAGAAGCCTGCTGCTTTTTATTCATCTTCACTCTCCAAATAATTTGCCGCAAACTCAGCACTAGGTGGAATGACTTGAATGACATCAACCAAAACAGAACCCGGCGCTTTCACAATGAAATGGCGCTGACCAAAATCTTCACTCTTAATGGGAAGAAGGAACTCCATTTCTCCTTGCTGACGCAATTCTTCATAAAGACAATCCACATTGTCAACTTCGATATTGATGATTAGGCCACTCGCCTTAGACTGGTAAGCTTGTGGCACTGTCCCATGCTTACTATCAATAAAAGCAAGCTCAAAACCACTCTTGATATTCTTTAAACTAATATACCAATCTGAACGGAAGGTTTCCTGAAATTGGAAATGCTCAATAAAAAATTGTGCCGCTTGATGGACATCTTCGCTCATTAAAACGGGGTATAAACTGGTAATCATTTGTTCTCCTTTTCTTAAACTTTATTTTAACATACATACCGAATGTATGCAAATAACTATTAAAAAACAGAAGCCAAATTGACTTCTATCTATTGAGAATAGCTCACTTTAACCACTTGATGAAGTGGTATTTAGTCACACCTCTTTGGGGTACATCTTCCAGACTGGCATAGATTTCATAGCCTTGCTTGACGTAAAAATCCCTGGCCTGATAAGATTTGGTGGACAAGGTGATGCTACTGACTCCCGCTTTCTCAGCCTTTTCTTCTAATTCTGCCAGCAGACTAGCTCCCAAGCCCTTTTTCTGATGTTCCTTATCTACTACTAAGGCCTTGATATGGATATTTTCCAACACTTGATGGGCATGGAGCAAGGCAATTAAGCGCCCTTCCTCTTCACGTGTCAGATAATAATCTTTGGGCTCAAGTTCTTCAAGCCTAGCTGCCCCAAAAGAAGCCTCATATTGCTCCTTGAAAACTTGCTTGATAAAGTCTTGAAATTCTGTCATTTCTTGCTCCTTTCAGAATCCTTATCGCATTTTCCTAAACCGATATAGGGAAATCCTACTTGCTAAACCAAGTACAATCGGGCTCAGCTATTTAACACGCCAAGCCCGAATGGTAGATCATAGATAATCCGTCAGAAGGATTATTGCTCCTTTTTCTTGCTTCCAACTAAGCCTAGGAAGGCCAAGACAGTGCCTAGTAAAGTCATCGTCCAAGCTGATGATGTCCCAGTTTGAGGAAGTTTAGCAGCCTTAGAAACAGCTACCTCTGAAGATTTAGCAACCTTTGTCTCAGCTACTTTCTGCTCTGCTGAAGGCGCTGAATCAGTTGGAGTTGCTGGGGTTACTGGGCGCTCAGCTGGCTTATCTTTGGCAAGAGGAGTCACTGATGGAGCAGGCTGAACGATCGGCACTTCGATTTGACCAAGACTAGGTTTCGTTTCTTTAGTGCCCACTTCTACTAGCTCATCCACTGGTGCTTTAGAAACGGAAGACTCAACAACCTTTCGGCTGCCATCTAGCGCAGATACTTCCACTAGATTCATTTTTTCGCCCTTGCTTCCTGTCTGAACAACTTTTCGTTGGCCTTTTTCAAGCTCTGGATTCAATATTTCTTTTGTCTCAAAAGCAAGCTCTTCTGTTTGGATATCCAGATATGGCTTATCTTCAACTAAAGCAGCTTTCTCATCCTGAGCTGTGCTGCCATTGTGGCTAAGTGGCTTCAGATTTTCACGCGCAGCTCGAAGTTTAGCGACCAGTTTATCTACCTCAGCCTGTTTATTTCGATTCAATTCCCAGTCGATATCATCTTGGGCAGCCTTCAGACTAGCAACAGACTCTGGCGTATAGATGCTCAAATCGCTAGGAACCTTGGCCAATTCATCTCGGATAGACTCATAGTTGGCCTTGAAGTAATCTTTATTGTGATCAGCAAATGCAGTCATCAATTTGAAAATCTCTTCTTCCTTGTACTCAGCCTGTGGTCTATCTGCCCAGACAGCAAGCATGCTGCCGACTGTTGGGAGAGATACTTCTGGATACTTGGTAGACGCTAGTTGGTTAAATGGTGTCTTTTCAGTATTTTCAAGTGCTTTCTGTAAGAAACCACCACCATCTTCCGGTTTTTGCCCTAAGATATAGTACCAGTCCCCATTGGTATTGAGGAATTTATAGCCCTTGCTTGCTAGATACTGAGGTGATGCAAGGTTGTAACCCCACCATCCCTTAGACCAGTAAGAGATCAAGACATCCTTGTCAAACTCAACATCATCCTTGTCTTCATAGTAGAAGCCATCGTTGAAGGCCATTGGCTGAAGGCCTCGCTCTTTAGCCATAGCAGCAAGCGTGTTGGCATATTCTGCAAACTTGCCATAGAGGTTGTAGTATTTCAGATAATACCAACCCTGAGCATTGGTCGCATCGTTGGCATACTCATCTGTACCATAGTTGAAAATCTTTGATTTTCCTGCAAAGTAATCCATGTACTTGCCAATCAAGGCTTTGGTGAAAGCTTTTGCTTCTTCATTTTCCAAGTCCATAGTGGTCTTAGAAAGATTGTCAAAATAAGCCTGCGGGTTCTGAATGCCTAATTTTTCCATAGCCACCAAAAGAGCGTCCATATGACCAGGGCTATTGAGCGCTGGAATCACCCCGATTCCCTTTTGTTTGGCATAGCTGATCAACTCATCCATTTCTTTCTGGCTCAGAGCATTGCCATTTGGATCATCGTAGTAGGACTTAGTACCTTCAGTGATAGCTTCCTTGACTTGGTCACTCTGGTAAGTCTTCCCATTGGCCTCAATGGTCATATCGTCCAGCATGAAGCGCATACCGTCATTTCCGACCAGCAAGTGCAAATCAGAGTAGCCCAACTCACTAGCCTTGTCGACAATTCTCTTAAGCTGATCTAGCGAGAAGTATTTACGGCCTGCATCAATGGAAATGACCTTGCTCTTAGCTACTTTTTCACGGGCTGCTTGCTTGTCCAAAATCTTTTGGTAAGCTTCTGTTGGTTTGAGATTTTCACGGGCCGCTTTTAGCTCAGCAACAGCCTGATTGATGGTGTCTTGTTGCGCGCGGCTCAGGTTTTCATCCAAGGCTCTGACCGCTTTTTCAGCTTCCTTGAGTCGAGCAATACTTTCCTCTGTATATTTAGCTGCTAAGTCACTTGGAATAGCTTTTAATTCTGCAGCTGCATCTTGGTAATTGGCCGCAAAATATTCTGCATTGCGATCCGCAAAGCGACGCATCAATTTATAGAGTCGGGATGCAGAAAAACGAGCAGAAGGCTCATCAGCCCAAGCAGCTACCATGCCTCCCATAATCGGAATATCTGCCCCCTCTGATTTAGGAACGCTGGTAATTGGAGTGGAGGCAATTCCTTTCAAGCCTTGATCCAAATTGTACCAGCCTTGGCCATCCGCATTGCGCCCCAAGACATAATACCAAGCATCATTGGTATTCAAGATTTGGTGGCCTTTTTCAGACAAAAGTTTAGAAGAAGCTACATCATAGCCACCCCAGCCACCAGTCCAGTAAGAAACAATAATATCCTTGTCAAATTCGCCAAAAGTTTGGTCAGAATTATAGTAAATACCGTCATTAAAGGCCATTGGCTTCAAGCCATGACTCTTAACAATTTTAGCTAGGTCATTGGCATAAGTGATGAATTTTTCGTAGCCCTTTTCTGGATAACCTTCTCCTGGATAGTACTTGTCTGCTTGTAGAACCTGCCATCCCTTAGCATTGGTTGCATCATTGGCATACTCGTCCAAACCAATATTGAAAATGTCCGTCTTCCCTGCAAAATAGCCTGCATATTTGTCAATCAAAGCCTTGGTGAAATCAATAGCTGTCTGATTATTTAAGTCAACTGTCCGTGCAGATTCCTTGCCAAAGTAGTTAAAGTTTGGATTTTTAATTCCCAACTCCTTCATAGCATGCAAGATAGCATCCATGTGACCAGGGCTATTGATGGTCGGAACGAGACCGATACCTTGCTTTTTAGCATAGTCAATCAAGTCCGTCATTTGAGCTTGCGTCAAGTGATTGCCATTTGGATCATTGTAATACGCATTGGTTCCTTTTTCAATGGCTTTCTTGACATCCTCACTGGCATAAGTCTTATCACCAACAGTCAAGGACATATCATCCAATTGGAAGCGTAGGCCATCATTCCCCACCAGCAAATGCATGTCCGTGAAGCCAAAGCGTTTCGCCTTGTCTACGATTTCCTTCAGTTGCTCAGGGCTAAAATACTTACGGCCTGCATCAATCGAAACCATTTTCCGCATAGCCAGCTTTTCATCGACCTGACTAGCTTTCTCCGTTTTAGGAGTTTCACTAGGAAGAGTTGCCTTTGACTCATCAGAATTTATGGAAGCACTTTCTGTTGTAGTCACTGATTTTTCAGCGACTGTTTCTAGTTTTGGCTCCTCTGTTACTGGTTTTTCTGCTGGAGCCTCTGCTGCCACAGCTTGAGGCTTAACTTCCTCACTATTTTCAGCAACTGCTTCTGGCAAGGCTTCGCTGCTAGCCTGGGCTTCCACAGGAGCAACTTCCTGCCCCCCTTCTCCCGCACTGGCTACAGCCGGTCCTGTCGTAGCTACAAGACTTGTAGGTGCTGCTTGTACCTCGTCAGCTGAAACGACTTGTCCTGCCAAACAAAAGCCGACTAAGACAGATGCTGCCCCGATTGAAAGTTTCCGAATAGAAAAACGTTGCTTTCTATTAAAGATCATCATAAAATCTCCTTTTAAAATGTTCCGCCTCTTTATGCAAGCGGTTTCTTCTTCTATTATAGTGTATCCCCTACCTTTCATCAATATTGTCTCCGCGAGATTCTATAGTTAAATGACAAATAGATTAAATCTAGAGCCATATTTTTATAAGGTAAATCGTTACTAAAACAGATGTCAAAATTGCCTAGCTATTTTGCTCTATTCATCTCGTTTGAAAGCCTGAGGCAAGCTAGATAAGCCACCAAAATCAAAAAAGAGAAGACTGAATAGTCTTCTCCAAGTTTTCCTGCCACCGCTGCCAAGAGGAAACTCTAGCTTCCTTTCAGGGCAAGAACATTTAACTTAATCTAAGATTAACGATTTGTCAAGCTTACTTTTCTAAACTGGACAAAAGCGCTAAATTATTGGTCTTCTTTTTTTCGTGTGAATAGAAGCCAGCTAGCAACGAGGGCTAAAAGTCCTGATACAGTAGCCAAAAGGCTAGTAGATGTAGCTGTCTTCGGAAGTTGAGCTGTCTTAGGAGCCTCTGCTTGCTCTGGTGAAGCTGTTGCCAAGCCTGATTCCTTAGAATGTGCCAGTGGTTCTTGCGCTTTCTGACCTCTTTCAGATTTTTCAGCTTCAACACTTGGTTTTATTTGACCTAGCTCTAGTTTTTCGACTTCATCACTTGGTTTTGTCTGACCTAGCTCTGGTTTTTGTCCCTCAGTTGCTGGTTTATTTTCCCCTGCTGGCTGATTAGTTTCTGGTCCCTGTGGTTGACTTGGTTTTGGAGTTTCTGCTGGATTATCTTGCCCTGGCAAATCACTCTTTTCAGCCTTGTAAATCACAGCATAGTGAGCAAGGTGAGACGCTGTGAAGACAACTGTATCACCGACACGCTCAAAGTCAAGAGGCTGGCCTGGCTGATTGTCTACAAAGGAAAGAACTTGCTCGACTTCCTTGCCAGCTTCTACAGGGATTTTAACCAGACTAGTGTGCTGAGTAGCAACGTTGTGCCCGTCTTTGTCCACTCCTGCCACATCATAAACCTTACCAAGTCTACCATCCAAGGTTTCTTTTTCGGCAGCATTTGGCTCAACAACTGCTACTTTCAAGCCCTTGATTGGAGTTAACTCCTTGTTTGAGAATTGAACTTCCACACCTGTAGATTCATCTACAAATACAGCTGGCTTATCTTCCTGAAGCTGGGCAATGAGCTCTTGCAGAGAGGCCTTGGCAGTTTCAAGTGAGGCTGGTGTCACTTCAGCTGAAGCCAACAAGTCTTTATTCTTGCTCAACAAGCTGAGGAGAGCGTCGCCTGACGGATGGTTTGGTTTTTGTTCCAGCAAGGTCTGCGCTTCTTTGCTTAAAGTATCCAATTCAGCCGTCTTGTCCGCAAAATTCTTGCGTCCATCCAGAGCCTTAAATGCCTGAGTCAGTTTTGCTAGACTTTCATCGACTTGGTCCTGCGTGCTCGTATCGTGGTCTTTTAGAATTTGCTCAGCAGATGCAATTTCCTTGAGCAAGGCTTCTTTGACTTCTGGAGTCGCAAAGCTAAAGTCAACCTTGTTTTGAACACTCGCTGTTTCTGCTAGCTTTTGCTTCAGATATTCATCGTTCAAGGTTGGTTTTGGTGATACAAAGACATCGTACGTTGTCGTCACACCACGATAGTTGACCGAAATAGTTTGACGGCCTTCTTTGTGACTATCATAGCCTGAGACTTGCACACCTGCTTCATCAAAAGTATGCTCTTCGGTCGTTTCATCATCAAAGACCAGACGGAAACGTCCTCCTGTAGTCTCAAGGCTTTCTCCCACGATATAGTCTGTCTTAGGTTTTTCGATTACTTCTAGGCCTACAGGAGTCTTCTCGCCTGCTTCGCTATGACTAACGACAAAGACCGTCAGCACTTGATCCAGTTTTTGTCCCAGATAGGACAGTTGCAAATGCTGCTCTCCTAGCTTAGATGGATCATAGCCCGTCACTTCCACCCCACTGTTTGAAAGTTGAACCAATTGGTCTGGCTGGCCATCCTTAAAGCTGACACGAATTGTACCACCTTTCAGAGACAGAGCATCTCCTTGACGATAGACTTTTCTTTCTGGCGCTGTTTCAAGCTCAACCTTCGAAATTTCCTTGTCTTCTTTAGGCACTTCAATAGCTAGTACATTACTAATATCTTTACCAGCTACTTGTGAGCGGTAATACAAGAGGCTAGGGAGTTTAGCAAAAGCAAGTGGTTTGAAGATGAGATTGCCGTCTTTGTCCGCCGTCATAGTTGCAATCGGTTTTGTCGCATCGCTGCTGTCATAGAGGGATACCGTCGTCTTAGCTGGTACATCTTTGAAGCCTACTTGGACATATCCATTTCCAAGAACACGCGCAGCAGCATCTTTCATCGGCACGTTAACTGTTTCCGTATCCAAACTTTCATACATCTTCCAGTTGTAGATTCGGATTGCCCGCCACGGAGTTCCATTGTCGGCTGTAATGACATCCAAACGCCAGTCTTGTGCTCGAATTGGCTTATCCAAAACGATATCTGACACATGATCTTTATTGCCACGAACGGCCTTGGCTAATTTCCACTCGCCCGCCTCATCCTTATAATACAGGTCAAAGTCGCGTGTATTCATCTTGCCGTCGTCAACAGACTCTCCGCCTGCACCAGCATGCTCCATAACCCAGCGAGTCACTGTCCGAGGCTGAGTCAAACGAATATCTACCGTACCACTAAGTTGGGCGGAAGACCACTTGTCTGACAAACTGGTAATGGTGCCATTCAGCATTCCTTCGACGCCTTCGCTACCATCCGCATCAGAGAAGGTTGTACCAATTACTTTTGCACCCAACACCACATTTTCTGCCAAAGGTTTTGGCAAGCTTGTATCAGAAACCTGCATCCCCCAGTCAAAGTCAACTGTCCCAGCATCTGAACGCAAACCATTCTTTCCTACTGCAACGACTTTCAACTCTTGCTTGCTGCCCTTGGCACTAGCTGAACGGCTCACTTTAGCCAAATAAGCGGATGTGCTAGAGGTTCCTGCCACTAGACGCCATTGGTCGCCGTCTTTCTCGTAGATTTCGTAGTAATCCGCATCTGCACTGCCTTTAAACTGTAGTAAAGCTTCTGCTTCCTGCGCATTTTGAAGACGCTTAGCCTTGACCACCACATCTTTTGGTGCAGCTGGCTTCTCTTGATTAGAATAGATGGACAATTGACCTAGGTTAAACTTATAGTCCTTGACATCCTTGTCATGGTCGAAGTACATTTTCACGCCATAAATGGTTTTACCAGCTAATGAAGATAAGTCAAAGGTCTCTGTCTTCCAGTCCTTGCTCGGACTGAGTTCTTTCCACTCGTACTCAGAATAGTCTGGCTTCGTCGCAAGTGCCACCCAAGTGCTTGTTCCTTGGCCACCCTTATGGGTCAGGGTCAGCTTGGTCTTGTCACTAACTGGAATCTTGGTCGAGTAGAGCATGACATTCTGGTTGCTGTTTGCAGCCAAGTCACCCTCAAAAGCCAGTGAATTTCCGCCGTTGTAGGCTTCGTCAAAGTCATAGCGTCCTTTGAGCGGTGCACTGCCTTCCGCATGTCGGATCCACCAACGCCAAGTCGGCAAGAAACCAG
Organism: Streptococcus sp. SC1; assembly: GCF_030272855.1. Taxonomy (NCBI): domain Bacteria; kingdom Bacillati; phylum Bacillota; class Bacilli; order Lactobacillales; family Streptococcaceae; genus Streptococcus; species Streptococcus sp. SC1. The sequence goes on along the minus strand of NZ_JAQCMU010000005.1, from coordinate 124,674 downwards.
ACACAGAACGATAGTTCCACTCGCCGTCTTTTGAGACTTTCCCATCTACAAACCAACGTTTTCCGTGTCCTGTATTAAAGGAAGTATTAAAATCAGGCTTGGTGATAGCTGTTTTATCAACCACCAAGTTGGACATTCCATACCAAGATTGGTCTGCTGGTTTGCCCTTGCTAGGATCGCCTTGGAAGCCTGTCCAGAAGTAGTTTTCATGAGTATGGTAGCCCTCACCCGTCTTACCTAAACCAGTGATCGTATCAGGCGCATATAGACCTAGAGACAGACGAAGTTTGCCATTTTCATCCAAAATCGCATCCCAGTCCACATTAGTCTTGTAAGAACCACCCTTTTGCAGCTCTATCCCCGCCAAAACATCGTAAGGATCCCGTTTGATCCATTTTGCCGTACTGATGGAATAGTCTGTCTCTGCCTTGCCCCAGTTAAAATTGGCAAAGAAGGTGTCCACTGGATTTTCTCCATCTTTAGGCTGCATAAATTGATAATTATATTCGCCAAGGGCATTTTCATGGTAGCGACCATATTCGTAGGTCATGGCATCATACCAAGAATATTTAACGGGGTAATTCAAAGAACGTGCGTACTCTTTGGTATAGAGCAAGAAGTCACGCATTTTGGGACCAAGTGGCTCTACTTGGCTACCTGTCGTTTCCTGGTTGATAAAATAGCCATCATAGCCATAATATTTAGCCAATTCGACTAATTTACGGGCAATTGGGAAGGTCTTTGAGCCTTCAGAATCTTCTTTCAAGGCTTCTGCAAAACGTTCTTGATCCTTAGCACTTGACGACCAATTGAAGAAGAGAGTCCCGTAGATTGGCACACCATTTCTATGGGCCGCATCAATAACATCTGGCGTCGGAACTAAACCATCCCAGTACACCATAGAATGCAAATATTGCCAGTAATCGAAAGCATAGGCCTTGAATTCTTCCCCACCAATAGAAGCATGATCCTTAGCTTTAGAGTTCATATTAGACAGAGCCTGTACTTTCGCTTCTGGATTGGCTTGTTGGTTGATTTGGTGTCCCTGATAACGCTCAGCCAGAGGCACGCTAGCCCGGTTGATTTCATCATCTTCACGAGCTCCTGGCTTCCAGTCAAGCAGTTCTTGCCAAGTATCAAACTTGATTTCTTTGGGTTTGAGCTTTTTATCTTCTTGACTTGGTAAGTCCTCTACGACTTTTGTCTCTTTGCTGGCAGGTGCTTCTTCCTTGACTTCTTTTTCCTTGCCAGCCGTTACTTCCTTGCTCTCAGCTACTGGAGTCTCAGAAGCAAGAGCTTGCTTTTCAGCTTCTGTCGCCAGACCTTGGACAGCCTCGACAGGTGCTTCACTGACTTTCGTCTCTTCAGTTGCCACTTCTGTCTGAGCTTCCTCCTTGGCAAGGACGCTAGTAGTAGCTTGTGAGGCTGCTGGGCTAGTTTCTTCTGCTAAAGCATGACCAGCTCCAAACAGCGCTATTCCGACCAAAACAGAGCAAACGCCTAAACTCAACTTACGGATACTAAATCTTTGTTTCTTATCAAATTGCATTTTTACCTTAACTCCTTCTCTTCTTTTCTTTTTTCGTGCACTTGCTGCCTCCTCCCTGGTCGCTCCTTTCAAAAGGTAATCGCTTACACTTTTGCATAAAAAAAGAAAGATTCACTTAAAATCATTCTACCTTGCGCGAGCTTGCCTTGTCAATTCATTCTATCTTGTCCTATAAATAGAGATTAAATCTCTAAAAATAGTACAAAAAAAGAGAGATAGTCTCTCTTTTCCCTCTTTATTCCCCTTCAAAGACATCTTTCATCTTATCAAAGAAGCCTTTCTTCTTAGGGCTCACTGTGATGTCTCCAGCTGCCGCAAAATCCTTAAGAGCCGCCTTTTGACGGTCATTGAGGCCTGTCGGCGTTACGACATTGACAGTGACATATTGGTCACCTACACTTCCATCGCGCAGATTTGGTGCTCCCTTGCCACGCAGACGGAAACGTTTGCCCGTCTGGGTTCCTTCTGGGATTGTCAGTTCAACATTTCCATGGACAGTTGGGATTTCCACACTGTCACCCAGAGCTGCTTGCACAAAGTTGAGGTTGAGCTTGTAGTAAATGGTAGAACCGTCACGTTCAAATTTATCGCTTGGCTCAACGTTCACCACTACATATAGGTCTCCGTAAGGACCGCCATTAAAGCCTGCCTCACCTTGTCCCGCCAAGCGAACTCGTTGACCTGTTTCCACACCAGCTGGAATTTTTACATGAACGCTATGCGCTTGCTTTTCATGTCCTGTTCCATGGCAGGTTTCACATGGACTTTTGATTTCTTGTCCGCGACCATGACAGACGTCACAGGTTACTTGACGACGCATCATACCTAGTGGTGTCTGAGTATCGACGTTAATAACACCAGAGCCGTGACAGCGACCACAAGTTACTGGGCTAGTTCCTGGCTTAGCACCTGAACCATGACAAGTCCGACAGCTAGCTTCACGATTGTATTTCACTTCTTTTTCTGTACCGAAAATAGCCTCTTCAAAGCGGAGATTTACCCGATACTGGAGATCGTCTCCTTGACGCGGAGCGTTTGGATTACGAGTCGCGCCACCGCCAAAGAAGCTAGAAAAGATATCTTCGAAGCCACCAAAACCAGAGCCATCAAAGCCACCGAAGCCGCCTGCACCGCCGCCAAAGCCACCATTGGCACCCGCCGCGCCATATTGGTCATAGGCCGCCCGCTTTTGCTCATCGCTCAGCGTTTCATAAGCCTCCTGGACTTCCTTATATTTATCTTCCGCCCCAGGCTCCTTATTGATATCTGGGTGATATTTTTTAGATAATTTCCGATAGGCTCTCTTAATCTCATCCTGAGAAGCATTCTTAGAGACACCTAAACGATCATAAAATTCAGTATTGTTCATTTAAGATACCAAGAGCGAACAGAAAGCGACTGAAATTTAGGAAACCGACAAGAAATCCTGATTTCTTAGGAGGTTTATCTAATTTCCAAGCTTTCCGCTCGGGTTCAATTACGAACACCCTTGTTCCTTTCTGTTAATATTGCGGAACGAAACCTCGATTTAGATAGGGTTCAGTTCCTTTCTAACTTAGTTTAAAGAAGGACCAAAAATTTACGTTCCAACTCTTTTTACCGAAAAACAGAGGCTGGGTTGCAACCTCTGTTAAAAAATTTATAGATAGTTCCTCAACCAATCTGGCATAGAATCGTCATCAAGACTCCAAGATTCAATCTCATGTTCATCCTCACTCCAGACATTTTCATCACCATCAAAAAATTTACTGCGAGAACACTTATATTTTACAACTGTATCGCCTTCTAAACGATATTCATTCCAGTAATAACTCTTTCCGTGTCCCTTCCACTCATTAGTAGTGTAAATAGTGGGCATAAACTCCCCTCCTATAAATTATTTTACTTCTCAGTAAACTCTCCGTCTACGACGTCATCGCCTGCGTTTCCTGTTGCTTGTGCGCCTTCTGCTCCTGCTTGAGCTTGTTGTGCTGCTGCGGCTTGTTCGTAGAGTTTCACTGCAAGGGCTTGAGCTTTTTCGTTCAACGCTTCAAGTTTTGCTTTCATTTCGTCCAAGTTGTTGTCTTCTTGAGCTTTCTTAAGGTCATCAAGGGCAGCTTGTGCAGCATCACGTTCTGCATCGAAGCCTTTGCCTTCAGTTTCCTTGATTGTCTTTTCAGTCGCAAAGATAGCTTGGTCAACTTCGTTACGAAGATCAACTTCTTCTTTACGTTTCTTGTCTGCTTCAGCGTTTGCTTCTGCATCTTTCATCATGCGGTCGATCTCTTCGTCTGTCAAACCTGAGTTAGATTGGATAACGATTGTTTGCTCTTTTTGAGTTCCAAGGTCTTTGGCCTTAACAGATACGATACCGTTCTTATCGATGTCAAAGGTTACTTCGATTTGTGGGATACCACGAGGTGCAGCTGGGATATCTGTCAATTGGAAACGTCCAAGAGTCTTGTTATCTGCTGCCATTGGGCGTTCACCTTGAAGAACGTGGATATCAACGGCTGGTTGGTTGTCCGCTGCAGTTGAGAAGACTTGTGATTTAGATGTTGGAATAGTAGTGTTGCGATCGATGAGTTTTGTGAAGACGCCACCCATTGTTTCGATACCAAGTGACAATGGTGTCACATCAAGAAGGACAACATCTTTGACATCACCAGTGATCACACCACCTTGGATAGCCGCACCCATGGCAACCACTTCATCAGGGTTAACTGATTTGTTTGGTTCTTTACCAGTTTCAGCCTTCACAGCTTCTACAACGGCTGGGATACGAGTTGAACCACCAACAAGGATCACTTCGTCGATATCTGACAAGCTCAAACCTGCGTCTGAAAGGGCTTGACGAACTGGAACTTTTGTACGTTCTACAAGGTCACGAGTCAAATCGTCAAATTTCGCACGAGTTAAAGTCATTTCCAAGTGAAGAGGTCCAGCCTCACCAGCAGTGATGAATGGCAAGCTGATTTGTGTTGAAGTTACACCAGAAAGGTCTTTCTTAGCTTTTTCAGCCGCATCCTTCAAACGTTGCATTGCCATCTTGTCAGTAGACAAGTCAATACCATTTTCTTTCTTGAATTCTGCTACCAAGTGGTCGATAATCTTTTGGTCAAAGTCGTCACCACCGAGTTTGTTGTCCCCTGCAGTTGCCAATACATCAAAGACACCGTCACCCAATTCAAGGATAGATACGTCAAATGTACCACCACCAAGGTCGAATACCAAGATTTTTTCTTCTTTGTCAGTCTTGTCCAAACCGTAAGCAAGAGCCGCCGCAGTTGGTTCGTTTACGATACGCTCTACTTCAAGACCAGCGATTTTACCAGCATCTTTTGTTGCTTGACGTTGAGCGTCGTTGAAGTAAGCTGGAACTGTGATAACTGCTTTGGTTACTTTTTCACCAAGGTAATCTTCAGCATAGCCTTTCAAGTATTGAAGGATCATAGCTGAAATTTCTTGCGGAGTGTATTCTTTACCGTTTGCAGAAACTTTTTCAGAAGTTCCCATCTTAGATTTGATAGAGATTACTGTATCTGGGTTTGTTACTGCTTGACGTTTTGCTGCATCACCAACGATGATTTCACCATTTTTGAATGACACTACAGATGGAGTTGTGCGGTTTCCTTCTGGGTTTGCGATGATTTTGCTTTCAGTTCCTTCAAGAACCGCAACTGCTGAGTTTGTTGTACCTAAGTCAATACCGATAATTTTAGACATGTGTTTTTCTCCTTAAATTTATTTTCTGTTTTTCTTTTTAATACTCTTCTTAGGTGGCGGCGCCGTCAGAGCTTGACTTCGTCAATCTCTTTGACTAAACTTTGAGCCTAAGTCTCAAAGTTTGCGCAAATAACGCCACGGCGAAGAATATCGTCTTTGGTTCGCTTCGCTCACTGTTGCAAAGCTGAACAATTTTTTATCTTTCTTCATAGTTTAGTGTCGTTTCGGACAAGGTTTACGCAGTAGCTGATTGGCAGTTCACTTCGCAAACGCTCGTGACCAGCCTAATCACCCTTGCGGGGGTGCGTCAACGAAATCACAGATTTCTGACTTACCGCCTAATTATAAACAACCACCATTGCTGGTCTTAGAATGCGGTCATGGAGTTTGTAGCCTTTTTGGAAGACTTGTGCGATAGTATCAGCTGGATGTTCATCGTCTGCTGGGAGAGTTTGGATGGCCATATGGTAGTTATGGTCAAATGCTCCGTCCGCTGCGATTTCTTCAATTCCTTCTTCTTTCAAAGCATGAATCAGGCTTTCTTGTACCATTTCCAAGCCTTTTTTGACATCGTCTGTCAATCCTTCGACGGCAAGCGCACGCTCAAGGTTGTCCAAAGAAGGGAGAATCGCTTTTGCCAAATCTTGGCTACGATAGCGTTGCAAGAGTTGGCGCTCTTCATTGGCACGACGTTGGATATTTTGCATTTCTGCATGAGCGCGAAGGTATTTATTTTCAAAGTCTTCTGCACGCTCATTTGCTAGTTCTAGTTCTGATTTTTCTGGAGTAGTTTCATCCGCTTCTTTAGCGGTTTCTACCTTTTCTTCTGTAGTTTCTACAGCTTCTTCAGCAGCTTCTACCACTTCCTCTTCTTTTACTTCTTCGTTTTTTGTTTCCTCAGACATTTTTCGCCTCCTTTTTAGGAATTTATGTAATTTCATGTTCAACTCACCTCATAATGATTGCTACTCAGATATCGGTAGAAATCTGTGAGTTTCATAGTCAAGACTCGATTGACAACATTGAGTTGACTGACCACTTTTTGGTAATCCAGATTGACTGGACCGACCACTGCCAGCATACCAAAGCCCCGATAGGGAATTAAAAATTTACTGGAAATCAAGGTTAGATTGGCCAGACAGTCCTCTTGGCTAGCTGCGACTCGGACATTTTGCATCTGATCCTCAGCTAGACTATCACGGATTTCAAAAGCCACCTTCTGACGATCATCAAAGAACTGATAAGCCTCAAGATCCGCAAAACGTAGCAACTGGACTTTGCCAGCTACAGCTACTTTTTCCGAAAACATCTGAGCAAAAATATGCTCAAAGAGATCGAGAACATTGTCCGTCGTCGTAAAGTAACGCTGGATAATCTGCGGAATCTCCGTCCGAATCTTGTAGTGAATATCTAAGACCGTCTGTCCCAAAAAGCGCTCCTGAATCATATCCCTCAAGCGCAGTAGGTCATCCTGGAGAAAATTCCTAGGAATCATGAACTGACTGGTCAGTGTATTGGACTCATCCAGAGTAAAGACAGCTAAAGCTGCGTGCTGGCTAATAACAACGATATCAAAAGCCGTCAGCCGTTGCCGACTAGGCTCGACGTCAAGAGCTACAACCGTGCAATCACTCAACTCTGCCAAGACGTCCGCTGCCCGCTGCAGGATATCCTCCAGCTTGAAGAATTCTTGGTCGAAAGCTTTGACAACCTCGTAGAGCTCATTTTCCGCCAGCTGATCAAAGGTCAAGGAATGACGGACAAAATACTGGAAACCTGCTACACTGGGCTTGCGCCCACTCGATGTATGAGCCTTTTCTAGCAACCCTTCCTTTTCCAAGGCTGCCATATCATTCCGAATGGTGGCACTCGAAGACTGGATAGACTCTTGCAAGGCTTTAGAACCGACAGGCTCATGCGTCTTGGTAAAGATATCAATAATTAGATTTAAAATCTCATTTTGGCGTTCTGTTACCAAGGACCTCACCTCTCTTTAGAAAATTTCCAGCCACTGGCGAGATTTTATTTTTTATATTTAGCACTCTAACACATCGAGTGCTAAGTTATGATTCTATTATACACTCTTAAAAATGAATGTCAAGACAAAAAACCAAAAAATTAGCACTCTTTTTGCAAGAGTGCTAAAAATCAGTCTCAAGTCCTAGAAAACTTTATTAGATGGGATTCATTTTACAATTCTTTTGATGAGCTTTAAGCTTTTTCATAGCCCAATCATAGTGACTGGATGTGGCGCTGACAAAATAAGAACCCAAAGTCGTTCCGCCTGTCCATTTATAAACTCCCTTGGAAAACAATTCTTCATTGGTTAAGGTTGCGGCTAGGTCCAGGACAGCTTTATGTGAACTAGCCAGTAAAGAACTTGCCTCCTCAAGAGAGGTCTGCTGGTGCTTTTCCCAAAATGCGACATTCATCTCACCATAAGTTCTCCAGTTGTAGGGAGCTGGCAAGAAGGACTTCTCTTCTCCCCTTTGATTGGCCTGCACCCAGTTGAGCAGCAACTGGTGCCATTCATAAAGATGGATTAAGACATCCCTCAGATTCCGATCGCGCTTCCAGTGGGCTTCTTTCTTTTTCTCATCCTTTGAAAAATCAAAGGGCCTCGCCAACTCTTCTGCTGTCATGTTCGAAATGAGCAGATTCAGTTTTTCGAAATTTTCTGTAGCTGCAGCCAGCAAATCGTTTTTTGTTGTAGGTCTTGGCATGACAAATTCCTCCTATCTGACGGAATACCTTAAGATGGTTTTCAACTTTTCTTCTGGTGTCCTATTTTTGTTGCTCAAGTAAATCTCTCTGTGAACTTGGTCGCATCTTTCCAGTCCCAAGCTGTTTGCCAGCTCATCCATTTTCTCAAAAGAGGCCGGCTCACTGTCATAACTTCCTACGTGTAATACCTGAATGGCCCGCTCCTCTGGCAATCTTTGAAAACAAATGTCGTCGTAGAGAGGATTAGGCTTTTTCTTGCGGACATTCTCAAGCGCTGCCGCAAATATATCCTGATCGATGACATTAGGCTGCTGAATCATGAGCTGATAGCGAAGTCGACTTTTATCGAAGCCTTCCCCAGCAGCTTTTTCCCAGATACCTTCCAAAGGATAAACCGTGAAATCCGTCACCTTATCCTCCGCCTCATCTTTCATCATGGATTTAAAGAGCATTTTTATGGAATAGGCCAGTGAATAAAGGTCAGATACCCGCTCAGAGAAATCCGCTTCATTGGGGTCACCCGCTCCTTCGATTACAATGAACTGTTGACTCGGCACCTCTACTAGCTCTGGCTTTTGCTTGGCTCCATAAAGGCCTTTCTCGCCCTTTCTCCATTCATATTTCATCTTGCTGCCTCCTTTTCTCTTCTTACCATTAGTATACAAGAAGATACCTGACACCCTATGTCAAGTTTTATATTTTTCTGCCAGCTGATGAATCATTTCTTTCATTTTCACTCGGATTTCAGAAGGATCTAAGACCTCCACAGCGTCTCCAAAGGATAGGATGTAACTATATAGACGGTGGTCATTGGGAATGTCGATTTCTGTGTACAGATTTCCTTCCGCATCTGCCCGAATGTCTCCGCTTAGTTCATCATAAACCCTGAAGGCTACTTTGCGATCAAACTTGACTGTCAGTTTAATGGTATTTTCATAGGTCAGTTCTTTTTCCAAGACGACATCTTCAAAGCTGTCCTCAAATCTCTCCTCCAGCCGCTCCAAATTTTTCATCCGAGATAGCTTAAAATACCTGAATTCCTGTCGCAAGAGGCAGAAAGCATAAAGATACCAATTCTGACTTTTAAAGAACAAGCGTACAGGCTTGACACGGCGATTTGTCTCCCGCTCATCACTAGCAAAGTAAGAAAAAGAAACAAGGTGCTTGCCTAGAATTGCAGTTTTCAATTGATGAAAGGTTTCTTCATATGCTGTATCATTTTGCCAGTGATTAAAATCGATTTCGATCCAGTTGGGATTTTTAATTTGAAAAAGTGCCGAAAGCTTTGTAAGTAGGTCACTCTGGTAAAGCTGGCTGGTGCTCTCCAGGCCTTGCAGGGCAGCCATGATCTGCTCTTTCTCCTCCGCTGTCAGCAGAGACTTCCGCAAGACAAAATCCTCTGCGATTTCTATGCCGCCACCCTTTCCTTGCGTGGTATAAATCGGAATCCCAGCGCTGCTTAGAGAGTCCACGTCTCGATAAATGGTCCGGACCGAGACCTCAAATTTTTCGGCCAGCTCCGTTGCAGTTACTTTTCCTCTCTCCAAAATATAGTACAATATCTGAAATAGTCGATTATTCTGCATGCCTGCTCCTTCTCCTCTTCCTATTATACAATACTTGCCATAGCATGTCATATTTAGGCAGGTTAGACCTAGGATAAGCTGTAATGAAAAAGAGAGTGGGACAGAAATCGGTAATTCGTTAGAATTCGATTTCGTCGTCCCACCTCCGCACAGTTGAGTAGGGCTGTAAAAGCTGATGGAATCAGCCTAGTAGAGCCCACTCAACCACTGCGTCTTGCTCGACAATCCAAAGACAATTGAGAGGCTAGGACTTTCGCCCCAGCCTCTTTTAGTGATTAGAAACCTTATTTCCGATAGATGTTGTTTGTCTTTGTTTCCCTGACCACTACTAAGCTTTACCATTATTTCCCGTGACAGGAGCAAATGTTGGCAAAGCCACCCCCTCTTTTAGCAGGGCTTCATGGTAGAGCTTGTAGAAAACATGGTACAGACTCGCCTGCATACCGCTTGCAACGATTAAACTAATCCGAAAGTAAAACTGCCCGCTCGCAGTCATTTGCGGTCCCAGAATATCAGGTTCCTTCAAAACTTCTGGATGTTCAGGCACAGCTTCCTGATTGACAGCAGCGATAATCCGATAGATCTCATCCAAATCCGTCTCGGCATAGATAGGAATATCAATCAAAACCCGCATATCGCCACGAGAAAGATTGCTGACAACGGTGATATTTCGGTTAGGCACAAAGTGAAGAGTTCCGTCCGCATCGCGTACCTGCGTAGTCCGAATCCCGACACTGACAACTATCCCTGCAATCTTGATAGCACCATTGGTCAAACGGACATTGTCCCCTACATCCAACTGACGCTCTAAGAGAATAAAGAAACCGTTGACTAGGTCAGACAGAAAGCCCTGCGCTCCCATCCCAATGGCCACACCAGCAATCCCTGCCCCAGCCAAAAGACTTGAGACTGGCAAGCCCAAAATGGATAAAATCCAGTAGAACAAGAGAAAATAAAGTACATAATTGAGTAAATTCTCAATTAAGCGCATAATGGTCTTTTGCCGAGCTGCATCCTGCCGAGATAGTTTCAAAGATGGCGCAATCAGTCTAGTCACAAAAAGATGGAGAATTTTCTTAGCCACCCAAAATAGTACACACAAAAAGACCAAGGAGACGAATTTTGAAAACACATCATCCAGAATAGCTGACCAGTCGAATTGCTGGAAATAGCGTGTGAAAACATTCCCATTAGCTGTCATTCTTTCCTCCTATGAGATACAAAAATCTTATTCATTATACCACAAAGGGCGACAGATAGGCATCAAAGCACCCTTATTCCGCATAGCGAATACTAAAAAACATTGATTTTATACGACCACTAGAATATAATGGAAAGCAGTTTATTTTAGAAAGGAATCTACTATGTTTCATCGAATTCTTTCTGCTTAGAATCGTGCCAATCTTATCAAACGGATTTCTATTGGGATTGTCACAGGCGCCCTGCTGGCCCTCATCTTTCCACAAGCCAGCGCCATTAGCCTACTCGACCAAATCTTTGTCGGCGGTCTAAAAGCTATCGCACCACTGCTCGTTTTCACCCTCGTTGCCAATGCCCTCTCTCAGCACCAAAAAGAGCAGAAAAGCAATATGAAAACCGTCATTATCCTTTATCTAATCGGGACTTTTGCAGCTGCCCTTGTCGCTGTTCTTGCTAATTATGTCTTCCCTGTGACCATCGAGCTGACCGCAGCTAGCTCGGAAGTCAGTCCACCAGAAGGCATCGGCCAAGTTCTGAGCAATCTCCTCCTCAACCTTGTCGATAATCCGATCAACGCTTTGACCAAGGCCAATTATATCGGCATTCTGTCTTGGGCAGTTGTCTTTGGAGTGGCCATGCGAGAAGCAAGTCAGCAAAGTAAAGAACTTTTGAAAACACTGGCAGATATTACTTCGAAGATTGTCGAATGGATTATCAATCTGGCTCCCTTTGGTATTTTAGGGCTGGTGTACACGACCATTTCTGGCAAAGGATTTGAGGCACTTAAGAGCTACGGCATGCTCCTGCTCCTATTACTAGGTTCCATGGCTCTTGTTGCGCTGGTCGTTAACCCCTTGATTGTCTTCATTATGCTTCGGAAAAATCCTTATCCACTGGTTTGGCGCTGCTTAAAAGTCAGTGGCGTCACTGCCTTTTTCACTCGTAGTTCGGCTGCCAATATCCCTGTTAATATGAAACTTTGTCGAGATTTGGGTCTTAATCCCGAAACCTACTCGGTCTCTATCCCACTCGGTTCTACTATCAACATGGCAGGGGCTGCAGTGACAATCAACACGCTTACCCTTGCAGCGGCCAATACACTGGGCATTCAGGTGGATTTCGGAACAGCACTGGTGCTCAGTATCGTTGCGGCCATTTCTGCCTGCGGGGCTTCTGGAGTGGCTGGAGGCTCGCTTCTCTTGATCCCAGTGGCTTGTAGCCTCTTTGGCATCCCAAATGATCTGGCCATGCAAGTCGTCAGCGTTGGCTTTGTCATCGGTGTCATCCAAGACTCTTGCGAAACTGCCCTCAACTCATCCACAGATGTGCTTTTTACAGCTGTTGCTGAAATGAGCACCTGGCCCAAAGAAAAACGTTATTAAACAAAGTACTGAGGCTGGGACAAAAGTCCTAGCCTCTCAATTGTCTTTGGATTATCGAGCAAGACGCAGTGGTTGAGTGGGCTCTACTACGCTGATTTCATCAGCTTTTACAGCCCTACTCAACTGTGCGGAGGTGGGACGACGAAATCGAATTCTAACGAATTACCGATTTCTGTCCCACTCTCAGTTTTTTTATTTTGTCCTACGAGATATTTTCCCCACTTTTTCCTTAAAGAAGATTTAACTTTTTCTTAAAGATAACTGATATCAGCTAGCTTTAAGCCGCAATCTGTATACTTTCTACAAATCATCTAAGAAAGAGGTATGGATATGGACTATCTAGTGATTCCGGCTTACGAGCCCGATTATAATTTGATCAAACTGATTCAAAAAATTCAGAGCAAGAGTGATTTTCATATCATTGTTATCGATGACGGTAGCTCAGCCAAGCGCCAGACAGTCTTTGAAAAGGCTGGACAATATGCGACTGTCCTCCATCACGAGAACAATCAAGGCAAGGGGCAAGCGCTGAAAACTGCCTTCACCTACATCCAGTCTCTGGGTCAATACGGAACGGTTATCACAGCAGATGCGGATGGCCAACACAAGGTCTGGGATATTTTCCATGTAGCGAGCAAAGCTTCTGAAAATCCCAATCAGCTGATTCTGGGCGCACGCGCCTTTACTGGCAAGATACCTCTGCGTAGCCGCTTCGGCAACAGCCTAACTCGGTCTCTCTTCAAAGCCCAGACTGGGGTGGGTGTCTCCGATACGCAGACCGGTTTACGGGCCTTTACGACTAACATGATTCCCTTTATGCTGAAGGTAGAAGGCCAGCGCTATGAGTACGAAATGAACATGCTCTTAGAAGCCAGCAAAGAATATCCCATTTTGGAAGTGCCCATTGAGACGGTCTATATCAATGACAATCAAGGATCGCACTTCCGACCTGTTAGAGATGGGCTCATGATTTATAAAAATATCTTTAAATTTGCCCTGACCTCTCTCAGCAGCTTCGTCGTGGACTACATTGTCTACGCACTGGCTCTCTTATTTTTAGCTGCTGCCCCAACCAGTCTGAGAATTCTCCTAGCCAATGGGATTGCCCGCGTGACCAGTTCGGTCTTCAACTACTCGACCAATAAAAAACTGGTCTTTAAGAACGACGACAGTATACTCAAGACAGGAACTGGCTATTTCAGCCTAGCTCTGGTGCTCTTTATCCTAGACACACTGCTGATTCGCCTCTTCTACGCTGTCTTTGGTCTCAATCTTCTGATTGTCAAGATCATCGTCGGACTGCTGCTTTTCACCGTCTCTTGGATGGTACAAAAGAGATTTATTTTTAAGGAAAGGACACACACTGCATCATGAAATTTTTAAAGAAAAGCTATGCCTACGCCTCGATTTTCGGGCTACTTCTGACAGCTTCTTTCAGCTACTCCATGCTGAAAACCTTCGTCATTGCAGAGACCATTTCCACGGTTTCAAGCGCAAGTTCGTCGTCCAATGCCGAGGCTGCCAGCAAGGCCGCTGAAACAGCAACAGTGACAGATACCAGCTATTCAGACGATAACATCTCGGTTACGCTGACTGAAAAGACCGTCAATAATACTCAAGTCTACGTTGCCGATGTGACCGTCAGCTCCGCTGAATACTTGAAAACAGCCCTTGCCAACAACACCTACGGGACCAATGTCACGGCCAAAACTTCAGAAACAGCGGCTAATAACAAGGCCATCCTAGCGGTTAACGGCGACTACTACGGTGCCAATTCTACCGGCTATGTCATCCGCAATGGTGTCGTCTACCGTGATACCGTCCGAGAGGACGCCAGTAATGGGGACTTGGCCATTTACAAAGACGGCTCCTTTAAAATCATTTACGAAAATGAAATCTCTGCCGACCAGCTAGTCGAAGACGGTGTGGTCAATCTCCTAGCCTTCGGACCAGCCCTCGTAGAAAATGGCGAAATTGTCGTGAATACCAAGTCCGAAGTTGGCCAGTCTATGGCTTCCAATCCACGGACATCTATCGGCATCATTGACGAAAACCACTATATCATCATCGTTTCAGACGGACGCACTTCAGAAAGTCAGGGACTTTCCCTCTATGAAATGGCAGAAATCATGAAATCTTATGGCGTCAAGACTGCCTACAACCTTGATGGCGGTGGCTCATCCACTATGTACTTCAGCGGTCAGGTCATCAACAAACCTACCACCAACGGAAATATTTCAGAAAGGGCGGTGAGTGACATTGTCTACATCGGTTACTAATCCCAGCAAAAAACGTTTCAAAAAAACAGCTGTTTCCTACATGCTGCTAACGATTTTCTTCTTTGCTTTCAGCAGAATCTATGAATCCTTCAGCTTCGGGGAAACATCTGTCCACATGCACTATCTCTTTGCTCTTCCTCTCGTTGGGGGCAGCCTCCTCCTGCTCTTCATGAAAATAATTCCCAATCTCTCTCGGCTCAGCCTCAACCTCTGGAACTCAGCTGTAGCCGCCATGACAGCCGGCATGCTCTTTCGTGGCATTGTCAATCTATCTGGACGCTCCACGACACTGGACATACCCTACTGGTATGTAGGAGCAGGCTTTGCGTCTCTAGCTCTATTCTCCATGGTCTTTACGCGCAGTGTGTGGGTAGATAATAAAGGGACCAGCTCAATGTCCTAATCTCATAAAAAAACAGAAAGGTCGTGGTGTTTAAGCCACGGCCTTTATTGAACACAAATCTGCTTTTTCTATAATCAACAATAGAACTTCTAAGAAAATCTTTGCTATCACATGGAAATGAGACCAACTTGTAAAATTAGACGATTCTACCCTGATCAACAACCAACTTGCCTGCCTTGTAAACCTGATGGGTCAGGTTAGTCGCAAAGAAATAAAGTGGATAGTCAATATTCTTAGCGTCTAGGATGGTAATGTCAGCCTGCTTGCCAGTATCAAAGCTGCCAATCCTATCTTGGCGGTTAACTGAGTAGGCCGCATTGATAGTTACAGCATTGAGAACTTCCACTGGCGTCAGGCGCATCATAAAGCAGCCCAGCTGCATGACGAATTGCAGGTTAGCTGTCGGACAAGAGCCAGGATTGCTGTCAGTAGTCAGGGTAATGGCCATACCAGCTTCCAGCATCTTGCGGGCTGGTGCATAGGTATCTTCCATCAGACTGAAGGTAGTCGCTGGCAGGAGATTGCCGATAACCTTGGCTTCTGCCATCTTGCGAATGCCCTCATCGGTCGCTACCATCAAGTGCTCTGCACTAGTTGCTCCCAGTTCAGCTGCTACATCTACCCCACCGATAGATTCGATTTCATCAGCATGGATGCGGAGCTTGAAGCCCATTTCCTTAGCCTTAGAAAGCAAGTAGCGTGACTCGTCAGCTGTAAAGACGCCTTTTTCACAGAAAATATCACAGAACTCAGCTAGATTTTCTGCTTTTACCCGAGGCAGCATTTCCTCGACGATAAGCTCCAGATATTCCTGAGAGCGTCCCTTGTATTCTGGTGGAACGGCGTGGGCAGCCATAAAGGTAGAAACGAGATCAATCTCGTGGTCACGGTCCAGAGCCCCAACGACATCCAGCTGGCGCTTCTCTGTTTCCCAGTCCAGACCGTAGCCACTCTTAGCCTCAACAGTCGTCACCCCATGCAGCAGCATATAGTCCAGCAGTCTCTTGGACTTATCATAGAGAGTGTCAAAAGAAGCTTCTCTTGTCGCTCGGACTGTACTGAGAATTCCGCCGCCTTGAGCAAGAATTTCCAGATAAGGGACTCCGGCTAATTTCTTAGCAAATTCATGCTCCCGGCTGCCGCCATAGACCAAGTGAGTGTGACAGTCGATCAAGCCAGGTGTAGCAATCTTGCCCTCATAAGACTGAATCTTAGTATCTGGTCCAACTAGACTGGCATTCGGCTCTCCACTACCAACAGCTAGGATTTTACCGTCTTTGACTGCAATGTAGCCGTCCTCCAAGACCTGAGCTTCCTTCATCTCCTCACCAAAAAGGGGGTGTCCGAGATCCTTGGGACAGAAGACTTGATCAAAGTGAGTTAATAGTAAATCAGCAGTCATGCTTGTTCCTCCATTCATTTTCCAACTTATTCGCTTTTCATCATAATACACTATCGTCAAATTATAGTCAAAAACCAATATATATTGGATATATTGATATTTTTTATCTTTAGAAATATTTTCTTGACTTTGTACCGACGGCGCTGTTATAAAATAAGGTCAAATCTTAAGTTATTTTACAAGGAGGAAATAAACATGTCATTCTACAGCGAACAAGATATTGCAGCAGCAATGACCGTCAAATTAGACGATGTATTACCTGAAAAAACGGTTTTCCAAGAAGGCATCCGTCGAGCACCTGACCGGGGCTTCCGTTTGACTCAAGCTCAGACCGAAATTGCTCTTAAAAATGCCCTTCGCTATATTCCAAAGAGATTCCATGAGGAAGTAATTCCAGAATTCTTAGAAGAACTGAAGACTCGCGGACGGATTTATGGCTACCGCTGGCGTCCAAAAGAACGCATCTACGGTAAACCAATTGATGAATATAAAGGGAACTGTACTGCAGCCAAAGCTATGCAGGTCATGATTGACAACAACCTGAGCTTTGAAATCGCCCTTTATCCTTATGAATTGGTTACCTACGGAGAAACTGGATCTGTCTGCGCCAACTGGATGCAGTACAACCTGATCAAGAAATACTTGGAAGTCATGACCGACCATCAAACTTTGGTTGTAGAATCTGGTCACCCGCTCGGACTCTTCAAATCCAAACCAGAAGCACCTCGCGTTATCATCACTAATGGCCTCTTGGTCGGTGAATACGACAATATGAAGGACTGGGAAATTGCAGAAGAAATGGGCGTGACCAACTACGGTCAAATGACAGCTGGCGGCTGGATGTACATCGGCCCTCAAGGTATCGTCCATGGTACTTTCAACACCCTCCTCAATGCTGGACGTTTGAAACTGGGTGTAGCTGACGACGGCGACCTGACTGGCAAACTCTTCATCTCTTCTGGTCTGGGCGGTATGAGTGGAGCTCAAGGGAAAGCAGCTGAAATCGCTAAAGCAGTAGCAATTATAGCTGAAGTAGACCAATCTCGGATTGAAACTCGCCACTCCCAAGGCTGGATTAGCCAATTGGCTGAAAGTCCAAAAGAAGCAATCGACTTGGCTCAAAAAGCTCTGGAAGCTGGCGAATCAACTTCTATTGCCTATCACGGTAACATCGTAGACCTCTTGGAATACGTCAACGAACATAACATCCATGTGGATTTGTTATCTGACCAAACTTCTTGCCACAATGTTTACGACGGCGGCTACTGTCCGGCTGGTATCAGCTTTGAAGAACGGACTCGCCTCCTAGCTGAAGACAAGGAAAGCTTTGTTAAGTTGGTTGACCAAACCTTGGAACGTCACTTCAAGGCAATCAAGACCCTGACTAGCAACGGCACCTACTTCTTTGACTACGGTAATGCCTTTATGAAGGCAGTCTATGACTCCGGCATCAAGGAAATTTCTAAGAATGGCTTTGACGACAAAGATGGCTTCATCTGGCCATCTTATGTAGAAGATATCATGGGGCCAATGCTCTTTGACTATGGTTATGGTCCTTTCCGCTGGGTATGTCTGAGCGGTAAGCACGAAGACCTAGTCGCCACTGACCATGCTGCTATGGAAGTGATCGACCCTAACCGCCGCTACCAAGACCGCGACAACTACAACTGGATTCGCGATGCAGAAAAGAACCAGCTGGTTGTTGGAACTCAGGCTCGGATTCTCTACCAAGACTGTATGGGTCGTGTCAATATCGCCCTCAAGTTCAATGAATTAGTACGCGAAGGCAAGATTGGTCCTGTCATGATCGGCCGTGACCACCACGATGTATCTGGTACTGACTCTCCATTCCGTGAAACTTCTAATATCAAGGACGGTTCTAATGTTACCTGCGACATGGCTGTGCAATGTTACGCTGGTAATGCAGCTCGTGGTATGAGTCTGGTAGCTCTCCACAACGGTGGCGGAACTGGTATCGGTAAAGCAATCAACGGTGGCTTTGGCTTGGTACTGGACGGCAGCGAACGCATTGATGAAATCATTAAATCTGCTATCGCTTGGGATACAATCGGCGGGGTTGCACGTCGTAACTGGGCACGTAATGAGCATGCCATCGAAACAGCTATCGAGTACAACCGTCTCCACCAAGGAACAGACCACATTACCATTCCGTACTTAACTGACGAAGATTTGGTCAAAGAATCTGTTAAGAAATTGTTCGAATAGGAAAAACTTGTCCCCCAACTTCTAAACTGAGCTAGGCCTCACACCTAGCTCAGACGGAAGTTCCACTTTATTCACTCTGTAATTTTAATAACATATAACACGAGGTAATATCTTATGGCAAAAATTGTTGAATGTATTCCTAACTTTTCTGAAGGCCGCAATCAAGCGGTCATTGACGGTCTAGTGGAAGTAGCTAAGAGCGTGCCAGGCGTAACACTTTTGGACCACTCTTCTGATGCCAGCCACAACCGCAGCGTCTTTACCCTGGTCGGTGATGACCAAAACATTCAGGAAGTTGCCTTCCGTTTGGTTAAATATGCTTCTGAAAATATTGACTTGACCAAACACCAAGGTGAACACCCTCGTATGGGCGCAACTGATGTCCTGCCTTTTGTACCGATCAAGGACATCACAAGTGAGGAATGCGTAGAAATTGCGAAGACCGTATCTGAGCGAATCAATCGTGAGCTCGGTATCCCTATCTTCCTCTATGAAGATGCAGCGACTCGTCCAGAGCGTAAGAACTTGGCTAAGGTTCGTAAAGGACAGTTTGAAGGCATGCCTGAAAAACTCTTGGAAGCTGACTGGGCGCCTGACTATGGTGAAAGAAAGATTCACCCAACTGCTGGTGTCACTGCTGTTGGTGCTAGAATGCCGCTCATCGCCTACAACATCAACTTGGATACAGACAATCTGGAAATTGCCAACAATATTGCCAAAGTCATCCGTGGTTCAAGCGGTGGTTACAAGTACTGTAAGGCTATCGGTGTAATGCTGGAAGATCGCAACATTGCTCAGGTTTCTATCAACATGGTCAATCTGGAAAAATTCCCACTCTATCGTGTTTTTGAAACTGTTCGCTTTGAAGCCAAACGCTATGGAGTTGGAATCCTCGGCTCAGAAGTTATCGGTTTGGCTCCAGCCAAGGCTTTGATTGACGCAGCAGAATACTATCTGCAAATCGAAGACTTTGACTATGGCAAGCAAGTTCTGGAAAACCATTTGCTGGGCTAGGAGGACAGAAACCTATGAACTTAGTAGATTTAAGCTTGACAGAATTTGCTCAAGTCCTAGGCTCAGATGCTCCTGCACCAGGAGGTGGATCTGCCGCTGCTCTTTCCGCAGCGAACGGTATTTCCCTGACTAAGATGGTCTGCGAATTAACCCTAGGCAAGAAAAAATACGCAGAATTTGAAGCAGAAATTGCTCAAGTGCATGCAGAAAGTGCCCGCCTGCAAGAAAGCCTGCTCGCAGCTATCGACAAGGACACTGAAGCCTTCAATCTAGTCTCCGCCGTCTTTGATATGCCTAAGGAAACAGAGGAAGACAAGGCTGCCCGTCGGGAAGCGATGCAGCAAGCCCTCAAGGAAGCTACCAAGTCACCTTATGGCATGATGGAAGACATCTTGGCTGCCCTGCAAACAACTCAAAAGGCTGTTGGCAAGTCCAATACCAATGCAGCAAGCGACCTGGGAGTTGCAGCTCTCAACCTTAAGGCTGGCCTGCAAGGAGCTTGGCTCAATGTCCTCATCAACCTGTCAGGTGTCAAGGATGAAGCATTCGTCGCAGACTACCGCAGCAAGGGTGAAGAACTCCTGCAAAAAGGCTGCGCCCTAGCCGATGAAATTTATCAAGAAATTTTGAAAGTTGTCTAATAAATAGACGGAAGAGAAGCTCACTCTTTCCTGTGAATGGACTTCCTCTTCTCAAGAGGTAACAATATGGTTTTATCAGATATTGAAATTGCCAATTCGGTTCAAATGAAGCCCATCAAAGAAGTGGCAGAAAAGCTAGGAATTGCTGAAGACGCCTTGTCTCTTTATGGAAATTACAAGGCAAAAATCAGTGCCGGCCAACTAGAAGCTCTAAAAGACAAGCCAGACGGCAAACTGATTCTCGTGACCGCTATTTCTCCAACACCAGCTGGAGAAGGTAAGACTACGACTTCTGTCGGATTGGTCGATGCTCTAGCTGCTATCGGTAAAAAAGCCGTTATCGCTCTGCGGGAACCTTCACTCGGACCTGTCTTTGGTATCAAGGGCGGAGCTGCTGGCGGTGGGCATGCTCAGGTTGTGCCTATGGAAGACATCAACCTCCACTTCACTGGTGACTTTCATGCCATCGGTGTTGCCAACAACCTGCTGGCGGCCCTCATTGACAACCATATCCACCATGGAAATGCCTTAGGCATCGACTCTCGCCGCATCACTTGGAAGCGGGCAGTGGATATGAATGACCGGCAGTTGCGCCACATTGTGGATGGCTTGCAGGGCAAGGTCAACGGTGTTCCGCGTGAAGACGGTTTTGACATTACAGTTGCTTCTGAGGTTATGGCTATTCTCTGTCTGTCAGAAAATATCACTGACCTCAAGAACCGTTTGGAAAAGATTATCATTGGTTACAGCTTTGAAGGAAAGCCAGTAACTGCTAAGGATCTGAAAGCTGGTGGCGCTATGGCTGCTGTGCTCAAAGACGCCATCCATCCAAACTTAGTTCAAACTCTGGAACACACACCAGCCTTGATTCACGGCGGACCTTTCGCCAATATTGCCCATGGTTGTAACAGTGTCCTAGCTACCAAGCTGGCTCTCAAATATGCCGACTATGCAGTCACAGAAGCTGGTTTCGGTGCTGACCTCGGTGCTGAAAAATTCATCGATATCAAATGCCGTACATCTGGTCTTCGCCCATCTGCTGTAGTTCTAGTTGCTACCATCCGCGCTCTCAAGATGCACGGTGGTGTGGCTAAGAGCGATCTAGCTGAAGAAAATGTCCAAGCTGTTGTAGACGGACTGCCGAACTTAGAAAAACATCTGGAAAACATTCAAGATGTTTATGGCCTGCCAGCAGTCGTTGCCATCAATAAATTCCCGCTGGATACCGAAGCAGAATTGCAAGCAGTTTATGACGCCTGCCAAAAACGTGGCGTTGACGTCGTGATTTCTGATGTCTGGGCCAATGGCGGAGCCGGCGGTAAAGAGTTGGCTGAAAAAGTCGTTGAACTGGCTGAAGGAGACAATCACTTCCAATTTGTATATAATGAAGAGGACTCCATTGAGACCAAGCTGAACAAAATTGTTACTAAGGTTTATGGAGGTAAGGGCGTTCGCCTGACTCCTGCTGCTAAACGCGAACTCAAACAACTGGAAGAGCTGGGCTTCTCCAACTATCCTATCTGTATGGCTAAGACTCAGTACTCCTTCTCAGACGATGCTAAAAAACTGGGCGCTCCTAAAGA
The DNA here is from genome assembly GCF_030272855.1 of Streptococcus sp. SC1. NCBI lineage: Bacteria > Bacillati > Bacillota > Bacilli > Lactobacillales > Streptococcaceae > Streptococcus > Streptococcus sp. SC1. Next base: position 102,980 of record NZ_JAQCMU010000005.1, on the reverse strand, counting down.
CTTTGTCGTGACGATCAGCCAGCTTAAAGTTTCTGCTGGTGCGGGCTTCATCGTTGCTCTGACTGGTACGATCATGACCATGCCAGGACTGCCTAAAGTACCAGCCAGCGAAAAGATTGATGTTGATAAAGATGGCAATATCAGCGGTTTGTTCTAATCATTACAAAAAATGGCAAATATAACTCTTCTAAAATCAAACGATTTTCAAGTTTCCGATTGGTCGGGGGGAAAGACAAAACAGCTTTATCTTTCCCCGCCAACTGGCCACTATGGCAAGCGTGACTTTGACTATCGGCTCTCAACAGCGACTGTGGAGTTGGCTGAAAGTCAGTTTTCTGACCTCAGCGGCTTTCACCGCATTCTCATGAGCCTGGACCACACACTTCATCTCCACAATGCCAGTCGGCAGGAGGAAACGGTTCTAGCTCCCTTTACCCCCTATTTTTTCGAAGGGAGTGATTCTATCACAAGTCGTGGGACTTGTACCGACTTTAACTTAATCTACAGCGACCATTATCAGGGACAGATGCTTGCCATCTCAGATAGAGAAGAGCTTAGTCAAGATGAAGCAATTCAATTTATCTATGCCTTGAGTGATTTGATGGTGACAGGAACAGGCCTGCCATCGCTTAACCTAGAGACAGGGCAACTTCTGATAGTGGAAAAAGAGGCTCAGGAAACTGAGCTGCAAATAATGTTTTCGAGTAACCAGCCACAGGGAACGCCCCTTGCTATATGGGCTGGTTTGACCCATATCCCTACTAAGTAAAGATACAAGGATGTCCTATCATCGTTCTATCTTTACTTGGAAAGGATCCCATATCTCTAAAGGAGAAACATTATTATGAATGCGACTAAACTCACTGCACAAGAACAAGAGCGAGAAAATGCGAAATTCAGCTTTTCTGGCGCTACTCTCTATGGTATCAATGCTGTTATCGGTTCAGGAATTTTCCTCCTGCCTCAAAAGATTTATAAAGGACTGGGGCCTGCTTCTCTAGCTGTCATGCTGGGAACTGCCCTCCTCGTTATTCTCTTAGCCGTCTGCTTGGCAGAAACTGCTGGTTATTTTAATAAAAATGGCGGAGCCTTCCAATATTCCAAAGCAGCCTTTGGGGACTTTGTCGGATTTAATGTTGGCTTCCTAGGCTGGGCGGTTACCATCATCGCTTGGTCAGCAATGGCAGCAGGATTTGCGAGACTTTTTGTCATTACTTTTAAATCCTTTGCCCCCTATGAACTTCTGCTCAGTGTGAGCCTGATTATCCTACTCAGTCTGATGAATATATCAGGTCTTAAGACCTCCAAAATGTTCACATTGACCGCGACTGTAGCCAAGCTCATCCCAATTGTCGCTTTCAGTCTATGTGCGATTTTCTTCATCAAAGGAGGAATTGACAAAGGAAACTTCACTCCGTTTCTTCAGCTAGAACCTGGCGTAGATATCATGAAAGCCATCTCTAGTACAGCAATCTATATTTTCTACGGTTTCATCGGATTTGAAACCATGTCTATCGTTGCTGGTGAAATGCGCAACCCAGAAAAGAATGTGCCTCGGGCTATTTTGGGCTCTATCAGTATTGTCTCTGTTCTCTATATGCTAATTATCGCAGGAACTATCGCCATGTTAGGCAGCCGTATCCTGCAAACAGATGCATCTGTGCAAGACGCCTTTGTCGAAATGATTGGCCCTGCTGGAGCATGGATTGTTTCTATTGGAGCGCTGATCTCTATTGCTGGACTTAACATCGGGGAATCTATCATGGTTCCACGTTATGGTGCAGCCATTGCAGATGAAGGCTTGTTGCCTAAAAAAATCGCTGAAACCAATGCTAAAAATGCCCCTGTAATTGCCATTATTATCTCCGGACTTTTGGCCATCGCCTTGCTCTTTACAGGAACATTTGAAGCATTAGCGGCTCTCAGCGTAGTCTTCCGCTTCTTCCAATACATCCCAACTGCTCTAGCCGTATTGGTATTGAGAAAGAAATATCCAGATAAGAAAGTGGTCTTCCGCGTTCCATTTGGTCCTGTCATCCCAATTTTAGCGGTCCTAATCAGCCTCGTCATGATTTGGGGTGAAAATCCAATGAACTATGTCTATGGTCTCATCGGTGTCCTTGTCGCCAGCGCAGTCTACTATATTTATATAGTACTGATTTGTAAAAATAAAGTTCTTGAACAAAAAGGAGAATGAATCTTATGACACATGTAATCAATTTGGATGGCGAACACCTTACTTTAGAAGATGTCATTGCAGTAGCTCGTCATGGAGCTATATGCGAAATCAACCAAGAAGCTAAGAAATCTGTAGAAGCTTCCCGCAAAATCGTGGATGACATCGTTCGCGAAAAGCGGGTAGTCTATGGCGTTACGACTGGATTTGGCTCCCTCTGCAATGTCAGCATCTCGCCAGAAGATACGACTCAGCTGCAAGAAAACTTGATTCGCACCCATGCTTCAGGATTTGGCGATCCTCTTCCTGAAGATGCAGTTCGTGCTATCATGTTAATTCGGATTAATTCTCTGGTCAAGGGCTATTCTGGTATCCGTCTCTCTACTGTCGAAAAACTTCTGGAATTGCTCAATAAAGGCGTCGTGCCATTTATTCCAGAAAAAGGCTCTCTCGGCGCCTCTGGCGACTTGGCACCGCTGGCTCACATGGTGCTTCCTATGCTAGGACTGGGCCACGCATACTATCAAGGTCAACTGCTCTCTGGACAAGAAGCTTTGGACAAGGCTGGTATAGAGAAAATTGCTCTAGCAGCCAAGGAAGGGCTGGCACTGATTAACGGAACGACTGTCCTGACAGGTATCGGAGCTCTGGCTACCTACGATTCCATCCAGCTGCTTAAATTGTCAGATGTCGCTGGTGCCCTTTCCATGGAGGTCCACAATGGTATTACCAGTCCATTTGAAGAAGACTTACACACCATTCGACCTCAGAGCGGTCAGCTAGCTACAGCCCGCAATATCCGCAACCTTCTAGAAGGCAGTGGCAACACAACCGTAGCCACTCAACAACGGGTCCAAGACCCTTACACCCTGCGTTGTATTCCGCAAATTCATGGTGCCAGCAAGGACTCTATCGCTTATGTCAAGACCAAGGTTGAGATTGAGATCAATTCCGTTACAGACAACCCTATCATTACTAAGGAAGGCCATGTTATCTCAGGCGGTAACTTCCACGGAGAACCAATGGCTCAGCCATTTGACTTCCTCGGCATCGCTATTTCTGAAATCGGTAATGTAGCCGAGCGTCGTGTAGAACGTCTGGTCAACAGCCAACTGAGCAAGCTTCCATCCTTCTTGGTCAAACATCCAGGACTCAACTCTGGCTTTATGATTACCCAGTATGCTTGTGCTTCGCTTGCTTCTGAAAACAAGGTTCTGGCTCATCCAGCCAGCGTAGACTCTATCCCATCTTGTGAAAACCAAGAAGACTTTGTCAGCATGGGAACTACTGCAGCACGCAAGGCAGCTGAAATTCTCAAGAATTCTCGCCGCATCGTGGCAACAGAAATCATGGCAGCCTGCCAAGCTCTGGATCTGAAACCAGAAAACCATGAACTTGGTAAAGGAACCAAGCCAGCCTATGACCTCTTCCGTCAGCATGTCCGCTTTATTGAGTTTGACAAGGACATCGAGATCTACGAAGAACTCAACAAGGCTTCTGAGCTGATTGAGAGCGATGAATTCCTAGCAGCCGTTGAAAAGGCTGTGGACTTGAGCATTCAGTTCTAAAGCTGATGCCTCTGTAAAAAGCTAACATAAGAAGCCCGCTCTCATGCAGCTGGGCTTCTTTTCCCGCCAAAAGTCATTGACAGGCTTAGCGGAAACTCTTATAATAAAGTCGCAAGTATCGTTATCAAAAAGGACAAAATTATGTTAGAAGATTACTATCAGCTAGACAACCATTACTATCAGCGAGGTCCAGAAGACAATCTATATACTGCTAAGTGGGGCATGGTCATTGAGTTTCTGGACTTAAATGATCCTAACTTAACTCCTTTTGAAGGGGTGAACTTTGCCCTGATTGGCTTCAAGAGCGACAAGGGTGTCTATATCAATAACGGCCGAGTGGGGGCTGTCGAAGGACCACAAGCTATCCGAACTCAGCTGGCCAAGCTTCCTTGGCATCTAGGTAGAAACGTTCGAGTATTTGACGTTGGCGATATTGACGGGCCTAACCGCTCTCTGGAACAACTGCAGCAAAGCTTGGCGCGAGCAATCAAACGCCTGCGAGAGCTTAATCTCCGACCCATCGTTCTAGGCGGCGGTCACGAAACAGCCTACGGCAACTATCTAGGTCTTAAGTCGTCACTAAATCCTGGCCAAAACTTAGCTGTGATCAATATGGATGCCCATTTTGACCTACGCCCCTACGATCAGACGGGCCCCAACTCCGGTACCGGTTTTCGTCAAATGTTTGATGATACCTTAGCTCAGAAACAGATCTTTAACTACCTCATCCTAGGGATTCAGGAGCACAATAACAATCTCTTCCTCTTTGACTTTGTAGCCAAATCTAAGGCTATCCAGTTCCTGACTGGAATGGATATCTACCAAATGGGTCACAAGGAAGTCTGCAAGGTAATTGATGCTTTTCTAGCCGATAAAGAGCAGGTTTATTTAACCATTGATATTGACTGCTTTGCAGCTGGCGCTGCTCCTGGTGTCAGTGCCATCCAGTCGCTGGGGGTAGACCCCAATCTGGCTGTGCTGGTCTTCCAGCACATCGCTGCTTCAGGCAAGCTAATTGGCTTTGACATCGTCGAAGTCTCTCCCCCTCACGATATAGACAACCATACGGCTAATCTAGCGGCCAGTTTTGTCTTTTACCTGACCCAAATCTGGGCACAAGTACATGACTGATGGGCATTTAAAAACTTCATTACAAACATCAAAAGAGGATGAACATTGCTTTCATCCTCTTTTATTTGTGTTCAATTCTTAAGACAAGGTACGGCGTAAGTTTTCTAATTCCTTTAGTTGATGACGATCCCGGTAGGGATTGAGCTGACTTTTGGCTGTTTCATAATAAGTTTCAAAGTCCTGAGCTAATAAATTTTCAAAACCAGCTTCTTGCCAGCTGCCAGTCAGCTGGCGATACTTGATCACAGCCATCAGATAGTAGATCAAGCCCTTGTCCCGCGGATTGCCATAGCGATTCATGAGACTATCCTTTTTCCGCAGCAGATCAAGCACTGGCTGATAATCTCCCTTCTCGCAGCCAATCAAGGCCAAATAAACTTCCAGCTGGGTCTCCTTCCAAGGAAAGCTGAGCGACCTCAGGGCTGCTTTCGCTTTCAGCAAGATTCGCTCCGCCTGTTCATAATCTTTTAACTGATAATAAGTCAGGCCCAAGCCTATATAGAAAGCAAAAATCGAAGGCTCTGCTGTTTTATTTTCCGTCAGCTCAATGGCTTCCTTCTGATGAGCCAGCGCTGTCGTGAAATTCCCGCGAATCTGTTCAATCTCTGCCAGATAATCTAGAGCCGCCGCAATCTGAATCGAATACTTAGAGCGCAACGAAGCCGTCAAACTAAAGCAATCGATAGATTGGTAAAGATGGCGGAGTGACTGCTCCTCATCTCCAATCATGAGATGATAAAGTCCCTTGAGTCGAAGATTCATTGCAATAGCTTCATGATTATTGGCCTGAACTGAAGCATCTAGGGCCAACTCCGTATAGTAGCGCATCTCAGGAATATTCTCCGTCTGGATGCAATAGTAAATCATCTGCCGATAGCCTTCTAGGAGAAACTCCATCTGCTGCAGCTCTTTAGCAGAAGCAATCACCTGCTGGATGTTATCCATTCCCTGCTGGTAATTCCCCGTCCGGATAGCATAGCGCCCTTCCAGATAGAGAAAGCGGAGAACCAATAACTGAAAATCTTTGTGATTCTGGTGTTTTCTCTCTAATCCTTCTATTTCCCGACGGATACAGTCAAACCGGTCCAAAACTGCGGACTGATTGCTATCATCCGTCTTTTCGATAAAGCCAAACTCCCGCGAATAAATCGGAAAGAGCTCATGATGAAACTGCAAGGTAGCCTCGAGATAATGCAACTCATACTCCAGAGACTTAATCGGCTGCTTGGACAACTTATAATGATAGGCAATATCATTGAGCAGCTGAGCATGATAGAGAGAGGCTCCCAGCTGGTCTTCCATGCCTTGGGCAATCTGGTGATGTAGCATCCGCTTCTTGGCAAGGGGCAAGCGCTCATAAGCATAAATCCGCAAAAGCTCCTGGCTGAACCGTAAAACCAATTCCTCCTGTTCCTCTTCTATTGAAAGCTGTTTTTGCCCAAATCCTTCAGCAATTTCGACCACTTCTTCCACAGATAGGCCTAGCAACTTAGCTAAGAGTGCTACCGAAGCTGGGGAACTAAAGCAAGCCAGATAGTCAACCAATTCCTCCTCCTGGCTGCTCAAATAGCCTAATTTCAGAGATAGTTTTGCTTTAATAACTGAGGTTAATGGCTGGAATTTTTCACCTCGCAAAAGCTGCTCCGCATACTCCGACAGAAAGAAAGGGATGCCCTGACTGACCCGATAAATAGCCGCAAGCCGTTCTTCAGATATAGCTAACTGTCCAGTCTGGGCCTGTAAATAAGCCGCACTTGCCTTAAAATCCAGTGGCTGCAGTTCAATGCAGTCTAGCTGACTACGAAGCAACAAGTGATTGAAAAAGCGGCCAAGATAGGGTGGCGTACTCAGATGCTTTGTCAACACAAAAGCTACTGGATAATCCCTCAAATGGTTCATAACCTGCTCTAAAACAGCCACACTAGCCTCATCCATCCAGTGACAGTCCTCAACCAAGATCACCAAAGCCTTTTTCTTAGAAATCTTTTGCAAAATATCCAACACAAACCGAGCCAGACGATCTGTATTCAGCTCAAGATCCGAAGCTTCACCTGCCATCATCGGAAAATAACTATCCAAAATAACCTGCCACTGGCTGGTCGAAAGGATCTGATGCTGAATGACTAAGTCGCCCAAGCCATCAAGCAGACTGCGCCAAGGCTGCAATCCGACCGTCATTTCTTCCTTGAAGCACTCTGCCATAACAATCTGGAAATACTTGGTCTGATTAGCCAGTACTTGTCGGGTCACTGTCCGTTTACCGATGCCAGTACCACCGACTAAGAGCAGCGCACGAAGTTCTTGCCTCTCTAAAATCTTAGAAAAATAAGATTCCAAACGCTTGATTTCATCCACTCGACCAAAAAAGTGGTCTGTATTACGTAAAAATTGCTTGATCTTACGCTCACTGCGATCCTTGGCCATCACTTCATGATACAGCTGTTGAATTGCTTCATTCGGACTAATGCCCAATTCCTTGTCCAAGAGATTGACCAATTTATAATAAGTCTCAATCACCTTACCAGGTCGATCATTCTCCTGATAGAGCTTCATCAGCAGATGATAATTCTTCTCATCAAACTCATCAATACTGATCATACGACGCAGATTTCGCTCTGATTCCTCCAAATTCGACGGATCTTTTTCCAACTTTTGGTAGCAAGCCTGGATATAGAGCTGCTCATATCGCGTCCGCATCTTGGACACCCAATAGTCAAAGGCTTCACTGTCCTTGAGATAAAAGCCCTGCAGAAAATCACCCTGATAGAGCGACAGATACTCCGCTGGATGGTCCGTGAAAAGTTCTACATCGCTTTCAATCGCACACTCGGGATTAAGCGATAGCACAGTCCGGTTGGGAGCAATAATCCATTCTCCACCCAATAGCTTGTTAGCCTGATAAATGGTATTCCGCAGATTCTTTTTGGCGGTCTGATTATCCTTGTTTTCCCAGAGGATTCCTGCAATCTCCTCCCGATTGACTGTTCCATTGATATGGAGATAATAGAGCAAAGCATTGATTTTAGCAAAAGGAAAAAAGACTTCCTCTTGATTGAGAAAGATACTCGGACTTCCTAGTAATTTCAACCTCAACAGATTTTTCGACATGCAAACGCCTCCAAGAAAGCTTATAAAACTAATATAAACAAAATAAGACATTTTAGCAAGCAAGAAAAAACGACTCTATCATTTATCAGCTTCTAAATGATCAAAATCTATAAACAAAAACCACTAAACAGCAAATGAATCTGATTAGTGGTTTCTTCATTCATCTTAAAAAGATTGAACGGATGGGGTATGGTTAAAGAGCGCATGGGTCGCCTTATAGATATGGTAAGCTGTAGCCGCGTTATTCATCGTATAGAGATGGATCCCTGCTACATCATGGGTCACCAAATCAACAATTTGATCCACCGCATAGGCTAAACCAGCTGTCCGTAGGGATTCTGGATCATGTTCATACTTATCCAGAATAGCCTTGAATTTGCGCGGAAGATGAATATTCTCACACGTTTTCAAAAGACGAAGCGCTTGGTTTCGGTTAAGAATAGGCATGATCCCTGCATGAATCGGAACATCAATCCCAGCCAAGGTACACTTATCTTGGAAATCATAGAAACGTTCATTGTCAAAGAAGAGCTGAGTGACAAGACTAGAGCAGCCCGCATCAACCTTTTTCTTTAGATTCTGAATATCTGAGATCTGGTTTGGTGAGTCTGGGTGACCCTCTGGATAGCAGGCACCGATGATGTCAAAATGTGGTGCTTCTGTCTTGATATACTCAATCAAATCAGTCGCATATTTAAAATCATCCTTAGGCGCCACATCCGGAAAAACATCTCCTCGCAAAGCCAAAATCTGATTAACCCCAACACGATCCAGAGCCTGCAAGATATTGGATACCATTTCCTTGGTTAGATAAACAGCTGGCAAATGGGCAATCGTCGGAATCTCAAGGTCATTGGAGATGAACTCAGCCAAACGAACCGTTGTCTCCTCAATATCAAATTTATTATTGCTGGCAGTCACACTGATAAAGTGGGGAGCCAGATCTTGCATCTCCCTCAACGCCTGAAAAATCTTATCATTGCCTACTGCCGGATTAGGAGGAAATACTTCAAATGAGAGACTAGGAGTTTGGCGATTCACCATAGAGATAAAATTCCTTTCAATCTACTAACTATCAGCCTATAACAAACCTGCAAACAGCTTTGTTGCAGGTTTATCAGAGCTGAGTTTAAATGTAGAAATAATATTAATTCAGTTTTTGTCTAGCTGCTTTAGCCGCTTCTACAAGGCGGATCAAGCTTTCTTTTGTTTCTGGGATACCACGTGTTTTCAAACCACAGTCAGGGTTGATCCAAACTTTCTTGCTTGGAACTTTAGCAAGGATGGCTTCGATTGTGTGGTCGATTTCGCCTTCGTTTGGCACACGAGGTGAGTGGATATCGTAAACCCCAGGTCCCACTTCTGTTTGGAAGTTTTTCGCTTTGAGTTCGTCCAAGATTTCAAGGTTTGAACGGCTGGCTTCAAAGGAAATAACGTCCGCATCCATGTTGTCGATAGCTGGGATGATATCTGTAAATTCTGAGTAACACATGTGAGTGTGGATTTGCGTATCAGGCGCTACTGTTGAGTGTACCAAGCGGAAGGCTGGAATTGCCCAGTCAAGGTAGTCTTCGTACCAGTCACTACGACGAAGTGGCAATTTTTCACGAAGAGCAGCCTCGTCGATCTGGATAATCTTCACGCCAGCAGCTTCAAGGTCAAGCACTTCGTCCTTGATAGCAAGGGCGATTTGAAGAGTTGAGTCCTTGATAGAGATGTCTTCACGTGGGAATGACCAGTTAAGGATGGTAACCGGTCCAGTCAACATACCTTTGACAGGTTTGTCAGTACGGCTTTGCGCATAGCTAGACCATTTAACAGTGATTGGGTTGAGACGAGTCACATCACCCCAGATAATTGGTGGTTTCACCCCACGCATACCGTATGATTGTACCCAACCATTCTTAGAGAAGAGGTAACCTGACAAGTTTTGACCGAAGTACTCAACCATGTCGTTACGCTCGAACTCACCGTGTACAAGCACATCAAATCCAACTTCTTCTTGCCATTTGATCCATTCATCAATCGTTTCAGCAAGGAAGGCATCATATTCTTCTTGGGTCAATTCACCCTTGCGGAAGGCCAAGCGTTTAGCACGAACTTCCTTAGTTTGAGGGAATGAACCAATCGTTGTTGTTGGGAGAGCTGGCAGTTTGAATGCTTCTTCTTGGATGGCTTCACGTTCTGCAAAGGCTGGCAAACGAGTGTAGTCAGCATCTGTCAAACCAGCAATACGCACACGAAGTTCTGCATTTTCACCCACACGCTCAGTCGCAAAGAGTTCTTTGTTAGCAGCAAGAGCTTCTGCACCTTGACCGTTGCGGATAGCATCCAAGTCACGAAGTTCTTCCAATTTTTCAACTGCAAAAGCAAAGTGGTTCAAGATAGCTGGCTCAAATTCTTCGTTAGCTGTTGTAAATGGCACATGAAGAAGTGAGCATGAGCTTGTCAATACGATTTTTTCAGCTGGGATTTGCTCAAGAACAGCCAAGCTCTTTTCGTAGTTGTTGCGCCAGATGTTCTTACCATTGACAATACCCGCATAAAGAGTCTTGTCAGCTGGGAAGCCACCTTTAACAAGCTCAAGAGTTTTCTTACCTTCAACGAAGTCTAAACCGATCGCATCTACTGGCAAGTTGACAAGGTCAGCGTAGACGTCACGAACGTCCCCAAAGTAAGTTTGAAGCAAGACCTCAAGGCCTTTTTTATCAGCTAAAAGTTTGTTGTAAATGTTCAAGAAGAGAGCTTTTTCTTCAGCTGTCAAGTCTTTGACCAGAGCAGCTTCGTCGAGTTGGATACGAGTTGCACCAAGTTCAGCTAATTTAGCAAAAACTTCTTGGTAAGCAGCTACAAAGCTGTCTACGAAGTCTTCTGCTTTCACGCCGTCTTCAAAGTCTGACAATTGAAGGAAAGTGAATGGGCCTACAAGAACTGGACGAGTGTTGAGGCCAAGTTCTTTTGCTTCTTGGAACTCATCAAAAATCTTGTGACCTGCAAGTTTAACTTGAGTGTCTTTTTCAAATTTAGGAACGATATAGTGGTAGTTGGTGTTGAACCATTTTTTCATCGGAAGGGCACGCACATCCCCTTTTTCACCTTGGTAACCACGCGCCAAAGCAAAGTAACGCTCCAAGTCAGTCAAATCCAAGTTTTGAACAGAAGCAGGAACCACGTTGAAAAGGAAAGCTGCATCTAGGAAGTTATCATAGTGAGAAAAGTCATTTGATGGGATTTCAGTGATGCCTTTTTCTTTGACAATGTTCCAGTGCTTCGCACGCAAGTCTTTCGCTGCTGCCAAGAGTTCGTCTGCTGAGATTTCATTTCTAAAGTATTTTTCAGTTGTAAATTTTAATTCGCGGAATTCACCCAAACGAGGGAAACCAATGATAGTCGTTGACATAAACGTCCTCCAAAAATTGTTGTTGAAACTATCTTAACAGAAAATCCGCCCTCTGTATAATTGGAATTTCCCAGAGTTTGATATAGTTTAAAACTATATCACTATTATATACAAAAGAAAAAGATTTGAGACACGTGTCTCAAATCCTTTTTTTGCTTGTTTTTAAGTTACATACTACTTTATAGATTAAAACAGGCTATCGCTAATTCTTATAAACAACTATGACTTGTTATTAGAAAAGACTATAGGTTATCTAAATTTTGATCTTTTTGATTTCTCTTATCGCTTTTTAATAAAATGAGCGAATCAATTGGAGTCCACTGCTAACTATACTAAACTTTAAGCATCTTTTCATCTTCTAAAAATTTCCTGACACTTAGGATACAAAGTAATAATTTTCTTTTAGTTCTCGGAAACGATCAAAACTGAGAATGCCCTCATTTTGTAATCTTCCTAGAACAATACTCGGGTGAATATTTATTTCTTCAGCAAATTGAAGGATGTCCGACTTATCAAAGTTTCCTTTTTCTACAAAAGTTTGATAGTCTTCAGGGTTTATCAAAAGATCTTTTGCAAACTGGTCTGCCTCTTCCTCAGAACGTCGGTATGAGTCACTGTTTCCGTCTTCAGATGAAAAATCATTCTCCAGAATGTGCCCAATCTCATGGAAAAGTGAGAACCAGAAAATATCGGATGCCTTGTTTCGGTCTGTCAATAATAGCAAGGCACTACCATTGCTGAATTTTTTTGTAGCACCATTCAAATTAGCATTTGCCAAAGCAGGTAGACCGACTAGAACAACACCACAGTCTAGCAAGATATCATACAAGCGTTGAGGAAAGACTTCTGGATCTTGCCTAGTTAACCCTCTCAAAGCAGGCAGATTTTTCTCTAGTTTTCTACGATTGAGCTTAGTAGTCGTTTTATCACGCGCCTTTTTAGATGCCAACTCCAGCATGATATTGGAGTTGACTATACTTTTAGGCGTAAACTCACGTGTATTCCGATAACTCACTAGATGATTGAAAGTTAAGAGGTTTTCTAAACTCGACACACCTAGGATCTTTCGAAGCTCGACAATCTTTTCTTTCAAAGTATAGCGTTTGTCTGGAACGTAACCTTCTTCCTTAAAATACTTGAAATCAATCATCTCACAGATTTCTTTCTCGCTACCTTCTTCTAGCTCTTTTTGTTCTACAATCTCTGCAACTTTTACATCATAAGCATTTTGAAGATTGAGCCAAGTTTGCATGGAAACTCCGCTTAGCTTGGCTAACTTATGAGCCGTTTCTTTACTAATGGACTCCTCAGCATTGACGATCTTGCTGACAGTCTTTGCTGAAACTCCCAAACGCTCCGCAAATTCTTTCTGCGTTACGTTATAATCTTCAATCAACTCACTGACATACTGACCTGGATGAAAAGCAATCAGGTCTTTGTATTCAACAATTTTATTACTCATAGTGATTGCTGACCTCCTCTATTTTTAGGGTTTCGATTTCAATGGGACTGGAAAAGACCTTTTCTAGGTCCTCCTCACGAAAACCGACAATCAAACGGTAGGAACTCCTTCGACCATCTATATCCAAAGCAAACTGACCCTATCTCTTTCCCTTGAGTTGGTGAAAGTGATATTTAGGAAAAGCTGTTACACTAGCCAAAGAATCTGCCGCTTCCAAAAAGTTGATCAGCTGATGCAACTTTACAGCAACCTTATCCGAAAAATCCTTTTTCGCTCGCCTCAGCTCTGTGCACTGCTTCTCAACAGTTTTGTTTGTATAGATAAGCTTCATATGTCCCTTTCCGTATAATTAAATTACCTTTTAGGTAATTTAATTATATCATCTTTAGACAATAAAAACCAGCCAAAAGTTGATTTGGCTGGGATTGTTTTAACCACAAATTCTAAAAGTTCAAAAATTCTCTTGACTCTATTTACTCCTTTTTTCTTAACACAAATTTAATTTCTTCTAATCTAGCTTTTAAAGTGTTATTTGATAACCTCAAATCTAAAGTTTGATATTTTTTAGACTGTTCAAAAATTTCATTATAAACACTTGAAGTACATTCTAACTGACTTTGATAATTCATGATACTTTTTAAATTGTTCTTAAAATCTTTCAATTTATTTTTATAATATGGAGAACGAATATTAAGTTTATCCAACTGGCTTTTCATCGTATCAGAATCTAGTATAAGTTTTTGTAACGACAGCCTTGATTCTAAATTGCTTTCAATATTAATAAATTCATTTAATAAAAAATCTAAACTAGGTAAAGATCTTTCAACATATTCTGAAATACTAAAATCAGGCCTAATACTATTATGAGCATATTTATGCCTTGCTTTTATTAACGAATCATGTATCTTAGTGAAATCACCATCAGTGTTAAATAACAAGAAAATTAATTTTTTGTCATTAGTCTGAATATACTTATCTAAAACATCTTTTTTTATGTCTTCAAACCGCGACCTAGGGCTGTATTTATTTCTACGGAAACTATTTTTCAAAAATTTTTCTAAATGCTTATTATCATTTGAGGACTCAACAGTCAAAATTGAAAAAACTAATTCTTTTACTAGTTGTTCTGAAAAAGTATAGTATTCAATCATCAAATTTAATTCACTCGATTCATATATAGTCTTCAAATCTGTATAGTCAATTTCAATTTCTTTTGCAAAATTCCGATGTTTCTCTGGATCATCTGCAAGACTTCCATCTATTTTCTGTACTCTCTCCAGTGTTTCCTTTAATCTTAATAAACGATTTTTAAATTCATTATAATCAATCATTATATTTACTTTTCTAGCATTCCTTCAAAAATCTCAAATCTCTTTTTAATTGATGATACACTCCCAGTACTTGTAGAAAATGGATTATGCGATTCATCTAATAGATAACCATCGAATAACTGTCCCATATGATTGATATACTTCTCATTAAAATTATCAGGAAGTTTATATCCACCAAATACCATAACCCCTAACAGAGATTCCAAAATACCAAAATTTAGAATACCTTCAATATCTCGATTCGCGTTCACTCTTCTAAATAATTTTTTTGCTTCAAAAAATTCTAACAACTGATCTAAGGAACTAAATAATTTGCTAATTACTTCTTCTGAAATACTTTCTGATTTCTTTTGTTCCCCATATTCATCTAGTATATTTTTAATACCTTGTTTGCTAGATTTAAATTTCCCGTAGTATATATCTGACATTGCTAGAATTCTAAGGAACGCTTCTACATGAAGATCTTTTTTAATCTGAGTTGAAGTAAACAATGATAGGTAATTTTCTGATCGACTTGCAGCGCTATACAATGACTCTATAAATGGACCATAAGCTAACGACTTTCTTATTTGCATGCCATTTAATTTTTCTGAACCAGTATTAATTCTTTCAAAAATTAAATATTTTGAACTAAAATCACCTGGGTTCAGCTGTTTAAACTCTACTAGAGATATAGTACTTCTACGAATTTTTCGTTGGTACTCCTCTGGTAGTTCCTTAAAGGATTTTCCAGCAATTTCAGGAAAAACATTCTTTCTTGATAATCGACTTTTTATATTTTTTTTATCGCTTTTAATACCTGTCCATGGGTGCCCCTCTATAAAGTTATATAATGTAGTTAAACGTTGATAACCATCAATAATCTCGTATCTATTATCATCTACTTCCAAAAGGAAAAGAGGGGGTATGGGAAGACCTAGTATAATCGATTCAATCAGCCTAGAACTCTTAAGTGATGTCCAAACAAACTTCCTTTGCATTTCAGGTTTCTCAATTTCATTATGTTTGAACATATCAACTAGTTCACCAAATGAACGATTACTTACCCAGTGCTTTATTCTAAATCCTTCAGGAACAACATCTTGTTCCTCATCATCTAAATCAGCAAAAGCTTCTTCTACATCTTCTAAAATTTCATCTGAAATTTCTAAGCCATTACTTTTAACTTGACTGTAAAAATCATCTACACTAGAAGCATTAATTGAGCCGTCATAGCCCTCTAATTCCTCTGTATTCACTGCAGTAATTTCATTGTCTGCAAAAAAATAAAAGAAAAACATAAGCACTCCTTAAAATATCTTAATCTGTATAATTTCCCACCTTCACCTGTCCATTCATCAGCATTGGTAAGAGCCAGTCGCGAAGTTGGGTGAGTTCTTGGTTTTGGTTTTCTAGAATCTGTTGTTTTAACATTATGGGTTGTAGTTTGGCATCTAATTTTGAAATAATTTCAATCTGTGGAACTACAATCTTAGCCTGCTTTAAATGGTCCTGAGTAATATGTCCCATAGTTGTTTTTCTCAACTCAGCAATAGATTTAAACACCTTCAAATAACTTTTCAATTCAAAGTAAATGAAGGATTTTGGATAAGTGTCCGAAGTAACTTTAAAAATATGTTGATTTAAAGCTCCTCTTTCTTTCCCCCAGATTACAATCTCTAATGTTGCAGACCAAGAAAATAATATGTCTCCACTCTCTACAACTGCTTCTGTAGGAATATCTAATCTCGCTTTTTCGGTATCCTTTGTGAAGCCATTCATCATTTCTCTAATTTTAATGACAGGAAGGTAATCATCCTCATTTGTATCTGGTCTATATTTTTGCATAGCTAGTCCATTATAAAAATTCGCTATATTCCATAAAGAATCCACTCCCCACCCCTCTGGGATTTCGCGTTTGAGTTCTGGGTTATAGACCATCTTTCCACCTGATGATTTGTAGGGTTTGCCATTCTGGTCTGGGAAATCAAACTGCACAAACCAGTAGTCTTAGAGGGTCTTAGCCATGGCTTCCAACTCTTGGTTGATTTGGTTGTTGATTTGGATTTTTTTATCTAGTAAACTCAAAAAAATCGCAATATTTTTCTGAGTTTGAATTTTTGGAATATCTACTTGAACATCATAAATTTTCTCTGGCGAGGTATGCTTAACTTTTGTTCCAGATGCAGAACGACTTATCTGCTGTCTAACTGATTGTGTCATAAATAAATAGTAAGCAAAATCTTTATTCAAGGATCCATTACAAGAAATCAAACCTATTCGCTGATTATGCAAATATCGATTATCTTCAGGAACTATCGCTGTACTACCTAATAAACCAGCAGCTTGTTCAGTCATTGCAACAACCAAATCCCCTTTTGAACATAAGTATTCTTTCGGATAATCTCCACTATAAAACCTATCTTTCGAAGGATTTGCTTTGAATCCACCATATTCATAAAAGTTTCCCGGAGTTAATATACTTTGAACTCCCGTATCCGAAAAAAATTCTCCTTTAAAAGCCCAACCATGTTTCACCCTAAGCAGCTCACCTAATTTATACCTTTTCCACTCACTCATACTTGATCTCCTTCATCTGCTTCTCGATTTCCTGCTCCAGTGCATGCGATTGCTGGAAGAGGTCTGAGAGTTTGTTTTGAAAGGCGGTCATCTTGGCGTCAAACTCTTCTGCTGTGATGTCTACATAGTCAATCTTGATGTCAAAGTATTGGCCTGCGCTGAGAGAATAGTTTTTCTCCTTGATATCCTCATAAGAGACTGTAACTGAAAAGTCCTCGACGGCTTCTTTCTTGATAAAGGTCTCGACGATCTTCTGCTCTTCCTCAGGAGAGAGCACGGTCTTTTGGTTCTTGCCTTCCTTGACCTTGCTTCCGAGGCTTGAGGCATCGATGAGGACGACATCACCCTTGTTTTTCTTATCGATAAAGAGGATGGAGACATTGGTACCTGTTGTCGCAAAGATATTGGACGGCATAGAAACGACACCTGCCAGCATTTGATTGTCCACCAAGTGTTGACGGATGGTCTTGTCAATCCCTGACTGGGCAGTGATAAAGCCTGTCGGCAAGACAACAGCCGCCTGACCATCCGGCTTCAAGGAGTAGATGATATGCTGAACAAAGAGCTCATAGATTGCCATCTTGTCCTTAGACTTGGCTGGAACTTTTGGCACTCCTGCAAAGAATCGCTCGTTAGCTTCTGGCAAAGTCTCCACTTGGTCACGCCACTCTGAAAAATCCAGTTTGAAAGGAGGGTTAGACACGATATAGTCCATCTTTTCAGGATGACGGTTTGCGATGATGGTATTTCCCTGTACGATATTGTGAATAGAGTGTTGCAGTCCATTCAAAATTAGATTGAGACGAAGGAGATTGGATGACTTTTGCGAGATATCCTGACTGTAAACAGTGGTCTTATCCACACCGATGCGACTAGCCAGATTCATAAGCAAGGTCCCCGAACCGGCAGACGGGTCGTAGATCCGCACGTTTGATGGTTGGTCATTTCCTACCAAAATATCGGCGATAATCTTAGCTACAGAGTGAGGTGTGTAGTACTCGGCATACTTGCCACCACCGTCTTTGTTGTAGTCCTTGATCATGTACTCAAAGAGAGTGGAGAAAAAGTCGAAACCTTGTGAAAAAATGGTCTCATCAAACTTGACGCGTGCAAGGAGATTGATGATAGCTTTTGCCACTTCGTTACGCTTGCTGCTATCTGAGATGGTATCTGTAATCAAACGCTCATCAAAGAGACGAATGGCCGTATCCCCGTCTGTGTGAACGGAGAAGATATCGTTATTATCAATGGCGATTTGGTTGAGGGTATTTCAAAAGTTTCGTAAAAAGTCGACTCATTTTGCTGACGGTGGAGGGTTTCGATCAACTGGTCTGGCTTGAGCCAAGCGGTGCTGGTACCGATATCCTCCAAAAGCCAGTCATAGTCTTCCTCACTCATAGCCAACAAATTTTCATATGTGTTAGACTCATCTAGGATCTTAGCTTGATACAAAAACTTGTCGTTTAAAAATTTGTAGAGGAAAGACTGGGTGAGGAGTTTGTACTCACCCGCTTCTCCGCCCAGTCCTGCGTGGGTAAAGACGGCTTTTAAATCATCTACCAAGTCTTGGACTTGGACTTTGTACGTTTCATTCATTAGTGTTGGTATTCCTCTTCATATCCTTCAAATAGTGACTCAACGATATAGTTAAAATCCTCTCTTGTCAAACCACTTGCAGATTGGTGGGTTTTCATTTCAATCCGAGCTTCTTCTCGAATCATTTTCTTGAGGAAGTCCTCGTTATCGAGCACTCCTTGGTTTTGACCGATTTTACGGTCTAGTCTGACTTTAGAACCCTTGATGACATGGTAGATAGCAGGGAAGTCACTGACCATGGTCGAGTGGGTCACATGCTTGTAGGAACGCGCTGCCATCTCATCTCCGTTAAAGTTCATGGTTAGGCGTCTCATACGAGTACGATAGTCCTCCACGGACTTAAAGAGTTCTTCGTAGTCTTTTTGGGTTTCCTTGATATTTTCCATGGTGAAGCCTTCTTGCCCATGGATCAAGTGTTTTTTCATGATGCGCTGGAATTCTTCGTAGAGAGAGACCCACTCGGGATCTTTTTCATCACGTTGGCCTTGGATTCCTCCAGCGACTCGGCGTTTTAAGCCGTCCAAGTCATTGGCAGCAAGACGGAGCTCTTCCTCAGCAATCTTGATAAAGCTAAAACTAGTTTCAGACATGGCTAAGTTTAGAAGGGTACGGCTTGAAAACTCGTCTGGTTTATCCATCAAGGACAGGGTCAGCAAGCGTCTAGAGATGATATTGAGCAGGGTTGCAATCTGTGCGATATCGATCTGCTGGAGCAATTGATCATAGCCCAGTAAGCGTGCAACGTTATAGTACTGCTTGACCGACTCTAGGGCTTTCCGTAGCTCATTTAACTGCTTTCTATCCTTGATGTCATTGATAGCCTGTGAAAAGAACTCCAGATTTCCCGTCGGATAGTCCAGGAGGACATGCTTGGTCTTGCTCAACTCTTGCGCAATCTCATCTGCTGGCACAAAGAGAGAACCAAAGATATCCTCGCCATTTTCTCCTGTCAGAGTGATATCGTATTCTTGGTTAAGTTCTTCCAAATAAGCACGATTGGTCTTGTCAAACTCTTTTGAGATATCCGCAAAGTCGATGACATAGCCAAAGAGATAGTCCTTGTAAGGACGATTGACCCGTGTCAAGGTTTGAAGGAGATTGTGGGCCTTGATCTTACGCCCCAGATAGAGCCGCTTGAGGCGTGGAGCATCAAAACCAGTCAATAACATGGAATAGACGATGATGAGATCAATCTTGCCCTCCTTGTAGGCATCTACCTTGTCTTTCTTTTCTTCCTTGTCTCCTTCGTCATGGAGGATAAGGACAGAAGTCAGCTGGGTACTGCCATTTTGTCTGCGTTCTTCCAACTGTCTTTCGAGCTCACGGGCTTGCTTGGAAGAGTCACAGACGATCATCCCACCGATGGTCTGATCATCAAAAATTATATCACGTGCACGATTAAAATCCTCAAGGATAAAATCAAGCATAGGTTCCACATAGTGGGGATGAGCAAAGATATCTTCCTTGGACAACCCGCCACGTTGGATCTCTTCATTGATGGATCTGAGATTGTCTTTATAAGAAGTCTCGATATCTTCTCGCATCAAGCGTAGGGTAAAGCCATCATCGATAGACTGGTTGTAGTAGTATTTATGGATGTAATCTCCAAAGATATCGCGTGTTGTCGCATGATTTTCTTTTGTTTTTCCGTCTTTCTTATAGGTGATGAGAGGCGTTCCCGTCAAAGCAATCTTGATAGCATTGGTATCTGCTTGATAGAGATTTGGTAGATAGGAACCATGCTCATTGTAGGAACGGTGGGCCTCGTCAATAAAGTATATGTTTTGGCGATTTAGATCATAACCAGAGCGGTCTGTCAGGTCAGAATCGTCTTTGAACTTCTGGATGTTAACAACGGCTACGTCATAGCCATCTTGTTTTTGATTGAGCTCTTGAGGGCTTTTGATTCGCTTAACCTTGAGCCCTCGTTTGGTAAATTCTTTAAAGGCTTGGTCTGCCAGATCCAAACGATCCACGACAAAGTAAAACTGAGGGACTATTCCTTGTTTTGAAAAATAGTTGGTTAGATAGCGGATATTGAAGAAAGCGAGGGCAGTCTTACCTGAACCTTGTGTATGCCAGATAACCCCTTTCTTGATACCCTTTGCGATCGTTTCCTCGATAGCTCTGGTCGCAAAATACTGAGGATAGCGCATGACATGCTTCTGTAGTTGCATCTGGCCATCCTTGCTCTCTTCTTCTACATAGACCAGACCAAAACGAAGTAGAAAGAGCAGGCGTTCTTTGGTATACAAAGATGAGAGAAAGGCATTACACGGTGTATCATGGTTTAGGTTTGTTGTAAACTCGGGTTGAGATTTGAGGGCAAAGCGCTTCATATCTTCAAGGACGAAGTCAATTTGTTCGTCTGTTAAAGGTCCAATTGAATGCAGAAAATCTACTTCTCTTTCTTCCTTGAAAGCATTAAATTTTGTTTTTGAATAGGCGTTTGAACCGTAATAGGAACCCTGTTTTTGCTGTCCCTGTCCATTGATATAAGGCAAATTATCAGAGAGCGCAATCAATTGAGTAATGTTATTGAAGCGACGGAACTTGCGATTCTCAAAACGATATCGGGTTCTATCCTGCTCTGACTGAATCCCCGTCTTGCCATCTCGGATAGCATTTGGCTGTTTGACTTCGATATAAGAAAGGGGGAGTCCGTTGATAAACACAACTACATCTGGACGGAACTCATCCTGACCATTGTGACAGGTCACTTCCAGTGCCAGATGGAAGGTGTTAGCTTCTGGATTTTCCCAGTCAATATATACGGTATTTTCCTGACCTTGCAATCGTTTAAAGAAAGAACGCCCCAAATCATTTTGATCTAGTTCCAACTTAATATTACTCAGTTCTCGGTCAACATCTTCATCAGTTGCATAATTGTTGAATTTTAAAAATTGGTCTCTAAAAACAGATACCAGAATATTTGTTTCAGGATCTCTTTCATTTAAAATCTTACCATTGTGAGGCAGGTAAGTATAACCCAGTCGCATCAAGTGCAGTGCTGCTGGGATTTGTACTCTCGTTAATTCAGAAAAATCTTTTCGTTTTGCCATTAAAAACCTTCTTATACTTTAATTAAAATATTCATATCATGATATTCCCAAATTCTATACTAATCTCATTGTAACACATTTAAAGTTAGAATCCCATCATCTACTTCCCCTTCTGTAGCAAGTCAAATCTTTCGTCTATTATTTATTTCTTCAATTCAGAAGAATAGTGAGAATTTCCCCATTCTTAACATTTTCTATTTCGTGACGTTTCATAAATCGGATTAAGTATCTAAGAGCCGATTCCTTGTTTTCGTAGACTATAGGTCGACCTTTGTCCTTATAAGATAAGTAAATGTCATAATAAAACACCCCAAAAAGTTAGATTTTTGTATCTAACTTTTTGGGGGCATTTATAAACTTTTTAAATATACCTAAATAGAAGTCTCCAGATAAAGAAAAGCAAACTGCAGAAACATTGTCAAAGACAATTTCTTTTCTCTTACAATCATTTAATAGTTGATGGACTTTGGAACAAACGGTTATTATGACACTTTCTTTGAGGAGCTTGTTAAAAAGTAGCTAGTATAAGGCAAGAACAGAGCAGTCATCAAAATGAAGCCCATAAACTTCATTTTTTCATCTATCTGTCTCCCCTTCGGCATTCCTCTCCTCCTTCTCCACAACAAACTCTCTGACCAAGCGGTAGATAACTGCGAAGATAGGCGTAAAGAAAATCATGCCGACCAAGCCAAAGAGGTTACCCCCAATCAGGGCTGCGGCAAGGGTAAAGAGAGTTGGGAGACCAACGGACTGGCCGACCACACGCGGATAGATGATATTGCCCTCAATCAGCTGCACCAGCTGAAAGACTGCGATTGATAGAAGGGCTTTCCAAGGGCTGTCGGTAAAGATAAAGATAGCACCCAGAGCACAAGCAGAGAAAGGCCCAATGTAGGGAATGAAAGAGAGCACTCCAGCCAAAACTCCTGTCAAGGCAGCATAAGGCAGGCCTGTCAGAGAGTAGGCGATAAAGACTAAAATCCCAACAATGACGGCCTCTATCATCTGCCCCATCAGAAACTTATCATAGGTCTCAACAATGACAGAACCGACATAGGATAGGCGCTTCACAACCTTCTCAGGAAGCAGGACTTGCAAGAGACGGCTAGTAATCGTCTGCAAATGCTCCTTGCTGCTCAAGAAAGCAAACATGAGAAAGATAGACATGATGACAGAGAAGAAATTGCCAAAGATGGCAGAGATATTGCCTGTCAGGCTGCCCAGAAGAGAGATGGCTCGATTGACAATGCCACTGTTTTGCAGCTGCTTGGTCAAATCTTTCAGCTGACTAGAGGAAAGCAAGCCAGACTGCTGCAGCCACTTGGCTAGCTGCGGTGCTACCTTTCCGATGGTCGCGCTCAGCTGATTGACCGCTGTGGTCAGAGTCGGTACGACGATGGAGACAATCCCCGTCATGATGAGAGCTAAAATCAGCACCTCCAAAACCAAGGCCATACTGCGCTGCAGCTTCTGAGGGACTTGGCATTTGTCTAGGAGGTCTTCCAGCTTTTTCATCGGAACATTAAAGATAAAAGCCAATACTCCGCCCAGTATAATAGGTGAAAATACTGACGTCAGGCTCTGCAGGCCCGACCAAATGTTTCCGATATAGAGAACCAGAGCCAGAGCAAGCGCCGCAAAGACGATGAGTTTATAGGATTCATTGATTTTTTTCATAAGGCTTCCTTTACAGTTTTGTCATTTCCTTATTTTATCATAATTTTCAAGGCCTTTCGAGCAGGAGAAACTTAGTCGCCACACTTGTCAATCAACTTTTTCGTCGTTCTTAAATTTTGGCAAATCTCGAAGATATAGAACTCCTGAGATGATAGACAGAAGACCTGAAAAAGTAAATAGAAAAGAGATAAAGCCCATGATGGAGGCGCAGAAAAGAAGCTCATGACTCGTCTTATTGACTCTTGGGTCGTTGCTATAATGATACATTCCAACTATAGAAAGCCCCAAGAGCAGCCAGCTGGTCAATATAACCATATCACCCCAGCCAGGGTTTTCGATTAGTTTAGGAACTAAATTAATAATTTCCCAGTGCCATCTATTAGAAGAAGCGTAAATGATCAGAAGGCCTCCTAAAATGCCAACAATTCCATTTATCCATAGCAATTTGTTTGATTTCATAAGCATCTCATTCTTTCTTTTTTAAATTAGTATACCGAGTCACTCTCTAATCTGTCAACTATTGTAAAAGAATGAGTGTCTCATCCGATAAATCCGTTTTCATTCAAATTATCTTATGATACAATAAACTCATGCACAAGAAAACAGTTATTGATTTTAAAGAACTGGGTCGGCGCTTGATTTTCAGCCAGCCCATCAAAGAGCTCAAAACGCGCGAGTTGGTCGAAGTCAGAGCGATTCTGCAAGAAGTCGAGGACTGGCAGAAAAAGGGATTTTATGCAGTCGGCTATGTCAGCTACGAAGCGGCTCCTGCTTTTGAGGAAAAACTCCAGGTCCACAAAGCCCCTCTGCTGGGCGAGTACCTGATTTACTTTACCATTCATGATAGAGCTGATGAAGCCCCTTTCCCTTTGGCTTACGACGAGGTAGATATGCCGGCGCAATGGCAGAGCCTGACGACTGAGCAAGAGTATGAAAAAGCCATCGGAACCATTCACCATCATATCCGTCAGGGCGATACTTATCAGGTCAACTACACGGTGCAGCTGGGCGCAGAGCTTAATCCACAGGACAGTTGGGCTATTTACAACCGTCTGGTCGTTGAGCAAAACGCCGCCTACAATGCCTACGTAGAGCACGATCATCAAGCAGTCTTATCCATCAGTCCTGAGCTCTTTTTCGAGGAGCACCGAGGCGAGCTGACAACGCGACCGATGAAAGGGACTACCAATCGCGGTCTAACAGTCGCTGTGGACTTGGAACAGGCGGACTGGCTGCGCCAGGATCCTAAAAACCGAGCGGAAAATATGATGATCGTTGACTTACTGCGCAACGACATGAATCGCATTTCAGAGATTGGCAGCGAGCGGGTCGAGCAGCTGTGTCAGGTCGAGCAGTATTCCACTGTCTGGCAAATGACCTCCACCATCAAGAGCCAACTGCGGCCCGAGATTGGCCTAGGAGACATTTTTGATGCCCTCTTTCCGTGCGGCTCTATCACTGGTGCTCCAAAGATTTCGACCATGGCTATCATCAAGGCGACCGAAAAAGCCGCCCGCGGTGTCTACTGCGGTACAGTTGGCATCTGTTTGCCAGACCAGAGACGGATTTTCAATGTGGCCATCCGCACCATTCAGCTAGAAGCTGGCAAGGCTATCTACGGTGTCGGCGGCGGCATCACTTGGGATAGCACATGGGAATCCGAGTACATCGAAACCCAGCAAAAATCCGCTGTTCTTTATCGGAAAAATCCGCAATTTAACCTGATTACGACAGGGAAGATTGAGCAAGGTCGCCTGACCTTCCAAGCCCAACATCTGAAGCGACTGCGGGAATCCGCTCGTTACTTTGCTTATCCATTTGATGAAGAAAAACTGAAGGCAGAGTTAAACCAAAGCCTAGCAGAACTAGAGCCAAGTACGGACTACCGCCTGCGGATCTCCATCGCCAAATCTGGAAAAGTGACCTGCCAGCTAGAAGAGCTGCAAGCACTCCCAGAAGCTTTCTGTAAGGCTATTCTCGTTCCGCAAAATGCCAACTTGCAGCAGCCTTTCACCTACTTCAAAACCAGCTATCGGCCACATTTAAACCTAGGTCAGCAGGAGCAGATTTACTACAATGCCCAAGGGCAGCTGCTAGAAAGCTCCATCGGTAACCTAGTCCTCCTATTGGAGGGCCACCTCTACACACCACCAGTCGAGCTAGGCCTTTTGAATGGCATCTACCGCCAGCATCTATTGGCAACAGGTCAAGCCACAGAAAAAATTCTCAGCCTAGACGACTTAAAATCAGCAGAAAAAATCTACGCCTGCAACGCACTGCGAGGCCTTTATGAATTGGAAATAGATAATTAGAGAGTGGGACAGAAATCGGTAATTCGTTAGAATTCGATTTCGTCGTCCCACCTCCGCACAGTTGAGTAGGGCTGTAAAAGCTGATGAAATCAGCGTAGTAGAGCCCACTCAACCACTGCGTCTTGCTCGACGATCCAAAGACAATTGAGAGGCTAGGACTTTTGTCCCAGCCTCGTTTTCTATAGGCCTCAGTCCGCTAAGACAAGAAGTAGGCCTGCTATTTCAAGATTTTAGAAATATTTTAGAAATGCTTGATGAATACTTAATAAGTGTCCGATATACTAGATGGTGAGGAAAGGATTTCCAAAGATAATTCAAAAAGGAGAAGTAAAACCATGGAAAATATTTTAGTTTTACAAGGGGTCAGCAAAAAGTTCGGCCAGCAGCAAGCTCTGAGCGATGTCAATCTGACCATCAAAAAAGGGGATATCTACGGTCTCATCGGTAAAAACGGAGCTGGTAAAACCACTCTGATCAAAATCATGACCCAGCTGATGCATGCCAGCAACGGAACCGTGTCTCTCTTTGGTTCCAGCAACCAGGCCGAATGGACACAAGCCCTCAAGCGGGTCGGCTCGGTCATTGAAACGCCCGTTGCCCACAACCACTTGACCGCTTACGAAAATCTCAGCTACTACTGCAAACTCCGCCAGATACCTAATGCCGAGAAGGCCATCCAAGAAACCTTGGAATACGTGAACTTAACAGATACTGGCAAGAAGGAATTCAGAGATTTTTCTCTCGGTATGAAGCAGCGTTTGGGAATTGCCATTGCCTTATTGTCTAAGCCAGATTTGATGATTCTAGACGAACCTATCAACGGACTAGATCCCGTCGGCATCAAGGAATTCCGCCAGCTTGTCCAAAAGCTCAATGAAGAGCTGGGTATGACCTTTGTTATTTCCAGCCATATCCTATCCGAGCTCTATCTAGTCGCTACGCGCTTTGGCATCATCGACCAAGGTCATATGATCAAGGAAATTTCCAAAGCTGAATTTGAAGAGCAAAGCGAAGACTATATCGTCTTGAAAACGGATCATTTGGAGGAAGCCAGCCAGCTGCTCCAAGATCAATTGGGCTACCGCATCAAGGTTGTCAATGCTCTCAATGAGATCCATGTCTTTACTCACTCACATAACATCAACAATATCGTAAAAGAGTTGGTCACAGCTGACTTAGTCATTCAAGAAATCTACTATGCACGGCAAAATCTCGAAAACTTCTTTACAGATTTAGTTGATCAAAACCAGGGAGGTCTATCATGATTCAAACAATTCGCGCTGACTTTTACCGCCTCTTCCACTCCAAGGGATTTTGGATTACCGAGTTCGTTTTGCTAGCCAATATTCTGCTCGGAGTCATCTATAAGGTTACCAGCAGATTTGGAACATCCATCTCAACGGATAGCCAGGATGTCGCTCAGCAAGTACCAGAAAAAATGACGGGTATCAATGCTCTTGCCCATTTCTCTGGAAATTCTGACAGTATTATATTTTTCACTCTCATTGTCGTCTGCCTCTTATTAGGTGTGGACTTGTCTCGCAAGCTTTATAAAAACAGCCTCGCTCACGGCATTTCACGGACAGAGTTCTTCTTATCTAAAACCTTGGTCTCCTTTGTTGTTGCCATCTTCCAATTCATCCTCTTACTAGGACTATCCTTCATCATCGCTAGCTCTATCAACGGAATTGGAACAGCTCCGGCAGGTTTCTTTGGCCAATTTTTAGTAACCATTCTCGTCCAACTCATTGTGACCATTGCTTGGATTGGCATCGTGTCCTTCGTCCTCTATCTCAGCCATTCCATTGCTGCGGTCTTTGTTACCTATTTTATCGGAAGCGCCCTGCTTGCCTTTCCAGTCTTACTCTATCCCCATGTAGAATTGTTCCGCTATTTAACCTTACGATTTGGAATAGAAATGGCTGCGGATCCCGCTGTCGTTTTGCAAGCTAGTTTAGTAGCAATTGGCATAGCAGTCTTCTTCCTAGGCAACAGCCTCCTCATTTTCAAGAAAAAAGATCTCTAAAACCAAGCAATCAGCTAATCTTCTGACTAGCTGATTCTTTTTTTATAAAGCCACAATCAATTCAAACCAATCTCCCTCTGCTTGAATGGTCAAGTCACCACCTAAGATTTCGACCAGCTGCTGGGTGATATAAAGCCCCAGTCCAGAGGATTCCTCACTACTGGAGAGATTTTCAGAATAGAAGCGATTGGTCAGCTTATCCAGATGCAAGATAGGCTGCTGAACTTTATTTTTGACCTGAAAAATAACCTTTTGCCCTTCATTTTTCAGACTGATGCTGGCTGTTTCTCGACCATGTTTGAGGACATTGCTGAGCATGTTCTGGACGATTCGATCAAAGATGTCACTGTCTGTTTCCAGAAACAGATTTTCAGAGAGATCCACATCTAAATCAATCCCTGCTCGCTGAAAGGCATCATAATAGGCAAAGAGTTGCTGGGTGACCAGCTGGGATAGGTCTACCCGCTGAAGGCTCGGTCGAATAGCTCCTTCCATCAAGCGACGGTATTCCATCAGAGCCTCCAAGCGTCTGGATACCATGCCTAGATTATCCGCAATCTTTTGCAACTGCTGGTCCATCTGCTCCTTATCAGCGTCTTTGAGTAGCTGTTGCGTATAGCCACTAGCAATGGTCAGTGGCGTTCGGATATCGTGGGCAATATTGCTGATAGCCATGTCCAAGGTTTTCTTTTCCTGCTGGGTCACAAAGGACATCTTATCCATTTCCTGAAAAAGCTGCTCCACCTCGTCAGTCAGAGCCACTAGGCTCGGAGATTGATCTCTCAAAGTCAGCCGAATCTGACTCCCTGTACGACGTTTGTCACGGATCTGGCTGGTCAGACTACGAATCGTCAGATGATAGCGAACCAGCATGATTGACAAGAAGAGTATGAGCACAAAGGCTATAATCAACCACATAGCTAATCCTCCTTGAGCCGCACGCCCAGACCCCAAATGGTCTCGATATAGTCTGTCGAACTATCCAACTGGGCTAATTTCTTACGGAGGTTACTGAGATGGGCATTGAGCGTATTATCGCCTGGCAGATAGGTCTCCTCCCAGACCGACTCATACAGCTCCTCCTTAGTAAAAATCTTTTTAGGATGAGCCAGCAAGGTCTGGAAGATCTGAAATTCCTTTTTCCCTAGCCGCATGGACTGGTCACCAGAAGCAATTTCAAAGGTATCTGGCAGGAGGCGGATGTTTTTGATCAAGGTCTCCCCAGCAGGCTTGGACTGAGACTTCTGACTACCTCGTAGTTGGACAGTGACACGCGCCGCCACTTCGTCTAGATTAAAAGGCTTGACAATATAATCATTGGCACCGTCCAGCAGATACTGGCTCACGAGACTCTTTTCGCCCAGGGCGGTCAGCATGACTACTGGCACCTGACTGGTCTTGCGAATTTCCCTCAGCACCTCATCGCCATTTTTTCCCGGCAGCATAATATCCAGCAGAACTAGATGAATCTCTTCTTCCGCAAAAATCCGCAGTCCCTCGGTCCCAGAATAAGCTGAAAACACGACATGCTCCTGCGTAAAGAGATTTTTCAAAATCTCATGAATATCATTGTTGTCTTCAATTAGTAAAAGATTGGCCATTCTCATTCTCCAATAGCTTGATAAAACTAGTGTAGCAAGGATGAGCCAGCAAGTCAATCAAATATAAACGATGCAAAAGAAAGAGAGTGGGACAGAAATCGGTAATTCGTTAGAATTCGATTTCGTCGTCCCACCTCCGCACAGTTGAGTAGGGCTGTAAAAGCTGATGAAATTAGCGTAATAGAGCCCACTCAACCACTGCGTCTTGCTCGACAATCCAAAGACAATTGAGAGGCTAGGACTTTTGTCCCAGCCTCCTTGATATTATTTCACAGATGCTCCGTTAGTCGCAATGACTTCTTTGTACCAATAGAAGGATTTCTTGCGCGAACGGGCTAGAGTTCCTTTTCCTTCATTGTCCCGATCGACATAGATAAAGCCATAGCGCTTCTTCATCTCACCAGTGCCGGCTGATACCAGGTCGATACACCCCCAGGTCGTGTAGCCCCACAGCACCACGCCGTCCTCATTGATGGCCTCCCTCATGGTCTTGACATGAGCCGCCAGATAGTCAATCCGGTAATCATCAGCTACATAGCCATTTTCATCCGGACTATCCACTGCACCCAGACCATTTTCCACGATAAACATGGGCTTTTGATAACGATCCCAGATGGTATTAAGCGTAATGCGCAAGCCCAGAGGGTCGATCTGCCAGCCCCACTCAGAAGCTTCCAAATAAGGGTTCTTCAGAGAAGCAAAGATATTGCCCGCTGTCAATTCATTGACCTCAGGGTCGCCCGAAGCTACCCGGCTCGCATAGTAAGAGAAGGAAATGAAGTCCACCGTATGCTCCTTGAGCAGCTGCAGGTCTTCTTCTGTCATTTCGACAGTGATGCCCTCGCGCTCCCAAGCTTTCTTGGCATAGTTAGGATATTCACCACGCGCCTGCACGTCGATGAAGAAATAATTTTTCCTGTCTTCCTCCATACCAGCCCATACATCGCGTGGATGGCAGGTGTTAGGATAATTTTGACCCGCCGCTAACATACAGCCGACCTTATTTTCTGGATCAATCTCATGAGCCAGCTTGGTGGCAATAGCTGACGCGACTAGCTCATGATGGGCTGCTTGATACTTGACCTGCTCCTCATTTTCGCCTTCTTCAAAGCAGAGCCCCGCCCCCATAAATGGTGCATGAAGAATCATGTTAATCTCATTAAAGGTCAGCCAGTACTTGACCAAGCCCTTGTAGCGGGTAAAGAGAGTGCGGCAGAGACGCTCGTAAAATTCCAGCATCTTACGGCTCCGCCACCCACCATATTGCTCAATCAAGTGCATGGGACAGTCAAAGTGAGTAATAGTCACCAAGGGCTCAATGCCGTACTTGTGGCATTCCTTAAAGAGGTCTTCGTAAAATTTCAGGCCAGTTTCATTGGGCTCCATCTCATCCCCCTTAGGAAAAATCCGGCTCCAAGCAATGGACAGACGATAGGTCTTAAAACCCATCTCGCCAAAGAGGGCAATGTCCTCCTTAAAGCGATGGTACATGTCAATAGCTTCCTTAGCTGGGTAGAAATAGCCTTCCTCAAAGTCAAACATCTTTTTCTTACCCGTGATAATGGCCAGACGCTCCTCACCAATCGGCACCACGTCTACGTTGGCCAGCCCGCGACCATCCTCATCATAAGCGCCTTCGCACTGGTTGGCAGCTGTCGCTCCGCCCCACAAGAAACCATCAGGAAAAGTCAGTTTTTCAGTCATAATTCTACTCACTTTCTTATTTTATCTCTTCATTTACTTATATTATACCCCAATATCCAGACCTTTACTTGTGAAATACTGCGGAATAGTGATACTATCCTATGTTTCTCCCTGTCTGTTTTCTAATCTTACTCTTTCTAGGCTTCCTATCATTTACCCAGATAATAAGCCTCAGCCCTCCTCCAAAAAGACATATGAAGCAAAACAAGCAAAAAGACCGGATTGCTCCGATCTTTTCAAGTTTCTCTCTATAAAAATCAATGAATAAACAAGGCATCGAACCGCAGGCAGTACTGGAGTACGGCAAGGTGAAGATAACGCAGTTTATTCTTTGATTTTCCACGGGAGGAATTATTTAATTGCGCGTGATTGCAATCCTTCTTCTTCCAAGAAGAGACGGAATGGTACGAGTTCTTCTGCTTCGTATTTTTCCTTGAAGGCTTTGATGGCTTCTTCTGAGTGTTGTTTTGGATCCAATTCAAGTACTTCTACTGGAAGTGGACGGTGTTGAGTGATGCGAGCATCGATAACAACAGTTTTACCTTCTTTGTTCAATTTAACAGCTTCTGCAACAACTGAATCGATGTCTTCGATACGGTCAACTGTAAATCCAACAGCACCTTGCGCTTCAGCGATTTTCGCATAGTCAGCATTAGGGAAGTCACAACCAAACAAGTGTTTGTTTGTGTCTTCGTATTTGTCCTTGATGAAGGCATATTTACCATTTGAGAAGACAACGTTGATAACTGGAAGGTCGTATTGAACGTTTGTGATAACGTCTGGGTAGCACATGTTGAATGCACCGTCACCCATGATGTTCCATACTTGGCGATCTGGATTGTCTTTCTTAGCAGCGATACCACCAGGAAGGGCAATACCCATTGTCGCAAAGAGTGGAGATGTACGCCACATGTTCTTAGGTGTCATGTGAAGGTGACGAGTAGATGTTTGAGTAGTGTCACCTACGTCGATTGAATAGATAGCGTCTTGATCAGCATGTTTGTTGATTGCATTGTAAACTTGATACAATTGCAATTCACCCTTAGTTTTACCTTCGAGTTTGTTCATGTAATCACGCCAGTTTTGGTTGTTCTTCACGTTTGCACGCCACCATGGAGTAGACTCAACTGGGTTTACTTTATCAAGGATTGCTTTAGCTGCTTGACCTGCATCACCAAGGATAGAAGCGTCAAGGGCATGGCGTTTACCAAGTTTGTAAGGGTCGATATCCACTTGGATGAATTTTTCAGTGTTTTTGAATGCTTCGTAAACTTCAGCAAATGGGAAGTTTGAACCAAGGAAAAGAACTGTGTCTGCTTCAAAGACCACTTCGTTGGCTGGTTTCCAACCAACACGGTAAGCAGAACCTGTCAACCCTTCGTAGTTCCATTCGAAAGCTTCAAAGTTTTTACCAGTTGTGATGATTGGTGCTTTGATTTTACGTGACAATTCAGTAATCACTTCACCAGCTTTAACACCACCGTAACCAGCGTAGATAACTGGACGCTCAGCATTGTTCAAGATTTCAACCGCTTTGTCGATCTCCACTTCGTTCAAAGCAGGAGCGATGAATGAACGCTCGTATGAACCTGAACCATAGTATGAATTTTCATCGATTTCTTGGAAACCGAAGTTTACTGGAATTTCAACAACAGCTGGACCTTTTTTAGAAACTGCAGCACGGCAAGCTTCGTCAATTACTTTTGGCAATTGCTCAGCGTAAGCGACACGTTTGTTGTAAACAGCGATACCGTTGTACATTGGGTTTTGGTTCAATTCTTGGAAGGCATCCATGTTGAGTTCATTGACTGGACGTGATCCAAGGATAGCAAGGAATGGAGTGTTGTCCATAGCTGCATCGTAAACACCGTTAATCAAGTGAGTTGCACCTGGACCACCTGAACCAACTGCAACCCCGATTGAGCCGCCGAATTTAGCTTGCATGACCGCTGCAAGAGCACCTGTTTCTTCGTGGCGAACTTGCAAGAAGCGGATATCTTTGTCTTCAGCCAAAGCATCCATGAGTGAGCTGAGTGTTCCTGATGGGATACCGTAGATTGTGTCTACGCCCCATGTTTTCAATACGTTGAGCATTGCTGCAGATGCAGTAATTTTCCCTTGAGTCATAATAACTCTCCTTCAAAATTAAATTATTTATTGAAAACTTTCAGATAGGTTAATGAAAACGTTTCAATAAACTTACTCTACAAATTTATCACTTTTTCCAACTCTTGTATAAGAATATGCTCAGGATTGCTTTAGAACTATTACATAACAATTATGAGATTTTTCTGACTTTTGAAATGTATATTATAATAGATTTCGGAAAAAGGTGAAAGTGGCTCTCGCTAACCTTTGAAACTGTGCAAAATTTTAATTCAGAGTAAATTAGAAATTTAAGGGCTAAACATGCTATAATATTGCTAGGTAAACGAAAATATTCCACAATAGTAGGTGAAAAGATGATCAGAGAAGCCAGTCCACACGACCTAGATGAATTACTCAATTTGTACCTCTCCTTGCACGAGACGGCCATTCCAGAAAAAGCCCAACCCTACAAAAAGTCTGGCAGCGGATGATAGAAGATCCAGACCACCATATCATTGTCAAAGTGCTTGACGGAAAGATTGTTTCTTCTTGTATTTGTGTCGTCATTCCCAATCTCACGAGAGGACTACGTCCCTACGCCCTGATCGAAAATGTCGTTACTCATCATGACTTTAGAGGCAAGAGCTATGCTAGTGAATGCCTTGATTTTGCTAAGAAAATAGCGACCGAAACCAATCGCTACAAAATGATGCTGCTGACGGGCTCCCAGAAAGAAAGCACCTGGAATTTTTATAAGCGGGCAGGTTACAATCATCATGATAAAACTGCCTTTAACCAGTGGTTAGACTAAAGCAAGCAAAAATCTTTAATAAATATAGAATAGATAAAGTCGAAATCAACCTCTGCTTCCAATTGTCGAAGAAAGTGATCTTTGGGAACCAATTCGTCTATCGTATAGAAGCCATATTGGCAGCGATTATAATCTGGTTTTTCTTTGTGAAACATAGCGAGCACCTCATAACTTTTCTTATCATTATTATACGACTTTACAAAAAAGTCCTTAGAAACTTCTGTTCTGAGGATTTTGTCTTCAATCTGAAGCCAGCGTTTTACTACGCTGGCTTTTGCAATACTGATATTGCTTATTTCAACTATCATTTTTTTATTTGTAATCATTCTAAAATGTGATATAATAACGGTGAATTGGAAATAGGTAAACTATTTTCATCATTCTTTCAAAAAATATTCTATTAAGAAATATGTAAAGACAGATTAGAAAGTGGGAAATCACTATGTCCTCTTATAAAAAAGTCTCTCTTTCTGAGATCAATCAATCTATTGAGACTCCAAATAACAATCATTTTTGGCAAAATCTAAAAGCATTCTTAGGACCTGGTGCACTTGTGGCAGTTGGCTACATGGATCCTGGAAATTGGATCACCAGTGTGGTTGGTGGTGCTTCCTACAAGTATAGCCTTTTATTTGTTATTTTGATTTCATCCATCATTGCTATGCAGTTACAACAAATGGCTGGAAAGCTTGGTATCGTGACGAGGATGGACTTAGCGCAGGCAACAGCTCATCATGCTCCCAAGTGGCTCCGTTATAGTCTGTGGGTGATTTTAGAATTAGCTTTAATGGCGACAGACTTGGCTGAGGTTTTAGGTTCAGCGATTGCCTTAAATCTTTTGTTTAAAATACCGATTATGGTTGCTATCCTCCTAACCGTTTTAGATGTATTTCTTTTGTTGTTATTGATGAAATTTGGCTTCAAAAAAATTGAAGCCATCGTTACGACTCTTATCTTAACCATATTAGGTATCTTTGCTTATCTAGTGGCTTTATCCAATCCAAGTATTCAGGGGATATTTGGTGGTTATTTACCGACTTCAACTTTATTTGAAAGTCCCCTGCCAGGACATGAGAGTCAACTGACCTTGGCTCTAGGGATTGTAGGTGCGACAGTCATGCCCCATAATCTCTATCTTCATTCGTCCCTATCCCAAACAAGGAAAATCAACCACAAAGATAAGAAGGACGTTCGAAAAGCTGTGCGTTTTATGACCTGGGACTCAAATCTTCAGTTGTCCTTAGCATTTATTGTCAATTCCTTACTTCTCATTTTAGGAGCATCTCTCTTTTTTGGTCATGCGTCTGAAATTTCGGCATTCTCTCAAATGTACAATGCTTTACAAGATTCGACAATAGCAGGAGCGATAGCCAGCTCAACTCTGTCAACTTTGTTTGCTCTGGCCCTCTTAGCAAGTGGGCAAAATTCAACTATTACAGGTACATTGACTGGACAGATTGTCATGGAAGGTTTCTTGCATCTGAAATTACCTCAGTGGATTATCCGTATCGGTACACGGATTTTTGCCTTACTCCCTGTGATTATAGTCGCCGTCTTGTTTGGGCATCAAGAAAAAACCTTGGATCAGTTATTGGTCTATTCACAGGTCTTTCTTTCAATCGCTCTTCCGTTTTCAATTTTCCCTTTGATTTATCTTACCTCTAAGAAGTCACTGATGGGAGAATTTACTAATGCCAAGTGGAACACAATCCTAGGTTATGCAATTTCAATTATCTTAACCATTCTTAATATCAAGCTTCTTTTCGATATTTTTTAAGAGTGGTTTTGAAGTCAAGTCTCGGCATCGGCGTGAAGATTGGTAAAGAGAAAGTAGTCGTAGTTGATTCATAAAAAGAAACAAAAAAGAACAGTTGAAACTGTTCTTTCAGATTGAAGACAAAGCCCTTAGCAACTTCTGTTCTAAGAACTTTGTCTTCAGTCTGAAACGAGTGTGATAACAAAGTCACACTCGTTTTGAAATGTCAGTTTTAACTGTTTGATTAAGCTGGTCAAGAAAAAGATTTTCTCAGAGATACGGTTGCAGAGCCTTGGACAGCATCGCATAGCCAGCAATAGTCAAGTGCAAGCCATCCGTCGTAAAATCCTCCCGCAGCTGACCGCTCTCATCCAGGAAGTTATCATAAAGGTCAATAAAATGGACATTGGTATAAATGCTTGCTAGGTCTTGGTAGGCACGATTGAGGGCCTGGATTTTCTCATTCGTCCGGATATAAACCGTCCCTTTGTACTGTTCTTTCTCATTCACAGGAAGGACGGACAGCAACTGGATCTGAGCTAAAGGATAGTCACGGGAAATCTCCTGAATAACTGCCTCCAGATTGGCCAGTGTTTCAGTTTGAGGCATCTCCTTGCCAATGTCGTTGGTTCCAATCAGGAGAAAGACCTTGTCTAGAGCCTGCCCAAAAAGATGGGCATCCAAGTTCTCTAAAAGCAAATCAGTCTTGTAGCCACGAATGCCACGATTGACCAAGGTTTTAGGACTTTGCAATAGCTCATGCAGCGGGAAATATTCCACAATCGAATCACCGATAAAAATAATCGCTGGCTCTTTTACCGCGAGCTGATTCAGATCCCGATAATTTTTCTGGATCTTTGCCTGCTCATTTAAAAGCCACTGTTCTAATAGTTGAACTGCCATTTAGACTCCTTTTTCTAAGTATTGCTCAATCACCTGCAAAACGCCGGCCTCTGCATTGGCTGGTGCCAAGCGACTGGCAATACGCTTAATCTTCTCATCCCCATTTTCCATAGCATAGGAGAAATCCGCTAGTTCCAGCATTTCCAAGTCATTTTCGCTGTCGCCAAAAGCCATGATTTCCTTGCTTTTGATTTGCCACCGATCCATGAGCTGGCGAAGTCCCCAAGCCTTGTGAAGACCTTCTTGGATAATGTCAATCGCACCATAGCCACTGGTCACAGCACTCAATCTTCCAGCAAATGCTGTATTGATCTGCTGCGTAATCTCTGCTGCTTGCGCTTCATCTACCATAACACTCATCTTTAGCACTTCTTCAAACGGATGATCTTGCAGATTGGGTACGAAATTCATTCGTTTGTAGAAATGGGCCGCCATTTCCTCTGTCATAATCTTGCTAATCATCGGAAAATCAGTGCCGTCCTGAACAAAGCCACCTTTAGTAGAAGTAACCACCAGATGCACCTCTCGTTCTTGACCCTGAAAATAAGCCAGCGTATCCGCAATCAAATCAGACTGCCAGAAAGTGCCCAGCAACATTTCATTCTTTTCAAAGATTCTAGCGCCGTTGGCGACGATCAGGGTCATACGCTCTGTCAAATCGCCCAACAATAAACGCATTCTTTGAATTTCATTGCCCGTCGCAATGACAAACTTGATGTTCCGCTCCTCCAGCTGGTCTAAAACTGCTGTCAGGCGTGGCAAATCCAGCTCGCCTCTCGGATCCAAAAGGGTGCCGTCCATATCCGTAGCGATCATTTTAATCGGCATCTTCCTACCTCACTTCTATAATCTCAGATACTTATTTTTTACTTTATTCCATAAATATTTGAGATGATTTTTTCCTTTTAACTTTTCGACTAATGATTTTTCAAAGTTTTTTACTTGGGCATCAACTTGACTTTTAGCGCTTTTCCCCGCAATTGCATAGCAACCCTTAGCCGTATGGTAACCAGCCAAGCCGCGATTATTCTGAGGAGCTTTGAAAGCTTGCCCGCCATTCCGAATCGCCAGCCTGCGAAACTGGGGATCCCACTGGACTGGACTTTTGACATCGTAATAATAATGGGAACTGTGATTGAAAAGCGAGGGTTTCTCCCCGTAATTAAAACTAGCTCCATTGACTAGCCCATTTTGACTGCTCTTTTCTGGATCTAGGATATTGAGAAACTGCCCTCCCCTATCCAGAATAAACTCGGTATGAAAACGATGGAGAATCTTGATATTGGCCTGATAGGGCTGCTGGTCTGGGTAGGTCACCTTGCCCTTATTGACAAAGGCTTTATTGTGCAGCCGTGAAGATTCCCAGAGCTGGCAATCCAGATCAGGATGCGCCTGAAAATAGGCTAGGAGAGCCTGGCCATCTGTCATCCCCGGCTTACGAAAATGCTCTCTAATCCACTGGGCCTGCTGACTGGAAATGACGTAGCGAAACTGGTGCAACTGACCTTTTAACCTTTGATTGCCACTGTCTGCAATAAAGTCTGCTGGAAAAAAAGCCTGCCGAACCGTTTGAGAAAACTGGCGCCAAAAGGGAGCGTGTGGCGATAAGTCCGGATGTATACGTGAGAGCAAGTGGGTGATTTCTGCTGCTTCCCCACTCAATTCGTCAGGCATGTCCATATAGAACATAGCTAGCTCTAACAACTGCTCAGCTTGCTGGGGCTGGACTGCTCGACATTCAAAAGACCATAGCTTCTGAAAGAGCGGACTGCCAAATATAAGGGCCTCCTCAAAAAGACCTTGGCAAGCTGATTCATGCGGCAATGACGCCATTTCTACTAGAAAAACTTTATCAAGAGCAGCTTGGGACCAGCCGAGCGCTTGTAATTCTAGGCAGTATTGCTTGATTTCTACTTTCATCACCATCCACATCCATCATATGAAATTTCTTCAGCACCGTTCGGAGCTTCGCTAGCAGACTCATGCATCCTTGAGACCTCTCCTATTTATCTCTAAATATGCCAAAATTTCATGTAAAAGTCAACGTACAAAGGAACTTTCGGCCTCAAATTGTATTCTTTCAGCATTTTTTGCTATACTAGTCTTAGGAAAACAACGAGGACAAAAGATGACGCCAAATAAAGAAGACTATTTAAAATGTATTTACGAGATTGGCACGCGCCAGGGAAAAATCACCAATAAAGAAATCGCCCAACACATGCAGGTTTCTCCGCCGGCCGTGACGGAGATGATGAAGAAAATGCTGGCTGAAGAACTCCTAATCAAGGACAAAAAGGCCGGCTACCTGCTGACCGACCTAGGCCTGCAACTGGTCTCTGACCTCTACCGCAAGCACCGATTGATTGAGGTGTTCTTGGTCCAAAAGCTGGGCTACACCACGGACGAAATCCATCAGGAAGCCGAAATTCTGGAACATACCGTTTCTGAGCGCTTTGTCGCAGGCTTGGAAAAAATGCTGGATTTCCCAGAGACCTGCCCTCATGGTGGCACAATCCCAGCCAAACACCAGCTGCTGAAAGAAAAATACCATCAAACTCTGGCCTCCGCTCAAGAGCCTGGTAGCTACCTCATCCGCCGTGTCCACGACGACTTTGAGCTTTTGGCTTATCTGGAAAAGCACAATCTGAACATAAACCAAGAAATCAATTTCCTCCAGTATGACGACTACAGCCAGCTCTATCAACTAGAAGTGGACGGCCGAGCAATCCAGGTTAGTCCTATGATTGCCCAGCAGATTTATGTGGAAAAACTATAAACAGAACCCAGTTCGGACTTTTTAGTCTAAACTGGGTTTTTATTGACAAAAATAAGATGTCGGAATATAATAAGTGTACTTATAAAATATTTAGAGGGAAAGCTAATGGAAACATCGCAGTTTAACTCCATCTACAAGGATGAATATAAAAAATCAACCGGTCTACTCTTTATCCGCGCCTACCACAAGTGGCATGGGCTGATTAAAAATGAGCTGAAAACCATTGATTTGACCCATCCCCAGTTTGTCGTTCTGACCACTCTTGCAGCGCTTCTGCGTCAGCAAGAATGGGTGAGTCAGACCGATATTGCCCGATTTTCTGACATGGATGTCATGACCGTATCCCAAATCATCCGCCTCTTGGTCAAAAAAGAATTGATCATGCGGGAAGTCCATCCCAAAGACAGCCGCGCCAACATCATACTTCTAACAGATATGGGGCTGCAAAAGGTTAACCAAGCTCTTCCTCTGGTAGAAAGCATTGATCAGGCATTTTTTGGAAAATTAGGAAATAAAACAGAAATATTGAATCAACTCTTAATGAAACTGGAGGCAGAAAATGACTAGATTTTGGGTGGGTGTCGTATCAAAAGAACACGTCCTAAGAGGTGTAGAGGGAGGCTTTTGCCAAGTCTGCCATGGAAAGAAAGCACCGCTGAACCGAATGAAAAAAGGAGATTACCTTTTGTACTACAGCCCCAAGTATCAGCTGAATGGTCAGGAAAAGCTGCAGGCCTTTACAGCAGTTGGCAAGATTCTAGATGACACAGCTTATCAAGTAGAGATGTTCGAAGGCTTTGTACCATTTCGGCGAAATGTCAGCTACTACCACCCTGTCAAAGACTGCCCCATTGAGAAAGTACGGCCACATCCCGAATGGCGTCAATATGCTTCTCAACTACGTTATGGACATTTTGAAATTTCGAAAGAATTTTTTCTCTATGTCTTTGAACAGATGAAGGGAGAATAGGAGGCTGGGACATCCCGACCTCCTATTGTTCGTATCCGATATCATATACTCTATAATTGTTGTAGTAGGGAAAGTTATTGTAGGAATTATGGAGTTTTTTAGGAAAAATCCTACCTACCTTACTGAAAAGTATAAATTAAATCAATAGAAAGATTTATAGAAAACAACTAAATCACATCACAAACCGCCTAGAAAGACCAAGGCTTTTCTGATCAAAATAATACTCTAGGCACTTCCACTTCATCACGTTTTTTAAAAGAAAGAAAAGATCCCATTTACCCCCTTGCAAACCTTTTCACTTTTTGCTAGAATGATGTCAAAAAATTAAGAAGGACAAAATTATGCCACAAAATCTCTTTAAAGAATTAGCTCAACTGGAGCAAGTTGAAGCTCTGGCTCTCGGAGGATCACGGGCCGGCCAACATTTTGACCAAGACTCAGACTATGATGTCTATGTCTACCTGAGCGCTCCTCTCGAGCCAGCCATCCGCCAGGAAATCCTCAGCAAGTACTGCTCCTATATGGAAATCGGCAATCAATTTTGGGAACTGGAAGACGACTGCGTCCTCAATAATGGTATCGAGATTGAGCTGATTTACCGCTCGCTGGACGACTTTGACCAAGACCTGCGAACTGTCGTTTTAGAGCACCAAGCCCAGAATTCTTACACTACCTGTATGTGGTACAATCTGATCCACAGCAAGATTCTCTACGATCGAGACGGCCGCTATGCTGCTCTCCAGAGCAAGTACAGTCTGCCCTATCCGGCTGAGCTGAAAAGGAATATCATCAGTAAGCAGCTCCTACTTCTCGACCAAGCTATGCCAGCTTTTTCAAGACAGATCAAAAAGACCCTCAAGCGCCAGGACCTGCTCAGCATTAATCACCGCAGCAGCGAGTTTTTCGCCTCTTACTTTGATGCCCTCTTTGCCCTCAATGAGCAGCTCCATCCAGGCGAAAAGCGCATGCTCCAGTATGCCAAAGAAAATTGCTCCCGCCTGCCTCAGGATTTTGAAGCCAATGTCCAAGACTACTTCCAACATCTCTACCAGCCAGACCAGCAACAGAAAGCGGTCCTAGCCTTGGATAGCCTCTTAGACAATCTTAAGCTCTTGATTGAAGCAGCCATCTAGAATTTCAACAGATAAAAAGCTCATGAACCCAGTTTTTCAGCAGGTTCATGAGCTTTTTACTATTTTCGACAAGCAACCTAAGACTTATTTGTTAAAGATTGATTGTCTGAAGTCGTCTGTCTCACGAAGATAGGCATTGTAAATCTTCTTCTTGAGCAGGTTGACCCAGCTAGCTTCAACACGATTTGTCGCATTGGTAATGTTGCGCACATCCTCCGCGACTGCTTCATCCATCAGCTTCTGCATCTCTGCATACGAGCGAATGGTTACTTGCTTGGTACTGTTAGGATTTCTGAGTTCGTACTCGATGGTGATGGGTTTGAGCTTGGTTAGCTGGTCAATCCGCTCTTGGTACATAGCCTTCTTGAAGGCTGCCCACGAAGCATACTCACCTTTGAATACATTTTCCAAGACCTTCTGGTCTGTCACCAGACCAACATCTCTCCTGAGCCAGCCATCCCAAGTTGTCTTGCCTTCTGCAGCAGCCTCTTCGGAGAATTTCCCTGAAACATAAGGGACGAATCCTTCATGGTAGCCCTTGGCTGCCAGCAATTCATAGGCTGTGCGACGGAACATGACGTCACCCGGCGCCCCATTTGGATTGCTCAAGGCTGAGTAGATTGGCGAGAAGAGGCTGAGACTGAGATAGCCATTGCGTGGATACTGTCCGCTATCCTTATTCTCCCGACGGGTGATGACATCATTGTCAATCAGGGACTCGAAGCTCTTCAGCTGCTTGATTTCCTCGGCAGTAAAGCTGCGGGTCTGGTTGCCAGCATGGGTCTGCTTGCCATATTTATCAGTGATATAGTAATTCTCCATCTTTCTAAACCACTGGAGCTTGGCTGCATCGCTCTGCTTGACCATCGATGTCCCCTCTAGGTAATCCAACGTATAAATCATGTCAAACATGCCATGGACATAGTGCTGCAAATCTGCTGCATTTTGGACACGTTCCTTGAAGTTGTAGGTATGCATCCGTGTCTTAGAGTCCTTGTCCGTCTTGAAGAGGGTATTGAGGGTAATGGTAGGTTCATTTGGACTTGGTGTGGACTGCAAGAGACCACGCGCATAGAGCTCAGCCCCCAGTCCTTCGCGGCGACCATAACCTTCAAAGTAGATCGAACCATCAGAGTTATGCGTCATCTCATGGGTGTAGACAGAGTTCCCATAGTCTTCTAACAAGCGAGCAGCATCAAAGTGGGTGACACTTCCCGTAGCATAGGCATTGTATCCCTTGCTTGGATACCACTTGCCGGCTGGTCCGAAGAATTCCTGCATAGCTAGTGATTTCTTGTCATTAGCTGGAGCCCAATATCTTTTACCATCCTTGTCAACCAATGAGAATCCATCGTAAACTAGAACAGAACGGAAGAGCTTGTCCTTGCTTTCAGGACTTAAAATCTTATACCAGAAATCATAGTGGTCACGTTGCCATTCAGCTGACTTTCTAACTCGGTCTTCGACATACTCAACCAATTCTGCATCTGTTCGCACCCTGTTATTGGCATCAAGGCGGTAGCGATCATAAGCTCCCATGGAGACGGTGGACATATTGGAGATGACGTAGACACCCTTCTCAGTCATGGTCAAGAGCGGCAGAAGCATGCCCTTGTGTTCCCAGTTATCTGCAGTAATCTTGTCGTAAACGCCGACAGAATACTTGCTCTTGGCCTTAGCTGTATCTTGAAGCTGTCTAGCTTCTGCCACATCCGACTTAGCCTCAACGATGTAGGCTTTTGTATTGGTCTTGAGCCACTCGTTATTGGTCTTGTCTGGCAGGAAGAGCTGGCGATAGCTTTCCAGATAGTTGAAAAGGCCACGCTTACCAGTTGCTTCAGAGAGCGAGTTATCGTAGGCCAGATGGT
The DNA here is from genome assembly GCF_030272855.1 of Streptococcus sp. SC1. NCBI lineage: Bacteria > Bacillati > Bacillota > Bacilli > Lactobacillales > Streptococcaceae > Streptococcus > Streptococcus sp. SC1. Next base: position 59,962 of record NZ_JAQCMU010000005.1, on the reverse strand, counting down.
TATTCTTGGCCTTGAGATTTTCAAAACCAGACTGACCGAGTGCAATGATGGTATCTAGCGTCGAAGCCTTATGATTACCAAAGAAATCAAACTTATAGGCCGACAAATCCTTGACATTGGTCTTGTCATAGTTGATATTATACCAGCGGTTGAGATAGGTCAGACCCAGCAGTAATGCTTCCTTATTGGCTCTAATCTTCTGAGCTACATAGTCAGCTACAACATCGCCTTCAGTATTGATGGACTTGTCCATAGCCAGAACCTTGCGCAACTCTTCTGCCAACTTGGTCTTGACTTGGTCAAAGGCTGTGTCCAGATAGAGCTCATCCAGAGAAGCATCCGCATTCACGCCTAAAACAGTTCGCATGGCTGGTGAGTCAAGGACAACCTTGTTCAACTCTGGCAGCACTTGGTTAAGAACCCTGCTATAGTCTGATAGGAAGGTTTCTGGTGTATAAAGGAGGTCTAAGCCATTCACAGTGTACTCTGCGATAGCTTGATGTTTGAAGTCTCCTTTATAGGTCAGATTTAGATAATCAACCGTCTTATCCTCAAAGTGCAGCATCAGGCGGTTAATCGTAGTCTTGTTGCTATTGATATCCATGATCATCTGGTCGCCCTTCATCGGAACCACATCCAGCAAATACTCTCTAGTAAGCTTGTGATTATCTGGAAGTTTATTGCCGTAGGCAACGATGGTTTCCTTATTGTAGAATGGCAGAAGTTTTTCCATATTAGCATAGGCTATCAGACGGTCTGCACGAGTATTCTTTTCCTTGCTGTAGTCAACAGTATGAAGATTGAGATTGCTGTCTTCTAGCGTGGTCCTAATGTCTAGGCTCGCCAGCTTCTCTTCAGCCTCGTCCAAAGTCAGAGTAGACGTGACAAACTGATCATTGCCTAGAGTTTCGTTTCCTTCAACGGCATAGGCTTCTTTAATGCGATCATTCTTGTAATCTTGGTCGCCAGAAATACTGTAGACATTTGTACCGCTGACATTGCTGATAACATTGTCAATCAAGCCATTGAAGTAATTGGAACCGACTACTCCACCGATTTGACCATTCTTCGTAGAGTTTTGGATCTTTCCAGTCACATAGGAACGGCTGATGCGGGCATTGTCTTCCAAGCGACCGACCAGACCGCCGAAGCGCTGCTCGTTTGTTCGAGCACCTGCTAGAATGGTCACATCCGCCCTGCTCTGACTCAGCAAGGAATTTCCTCCCTTGAGGTTGGCAACCAAACCGCCGACATTATAAGCCTTGTACTGCTTGTCATTGGCTTGGATAGTTCCTGTAAAGGAGCTGTTGGTGATTTGGCTATTACTTGCAACAACGACCAAACCAGCCACTTGCGAAGCATTGCCCACTACCGACACTCTACCTTGAGCAGAAACATCCGTGATTTGCGCATTATCTGCACTACGAGCCAAGGCAGCAGAGTCATAGGTCCCGACAATATTGACCTCTTTCAGGTCCAAATTAGAAATAGAGGAACCGCTCTTGAGGTTTTCAAACAAAGGTTTGGCTAGATTATAAATCGCATACTGCTTGCCATTGTTGTTACCTGTCAGACTGCCTGTGAAGTTTCCTCGGAGATAGACATAATCTGCAGGGGCCAGACTGACCTCGCTCGCATCCAAATCAGCTCCTAGAACAAAGTTGCCAGCCATATTTTTCTTCATGGCGTCTACCAAACCAGTAAAGCTTGTGTAAACATTTTGCTGGCTAGGGACTGTCCTGCTGATATAGAAGTCATAGCCAGACTTGTAGTAGCCTGTTTCGCCCTCTTGTACCAGCTCAGGCAGAGAAACTCTTACCTTGTAGACAGCCTTGCCATCCTTCTGCCCTTCTGCCATGCTGTGAACCGGCAGGAGCATGTCCTTGGATTCACTTGATTTGACTTTGACAAAGTAGTTTGACAGGTCCGTAGGTATAGCGCTCATGGAAACGACACGCTTGAACTGGTCATTTTCTTTAGTGTAAAACTCAGCCGAATCAATATCACGGAAGGAAATCTTCTTGTATTGCAACTCAAAGTTGCGGCTATCTTTTTCAAGGTCAGTCAAGCTGCCAGCATCAAGCTCATAAGTCAGCTTGGTTTTTAGCGTATAGCCTGTGTAGTAGTCTAAGTCGTCAATCTTCAGACTTCCTGCCACATTGTCAATCGGAAGCGAGCGGACAAGCTGGTCTCCCTTGTACAATTCAGCTGTCGCTGAGCGCAAGGATTTTGTCTTGTCTTCCAAGCTATATTGAACCGTGACCGACTTGTCCTCTGGATTTTCTGTCAGACTTAAGATCGAAACTGTCGGCTTGACTTTGGCCACACCATTTAGAGCCGTCTTGCTTGCTGTCAGGCTGGCAAAAGCTTGATTGACCTGCACTTGTGTGGCGGTTTGATTATTCAGAACTTCTTCTGCCTTGGTCAATTCGTTCGTATAAGCTACCTTCTTATCTGCATCAGCATTCTTATATTGGACAGTCGCCTGCACAATTCTGCCCAAATCATGTTCATTCCGCAAGCGTGTTTTGTCTACTTCAAGACCCTGTAACTGAGCCTTGGCTTGATTGATTTGGTTCACCAACTGGTCGACTTCCGCTTGGCTGGCTTGTGACTGATTGAGAAGCGCATGACCTGCCACTAAAGCAGTATCATAGGCTGCTTGGCGACTTTGACTATCGTTGAAATAACGAGCCTGAGCCTTGATTTGCTTCGCTTCTGTCAGTAGATCATGAAGCGAAATCAAATCGAACTCTTTCAAGGCTTCCACTTGCGGGGCATCACTTGGTACCATGTGCGGTTTTATTGTGCCGACTTTGACAAGCTGAGCAACTGCTGCCCGCGTTTCCTCATTGGACAGCTCTTGACGGGCAAGTTCTTGGCCGTTAGAAGTATAAACTCTAGTCTTGATGGTCCGTTCGCCCTGCACTCCTGGAGTGACGATTTGGCGGGCACCTTGTACAAGCTCATCCGTTTCTTCCTCTCGAGTGGTAAAATCGATTTTCTCTACTCGCGTTTCATCCTTATAAGTCAGCGGATATTCTGGTAAAGCGGGCTCTTGCGGCGCAGTGCTCGGTACCATATGTGGCTTGGCGGTGCCAATTTTGACAACTTGTGTGACTGGGGCTAAAGTTTCCTCATTGGACAGCTCTTGACGGGCAAGTTCTTGGCCGTTAGAAGTATAAACTCTAGTCTTGATGATCCGTTCGCCCTGCACTCCTGGAGTGACGATTTGACGAGCACCCTGCACAAGATCATCCGTCTCTTCTTCACGTATGGTGAAGGCGATTTTCTCTACTCGCGTTTCATCCTTATAGGTCAGCGGATACTCTGGGAGGGCAGATGCTTGCGGCGCAGTGCTCGGTACCATATGTGGCTTGGCCGTGCCGACTTTGACAACCTGCATGACTGGAGCTAAAGTTTCCTCGTTGGACAACTCCTGACGGGCAAGTTCTTGACCGTTGGAACTATAGATACGAGTCTTGATCGTACGTTCACCCTGAACACCTGGAGTGACGATTTGACGAGCACCTTGGACAAGTTCATCCGTTTCTTCCTCTCGCGTGGTGAAGTCGATTTTCTCTACTCGCGTTTCATCCTTATAAGTCAGCGGGTACTCTGGTAGGGCAGATGCTTGCGGCGCAGTACTAGGTACCATATGTGGCTTGGCGGTGCCAATTTTGACAACTTGTGTGACTGGAGCTAGAGTTTCCTCGTTGGACAGCTCTTGACGGGCTAATTCTTGACCATTGGAAGTATAAACTCGAGTCTTGATCGTACGTTCGCCTGGCACTCCTGGAGTGACGATGCGGCGAGCGCCTCGGACAAGCTCATCCGTCTCTTCTTCACGTGTGGTAAAGTCAATTTTCTCTACTCGCGTTTCATCCCTGTAGGTCAGCGGATACTCTGGGAGGGCAGATGCTTGCGGAGCAGTGCTCGGTACCATATGTGGCTTGGCGGTGCCAACTTTGACAACTTGCGTAACTGGGGCTAGCGTCTCCTCATTGAACAATTCTTGACGATCAATTTCCTGACCGTTGGAACTATAGATACGAGTCTTGATCGTACGTTCGCCTGGCACTCCTGGAGTGACGATGTGGCGGGCGTCCTGAGGTAACTCATCAGTATACTGTTCCTCAATGTTAAAAGCAATCTTCTCCACATGAGTTTCATCCTTTGCAACCAACTCTAACTCAGGAAGTCCATGGACTGGAGCGCTAGCAGGGACCGTACCATAACTAGTGAGATCGGGGACCTCATGAACTGGAGCGCTAGCTGGAACTGTACCATAATCAGTTAATTCAGGAACCTCGTGCACGGGAGCAGTGTCGGGAACGGTGCCATAGCCAGTGAACTCGGGAACTTCGTGTACAGGAGCATTATCAGGAACGGCGCCATAATTAGTGAGCTCAGGCTTCTCGTGCACAGGAGCACTATCTGGAACGGCGCCATAATTAGTGAGCTCGGGGACCTCGTGCACGGGGGCGGTATCTGGAACGGTGCCATAATCAGTTAACTCAGGTTTCTCGTGCACAGGAGCGCTATCTGGAACCGTGCCATAATCAGTTAACTCAGGTTTCTCGTGCACAGGAGCGGTATCGGGGACCGTGCCATAGCCAGTTAACTCAGGGACTTCATGCACGGGAGCACTAGCGGGAACCGTGCCATAACCAGTTAACTCAGGGACTTCGTGCACGGGAGCAGAATCGGGAACCGTGCCATAATCAGTTAACTCAGGCTTCTCATGCACGGGGGCGCTAGCAGGGACTGTGCCATAACTAGTAAGCTCGGGAACTTCATGAACGGGAGCGGTATCTGGAACCGTGCCATAGCCAGTTAACTCAGGGACTTCGTGCACGGGAGCAGAATCGGGAACCGTGCCATAATCAGTTAACTCAGGCTTCTCATGCACGGGAGCAGTATCTGGAATCGTGCCATAATCAGCTAACTCAGGCTTCTCGTGCACGGGGGCACTAGCGGGAACTGTACCATAATCAGTTAATTCTGGTTTCTCGTGCACGGGAGCACTAGTGGGAACTGTACCATAATCAGTTAACTCAGGGACCTCATGAACTGGAGCATTATCAGGAACGGCGCCATAATTAGTGAGCTCTGGAACTTTATGGATTGGAGCACTAGCAGGAACTGTGCCATAGCCAGTTAACTCGGGTTTCTCATGGACTGGAGCACTAGCGGGAACCGTGCCATAGCCAGTTAACTCAGGGACTTCATGCACGGGAGCTGTATCGGGAACCGTGCCATAATTAGTGAGCTCTGGTTTCTCATGGGCTGGAGCACTAGCGGGAACGGTGCCATAGCCAGTTAACTCGGGTTTCTCATGGACTGGAGCAGTATCGGGAACGGTGCCATAATTAGTGAGCTCGGGGACCTCGTGCACGGGGGCTGTATCTGGAACTGTGCCATAATCAGTTAGCTCGGGGACCTCGTGCACAGGAGCACTAGCAGGAACGGTGCCATAACTAGTAAGCTCGGGAACTTCGTGCACGGGAGCGCTATCTGGAACGGTGCCATAATTAGTGAGCTCGGGGACCTCGTGCACGGGAGCAGTATCGGGAACGGTGTCATAACTAGTAAGCTCGGGAACTTCGTGCACGGGAGCAGTATCAGGGACTGTACCATATCCAGACAACTCTGGAACCTCGTGCACAGGAGCGGTATCTGGAACTGTGCCATAGCCAGACAACTCGGGGACCTCGTGCACGGGGGCGCTATCCGGAACTGTACCATAGTCAGACAACTCTAGAACCTCTTGTACCGGGGCATTATCAGGGACCGTGCCATAACTAGTGAGCTCTGGAACTTTATGTATTGGAGCTTCTTTAGGTACAGCCTTATTTGCTGCAGTCCCGACTAAAACAACTTCTGAAATAGGCTCAGTGGTTACTTGATCAGAAATCTGCTTGCTCTCTACGACTTTTCCCTCAATACTATAGTGACGTGTTACGATCTTGCGAATTCCTGGAATGCCCGCGCGGATCACTCGAGATTGTCCTTCGGCTAAGTCATCTGAATACTGATACTCCGTTTTATAGGGAATTTCTTTGGTCTGGGTCCTTGCTTGACTTGTAAATTGCAGCTCTGGTCGCTCATGAACAGGTGTTTGACGAGCAAATCCCCCTTCTTTAGCAGCAATTTCCTCCCTTTCCTTCTCGGAGAGATAGTCTCCGCCAGCAGGCTGCGCCTCTTTCGGAGCTTCAGTATTCTTAGGGCGACTTGCTAACTCTTTCAACTCCTGATCAGGCTGACTAGCTGAGGCTTCCTTTTGAAGGGCTGGCAGCTGAGAGTTTCCTCTTTGAGCCAGTTGATGCTGCGCTTCTTTTTTTAAGTAACCAATATACTGGTAGCCAGTAATTTTCAAAGGTTCTGGCAACTGATCGCCAACGGCCAAAGTCAGACTTTGATTATAGGCAGCCAAATCCGTACTGCTGATTGCCAAAACAGAAGCTGGCAGAAGCACAGAACCCAATCCTGTCACAAGTAAAATAGAAGACAGGTATCTCTTGCCATTTTTCCCTCGCGCCAGCACTAAAACAACCAAGGCCAGACCTGTAGCTGCAAAAGTCGCTCCCAAGAGACCTGACTCGCCTGTCTTAGGGAGCTTTCCTAACAAACTTTCCTGACTTGTCGGACGGTAAACCAAATAATAAGCGTCAGAATTATCCTCCGCAAATTTGGGTAGTTCCTTCACAATAGCAGCTTTTTCAGCCTCAGTCAGATCGCTCTCCACCACATAGTGATACTGAACGAGGGTAGACTGATTAGCAGACACTTCCGCTGCCTCAACAGAGCTGACAACTCCTCCCATTGTCGTACACAAAAAGAAGCTTCCGATAGTAGCGGAAACTAGACCTACAGACAGCTTTCTAAAAGAATAGCGCTGGTATATGTCACCAGTGACTCTTTTTTTCATAAAATTCCCTTTTCTTCATATAATAAACTAATAAAAATTTTACTGAATTTTACTCAAAATTGCAATCCCTTAGCCTGATAAAATACTTTTCTTTCAGCTGTCGACAGGGAGAAAACCTCTTTCATTTTCAGCGAAAAGTAAAAAGCAGATTCTCTGGGAGAGAACCTACTGTTTACAGATCATCCAAGCCCCAATTCCAACTCAAAGAGGCCATACTCATGCTTGTCTCCTTGCAATTCTGCTGCATAGTGGCGCGTGACGGTATTTTGGTGAATCAGGGCACCGATAGCCGATGCTTGTCGCTTCTGCGCTTCTTTAAAAATCGGATAGGCCAAGGCAGAGCCCAACCCCAAGAATTCTTCATCTACTCCTAGATACATAATCGTATAACGTTTGGGAAAACGCTTGGTCCAAAAAAGCTTGACTAGGTTAAAAGGAGTCAGCCTTTGATAGACCAGAGAGCCATAGTCTGGCATGGCAATCAGAAAACCAGCTAACTTGCCCTCCTTATAGGCCAGCTTAACCATAGAAAAATCAAGAATATACCGGTATTTCTGAAAAATCTGACTGAACTGCTGACTGGAAATCGAACGATAAATCGGAAAATCTTGATAAAGGCGATTGAGGAGCTCAAAAACCTGCAGCGAAGCTTGTTCCCAGTCCTTCTTTTGGGGAGAGCAAATGGTGAAACCCGCTTTTTCAAAAGACTCAAAGCGATGAGCCAGCTTATCCTGATGAGTTTGATTGCTGACCTTGGGATAAAAATTGGACAGATAGCGCTCCTTGAGTTCAAAACCAGCAACCTGCCACAGCTGGAGATAATAAGCTGGATTATGAGGCTCCCCTGTAAAAGGGAGCTCCTCTGTTCCAGTCAGCTGCATTCGATAGCCCAGCCAAAAACTCGCCTGTACGGGACCTATAATCCTGCTAGCTCCGAGACTGCAGGCAAATCCTGCTAAATGCTCGATAAAAGCAGATGAAATCTGCTGGTCATTGATCGACTCGAAAAATCCCAAGTAAGCAGCCTCATCGTCTGGATAGAAGGTCAGGAGGCCTCGAATACAAGGCTTACTCTCCTTATAACCAACAAAGGCATAGGTTTCTAAGTCAGAACTCAGCGGGTGACTGCCCTCAATCAAGGCCAGCTCTTCCTCCTCCGACTGCATGAGGTGGTCTGGCTGGTAAATCCGCTTGGGAAGAGCTAGAAAATCATCCAGCTCTACAGTATTGGGTTTGACTGGTTTAATTTTCAGCATGGTCTTCCTCCTTGATTAGTCGAATCTTGCCAGTAAGGCCATCCATCTCAATCCAATCACCGTTTTGCAAGTGACTGCAGGCGCCTCTGACATTGACAATAGAGGGAATACCCAACTCGCGGGAAATAATGGCCGTGTGCGAGAGCAAAGACCCCTGCTCGGCAATGACACCCTTGGCTTGGGTCAGAAGATAGACCCAGCCCGGATCGGTCATCTTGGTCACGATAATCCGGTCCTGAGCAGACTCAATCTCCTGCACATCTTCCACGACCAAAACCTGAGCCTTGACGCAGCCAGGTGAGCAGCCAATTCCTTGTAAGGCTTGATTGCCCGTATTGTGACTGCTGGTGTGGTTTTGCGGTTTCAGGTATTTCTCAAAGACCTGTCCAGCAAAAACATAGCGACTAAAGGTTGGTAGTTCCTTATCAGCCTCCAACTTCTCCCGACGCTCGGCTATCAAGCCGCTAACATCTCTGGGCTTTCTGGTCAGCTCAAACAACTCTTCCTTTGTCAGGTAAAAAACTTCGTCAGGGTTAGCCAGCAGTCCTTGCTCGGCTAATCGCTGCCCAAGCGTTCGGAAAATCTGTCGCATCATGCCATAGATTCGTGTTCGGTTTAAGCGAGAACTTTCCCGATATTTAACACCCGTCATCGCTCGCTTGCGAAGAAAATTCGTCCACCAGCCTGATTTTTGCACCTCTTCTTCAAGTTTCTGAGGAGCCAACTTCTTCCCCTCTTGCTGGCACATTTGCAGCAGGAGCTTGAGCAGACGCTCTGGGTGCGTTCGGAAGGTTGGTGTTTCTAACTTCAACTCTTCTGGAGCCCGGTCACCAAATTCATGGATAAAATGGACTATTTCTTGAACCAAAGGATGTTGGCGACTTAGAAAGACCGCTGGACTTTCACTTGCCATGGCTTGTCTAATCTCTTCATTTGCTTCTGCTTTCAGCTGAGCTGTTAAAGCCTGCAGAGCCAAGGCTGGCCGCATACTTTCAATCTGCTCAATTCCTGCAATCTCAGCCTGAACAGCTCCGCCGCGACGCGACTTCTTCAGGAGTCCAGTATAAATAAAAGCATAGAGGTCATTGACCAGCGTAATGTCCCAGTGAGTCAAAATATCCTCTTTTAGCTTGCTGACCAAGGCAATCAAGGTCTCTGCATCTGCTTCGGGAGAAAAGCTCGCTTCGTATTCGCGCTGAATCTGAGCAAACTGCTCTTCCAATTGCCGCATTTGCTTAGGTGCCGTCCAAAACTCTCGAATAATGCGGAGCATGATTTGCAGGCGTTTGAAAGCAGATAGGTGCACCGGCATCTGAGGTACCTCTGTCTCTCTCACTCCCAGCATATCCTGCCAGATAGGAATGATTTTCTTTGAAAAAGGCAGAAGCTGCAAGAGCTGATACCAGCTCTGAATCTGGTAATAGACTCGGCTATTGACCGGCTGCAGCATATTTTGAAAAGTGGCTTCATAGGCAGCCAACTCAGGGGCATCCTTGCCAACCAAGCGCTGGGCCAAACTTCGAAAAATACTGGCATAGGCCTCTTGAATAAAGCTAATAGTCAGAAGACTGGAAACGCCCGGATAGCTCTCGACAATGTTACTGTTATCCAGAATAATCTGCGGTCCCTCTGGCAAGGTGGTAATAGGACGTGCCTGCAAGAGATAGAGTTGGCCATTGGCGAAGGTAAACTCCATATCCATATAAGGTCCGAAAAGCTGACTCACCTGACTAGCCAAGGATTGTAAGTCCTCGAGTTGTTCCTGTGATAAGTCTGGTGAATCCTCCGTCTGCTCTGTATAAAAGAGCTGGTCCTTGGGATGAAGAGTCACCATGGTTGTAGGAATTTTATCCTCAACAACCTTATTGCCCAAGCCCCGACCGATGACAATGATGTGCTCGTTCAGAATGCCCTTGGGATTAGCTGTGAAGTAAATCCCAGACAAGTCTCCCTCCTGCATATCCTGAACAAGGCAAATCATCTGTGCATGCTTCAACGATAGCCCCTGCTCAAACAGATAACTAAGAGCTGACTCCTGATAAAGAGAAAGTAAGGTCGCTTGGATGGCTTCTTTAAGTCCCTCTGGCTTCACATTGAGCTGACTCTCAAACTGACCGGCAAAGGATGAAGCCTTCCCATCCTCAATGGTAGCTGATGAGCGGACTGCAAAGCAACAGTCTGTCTGAGAAAACTCTTGATGAATCCAGTTTTCTGCTGCCGTCAGATCTTCTTGACTAAACTGCTCTCTGGCCCAGTCCTGCAGCTGCTGGCTGAGCTGGGACAAGTCCAACTCTCCAGACCGATAGGCTGCTTCCATCCGCTCCAAGTCAACAGAGCTTGCAGATGTTTGAAAAAAGTCAAAAGCAAACACAGCAAAGTCAGGAACCGGCAAACCAGCAGCCTGCATTTTCAGCAAATGATAGGCCTTGCCTCCAACCTGGTCAAGCCCTGTCTGCTTGATTCTTTTCATCAAAGTACCCCCATCAAGAGATAAACAGCAACGGACAGAACCATGGTCGTCTCCGTGATATAGGTATAGCGCTCCACCCGCTCCCGGATATTAAAGCGAGTCGGATCCTTGATAAACTGCTCAAACTGGACAGTCATCCAGATCACATTCAGCACCAAGACTACCACTCCGACATGGGAAATATTCCAGAGGAGAACAAAATTGGTCAAGATATCCAGCAGAGTCACCACTTCGATAAAGCGAGTGGCTTTTTTGTAACCAAAAAGCATCGAATAAGTCACATACTCGGTCTCGTCTTTTGGCGTCCGAATCTTGCGGCAGACTTCCCAGATCAGACTTGGGAAATACATGGTAAAGGCCAGCAAGACAGTCGGCAGGGACAAGAGAGGCAGATTGTACTTGTAGCAGACAAAGGAGATAGTATAGAGATTCAAAATCATCATGACCGGATTATGGGTCACTAGAGCCAGTGGCAGAGAATTTTGAATCTTGTCACGCTTAAAGAACCAGAAAGACATGAGGGTTCCGTAGATATAGAGAAAGAGGAACCAGCCGATATTGTTCATAAAGAGGACATTGAGGAGTACAGACACAGCTACGATAAAGCTGAGGGCAACAGCCAAGTCCTTCTTTTTTACTCGTCCTGATGGCAGAGCCCGATGAGGAAAGAGCCGTCTGTCGGTTTCGTAGTCCTTGAAATCATCTGCAATTCGCAGAATCATCAGAAAGACAAAAATCGTAAAAATTCCAATTAACTCCTGATGATCAAAGTGAAAGGTAGTCACTCCGTCATTGAGCAATAGCACAAAGTAAATCTCAAAAAACATGATGGCAGCCACAAAAAAGCGCGGCAGCAAAGGGAACATTTCCTTATAATAAACAGCTAATCGTTTAAACATAGCTTTTCTCCAATCTTTTCACCCATTTGAATTTGGGTTTCTATTCCGAGGTCTGAGTAAGTCAGGATATCCTGATCCAAGCGAATCGTGCCTGCTGGATAGAGGACAAGAATGGTTGAGCCACCCAGACCAAAGCAACCCTTCTCCTGTCCCCTGACCAAACGGTTCTGACTGTGATTGTATATTTTTCCGACCAAGAGAGCCCCTACTTCCATCTGCAGGACAGGTCCTAGGTCGGTATCTAAAAGACAGTATTCTCTTTTATTTTCCTTGTAAATCAAGCGTCGCTTCTGGGCTACCTGTCTGACCGTATGCAGGCGGCCTTTGATTTTTCGACTTTGGGTAATTCTGCCGGATTCAGCTGCCAGATAGCGGTGCAGGTCTTCCACTCCCAAGCGATATACTAGCGCTGTTCCGCCACTAAACAGTTGAGCTAATTCTTCATCCAACAGCAAGTCAGCTAGCCTGTATGTCTGACCCTTTATCGTCAGCTGTAAGTCCTGACTGATGGTAAAAACCTCTAACTTAGCATCCGCAACGGCCAGCACCTGACTGTCAGGACAGATTGGACGCAGTTCTGGCTTGATTTTTCGCTGGAAAAAAGCGGCAAAGCTAGGATAGGGGCCATCTTCATAGTCAGCCAGATTCAGCTGATAATTTTTCACAAAAGTTGCTATTTTCTTGCGAGAAAAAGGAGTGTAGTCTTTCAAAGTCAGAAGATAAGACAGGCTAGGTCGGGTCAAGATAGGCAATAAGAAGCGGCCCCAAGCAGTACCATAAAGCTTGTCTAACAGACTCGACTTGTATTCTGTCGGTTCCACTACTTGGCCAGTCCTTCTCTGATAGACCTTAACCATGGGGCAGAACCCCCAGACCAATCAGACTTGCAACAGCTAGAATCGCAAAGATTAGATAGGCCAGCTTATTCGGCTTGGGAATACGGCAGTTGTAGACAAATAGGAAGGTTAACAAAAGAGACAAGCCCAGCCACACCCAAGCAAAGAAGCCAGGCGCCAGCCATTGACATACCAGATAGGTCAGAGGGAAAAAGAGGGCGCTGTAAGTCACAGGCAAGCCGATAAAATACGAGCCAGATCCTTCATCATGCTTGGCCAAGCGATTAAAATGCGCCAAGCGCGTGACTGCGGCCAAGACATAGAGGACAGCCAAGATGATATTGGCCGCTCCCAAGGGCAGCTGAGTCATGAGGAGCACAGCAGGGAGAGCCGCAAAGCTAATCATGTCGCAGAGCGAATCAATCTCAATGCCGAAACGCTTCTGACTTTCAGTCCGCTTCATCCGTCGCGCAACCACACCATCAAAGAGATCACAGATACCGCTAAGGATAAAGGCCATCATGGCCAGCCGCAGCTGGGACTGAATGATGGTATAGACTGCCAACAGTGCAAAAGCAGCGCCCATATAGGTCAGGATAACAGATTTATCGTATTCACCGATAAACAAAGGTTCATTCTTCTTCATAAATTCTTATTTCTCCTCTTCTTCCATCTACAGTTACAAGCATGCCAGTTTCTAGCAGCTGAGTTGCATTCTTAGCGCAGACCAGAGCTGGAATCCCGCATTCCCGAGCGACAATGGAGGCATGGCAGAGAACTCCGCCATACTCTGTCACAAGACCACCTAGAATACCGAAAACATAACTCCAGCCAGTATCTGTATAGCGGGTGACAAGGATTTCTCCCGGTTCAATCGTCTCAATATCCGCCAAATCCAAGAGAACTCGAACCCGACCGGTTACCTGTCCGCTGCTGGCTGGCATTCCCGTCAGCAAAGCCTGACTATCATGAGCTACCTCTTCCAGACTCATCTCTTTGTCTGTCAAATCACCCACTGGCTCAAAATTCCGATAGGCTTGGCAATAATGCTGATTATCTGCTGCTTCTTCTTGCAACTGGTCAGCAGTCTTTTCCCCCTCCATAAAGGAAATCAGACTTTCTTTCTTAATGTAAAAAATATCTTGTTCATTTTTCAGAAAACCTCGCTTTTTATAGGATCGGCCGAGTTTGAGGCTAATCTGACGAATGAGGTGGTAATAGCGCGTGGAAATATCCTTGAACTCCTCCCGCCACCAGAGCAAGTCCCGTAGGTCTTGACTGATTTTTTCTATCTTTTTCTGCTTGGCTCGAGATAGATGAGCCAAATCCAGCCAAGACTCTGAGACAGGACTAAGCGAAGCTTTGGCCGCTTGGTAATACGCTGAATCAGCAACTAACTGCTGGACCGCTGTCAACACCTGATGAGCATCTTCTTCGTAACTAGCTACTCGCAAGTCCAGCTCCCGTGCCGAGTGATAGCCAAAATCCTTTTGAAAATCCTGAACCTTGATGAAATCCGTTCGCTCAGGATATTGTGCAGCCAGCTGATGCAACTCTTCCACCGATAGCTTCAGCCAGTTGTCTGTCAGATTTTTATCTGTCAAAATAAGATCCGCAGCTTCCAGCATTCGAGTTAAAGGCTTGGTATGAGAAACATTTCCTAACTTTGCAATCAGCTGGAAAAATTCATCAACCGTCAGCCATTTGAGTAGACTGGTCTTTTTCATAGACAGCTGGACCGTATTGATGTAGGCCTGCCAGAAATAAGTTCCCTCACTGTCCAAATAAGCCTGATTTAGCACTAACTTCCAAAGACTCTCGACCTGCTGCAGCGGGGTTTGATCGTCTAGTTCTCGTATTTGTTTATTAAGGCGGATAAATTGCTGGCGCAGCTCTTGCAGCTTGTCTGGCGCTTGGCGCAGAAAATTCTTGGTTACTTTTTGCGTTTTCAAAGCAACCCGCAGGAAATTCAAGAGCAAGGCTGGACTTAATTTACTGGTAAAACCTTGACCTTGGTAGTCTTTATTGACTCCCAGCTCATCATCAAAGTCTCGCTCAATATAGCCTGGAATCTGCTCCATGCCTTGCTTGACTACGCCTAAATTCCAGAAAGGCCGCGCATAATGGAGACACATCAGCGGCGGCATCACACCTTCAGGCTCTAGGCCAATTGCCAGCAAAAAGCTGGAGAGTGCCTCTTGCCAAGAATGGCGGTAAAGGCTCCACATAAGGTTGGGACAGGGCTGGGCTGCCACGCCTCCGTCCCGAAAATTCGCCGTTGTCCAGCGACCACTGTCGATTTTAGTTGGCACAGTTGTGATGGGCCGAGCCTGCAGTAGATAGACTTGCTCTTGGACAGCGCACCACTCAATATCCATGGGCCGACCAAAATGTGCTACAATCTCCAAAACCTGGTCATGCAGCTTCTGCAAGACTGCCAGAGGGATTTCAACTTTCTCAAACTGGCTCCAGTCCGGCTTGTACCAAAGAAGAGTTAGTTGCTCAGGATTAACTTGGCCACTAACCAAGCTCTCAGCCGAGCCTTTTACATACTCAAGCAACATAGACTGATCCTGATTAGTCGCCACGTCTAGGGAAAAGCAGACGCCGCTGAAGTCAGGCTCTATCTGCTCCTGAATCAGCACTGCCATAGCAAAATCCTTCTCAGCCAGCCCCTGACGCTGCCAGTAGGCCAATGCTTCTGGATTAAAGAGAGAAAGCAGACAAGAACGAATGCCCTGCTCAATTTCTGACAGTGTCCGGCAGTTGCCAATCGAGTCATATTGACCGGCAAATGACATGGCCTGTCCGTCTTCTAAGAGGGCACTGCTGCGAACGATATAAGCTTGATTTTCCTGACAAAAGGCTGCTAACTCCTGTAGCCAAGCTGACTCCAAAGGATATTGCTGCAAACGCTCCGCAATTTTCTCTTTGCCCAGTTCGATTAATTCTTTAAGTCCCTGTTTTGAGTATTCTGGCAAAGCCGCTCTTAGCCAAGCCATGACTTGGTTTGCCGGCAAAATCAACCCCTTAGGAACCGAAAGCCCCAGCTGACAGAGGTTGATTAACTGATTGATTTTACCGCCATAGACAGCTGAAGGCTCTTTTTCCAGCCATAGTTCTTTCATCAAAAACTCCCATCTCACATACGATTTTTTCTAAGCTTAGCCCAGTAGAGCAGACGATTGACTCCTATATGTGTACCCGCCCCTAGGATTAGAATGCCCAGCATCTGCTGCCAGGACAGAGGGATATAGAAAAGCAAGAAAATAATACAGCCAATCAAGGAATCAATCTGGTCTATCCAGATAAAGGTCCATTTCCAGCCATTCTCCGCCGTCTTGCCCTCTCTGATTTCTAAACGGCGCTTGATAAAGCTATTGGGCAGTTCAAACAAAACATAGGCTAGCCCCAAAAGAGCTCCAAGCAGCAGATTAAATAGCACGGTATTTTCGTAGAAGGCATAGACCAAGTGCAGCTTCTCTAGACTAGGAATACTCTTCAAGAGCAAGCCCCAAAGTATCTGAGCCAAAGCTCCCCAGACAATCATGCCAAAGAAACCTTTCCAGGTCTTGTTAGCCCCAAAAAGTCTCTTCCCATCCTTTAAAATCAGCCCGGCATCCATGGGTCGGTATGCCGCCCCTAGCAGTGAAGACTTGCAAAAGATCATATTCAGAATCCCAGCCAGAATGACCGGCATCAGGGTGATATATAAAGCAAGAATCGAGAGCATACTTATTTCCTATTCTTTTTATGAAAATCAGTCTGAAAAAATCAAGAGACTCCTCAAACTTATATATCATTATACCATAAGTCGTAAAGCCCTTTTCCAATAAGCCCTAGACATCTGTCGCATCTGACAAGGAGCAACGCTTGACTGCCCTTCCGCTCTATCAACTCCAAAGCCGCCTGCTAGAATAATATCGCCTTTAAACCACACAAAAAGCCTCATAAGAACTTCTAAGGAAACCAGCATCTGGTCTATTAAAAGTTACTTATGAAGCCTATAAATATGAGTTTTCTCTAGAAAAGAAACAAACTATTTTTGCTTGATCTTAAACCACTAACCTTCAAAAGGCGCGCAATTCCTTCATCGATTTTTAGTGTCTAGCAGAATAGTCACCGGTCCATCATTTACCAATTCCACTTGCATATCTGCTCCGAACACGCCCGTCTTGACTGGCACTTGCTCAGCTAACAGCTGGTTAAACTTGTCATAAAAGGGACTAGCCATATCCGGCTTGGCTGCACCTGTGAAGGCTGGCCGATTTCCCTTCTTGGTATCTGCATGGAGCGTAAATTGGGAAATGGAAAGAATCTCCCCTCCAATATCTTGAACAGAAAGATTCATCTTATCTTCCGCATCGGAAAAAATCCGCATATTGACAATCTTCCTAACCGCGTAGTCCATATCTTCCTGACTATCATCAGGCCCGGCACCTACCAAGAGCAGGAGACCTTGTTCAATGCTGCTATGCAGCTGCTGGGCAATACTGACCTGAGCACGTTTGACACGCTGAATGACAATTTTCATATCTTTTCCTTTATTTCTGACTACTATCTACTCTGACAGGCTCGCACTTAGCCATTGGTCCGTTTGACCGAATACACCTCTGGCACGCTCTTGATCTTATCCACCACCGTCGTCAGCATGGACAGATTAGCAATGCCAAAAGAAACATGGATATTAGCAAATTTCATATCCTTAGTTGGCTGGGCATTAACCGTTGAGATGTTTTTGGTGGTATTAGACAGCACCTGCAACACATCGTTAAGGAGGCCAGACCGATTGAGACCATAAATGTCAATGTGAGCTGTGTACTCTTTAGTCGAATTATTTTCTTCCCATTCCACATCAAGCAAGCGCTGTTCGTAATTTTCCTGAGCCTTGAGATTCATACAATCTTGCCGGTGAATAGCTACGCCGCGTCCTTTGGTAATGTAACCAACAATATCGTCACCAGGAACAGGATTACAGCACTTTGCAATCCGAATGAGGAGACCAGACGCCCCCTGAATAACCACACCGCCTTCGTGCTTGACCTTAAGGGTGTCTTTTTTATTTTCGACCTTAACTTCACCGCCCTTGACCAATTCCTCTGCCTCTGCTTTGGCCTTGGCCCGCTCTTCCTCACGGCGCTCTTTTTCTGTCAAACGATTGAAAATACTAATGGCACCGATCTCACCGAAACCAATTGCCGCAAAAAGCGCTTCTTCGGTCTTATAGCTGGTCTTTTGGAGCACATCTTCCATGTGCTTCTTGTCCATGTACTTATTGGCTACATAACCATTCTCCTGAAATTGAGCCTGCAAGAGCTCTCGCCCTTTAGAAATAGACAGCTCCTTGTCTTGATTTTTAAAGAACTGACGGATTTTATTTCTGGCCTTGCTGGTCTTGACAAGATTAAGCCAGTCACGACTAGGTCCAAAGGAATTGGCATTGGTGATAATTTCCACCTGATCCCCAGTCTTCAGCTTGGTATTGAGCGGCACCATGCGGCCATTGACCTTAGCTCCTGTCGCCTTCTCCCCAACCTTAGTATGGATCTCATAGGCAAAATCAATGGGTCCTGAGTCCTTAGGCAAAGAACGTACTGCTCCATCCGGTGTGAAGACATAGATTTCCTCAGCCAGGTAGCTTTCCTTAACCGAATCAACAAATTCCTTAGCATCACCAGACTGATTCTGCAATTCCATCAATTCCTTGATCCAATTCATCCCGATGGCAGATTCTTTGCCGTCAACCTGACCCTTAATTCCTTTTTTATAGGCCCAGTGAGCAGCGACCCCGTATTCTGCGACTTCATGCATTTCCTTGGTTCGAATCTGGAACTCAATCGGACCTTTAGGACCATAAACGGTCGTATGGATAGACTGGTAGCCGTTGGCCTTGCGGTTGGCAATATAATCCTTGAAACGCCCCGGCATAGGTTTCCAAAGCTCATGGATGTAGCCCAGCATAGCATAGACATCGCTGTGGGTGCTCAAAATGCAGCGAATGGCAATCAGATCATAGATCTCATCAAACCGCTTCTTCTTGTCCTGCATTTTGCGGTAGATGGAGTAAATATGCTTGGGACGGCCATAAATCTTCCCATGTAGATTGCGTTCTCCCGCGTAGGTTTCAATCTTGTGGACAACTTCCTCTACCAAAGCTTCCCGCTCTCGGCGCTTCTCCTTCATCATGTGGGAAATTTTATAAAATTCCGTCGGATTGAGATAACGGAAAGATAAGTCTTCCAATTCCCATTTGACACTGGAAATCCCCAAACGGTGGGCCAGAGGAGCATAGATTTCCATCGTTTCCTGCGAGATTCGCTCCTGCTTGTCTGGCCGTAAATGATTCAGAGTACGCATATTATGCAGACGGTCAGCCAGCTTGACCAAGATCACTCGAAGGTCTTCTGACATGGCCATGAGCATCTTGCGATGATTTTCCGCCAACTGTTCTTCGTGAGACTTGTATTTGACTTTCCCAAGCTTGGTCACACCATCCACAATCACGCGCACATCATGGCCGAATTCCCGCTCCAGATCGTCCAAGGTCGCCGCCGTATCCTCTACGACATCATGCAAAAAACCACAGGCTACTGAAACAGCATCCAGCTTGAGCTTAGCTAAAATTCCCGCCACCTGAATCGGATGGACAATATAGGGCTCTCCCGACTTACGAGTTTGCCCGCTATGGCATTCCATCGCATAGATCAACGCTTTTTGAACAAAAGCCACATCCTCTGCAGCTAAATATTTTTTTGTTAGGGCTACAACCTGATTCCCCGTTAAATTTTCTTCTTTTGGCATGCATTCTCTCCGCTTTCTTGCCTACTATTTTAACATTTTTAAATCAATATGAAAACCAAGAGGACTAGAATATCAGGAAGGCTCTAGGATAGCACCAAAGTTTCAAACATCCAGCTTGGCTCCCTCGTTTCTGAGCCAAGACTTAAAAAACTTTCCTAGAGCGATAAACAGTCCCAGCCCTGCAAAACTGCACAACAATTGATGGCTATTGAGCAAGCAGCTGCAACCTCAAGGATCTCTTTCTAATAAAAAGCGAGGCCGAGACACTTTTGTCTCAACCTCCGTGATGAAAATGATGTACTTTCTCCATATGAGCTATATCTTTTAGAAACTCATAATAGGCATAGATGAGGTAACCAGCAGAGGCCACACCCAAAATAGCTATTGATACTTCAAATAAGGTAGACAAAGACATGATAAACCTCCTCTCCTTATTTCAAACTGCAATGTGCAAAGCGACCATCAGCGGCTGTTTCGTTTCCGATTTTTTCCTTTCTAGCCTGCCTCCGGATTCGCCTTTATTATACCAAATTTAAGATAGGAAAACAATAAAAATTCCTTTATAAAAGCACTTTTTCCTGACAATTTTGTAAAGCTTGATGCTACTTCCGTTGCTCATTTCTCCACCTACCCTTTAACCAAAAAAGTTAGGAACACTTTCCTAACTTTCTTCTCTTTTATCATGAACACTCGAGACCAGAAAAATCACTTTTAAAAAGGGAGTTCCTCCTCTTCCAGCACCAAATCTGCTAGGTCTGCTCCAGTATTATTTTCACGGAGTGCTCTCTGAGCTCGGCTTTCTAAAAGCTGAAAACCACTGCAAAGAACTTCTGTCACATAATGAGTGGTTCCATCCTTTTCATAGCGGCGACTCCGCAATTCTCCATCCAGAGAAATCAAACTCCCCTTGCTAGCGTAACTTGCCAAGGTTTCAGCCAAGCGCCCCCAGACAACAAGGTTAATAAAATCCGCTTCACGCTCTCCATTTTGGCTCTTATACCGGCGATTCACCGCCACTGTCGCACGCGCGACCGACTTGTCATTTGCTGTCTTGTGTAGCTCTGGTGTAGCCGTCAACCGGCCAATGATGATGACTTTATTATACATATTTTCTTCCTCCTACTTATCTATTCGCAGGGAATCAAAAAAAAGTTACAAAAATTTGTAACTTTTCTCAGAAATTTTTTACTTTTTATGAACCATGAAACCTGTCGCCTGTTGATTGGCCATAATGGTCATATCTGTAATCTGAACACGACGGGGCTGACTGGTCACATAAACAACCGTGTCTGCGATATCCTGAGCTTGCAAGGCCTCAATTCCCTGATAGACCGTCGCCGCCATCTCTTTATCACCGTGGAAACGTACTCTAGAAAAATCTGTTTCGACAATTCCAGGCTGAATAGTTGTCACCTTGATGTCCGTTGCGATGGTATCAATTCGCAGTCCATCTGAAAAAGTCTTAACTGCTGCCTTGGTGGCTGAATAGACAGCTGCACCTGCATAGGCATAGATTCCTGCGGTTGATCCCATGTTGATAATATGACCTTGATTGGCTGCTACCATAGAAGGCAAGAAACAGCGAGTGACTGCCATCAAACCTTTGACATTGGTATCCAACATGGTCAGCATATCCAATTCTTCATAGTCTTGATAGGGAGCCAAGCCAAGAGCTAGTCCAGCGTTATTGACCAAAATATCAATCTGCCTTATCGTTTCCAAAATATCGGAGCAGACAGTCTTGACCATAGCCATATCCGTGACATCCAGTGGAAAAGTCCAAACTGTTTGATTTGGATAGGTTACTGCAAACTCTGATTTGAGGGCTTCCAGTCTGTCTGTCCGTCGCCCTGTTAGAACGACATTCTCCCCCTGCTCCAGATAAGCTCGCGCAATGGCTTCACCGATTCCAGATGTCGCTCCTGTAATCACTACATTTTTTGCCATCTTATCCCCCTCTATCTGGTCTATCAAATACTGACAATTTCCTAGGCAGTCCAGTGTTTAGCTGGATCAAAGGCCGTTCCGACCGTTTCACTATCCGCCAATTCAATGATACCACGTTTCTGCGGCGCATTTGGCAACTGGAGTTCCCGTGGGCTGCACATCATACCAAAACTCTTTTCGCCACGGAGTTCTCCTGGAAAGATGAGATTGCCCTTCGGCATCATAGCACCAGGCAAAGCCACGATCGTCTTGAGACCAACACGAGCATTCGGAGCTCCAGCCACGATTTGAACCGTCCGATCAGCTGCCACCTGCACTTGACAAATATTGAGGTGGTCACTGTCAGGATGGGCCACCATCTCAAGGATTTCCCCCACAACAAACTTAGGATCACGGTCGTTAACCAGCTCCGCTTGGAAGCCTTCTTTGGTCAATTCTTGATTGAGAGTCGCAACCTGCTCATCCGTCAGCTGAACTTGTCCGCGCTCTGCAATTTCAAAAAGGTCTGACAGTTCAAAAATGTTCCATGCCACTGTCAGTCCATTATCTTCGCGGTAAACACGCGCAACATTTCCCTTGCGCTCAGCAGCCAACTTAGCTCCCTGATTATCAGCAGCGATGACCATCAGAACATCTCCGACATGCTCTTTGTTATATGTGAAAATCATTTCTTCCTCCAAAAATACTTTTAAAACTTCTTATAAACTCGCTAAAAAATCATTGATTTGACTCTTGGTCTTGCGGTCGCGATTGACATAGCGACCAATCTCTCGGCCATCTTCCACGACAATCAGACTAGGAATCCCGTAAAAGTCCCATTTTTGGGCCACAGCCATATACCGATCCCGATCCACCTCGACAAAGGTGAAGTCAGGATTCTCCGCTTCTATCTCTGGCAGAAAAGGCTTGATGAAACGACAATCTCCGCACCAATCTGCTGTGAAAAAGAAGACAGTCTTCCCCTTATGATCCACATAAGAAGCTAGCTCCTCCATACTTTGCGGCCGAATCATCACTCTTCCTCATAGGTCAGCTGACCATTCTCATATACGAAGGTGAAATGACGGTCATCTTCTAGGACAACTCCTCCAACAGTGCGGCTGTCGCTTGATTCATAAAGTTCCACATAGACTGTTGCAATCGGTCCTCGGCTGGCAAAAAATTCCCGCACGACCCGAACAATCTCTTCTCTACTGCGCAGTCTTTTCTGTTCCTGTACGACTTTGGCAGCTCCAAAGGCCACGGCTCCCACTCCCAAAAGAGCGGTTGTCGTTAAAATGATTTTTTTAGCTTTCATGTAGAATATTTTAACACAAAAGCGCAGAGGCGACAAACAATATTACAGATTTCTCAGCTTCTTTTAGTTCATCCTGTTCTTCCCTCTAAAAAAGTGATAAAATAGAATCAGAAAGAAGGTAAACTTATGTCTGATTTATTTTCAAAAATCAAGGAAGTGACCGAGCTCTCAGCAATCTCCGGTCACGAGGCACCCGTCCGCAGCTATCTGCGAGAAAAAATCACTCCTCACGTCGATGAAGTCGTTACCGACGGTCTAGGCGGCATCTTCGGGGTTCGGCATTCCCAAGCTGAAAATGCTCCCCGCGTTCTGGTTGCGGCTCACATGGACGAGGTTGGCTTCATGGTCAGCGAGATCAAGCCCGACGGGACTTTCCGTGTAGTAGAAATCGGTGGCTGGAATCCGCTAGTCGTGAGCAGCCAACGCTTCAAACTCTTTACCCGCGAAGGGCGAGAAATCCCTGTCATCTCAGGCTCTGTCCCTCCTCATCTGACACGCGGTTCTGGCGGACCAGTTATGCCACAGGTTGCGGACATTGTCTTTGACGGGGGCTTTGCAGATAAGGCAGAAGCTGAAAGCTACGGCATCCGTCCAGGAGACACGATCGTGCCAGACAGCTCTGCCATTCTCACAGCTAACGGTAAAAATGTCATCTCTAAAGCCTGGGACAACCGCTACGGCGTCCTTATGGTCAGCGAATTGGCTCAAGCCTTGTCTGGTCAAAAACTAGGCAGCCAACTCTATGTCGGCGCCAATGTTCAAGAAGAAGTTGGCCTGCGTGGTGCCCATGCTTCAACGACAAAATTTGCTCCTGAGGTCTTTCTAGCTGTGGACTGCTCCCCAGCAGGTGACATCTATGGCGGTCAAGGAGCCATCGGCGACGGAACGCTTATTCGTTTCTTTGATCCCGGTCATCTCATGCTGCCAGCTATGAAGGACTTCCTCCTGACAACCGCAGAAGAAGCTGGCATCAAGTATCAATATTACTGCGGCAAGGGCGGAACGGATGCTGGTGCCGCCCACCTCCAAAGCGGCGGCGTACCATCTACCACCATTGGTGTCTGTGCCCGCTACATTCATTCCCATCAAACTCTCTATGCCATGGACGACTTCCTACAAGCCCAAGCCTTCCTGCAAGCGCTGGTCAAAAAACTGGATCGCTCAACCGTGGACACGATTACCAACTACTAATTTCGAGAAGCAGCCCGTTCTTCATTCGGGCTGCTATCTATTTTATCTAATATAATCTCTTTTAATTTTCCAATTTGAAGAAAATTTTGTTATAATGCTTAGCAGAGGTGAAACTATACATGAAAAAAATTGCTTTTGATTCAGAAAAATACTTAAACCTGCAGCGCGACCATATCTTGGAGCGCATTAATCAATTTGAGGGCAAATTGTACATGGAATTCGGCGGTAAAATGCTGGAAGACTTCCATGCTGCCCGCGTCCTACCAGGTTATGAGCCGGACAATAAAATTAGACTGCTCAAAGAGCTCAAGGACCAAGTGGAAATTGTCATTGCTATCAATGCCAATAACATCGAACACTCTAAAGCACGTGGGGACTTGGGTATTTCCTATGACCAAGAAGTGCTGCGCCTAATCGATACCTTTAATGAGCTGGATATTTATGTGGGCTCAGTGGTCATCACTCAGTATTCCGGCCAGCCAGCAGCTGATCTCTTCCGCGCTCAGCTAGAAAAGAATGGAATTGACTCCTATATCCACTATCCAATCAAGGGCTATCCGACCGACATGGATCATATTATCTCACCTGAGGGAATGGGGAAAAACGACTATATTAAGACCAGTCGAAATCTGGTCGTAGTGACTGCGCCTGGTCCTGGTTCTGGTAAATTAGCTACTTGCTTGTCCAATATGTACCACGACCAAATCAATGGCATCAAATCAGGCTATGCCAAGTTTGAGACCTTCCCAGTTTGGAATCTGCCCCTGCACCATCCGGTCAATCTAGCTTACGAGGCAGCGACGGCAGACCTGGACGATGTCAACATGATTGACCCTTTCCACCTGCAAACCTACGGCGAAACCACTGTCAACTACAACCGTGATATCGAAATTTTCCCAGTCCTCAAGCGTATGCTGGAGCGCATCCTTGGAAAATCACCTTATGCTTCTCCAACAGACATGGGCGTCAACATGGTCGGATTTGCCATTGTAGATAATGATGCGGCTATCGAGGCTTCCCAACAGGAAATCATCCGCCGCTACTACCAGACAATTCTAGACTTCAAGGCGGAGCGCGTTTCTGAATCTGCTATCAAGAAAATCGAACTCTTGATGAATGACTTGGGCATCACACCGCTGGATCGTAAAGTAACCGTTGCTGCGCGTGCCAAGGCTGAAAGCACTGGTGAGCCAGCTCTTGCTTTGGAATTGCCAAATGGCGAAATAGTAACCGGTAAGACCTCTGAGCTCTTTGGTCCTACGGCTGCTGTCTTGATTAATGCCATTAAAAAATTAGCCAATATTGCCAAAGAGACCAAGCTGATCGAGCCTGAGTATGTCAAACCAATCCAAGGTCTGAAAATCAATCATTTGGGCAGCCGCAATCCGCGCCTCCACTCAAATGAAATCCTAATGGCTCTGGCAATCACAGCCATGGAAAATCAAGACGCTGCACAGGCCATGCAAGAGCTTGGAAATCTCAAGGGCAGCGAAGCTCATTCAACCGTAATGCTGACAGATGAAGACAAAAATGTCCTGCGCAAACTCGGCATCCATGTAACCATGGATCCTGTTCATCAGTATGATCGACTTTATAGAAAATAAAAACAAGCTCTGTTAAAAGCTTGTTGAGAAAGCTGGCTCTGCCAGCTTTTTTTGTTAATAGCGCTTGGACAGGAGAAAACGCAAGAGATAGTAAAGTCCCAAGACCAGAATAATGGTCAAGGTCAGAAACTGATTGAGACTTAAGATGATTGGAAAAACCATAGACAGAAGGCTCAGTCCTGCTGCCAACAGCAAAAGGATATCAAAGAGCAGAGTGCGAGTCTTTTCGTCAATCATCCGATTACGCTCATCCGTCACCTGAATGTAGAGCCTATTAAAAGCTTCCTCCCGTTTCAAGGCAAGGTTATAACGTAGAACCATCAAGGAAAGCCCCAGAAGCAGACCAACCATAATGCCTTCCTGTAAATCATCCAGAGAATGAATGTAGCTCCATCCCAACCCCAGCCAGAGGACTAGGATTAGGATGCGGCCTATGATAACCTTCCTTTGAAGTTTTTTCCGAAATTCTTGTTTAGTTACTATTTCCATGTCAGCCCCCTATTTTTCATACGCTTGAAAAGTTTTCAACATCACCACAATCAGGAACATTCCCACAAAAGGCAGGATTTCCTTAGGTATAAAATTGGCTTGCAAATGGAGATAAGATAAGCCAACAACCACCAAAATAGCCAATATCCATTTAGACAAATAAGTCCATTTCATGATTCATCCTCCTCAAAGAGAAACACTTCTTCAATCCTTAAATTGAAAAAGGATGCAATTTTATGAGCCAAAAGCAACGAGGCATTATAGCGGCCTTTTTCCAAAGAAATAATCGTTTGTCTCGTAACTTCTAGCTTCTCAGCCAGCTCCTCCTGGCTGAGCTTTTTTCTTTTTCGTAATTCTTGAATTCGATTTTCCAAGGCTGCCTCCTTTCCATAAGGTAAAACAAGCTTTACTTTTCAAATATAGTATAGTCTCCTTTACATATTTTGTCAAGAAGAAAGCGGCAAAAAAGAGGCTGGGACAAAAGTCCTAGCCTCTCAATTATCTTTGGATCGTCGAGCAAGACGCAGTGGTTGAGCGGGCTCTACTACGCTGATTTCATCAGCTTTTACAGCCCTACTCAACTGTGCGGAGGTGGGACGACGAAATCGAATTCTAACGAATTACCGATTTCTGTCCCACTCTCTTTTATCATCTTGCTTGATTTCCTTTGTTATTTGCTTTTTAAAGCCACAGTCAACTCGACACAAGCTCCTCCTTGGTCTGGATTGAGCAGGGTCAGACGACCACCATGCAAGAGAGCGACCTGCTTAGAAAAGGCTAAGCCAATACCATGATGGGGATTAGCTGAATTGCGGCTTTGGTCACTCTGGTAAAAGAGCTGTTCCGCTCCCAGCAGCATCTCCTCTGAAAATGCAGGGCCATTGTTCCAGATAACAAAAACCAACTGGTCCTGCTGCACTGATACCGTCAGCTTGACTTCTTTTTGGTCTTGGTCAGCATGTTCAAGCGCATTTAGTAAAATATTGAGCAAAGCTCGCTTGAGATAGTCCAAATGAATCGACAAAATCAGATTAAGCTCACAATCTTCTTGGAGATAAAAACGATAGCTTTCCTGTTTGCTGAACAGTGCCCAGTCGTCCTGGAGATCAGCCAAAAAGTCACCTAAGGAAAGCTGACTGAACTGATTAGCATCAATCTGAAAAGTCTTAGCATAATCAATCAAAGATCCACAATACTCTTCCATCTTGTGACTAGCCTGCAAAATCTCAGCAGCATAGTCTGCCTGTGGCTGGTCCAACTGCGCCAACTCCAAGAGCTCAGCATTCCCCTTAATCACAGTTAGGGGCGTCTTCAAATCGTGCGATGTCGCTGATAACTGTAAAATCAACTCCTGATTATGCTGCTGCTCTCTTTCTAGAAGACGAGCATTTTCTTGGTGGCTGCTCCGTAAATCGCTATAGACTTCTAGCATTTCCTCAATCCGAAAAAGCTGGCTTTGATTTTCTTCTAAAAGCTTCTCGCTCGTTAGCATTTTTATTTCCCTGTCGATTTTTCGGAGCAATTTCAAAATATGATAAAAAGTAATCAGCAGCAAGCTCCCTGCCCAAAAGAACAAGGTGAAAAGGGCATAATCGCTGCCTTGTGTAAATTCATAGCCTATAAGCACAAAAATCAAAACATGAAAAAAGACGATTTTTAAACTGGTTGTCCAGACTAGGCTTTTGAAATTTCGGGTTCTAATTGCCATCTATAGCCTACTCCTCTCACTGTTGCGATTGCTTGCAGCCCTTCTTGTTTGCATTTTTGACGAATCTGATATACGTATTCTGAGATGGAGCGAAGCTGTGTTTCTGAGCTTTCTGGGTAGAGTAAGGTATGCAGGCGTTCAGCTGAGAAGGTCTGCTTGGGATTGCTAGCTAGTAAATGCAGCAACTTAAACTCTCGCTCTGAAAATTTCAAGACTTTACCAAAACAGGCAACTTCATAGCGCTCTGGATAAAATTGACAAGAAGCAATTTCAGAATAGCGCTCCTCACGCCTTTCCTCCCGCCGAAGATGAGCTCTAACACGCGCCAGCAATTCTTTGGTCCCAAAAGGCTTGACAATATAGTCATCTGCTCCGCGAAAGAGCCCTTCCACCTTGTCCACCTCTAACTCCTTAGCCGTCAAAAAGATGATGGGACACGAAAGATGAGGACGAATGTAGGAACACAGCTCAAAACCATTAACAGGCTCCATCATCACATCCAGCAGAATCAAGTCATATCCGACAAAATGCGTCAGCTCTAGCTCCTCTATCCGATCAAGCGTCGTCACATCATAAGCATCGAGCTCTAGGACGTTTTTCACCAGCTTCAAAATGCTCCGGTCGTCATCAACTACCAAAATACGATACTGTCTCATGATTTCCATTATAGCATACCTCTAGCGAACATCTCGTTTCAAGGTTAAGAATATAGCAGAGCTCCAAACCAAAGCTAACCATAACAGCTGTATCCCCAGCCCTGATAGGTCTAGTGAATGCTGAAGCCCTTCATACTCAAAAAGATTTAAGGTAGCCAGATCGGGCAGGTATTTTGCTTCCTTGATGAAAGTTGCCAATAAACGACTGAGACCAATCAAGAGAGGAAAGAGTATCGATACCGGTACAACCCAAGATTGAAAGAGCAAAGCGAGTCCAGCTGCTAAAAAAGCCAGAAAAAGATTACTGAGAAGACCAAAAGAGCTGTAATAGAGGAATTTCCCCAGCAAGGACCAGCTAAAGTCTAGGTCAAATCGAGCCAGCATAACAAAGAAACAGCTACTTATAATGACACTATAGAGAACCAAGAGCAGCAAGAACAGAAAAAGGATTTTCCCAGCCAACCAAGCCTTTCTATTTGATACAGTTAGAAAATTCGTTCGCATCCCAGACTTGACAAACTCCTGGGCAAAATAGAGGGAAGTAAAGATAACGATGACAGGCTGTGCCAGATAGAGGGCATGCAAAGCCTCACTCAGAGCCTTTGTCTGGCCAACTGCTGTTTGACTGTAGTCAAGATTCATCAGAAAAAATGGAACGATTACCAGAGCCACCAAGGCTGCACCAAGAGCGAGATAGTAAGAACGGAACTTAATCCATTCGCTTCTAAGTAGAGCTTTTATCATCAGTATCGCCCTCCTAAATCCGTCTTCAAAAAGCGCAGAGAGGTCATGCCGCCGATGACTAGTAACCATGCACCAAGTATCAATAGTCCTTGCAAGGGATTGTTGGCATATTGGGAAGTTGGCGTTGCAGTAAACAACTCTCCTGCTGGCTGTGGTAGATAAGCTCCCCAACTCGTGTGAACTGCCAGATAGTTTCCCAGATTATAGATCTGTGGCACGAGAAAAAGCAGAGGAACTAGCATGGTCCGAGCCAATAAACCTAACAAAAATGAAAGGATTCCCAATAGGGTTAGAGATAAGGTTTTCCACAAAATCAGACTCCAAGCTGCCTGATTGAGCAGAATCGGATCAAGCCCTTCCTTTCCTAAAGCAAGATGCATGACCATATAACTAAAGTAAATTGATAAAAAGCTACTGGCAAGAGAAAAGCAAGCAAAGGTCATGAGTTTCTCCACAAGCAACTTCAGGCGGTTATTACAGGACAAGAGGCTGGTTCTCAAGCTATGAGACTGAAATTCCATAGCTCCCAAAATTCCAGCTAAAATGACCAAAACCATACCCGCCATAGAAGCCCCATTGAGGCCTAGATATTCCAACGGGTCAATGGCTTCTGCCAGGCCGGGAACCGTCTCAGGTGTGGCATCCAAGCCAATAGATAAATACTGTCGCCCCTCCAGCCAAGATACGGCAGGCACCAAGAGCAGCATAAAGGCCATACTCACTTTGAAAGCCTTGGTTGAACTGATTTTCAACCATTCTGAATGCAATAAGGACATCGTTTCTTTCATCTTAAACCTCCTCTGTCAAATCAAAGAAGAGATCTTCTAGACTGTCTGAATCTTGCAGCACCTCTTCCAATCGTCCCTGCTCAATAATTCGCCCATGATGAATCAAGACGACATCATCTGTCACCATTTGCACCTCTGATAGGATATGAGAAGATAGAAGTACCGTTTTCCCTAAATCAGCCTGCTGACGGATGAACTTTCTAAACCACTTAATCCCGCTTGGATCTAGTCCATTGGTCGGCTCGTCTAATATAAGAAACTGAGGATCACCCAGCAAAGCTGCTGCCAAACCCAGCCGCTGACCTTCCCCCAGAGACAGGCTTGATAAGAGGTCCTTCCTCTTATGAACGATTCCAGTCATCTCTAAAACCTCATCGATCCGAGACTTGGGAATAGCATTGCTCGCCGCAATAATCCGCAGGTGGTCATAGACCTTTCGATTTGGCAGACCGCCAATGCCGTCAAAGGCTGCACCTACTGTTCTGAGCGGGTAGGTCATTGACTGATAGGTTTGCCCATCAAAAGTCGCAGTTCCTGCTGTCGCCCGATCTAACCCCAAGAGAATCCTCAAGGTCGAACTTTTCCCTGCACCATTTGGGCCCAGAAAAGCTGTAATCCGACTGCTTCTAGCTGTAAAAGAAATATCTTCTAAAATCTGCTTGCTGCCATGCTTCTTGCAGACTCCTTCTATTTTCACTATATGTTCCATACTGAACTCCTTTTGTTTTTTCTTTAGTATACAGGGGCAAGTTCAGAGAAAGTTCAGACAATAAAAAAACTTGCCTTGCGACAAGTTTCTTTTCTCATTTTTCAACCTCATCCCAGAGCTGGCGGATGCTTTTTTTCTGCACGGGATCGACAAAGTGTGGCGCGATTTCCACCAGAGATTGCAGGACAAAAGCTCGCTCAGCCACATAAGGATGAGGAACAATCAAATCTGGACTATATAACTCTTCTTGTCCTATGTAAAGGATATCCAGATCAATCACACGAGGTCCCCATTTGATCTCCCGCACGCGCCCTAAATCCGCTTCGATAGCTAAGAGCGTCTGCATTAATTCCTCAGGATTGAGCCAGGTTTCAACTTCAACAACTTGATTGAGAAACGGATCCTGCTCAACGCCACCCCAAGGCTCTGTCTCAATGCGGCTTGATGCCTGCAAAATTCTTATATTTTGCTCTGCCATTTTTTCCAGAGCTGCATCCAGATTGGCAGCTGGGCTGCCTTGATTGCTGCCCAGAGCGATAAAGGCTTTCCGCTTTTGGCGCACTAGCTTGACTGAGCAGGTCTCTAAAGGCAGCGGAACCGGTGCCCAAGGCTTTTTGACCTCCAAGCTGACCTTCTGTACTAAAGGGTGAGTCAGAAAAATCCGATCAATCAGCTTGTAAGCCAGCGTCTCAATCAAGTCTTCCTTGCTTTCCTGACACCAGTGGGTCAAATCCTGAGCTAATTCTCCATAGTGGATAGAAGCTGTCAGGTCGCCTGTTTTAGCAGCCCGAGTCATATCATAGTCCAAAATCAGATCCAGCACAAAACGCTGGCCCAATTCCTTCTCTGCTCCAAACAGACCGTGATAGGCATACACTTCCAAATCCTTAATGCGCAGCTGATCCATTTTCTTATCCTTTCTGATTCAAGTTTCTGCATTCATCCTTGATAAAACTATCTAGCCCTTCCTGACTTGCTCCACCACTGATAAAATCAATGCCCCATCAGTTTGTAAGCTTCATTTTTCAGGTCCTTGTCCGTCGCTAAAACGCCGCGCGCCGCTGTAGTAACCGTTGCAGTGCCAGGCTTTCTGACTCCGCGCATATTCATACACATATGCTCAGCTTCCACCCAGACCAGGGCACCTTGAGCACCCAGATAGTCCATCAAGGCCTCAGCAATCTCTACGGTCAATCGCTCTTGAATCTGCGGTTTCTTGGCATAGACCTCTACTGTTCGGGCCAGCTTGGACAGGCCTGCTACCCGACCATTAGGCACATAGGCGATGTGAACCTTCCCGTAAAATGGCAGAAAGTGGTGCTCACACATGGAATGAAAGAAAATATCCTTCTCCACTACCATATTATTGTCAATGATTTCAAAAGACTTGGCCAGATGCTCCTCAGCCGTCTCACCTAGCCCAGCAAAGATTTCCTGGTACATTTTAGCAATGCGCTGCGGCGTCTCCTGCAAACCTTCGCGGTTTCCGTCTTCTCCAACCGCCTCAATAATCTGGGCAACAGCTGCTTCAATTTTCTTCGTGTCCATATTCACTCCTAGATTCTTTTTCTTTGTCAATGATATAGGCCCTGACCTGAGCCAGGAAATAAAGGGAGCCCGTAATCAGCAAGAGCTCATCATCCCTATGCTCAGCTCTCAAATAAGCCTCTAAAAATCCCTGCCAATCAGCATAGTCCAAGCCTTGCTCACAGGCCAGCGACTCCATTTTTTCTTTGGAAAAGCTCCGTAGATCCGCAAAACTGGTCAAAATTAGCTGACTCTTAGGCACCTGCTTAAGCTGACCCACCATTTCCTCCAGAGACTTGGTCTGGATACAGCTGAAAAGGATTTTCTTATCCAAGTTTGGATAATGCTGGCTCAAGGTCCTCGTCAACCTCTCCATGGCATGTGGATTGTGGGCGCCATCAAGCAAAATACGAGGCTGGTGCGAAATCTGCTCCATCCGCCCAGGCCAGCTTGTCGCCAATAAAGCTGCGCCAACTTGCTCTTTTGTTAACAGCGGTAGCTGTTTGCTCTGACAATAGAGGTCACAGAGCTGAATCGCTAAACCAGCATTATCTACCTGATGCTGCCCCAACAGAAGCGTCAGGTAAGGCTCCGCCTCCCGATAGGCATTGGAAAAGCTAAAATGTTCTCCTGAGTCAGTCCCGCCCAAGCTCTGAACTTGATAAGACTGCCCATAAACATAGTGAGGCGCTTGCTTTTGATGAGCCTTGTCCTCGATGACCGCTAGAGCTTCTGGCTCAATCCATCCAGTCACCAAGGGCACATTTGGCTTGACAATCCCAGCCTTCTGCTCGGCAATCGCTGCCAGGGAATGCCCCAGCAGAGCCACATG
This sequence comes from Streptococcus sp. SC1, assembly GCF_030272855.1. Lineage (NCBI taxonomy): Bacteria > Bacillati > Bacillota > Bacilli > Lactobacillales > Streptococcaceae > Streptococcus > Streptococcus sp. SC1. The sequence goes on along the minus strand of NZ_JAQCMU010000005.1, from coordinate 27,277 downwards.
ATCTAAGCCAATAGTCGTAATGGCTGTCAGATCAGGTCGGCAGACATTGGTACTGTCTAAGAGGCCGCCCATGCCAACCTCCATAATGGCCACATCGACCCGCTCCTGAGCCAAATAATCATAGGCCAAAGCCGTCATGATTTCAAACTCAGTCACTCCCTGCAAAACCTCATCATTCTCTTGCTCTTCAAAGAGAGCTCGATAAGTCTCTAGCAGGCGCGACAAATCTTGATTGGGAATAGACCGACCATTGATGGCGATTTGTTCATTGTAACTGATCAGATAGGGGGAAGTAAAGGTCCCTACACGCAGGCCTTGCATTTCCAAGAGTTGACGCAGGTGGGCAATGGTTGAGCCCTTCCCGTTGGTCCCCCCTATATGAATCACTGACAGCTGCAAATGAGGATTTCCCCGCAGCGCCAGCATCCGCTCCATCCGCTCCAAGCCAAAATTAGGACTATCCGTCCGATAGGCTTCCAGCCAGCTTAAATCTGGCAATTCTTCTTTTATCATAGTCACTTATACTGCCGTAAATTTAGATCTTCCATTTTCTGAGCCAGTCGAATAGCATCGCCAATCTCTGCTGCCATCCGGTGAACTCCCACATCATGCACTCGGACAGCCTCAACACCTTGACTAGCTGCAATGCTGGTCAAATGAGCTGAAGCCAGGTCTCTGTTTTGAAAACCAGTTGCCGTCTCTGGGTCAGTCTCAAAACCATTTTCCTCCAAGATATTGACCAAAAAGCGCTTACGAGAGACACCCAGAAAAATAGGAAAGCCAGCCTGATGAATGCTATCCAACTCCTGTAAGAGCAAGAGATTTTCCCGTTTGGTCAAGCCAAAACCAATCCCTGGATCTAGCATGATTTGCTCCCGCTCCATCCCAGCTTCCTCAGCTCTTGCCAGTGTCTTTTCAAAAAATGCCCACATGAGTGCCTGAATACCCAGCTGTTCGAAATCCGCTAATTCTGACTCCGTAAAAGCGGCCTCAAAGCCAAAAGTCGGAAAGATTTTCGAGCTAGCATGTTGGGGCCGAGCCATGACTGGATTGAACATGGCGATAACTGGCGCTCCAGCCTTGGCAGCCACAACTGCCATTCTCTCATCACCCAAGAGTCCCGTGATGTCATTGAGGATATTGGCTCCAGCGGCCAAAGCTGCTTCTGCAACTGGTGCCTTCCAAGTATCTACAGAAATGAGGATATCAGTCTCCCGACGAAGAGCCTCAATGACTGGCACCACACGACCTATCTCTGCCTCAATATCAATATCCACAAAATGGCTGCCTGGACGAGTCGACTCGCCACCGATGTCTACCAAATGAGCTCCCTGAGCTATCATCTTGTGTGCCTGCTCCAGAGCCTTTTCCACCGTATTATATTTGCCCCCATCCGAAAAGGAATCTGGGGTAACATTAAGGATCCCACAAAGGGCCGTCTTGTCCTCTGGAGCAAGTTGTCTTAGATTCATCGTATTTCCTTTCCCCTTGCTACTACTGCCTTTCAACAAAAAAGGCACACCCATCTAGTGTACCGCAAAGCCAACAGCAGATGCAGCATCCAGTCCTATGAACTGCACTCGACTTCACAAGAAGACCTCATCTGCCCCTTGTTTCATTTACCATTTTACCACAATTCCACTATTTAAGACAACACTTTTTACATACAGAAGGGCAAAAGGAGGATCAGAAGTAAATTCCGAAGAAGATGAGCCAGTAAGGATAATTCTAGAGAGCTAACCCAGGCTTTTAAGAGCTGGACAAAAGCCATGCCTAAACTTAGATAAATTAGAAAACAAGATGATTCTCCGGGATTTCTCAGGAAAGCAAAGAGAGCAATTCCCAAGGCAATACACCAACTCTTTCTGTATTTCATCTGCCTGTTTTGCTTAGCCTGTGATGACATTCCAAATAAATCCATGCCAAGCAATAGCAAGGAGGAGGCGGAAAAACTGTTTGAGATAAGCTGCTGCAAAGATGTTAGATCCGAACCCGACTGCCCACAAAGGAGAACAAGACTCGCTGCGTTGCTTGCAATCATTAAAAAATAAAGGCAACGTAAGTGCTGAAACCGCTTGGAAGCCCGTAGCTCTATCTTAAAATCCCGCCACTCACGAGAAAAATAAGAGGCATACCCTAAAAGAATGAACAAAAACAGAGAGATAAAAAGCAAGTTAGGCCTCGATAACACGAAATGATTGGTCATCGGATGAACCAAAAGCAGCAAGACCGATTGCATTAGCATAGCTACTAATAAGATTTGGATAGATTTTTGAAATGTGAGCCTCATTTTTTACTCCTTAAAGCTAAGATACAATTCTCATTATAGAACAAAAGATTCGCTTTGCTAGCTCCATGTCCTCAAAAGTCACTTTTTATCCCTGAAATGTCAAAAAAGAGGTCAATCTGACCTCTTCATCCATGAATGATATCTAGTTAACTTTGTGAAATGATCATCACCAAAATAGCAATGGCATTCCGTAACATATGGGCTAAAATTCCCATTTCCAAACGCTTAGTCTGGTGAACCACCAAAGCTAGAACACCCCCCATACCAGCATAAAGGACAAAACTACCGATGTTGGTCGGACCGTGGAAAAAACCAAAAAGGATAGAACCAACTATCAGACCAATCAACTCATGCTTTGGAAACAGCTTTTGGGGAATCAAACCACGGAAAATAATCTCTTCCAAAATTGGCGCTGAAAAAACAGCTCCCACAATAAGCAAAACAACGGGCGTACTCTGAAACAAGTTTTGCAAAGCAGTTTGATTGGCTGTCGTTCCTGAAAGTTGGCCCTCTAGAACCATAATAATCGCAGCAAAAATACTAACTCCGAAAGTTATCAGATAGGATAATACTAGCCAGATCACTGATTTTAAATTAAAAAAACTAAAATCAAGGGTCAGTAAGCCTTCTTTTTTAGCCATTCGCAGGGCATAAAAAATGATCACAAAATAAATCATCAGGATAAGCAAGGTGTATCCCATTGAAAAACTTTGATCTCGACCTTTGTAAAACTGGATCAGTACAAAAGGAACTTGAGTCTGTACGGCTAAAAACAAAGCCAGTAAACTATATTCTACTTTTTGCAAAAAAATTTTCATTTCTTCCTCCTTTTACTTAGTATATCGAATTTTTCCCTTCCTGTACAGCTAAGAGCCATATAAAATCAAAAAATGTGCCATCTGCTCACTAGGAAGCTCCCTCCCTAAGCTTTTGATTCAATCTGGCAGCAAAATAGAGCGCTAAAATTTCAATTTTTATTATACCTTCACCAATGCAGTGCACCTAGCAAAAAAGGAAGAGAATACAAGATTCTCTTCCTGATAGACTTTTATATTGTAAACTCAAGCAAGTTTTTATGATTCTACGCTCGTTTCAACTTCTTCAGTCTCTGCTGTTTCCACAACTTCATCAATGATTTCAACTTCATTGATTGCTTGTGGTTCCAAGTTACGGTATCGAGCCATACCAGTACCGGCTGGAATAATCTTACCGATGATAACATTTTCTTTGAGTCCGAGCAGATGGTCTTTCTTACCACGGATAGCAGCGTCGGTCAGGACACGAGTTGTTTCCTGGAAGGAAGCTGCAGACAGGAAGCTGTTAGTTTCAAGGGAAGCTTTGGTGATTCCCATGAGGACTGGACGAGCTGTCGCAGGCACTCCGCCTGAGATAACCACATCACGGTTAGCATCTGTAAAGTCAGTGATATCCATGAGAGTTCCCATGAGGAGATCTGTATCACCTGGGTCCATGACGCGCACCTTACGAATCATTTGACGAACCATTACCTCAATGTGTTTATCGCCGATTTCTACCCCTTGGCTACGGTAAACTTTTTGTACCTCAGCAAGCAGGTAAGTTTCAACAGACAAGACATCGCGGACAGCCAGCAAGTGCTTAGGCTGAATAGAACCTTCAGTCAAGGCAGCACCACGAGAAACTTGGTCGCCCACTTCTACCTTCATGCGAGCTGTGAATGGCACCACGTATTCGCCTTCGCCAGTTGCACCTTTGACAAAGACTTTCTTAGTACGAGTAGATGCATCTTCTTCGATAGCAGTAACTTCACCCTTGACTTCAGTGATGACCGCTTCCCCTTTCGGATTACGGGCTTCAAAGATTTCTTGGACACGAGGAAGACCCTGAGTGATATCGGTATTAGAGGCAACACCACCCGTGTGGAAGGTACGCATTGTAAGCTGTGTACCAGGTTCCCCGATAGATTGGGCAGCGATTGTACCAACTGCTTCACCGACTTCAACCGCATCACCAGTCGCCAAGTTGATACCGTAACAGTGACGGCAGACACCGTGACGAGTGTTACATGTAAATACGGAGCGGATTGTCACTTCTTCCACACCAGCATTGACAATCTCACGCGCCTTGTCTTCGGTGATCAATTCATTTGGACCGATGATAACTGCGCCAGTTTCTGGATGTTTAACCGTCTTCTTAGTGTAACGACCATTGAGACGCTCTTCCAGAGACTCGATCATTTCCTTGCCTTCTGTAATAGAAGTGATGAGCAAGCCGCGGTCTGTACCACAGTCATCCTCACGGATAATCACGTCTTGGGCCACGTCAACTAGACGACGAGTCAAGTAACCTGAATCGGCTGTCTTGAGGGCCGTATCGGTCATACCTTTACGGGCACCGTGAGTAGAGAAGAACATTTCCAATACAGACAAACCTTCGCGGAAGTTTGAAAGAATTGGCAATTCCATGATACGTCCGTTCGGAGCAGCCATCAGACCACGCATACCGGCAAGCTGTGAGAAGTTCGAGATGTTACCACGGGCTCCAGAGTCCATCATCATAACGATTGGGTTCTTCGGATCTTGGTTAGCAACCAAGCGTTTTTCCAGTTTTTCACGGGCAGCACGCCATTCAGCTGTAACAGCATTGTAGCGTTCGTCGTCAGTAATCATACCACGACGGAATTGCTTGGTGATTTGTTCTACACGCTTGTGAGATTCTTCAATGATCTCTGCCTTGTCTTCTACGACTGGAATGTCAGCAATACCCACTGTCAAACCAGCTAGAGTAGAATGGTGGTAACCTAAGTCTTTCAAGCGGTCCAGCAGGGCAGATGTTTCTGTCGTACGGAAGCGTTTGAAGATTTCAGCGATGATATTTCCTAGATTTTTCTTCTTGAACGGAATATTCAACTCTAGGGCTTCAATGGCAGACTTGATATCTTTACCTGGCTCCAAGAAGTATTTAGCTGGAACACCTTCTGTCAAGTTAGCATTCGTTGGCTCTTGCAGGTAAGGCAGCTCTTCTGGCATGATATCGTTGAAGAGAATCTTACCTACTGTGGTCATGAGGATCTTGTGTTTTTGATCTTCTGTCCAAGGTTTGTTGAGGCTATCTGTCGCGATACCCACACGAGTGTGCAAGTGGACATAGCCATTACGCAAGGCCATCACAGCTTCATCACGGTCTTTAAAGACCATACCTTCGCCTTCACGACCTGCTTCTTCCATAGTCAGGTAGTAGTTACCCAAGACCATATCCTGAGACGGTGTTACAACTGGTTTTCCGTCTTTCGGATTCAAGATGTGCTCAGCAGCCAGCATGAGGATACGAGCTTCAGCCTGTGCTTCTTCAGACAATGGAACGTGGATGGCCATTTGGTCACCGTCAAAGTCGGCATTGTAGGCTTCACAGACCAGCGGATGCAAGCGAAGAGCCTTACCATCGATTAGAACTGGCTCAAAGGCTTGGATCCCCAAACGGTGAAGGGTCGGTGCGCGGTTAAGGAGCACTGGGTGTTCTTTGATAACATCTTCCAAGACATCCCAGATGCGCTCATCGCCACGCTCTACCATGCGCTTAGCAGCTTTCACATTCTGTGCATAGTCACGGGCAACAATTTCCCGCATAACAAACGGTTTGAAGAGCTCGATCGCCATTTCACGTGGCACACCACATTGATACATCTTCAATGTCGGACCAACAGCGATAACGGAACGTCCTGAGAAGTCAACCCGTTTACCCAGCAAGTTTTGACGGAAACGACCTTGTTTACCTTTGAGCATGTGACTCAAAGACTTAAGTGGACGGCTACCTGGACCTGTGATCGGACGACCACGACGACCATTGTCAATCAAAGCATCCACCGCTTCTTGCAACATCCGTTTCTCATTTTGAACGATGATACCTGGTGCATTCAACTCAAGCAAACGAGCTAAACGGTTGTTCCGGTTGATAACGCGGCGGTAGAGGTCGTTCAAGTCAGATGAGGCAAAGCGGCCACCATCCAATTGAAGCATTGGACGTAGATCTGGCGGAATGACCGGCAGGATGTTGAGAATCATCCATTCTGGCTTATTGCCAGAGCGGTAGAAGGCATCCAAAACGTCCAAACGACGAATAGCCTTGATTCGTTTTTGACCAGAAGCTGTTTTCAATTCTTCTTTAAGAGCCGCAATTTCTGTTTCCAAATCTACTTGTTTCAGCAAGTCTTGGATCGCTTCTGCTCCCATCTTGGCAACGAATGAACCTGCACCATATTCACGGAGGCGCTCACGATACTCGCGCTCAGTCATGATAGACTTGTGCTCCAGTGGTGTTTCCTTAGGATCAATCACCACATAAGCCGCAAAATAAATGACTTCTTCTAGGGCGCGCGGACTCATATCCAGAGTCAAGCCCATACGGCTTGGGATTCCCTTGAAATACCAAATGTGAGAAACCGGTGCTTTAAGCTCGATGTGCCCCATACGCTCACGACGAACCTTAGTCCGTGTTACTTCAACACCACAGCGGTCACAAATAATCCCTTTGTAACGAATCCGTTTGTATTTACCGCAGGCACACTCCCAATCCTTGGTTGGCCCGAAGATCACCTCGTCAAAGAGGCCTTCACGTTCTGGCTTCAAGGTCCGGTAATTGATTGTCTCAGGCTTCTTCACTTCTCCGTAAGACCATGAACGGACCTTACTTGGAGAAGCTAGGGTGATTTGCATACTTTTAAATCGATTTACATCAACCACTATTTCTTACCTTTCTTATTTATCTAATCAGCGACGAATTATTTTTCTTCATTTCCTTCAGCATCAAAAGCTGCTTTAGCTTCTTGAGCCTGTTTTTGACGTGCTTTTTCCAGATCGTCCACATGGATCACATCTTCATCCATGTCTTCATCCAAGTCACGAAGTTCCACTTCTTGGTCATCTTCGTCAAGGACACGCATGTCAAGACCAAGAGATTGCAATTCTTTCACAAGAACTCGGAAGGATTCTGGCACACCTGGTTTTGGAATTGGTTTCCCTTTAGTAATCGCTTCATAAGCTTTCAAACGTCCGTTGATATCGTCAGACTTGTAAGTCAAGATTTCTTGAAGTACATTTGACGCACCGTAAGCCTCTAGGGCCCAAACTTCCATTTCCCCGAAACGTTGTCCACCAAACTGAGCTTTACCTCCGAGTGGCTGTTGGGTAACAGTTGAGTATGGACCAACTGAGCGGGCATGGAGCTTATCGTCAACCATGTGGTGGAGCTTGATCATGTACATGACACCGACAGAAACGCGGTTATCAAATGGCTCACCAGTACGTCCATCATAAAGAATTGTCTTAGCATCGCTATCCATACCAGCTTCACGAACTGTAGACCAGAGATCTTCTGAGCTTGCTCCGTCAAAGACCGGTGTCGCAATGTGGATGCCCAAGTTACGAGCTGCCATACCAAGGTGGAGTTCCATAACCTGACCGATATTCATACGGGATGGCACCCCAAGTGGGTTCAACATGATATCAACTGGGGTTCCGTCTGGCAAGTATGGCATGTCTTCCACAGGAACGATACGGGATACAACCCCTTTGTTTCCGTGACGTCCGGCCATCTTATCTCCGACCTTGATCTTACGTTTTTGAGCGATGTAGACACGCACCAACATGTTAACACCTGATTGTAGCTCATCACCGTTAGCACGGGTAAAGATCTTGACATCACGAACAACACCATCGGCACCGTGTGGTACACGAAGAGAAGTGTCACGTACTTCACGAGACTTATCACCAAAGATAGCGTGCAAGAGACGTTCTTCAGCTGAAAGGTCTTTCTCACCCTTAGGTGTTACTTTACCTACAAGGATGTCGCCTTCCTTAACTTCCGCACCGATACGGATAATACCCATTTCGTCAAGGTCTTTAAGGGCATCTTCACCAACATTCGGAATTTCACGAGTGATTTCTTCAGGCCCAAGCTTTGTATCGCGAGTTTCTGATTCGTATTCTTCGAGGTGAACAGAGGTGTAGACATCGTCTTTCACCAGACGCTCACTCATGATCACGGCATCCTCGAAGTTGTAACCTTCCCATGTCATGTAGGCAACGATTGGGTTTTGTCCCAGCGCCATTTCTCCATTTTCCATAGAAGGTCCGTCAGCGATAAAGTCACCTTTTTCAACGACATCGCCAACTTTTACAAGGGTACGTTGATTGTAAGCAGTTCCTGAGTTTGAACGACGGAATTTTTGGATATGGTAAACATCTAGCGAACCATCTTCACGACGAACTTCTACCTTATCCGCATCCGCATAGGTCACCTTACCATCATACTGGGCAATAACCGCTGCACCAGAATCGTGGGCAGCTTGGTATTCCATACCAGTACCAACATAAGGCGCTTTTGGATCGATCAATGGCACAGCCTGACGTTGCATGTTGGCACCCATGAGGGCACGGTTGGAGTCGTCGTTTTCCAAGAAAGGAATACATGCTGTCGCCACGGCAACTACCTGCTTAGGTGATACATCCATGTAGTCTACTTGGTCTGAAGGAAATTCTTGGTTGTTACCTTGGTGGCGTCCCATAACGATAGGCTCAGCAAAGCCACCTTTTTCATTAAGCTTAGAGTTTGCCTGCGCTACGATAAATTCATCTTCCTCATCAGCTGTCAGCCAAACGATTTCGTTAGTTACCACACCAGCTTCACGGTCTACCTTACGGTAAGGTGTTTGAATAAAGCCATATTTGTTAAGGTGCCCGTAAGAAGACAAGTTATTGATCAAACCGATGTTTGGTCCTTCAGGCGTTTCAATCGGACACATACGACCATAGTGAGTATAGTGCACGTCCCGCACTTCATAACCAGCGCGGTCACGTGTCAAACCACCAGGTCCCAAGGCAGAAAGACGACGCTTGTGAGAAAGCTCGGATAGCGGATTGTGTTGGTCCATGAACTGTGACAACTGAGAAGAACCAAAGAATTCTTTAATGGCTGCAGTCACTGGACGGATGTTGATGATTTGCTGCGGAGTCAGTACTTCATTATCCTGAACAGACATCCGTTCACGAACATTACGCTCCATCCGAGAAAGTCCGAGACGAACTTGGTTAGCCAAAAGCTCACCAACTGCACGAATACGACGGTTCCCCAAGTGGTCAATATCATCCACACGACCGATACCTTCTGCCAAGTTAAGGAAATAGCTCATTTCAGCCAAGATATCAGCTGGTGTTACAGTCCGAACCTTGTCAGATGGGTTCGCATTGCCAATGATCGTCACAACACGATCTGGATCGCTTGGTGCGACGACCTTGAACTTCTGCAATTCTACAGGCTCTGTCAAGACAGCTGAGTCGTTTGGAATATAAATGATCTTGTTCAAACCATTGTCCAACTGCTCTGCAATGCTGTCAATCACACTGCGAGTCATAACCGTGCCAGCTTCAACAAGAATTTCACCTGTTTCAGCATCTACCAGATGTTCTGCCAATGTTTGATTGAGCAGACGATTCTTGATGTTGAGCTTCTTGTTAATCTTGTAACGACCAACGGCTGCCAAGTCATAGCGATGTGGATCAAAGAAACGAGCTACAAGCAGAGAACGAGAACTTTCAGCCGTCTTAGGCTCGCCTGGACGAAGGCGCTCATAGATTTCTTTCAGAGCTTCATCCGTACGAGAGTCCATTGGGTTCTTGTGAATATCTTTTTCAATGGTGTTGCGCACCAAGTCGCTGTCACCAAAGATGTCCAAGATCTCATCATCACCTGAGAAACCAAGCGCACGCACCAAAGTAGTAAATGGAATTTTACGCGTCCGGTCAATACGAGTATAGGCGATATCTTTTGAGTCTGTTTCTAACTCCAACCAAGCTCCGCGGTTAGGGATAATCGTTGAACCGTAGCCAACTTTACCGTTTTTATCAACTTTATCGTTGAAGTAAACACCTGGCGAACGCACCAACTGGGATACGATAATCCGCTCACCACCGTTGATGATGAAGGTTCCCATTTCAGTCATGATTGGGAAGTCACCAAAGAAGACTTCCTGTGTCTTGATTTCACCAGTTTCCTTGTTAATCAAACGGAAAGTCACAAAGATTGGCGCTGAGTAGCTAGCATCGTGGATACGAGCTTCTTCCAGCGTATATTTAGGCTCACGGATTTCATAGCCGACAAATTCCAATTCCATGGTGTCGGTAAAGTTTGAAATAGGAAGCACATCCTCGAAGACTTCTTTCAAACCATGGTCCAAGAAATCTTTAAACGAGTCTGTTTGAATTTCAATCAAGTTTGGTAAATCAAGAACTTCTTTAATTCTTGAAAAACTACGACGGGTCCGATGTTTCCCGTATTGAACGTCATGTCCTGCCAAGTTTCTAACTCCTTTTTTATAAAGTACAGAGGGAGGAATCGGAGAGAATTGAGATTTACCGATTATTGGAATCATAACCATCTGCCTCTCATATCACACTCTTCTTCACTCTTACCAAGGGAAGACCCCTTCTACGCCATTGACTCTCGTCAAAACAGCTACAATCAGTCCCTTTTGCTAAGTTTTTAGAATCTTTAAATTTGCGTTACAAATCCTATAATTCTGAAAAATAGACACAAAAAGAGCAGCTAAATCTGACTTATAAAAAGTTTGATTTAACTGCTGCAAGCTTTAATCGGACAATATTTCAATTAAAGCACACGACAAATTATTGATACTATTATACCGTATTTATCTAGAAATTGCAAGGCTTTCCTCTGCTTTCTGAAAAGTTGAAAAGCCGTTCTTGATGTCCTAGTTTCCCTGTCGGTTACTGCTGGAATTCGTCCCATTATTGGAATTCGGATTAGAGCTAAAGTTAGAACCAGAATTAAAGGTATAACCACCCAAAATTGCTCCCCAAGCTCTCTGATAATCCGCATCTGATGCGCCGATACCAAAGCGATAGCTCGTCGTTGGAGCGCCATTCTTAGCCCAGTAGCTAGGAACAGTCGGACCGCTTAGATTGATGGAACGGCCATTGATTGTGACGGTTCCTGGTCTTTCTCCAGTAGACTTGAGAACATCAGACTTGATAACGCTCGAATCAAGATTGAACTTCTCTCCGATTCCCCAGGCACTTGGATCCGCCTCATAAATGGCATTGGCTAGATAGGCCATATAGGCCGCATTATTATTGTAGCCTGTCAGAGCAGCCATAGAAGTATTGTCATCATGACCAATCCAGCCTCCAAGGGTCATCCGAGGAGTGGAGAGCATGAGCCACATATCACCATTGCTGTTAGTTGTACCTGTCTTACCAATCCAATCTGCGCCTGCCAAGGTACCATTAACTTGACTAATCCTTGATTTAAAGGTCGTAGTTGCACCAGAGTTGAGCACACCTCGCATCAAACTTTGCATAATCGTTGCAGTAGCAGGCGAATACACCTGAACTGGTTTTGCCTTATGCTCATAAACCACCTTGCCGTCAGGAGCTGTGATCTTTTCAATCATATACTTTTCTTGATAAGAACCGTTATTAGCCAAGGTCTGGAAACCGTTGGTGTGCTGGGCAACCGAAACCTCGATTCCCCCACCCATTGGTAGACTTTCAATATCGTAGTTGTCAATATGGTAGCCCATTTTTTCCATATAGCCTCGGACATTCACACCCTTCTCGCGAAGTGCACGATAGGTCCAATAAGCTGGAATATTCCAAGAAGTATTGAGGGCTTCCTGCAGGTCCATCATGCCTGTCCCGCGACTATCCACGTGCATAATCGGCTCACCGCTAGAGAAGTTCGTCGGATAATTGGAAAGGACACTTGCACTTCCCATCAGCCCTTGGTCAATGGCAATCCCATAAGCTAAAATCGGCTTGATAGTCGAACCAGGAGATCTTTCCGTATCAAAAGCATGGTTGTTTTGATTAGAACTATAGTCTCTACCACCGACAAAACCAATAATGGCTCCTGTTTTATTGTCCTGAAGAACATTTCCAACCTCGACCATTCCTGTCCCATCATCCAAGAGACCACCGTAGTTGGCAACAGCATTCTGCATCGCCTGATGAATCGAATGATTGATAGTGGTCGTGACCGTATAGCCGCCCTCGCTCAGCTCTTTTTGAGCTAACTCTTGATAGGCTTCAACCGTTGCATTATTTTTTAATTCTTGCTGGGATACATTGTCCCGCTGAATCAAATACTGGTACATGGCCGTCTGCGCTTCTGAAAAAGCTGTATGGTAGAGGTAACTATGCGAGCTTTTTTGAAGGCTCTCAGTCGGCTTGAAATCCTGCGTCAGATCATAGTCCTTGTACTGCTGATAGTCTGCTTCACTCAGTCGACCTGTACGGTACATATTATATAAAACATTCCGAGCCCGCTCTAGACCTAAAGCCATATCATCTGGACTCTTCATACTACCATCAGAGGCATAAGGCGAATAGACAATCGGACTCTGAGGCAATCCAGCAATAAACGCAGCCTGCGGGATACTCAAATCCTTGGCTGATACACCAAAAATCCCTTGAGCTGCTTCTTCCACTCCAGCAATATTTTGCCCCTTATTATTCCGGCCAAAAGGTGCCACATTCAAATAAGTAGTCAGAATGTCATCCTTAGACATATAGCGTTCCAAAGCCAAGGCATCAACAATCTCTACTGCCTTCCGCTTGAAAGTCGGAGCATCTCCCACGACCTGCTGCTTAATCAACTGCTGAGTTAAGGTCGAGCCCCCGCTGGATGAGCCAACTCCAACTACAGAACCCAAGGTTGCCCGCAGAACCGCCTTGGGCACAACACCATTGTGAGTTTCAAAATTCTCATCTTCCGTAGCAATGATAGCATTTTTGACATTATCCGAAATCGCATCGCTGGCAACTGGGATCCGCAACAAATCATTATCGATTTCAGAAATCAACTCTCCGTTAGCATAGGTCAGCTTCGAAATCCCAGAAATCTTATTGACCTGACTTACCAGCTCCTCCTGCTTCGGCACGGAGACATCACTAAAAAGGCTGGCGGCATAGCCCAATCCGAGTCCAGCCCCCAATACTATTCCAAAAAAGATAAATACAAAAGCGACATTTAAGAGTAATTTTACTGTCCGAAAAATAACGGAAACAATATCAAGTACCGACCATGTCTCTCCTTTTGGCTTAGACGTCTTAACAGGTGAGGGCTCCCCCTTACCAAACTGTTTTAACTTTTTTATAAATGGTTTCAACATAGATTCTCCTTATCGACTATTATAGCAAACATCAGCAGATTATATCAAGAAAGAGCTAATTCTAGCGCTTTTACAGGAATTATTTTCTGGCTACTCATTGCTATTTGTCGCGTTTGTGATACAATAGAGGGATAAAACAAAAAAATACTTGAGCAAGGGCACAATCCTTTGCTATCTTAGAAAAGGAGAGACAACTATGCACATTTTTGATGAGCTGCAAGAGCGTGGTTTGATTTTTCAAACGACTGATGAAGAAGCTTTGCGTAAAGCCTTAGAAGAAGGGCAGGTCTCTTATTATACTGGATACGATCCAACAGCAGACAGTCTGCACTTAGGTCACTTGGTGGCTATTTTGACCAGCCGCCGCTTACAGTTGGCTGGGAACAAGCCTTATGCCCTCGTCGGTGGTGCAACAGGTTTGATTGGCGACCCATCCTTTAAAGATGCAGAGCGTAGCCTGCAAACCAAGGAAACCGTTGATGGCTGGGTTCAGTCTATCCAAGGCCAACTGTCCCGCTTTCTTGACTTTGAAAATGGCGAAAACAAGGCTGTCATGGTCAACAACTACGACTGGTTTGGCTCCATTAGCTTTATTGATTTCTTGCGCGATGTCGGCAAATACTTCACTGTCAACTACATGATGAGCAAGGAATCTGTGAAAAAACGGATTGAAACAGGGATTTCTTACACTGAGTTTGCCTACCAGATCATGCAAGGTTACGACTTCTTTGTCCTTAACCAAGACTATAATGTTACCCTGCAAATCGGTGGTTCTGACCAGTGGGGCAATATGACTGCTGGTACTGAATTGCTTCGTCGTAAGGCTGACAAGACTGGGCACGTTATTACTGTTCCCCTTATCACGGATGCGACTGGTAAGAAATTTGGTAAGTCAGAAGGAAACGCAGTTTGGCTCAATGCTGACAAGACTTCTCCATACGAAATGTACCAATTCTGGATGAATGTCATGGACGCTGACGCTGTTCGCTTCTTGAAGATCTTTACCTTCTTGTCACTGGATGAGATTGAAGACATCCGCAAACAATTCGAAGCAGCTCCACACGAACGCTTGGCTCAAAAAATCCTCGCTCGTGAAGTCGTGACTCTTGTTCACGGAGAAGAAGCTTACAAGGAAGCTCTTAACATCACCGAGCAACTCTTTGCAGGAAACATCAAAAACCTTTCTGTTAAAGAACTCAAACAAGGACTTCGCGGTGTGCCAAACTACCAAGTACAAGCAGACGAAAACCTCAACATCGTCGAAACCCTTGTATCAGCTGGCGTGGTCAACTCAAAACGCCAAGCTCGCGAAGATGTTCAAAACGGAGCTATCTATGTCAACGGCGACCGCATCCAAGACCTGGACTATGTTTTGGGTGACGCAGACAAGCTCGAAAACGAACTCACCGTTATCCGCCGTGGTAAGAAGAAATACTTCGTCCTTACATACTAAAACATTCAAAATTTATCCACACAAACAAAAGGAGTTACTCTTCTCTGAGATAACTCCTTTTTGCTCATAGTAGATTAAAATCTTCTTACTTATCTATTCTTAACAGAAAGACTACGAAGTACAATTCGCAAAGTTGTGAGGTTATGTAAGATAGAAAGATTGGAAGGACTAAGCCAGTTAAATAAACCAAAGCCAATCAAACTACTATTTACGACGACGGTTTCTTGGATATTCTTCTGAATCAGTTTTTGCAAAGACGATGACAGAGAGTCTAATTCTTCAAAAAAATCCAAGCGATTATCTAATAATAATATATCGCTCATTTGCTTAGAAATATCTGCACTTTCATTCATCACAACACCAATATCCGCAAGGGTTAGAGCTGCCGAGTCATTCAGGCCATCTCCGACCATTAAGACAGTATGACCAGATTGCTGTAACTCCTGCACCAATTCAAATTTCCCATCAGGTTTCAAATCTGTATAAACTTGATCAAACGGCAAATCTTTTACAAGTTCTTCCGTTCTAACCAAGGTATCACCTGTTGCTAAAATCAGTTTCTTTCCTTGAGCTTTGAGCTTTTCTAAGGCAACTTTTGCTTCTTTTCTCAAAGGAGTATGGATACAGAACATCCCAATAAGATCATTGCGATAGCCCAAGAACAGTAGATTGTAGTGATTCTTATATTCTTCGATCAGGGCATTTTGTTCAGGACTAATATTGATTTGCTCGTCTTGCATCAGGACAAAATTTCCGATGACAACCGATTCACCATCAATATGGGACTTAATTCCCTTGCTTGCAATATATTGGAGTTTCCCATGCATTTCCTCATGTTCAATTCCCTCTATCTCAGCTTGCTTGACAATGGCATTAGCGATAGGATGATAGATGTGCTCCTCAAGACAGGCACTGATTCTGAGAATATCTTCCTCACTATAGTCTCCAAAAGGTAACACCTTTTCAACTATAGGATAGCTAGTTGTGATTGTCCCCGTCTTATCAAATAAGAAGGTATCGACTTCCAGATATTTCTCCAGAACATCCCCATCCTTAATCACCATTTCACGATTCAAACCCTCCTTGATAGCCGTTAAATAAGCTACAGGAGTAGAGATTTTCAAAGCGCAGGAGAAATCGACCAATAAGAAAGAAATAGCCTTAGAAAAAGAACCTGTTAATAGGTAAGTCAGACCAGCACCCAAGAAATTATATTTGACGACCTTATCCGCCATCTTGATGAAATAGCGTTGTTTCGTTTTCTTGTTTTCTTCAGATTTCTTCATCAACTCAATTAGCTGTAAAATACGGCTGTTCATCTGATTATCGGTTACACGAATGCGTAACTCTCCAGTTTCTAATACTGTATTTGCACAAACCAAATCAGACTCTCTTTTTTCAACTGGAAAACTCTCTCCTGTCAAGGAGCTTTCGTTGACCATACCTAAACCTGAAACTACTTGTCCATCAAACAGAATTTCATTTCCTTGAGATAGGACCAAGACATCTCCTATTTGAACATCGGAACTCTTGATACTAACAACCGTATCCCCCTGTACTAGAAATACATCGCTCTCTTTTGCAAGAAGGCTTTGTTCTAAATCTGTTGCAGTTTTTTTCAAGGACCACTGATCTAAATGATTCCCCAAATCAAGCATAAACATGATATTGCTAGCCGTCTTAGATTGGTTCATAAACAAGGACAATAAAATCGCCGAACAGTCCAGGACCTCCATCGTTAGTTCCTTGCGCGCTAGTGTTTGATAAGCTTCTCTAATATAGCCAAAAGCCTGATAACAAGTCCATATATAGCGAATAGGATACGGCACAAAACTACGAAAAAGTATACGCTTAATCGCTGCACCTGAAACAATAGAATAAGCACTCTCTTCTCTACGAATGGGAAGAGTCATCAACTCAGAAACTTTCCCTTTATCAATTCTTTTTAAAAAGGCTTCTGCATTGTCTAATACAGAGAAGCCTTCTTTTATACGTAGAGTAAAGTGCTGTTGATCCATGTAAAACTGGATGGACTCAATCCCCTTTTCATCTCTCGCCAAGGAACGAAGATAGTCTTGAATATCCAAGGTGAGTGAAAAAGAAGATGATAGTCGGATATGTTGGTATCCTCTATGTAGCACTTTAAAAGACATATTATTCCCCTATAAGGCTATCTAATTGCTCTTCTTTTTTCTCTTGCTCGTACAAATATTTGGCATCTTGCAAGACATCGTCTCCATGTTGTTTCACAAAAGAAACAGATGCATCTAGCCCGTCTTTCAACTTGTAAGCCTTAGCCAAAGCTTTAGAATAACCTTTTTTAGCTTCCTTACTTGCTAAGATTTTCAAGCCAAGGGTACCAAATGCGACACCACCCAAAAATAGTGAAGATTTTTTCGCAACTTTTGCAACGGTTAATACTTCTTTTAACATACTTATTTCCTCCTTATCATTATTATATAGAAATTTAGATATAAAAGCAATTTCATTTTATAAATTGGAGAATTAGTTTTATTTCTACTGAATCTCCCATCTACTTACTCCTAAAGTTGCTTTCACTTGTCTCTTTTGATACACTTAAACTATGAATACAAACCTCAAACCCAAACTCCAGCGTTTTGCCACAGCGACCGCTTTTGCCTGTCCCATCTGCAAGGAAGAGCTGCAGCTGATGGATAGCAGCCTTAAATGCCAACATCGGCATTCTTATGACTTGGCTAAGTTTGGCTATGTAAATCTAGCACCTCAAATCAAGCAGCCCAAAGACTACGATAAGGCCAGTTTTCAAAATCGGCAGTTGATCTTAGAAGCAGGATTCTACCAAGCTATCTTAGAGGCTGTCTCAAACTTGCTTGCAAGCTCAGAATCTGCTAAAACAGTCTTAGATATTGGATGCGGTGAGGGCTTCTACTCTCGTAAACTCCAAGAAACCCATCCCCAAAAAACCTTCTATGCTTTCGATATTTCAAAAGATTCCATTCAGTTGGCGGCCAAGAGCGACAGCAGTTTCGCAGTCAATTGGTTCGTCGGTGATTTGGCCAAGCTACCGCTACAAGATGCCAGCATGGACATCATTTTAGACATCTTTTCTCCAGCCAATTATCAGGAATTTCGGCGAGTCATGTCTGACAATGCCCTCCTCATCAAGGTCATCCCCACCGAGCGCCATCTTCAAGAAATTCGCCAAAAAGCCGCTAGACAGCTCAGCAACAAGGATTACTCTAACCAAGAAGTCATCCAGCATTTCCGAGAGCACTTCGATATAATCTCTGAAATCAATGTTGAGTCTAGCCACTCCTTGACTGCCGAAAGTAGAGCCGCTCTTTTAGCGATGACACCACTCCTCTTTCACGTTGAGCAAGACCAGATCGACTGGACTGACCTCACCCAAGTAACTATTGCCGCTACCATTCTTATCGGAAAAGCAAAATAAAGAAAAGATAGTCCGCAGACCAAATGCATTCCGTTTGGCTTGCTGACTATCTTTTTTATAACTCATATTTTAATAAACTGTTTTCTCTGTTTCGAAATCAAAGAAATGCGCCTTGTTCAGGTCAAAACCAAGGTCAATACCTGCACCTGTTTCTGAGTAGTCACGAGCATCTACCCGTGCGATAAACTCGCTATCACCAACTTGGCAGTAAAGGTGAGACTCAGAACCCAAAAGCTCAGAGACAGAGATGGTCGCATGAACCACAGAATCTGGGAAGGTCTCTAAGAAGGCAGGTTCTGTATTGATGTCTTCTGGACGAATACCGAAGATCAATTTCTTGCCGTCATAACCCTTCTCACGCAGAACTTTCAGCGTTCCTTCTGGCACTGTCAAACGCAAGCCATCGGCAACGATTTCATTCCCCTCAAGTGTCACAGTGATAAAGTTCATGGCCGGGCTGCCAATGAATCCCGCCACAAACTTGTTGACTGGATTTCTGTAGACTTCCTGTGGACTACCGATCTGCTCTACTCGACCAATCGTTCCAGTTCCAGCAGGGTTCTTGGTTGCTGACATGATAACAATGCGGTCAGCCAGCGTCATCGCTTCTGTCTGGTCATGGGTAACGTAGATGGTTGTTGCTCCGATACGGCGGTGGATTTTGGCAATCTCAGCACGCATGGACACACGCAACTTCGCATCCAAGTTTGACAAAGGCTCGTCCATTAGGAAAACCTTTGCATCACGCACGATGGCACGACCCATGGCAACACGCTGACGTTGACCACCTGACAAGTCCGCTGGCTTGCGATCCAAGAATTCTTTCAAACCAAGGATGGCAGCTGCTTCTTGCACCCGTTTGTCGATATCTTCCTTGCTGTACTTGCGAAGTTTGAGCCCGAAAGCCATGTTGTCATAGACTGTCATGTGTGGGTAGAGGGCATAGTTCTGGAAGACCATAGCGATATCACGGTCTTTCGGTGCCACGTCATTAACTACTTTGCCATCAATTGACGCTGTTCCTTCTGTGATATCCTCCAGACCCGCAATCATACGAAGAGTTGTGGATTTCCCGCATCCTGACGGACCAACGAAAACGATAAATTCCTTGTCCTTAATGTCCAAATTAAAGTCTTCAACAGAATAGTGCTCACTATTTGGATACTTCTTATAAATATTTTTCAGATTTAACTCAACCATAAGTTCCCCTTTACTTTATGTGAAAATAATTACCTTTGAAACCCCTAAAAATTTCAAAGCGCTTTCATAAAAATATTATATCCTTTTTTAATCATTATTTCAAGCATTTATTCAAACGTTTGCACAATTTTTTATCATATTTCAACTAACTACTCTTTTAAAACAAAAAATAGGATAGAAAATTTCTATCCTACACGACTAGTTAGTAACACGATAATAAAATTGACCTTGTTCATCGAAGCTATTCATCCCAACTCCCGTCCACAGACGATCTTGGCTGGCATCTGAGCTATCTTGGAAATTTTCTTTATTCGCAAGCTTGACTCCTTTTGGAATGAACTCTAACAAGAAACCGCCGGTCTCACCACCGTACACACCGCCAGAAGCCGTTCCATAATCCGTTAACGATGCTCCGTACAGCTCATAGCTATCAGAAACTAACCCTTTATCATTGAACACCAGCTGGTGACCAGCAGCATTCTGCCAGGTTCCTTTTACACTAGAGTAGTCTCCATTGGCCAAGGCCGAAATATCCATTGCTTTTTTCTCCTCTTGCGTCTTTTCTGGACTAACTTCTGCTGAGCTTTGACTGCTTGTGGCAGAAGAAGACGATTCTGCAACACTCTGGCTAGAAGCTACTTGAGAAGATTCCTGAGTAGTACTCGAACTTGTCTGAGTAGAATTAACTGCCTTACTAGAGCAGGCTGCCAAAGTCGATAGAGCTAAGCAACATAACAAAGGATAGACTATTTTCTGCTTCATGGCTTTCTCCTTATCCATTAAATGATTACTAATATTATAGACTTTTTCGGTCTACTTTACAAGTTAGCTCAGTTATCCTGCACCGCTAAGACCTTATAGATAGTTTTGCTCAAAGCCGCCTGGTAATCCTCTGCACTCAAGGATCTATCCGCAATAACTACTGCTGTCTGCTTGTCCAGATCTACTGTCACATCTGACACTCCCTCCATAGATAGGAAGTGCTGGGTGACGTGTTTGACACAATTTTGACAAGATAAATTTTCTAACTGAATTGTTTGTTTCATAGATTCATTCCTCCGTATATTTCTTCATTTTAAAGCGTCCTAGACGCAGAGCATTGACGACAACCGACACTGAGCTCAAGCTCATGGCTAGACCAGCCAGCATAGGATTGAGCAAGGGACCGCCGAAAAGATGCAATAGCCCCATAGCAATAGGGATGCCTAGTGTATTGTAGGCAAAGGCCCAGAAAAGATTTTCCTTGATGTTGCGGATGGTCGCTTGGCTGAGCTTGATAGCCTTGACTACATCCTGCAAATCACTATGCATGAGCACTACATCTGCTGACTCAATAGCCACATCGGCGCCAGAGCCGATGGCAATTCCCACATCTGCCTGAACCAGAGCCGGTGCGTCATTGATACCATCTCCGACCATAGCCAGTTTTTTCCCAGCTTCCTGTAAGCTCTTGATAGCAGAAGCCTTACCATCTGGCAATACACCTGCGATGACTTTTTGGATGCCAGCCTTCTGGGCAATAGCTGTCGCGGTTTCTTCACGATCTCCTGTCAGCATGATAACTTCCAGCCCCATAGACTGGAGCTCCTGCACAGCCAACAGACTGCTGGACTTCATCTCATCTGCTACCGCTAAAATACCAGCCAGCTGTCCATCTACTGCGACAAACATGGCTGTCTTCCCATCTTGGGAAAGCTCCAACAACTGTTCTTGAAAGGCACTGCTGTCAATGCTCTTTTCTTTCATCAAGCTTTCATTTCCCACCAGAAGCTGTCTGCCCTCAACCTGAGCTGATAAGCCTCGTCCAATTACGGCCTTAAAATGACTGACAGGCAGTAGGTCAAGCCCCTCCTCTTCAGCAGCTTCTAAGATAGCCTGAGCCAAAGGATGCTCAGAATGCTGCTCAGCACTGGCTATTAGCTGCAACAAGTCAGAGAGATTAAAATCACTCAAGGGCAGCAGATCTGTCAGACTGGGCTTACCAACCGTAATCGTCCCAGTCTTATCAAGAACTATGGTGTCCAGCTGATAAGCTGCTTCCAAAGCTTGTCCAGACTTAATCAGAATTCCATTTTCAGCCCCTTTACCAGTCCCGACCATGATGGCTGTCGGAGTAGCTAACCCCAGCGCACAAGGGCAGGCAATGACCAGAACTGCGATAAAGATTGACAGAGAAAAGCTAAGACTCTCACCAGCCAGAAAATACCAGCCAAGCGCGGACAAAGTAGCCAAGCTCAGCACGATTGGGACAAAATAGAGCGAAATCTTATCGGCCAAAGCCGCTATCGGAGCCTTAGACCCTTGCGCTTCCTCCACTAATCTAACAATCTGAGCTAAGGTCGTATCCGAACCAACCCTAGTTGCTTGATAGTCAATACTACCATTTTGATTGATTGTTGCACTGGTAATGGTATCGCCGACTTTTTTTTCAATCGGGACACTTTCTCCAGTCATCATGGACTCATCCACAAAGGTCTGTCCCTCCGTCACAAGGCCATCTACTGGCATACGTTCCCCTGGCTTGATACGGATAATGTCTCCAACTCGGATATCCTCTGTATCAATGGTCACAGCCTCGCCATAGCGAATCACTGTCGCCTGACTAGGCACTAGCTCAAGCAGAGACTGAATCGCCTGAGACGTTCTCCCCTTAGCTGAACTTTCCAGATATTTACCCAGAAGAACCAAGGCAATAATCACTGCAACAGACTCAAAATAAAGCTGATGAACAAAGGCATGATGACCAAGAAAAACCTGACTGACCGAGTAGATGCTGTAGAGAAACGCTGCGCTGGTTCCCACCGCAATCAAACTATCCATATTGGGATGTCGCTTGATAAGATTGCGAAAACCTCTCTGATAGAAGCCGCGCCCGATCCACACAGCAGGCAGAGTCAAAAGAAGTTGTGACAGAACGAAGACCAAGGGATGCGCCATATGGTCCAAGAAGTTAGGCAGAGGAAGACCGACCATACTGCCCATAGAGATATAAAGCAAGGGCAGAGCCGTAACCAAAAGAATTAATAATTCTTGCTTCTTCCTTCGCAATTCCTGCGTTTTCATTGCGGCCTCTTCGCTCACATCAGACAGCCTAGCGTTTCTTTTTTCTTCTGCCTGATAACCAGCCTCGGCTACAGCATCCAGCACTTGCTGGCTATCAAATCCCGCCTTAGGAAGCAAACTGAGACGTTCTGTCGCCAGATTGACACTGACATCCTCGACCGTTTCTAAGTCCTTGACCGCCATCTCCACCGTCATAGCACAGGCAGCACAGGTCATGCCTGAGAGCTTGTATTCTTTCTTCTCGCTCATCAATGTGTCTCCTTTCCGTGCCCGCAACGACACTGACCTTGAGGGCAGTGGCATTTGATTTCTAGCGGAGCTGAAGCTCTTTTCTTATCAATGACTTGGCTGAGCCGCTCCAAGTCCCTTTGACTAAACTGACTTCTCTCAATCATCGAAATCAAAAGATCTCCGTGTTTAGTATTACAGATATTGTCAAAAAGAGCCTGCCAAGTACTTTCCAGATGGTCCGCTTCTAAAATCCGAGCATTGTAGTAAAATTTACCTTCTATTTTTTCCATGGCAATAAATTCTTTGGTCTTCAGACGATTCAAAAGAGTCTTGATTGTTGCCGGTTTCCAGGAAAAATCGGCTTCCAACCGCGCTATAATCTCTGTACTGCGACTGTGTGGATACGCCCATAGCACACGCATCACTTGCCATTCTGCTTGGCTCATATTTTGCTGTTCCATTGTTTAACACTCCCTTAACATTTACATTTGTAATTCAATTCTTTATTAGTTTACAATTGTAATCGTAATTTGTCAAGTGTTTTTATCGTCATTTCCTGATATACAAAAAAGAAGGCGGGAAAATCCCGTCTTCTTGCTTTATTCTATTAGTGTGCCAACATCTCTTGGGCGATTTCTTGACCTGTCAACTTACTTGGATAGTAGGTTGGCCAGTTTTCTAGCTCATCAAAGAGTGCTTCCTGGCTTTCGCCGCCATAGAAGATATGGAAGTGAGCTGCCTTGGTCGGTGCAATGTTGTGGTCGCTAAACTGAACATACTTGTACTGGCCAGCATCCGCATCTGTCGCTTCAAACATAAAGCGTACTCCACGATTTCCCTTAGAGTAAGTCAGAGTATGCTTACCAACGTATTTATACGTATATTTCTTGGATTTTCCATCTACCACAAATTCCATGGTCTTGTCTGTGATATTGATATTGGAAACATCCGTCTTGTAGCCCTTGTCATAGTAGTCCTTGTATTCAGCTGCCGTCATTTTTCCGGTCAGCTTAGCCTTGTAGTCAAAGACTTGATCCAAGGTGCCGTCTTTCAGATAAGGGTAAACAGACTGCCACTCACCAGCATAGTCAGACAAGGTTCGATCCTTGACGGCACTGTCTTCAAAGTAGCCATTTTGAACTGTCTTAGTATCCTCTTCTTTCTCAGCCGTAATCTCTGTTCCCTCTTGGTCAGTCGTTTTCTTGAGAGCCTTTAGATTAGCCTGCATGATCGAAATATAGCCTGCTCCGTCCTCGGTCTGCTCTTCGGTCAAGCTTTCCAGCGGATTCAAGACATCAAGTTCTACTCCTGTTTCCTTAGCTAATGTAGAAGCCAAAGCCTGGGAAGCATTCTCTTCAAAGTAAATATACTTGATTTTATTTTTCTTGATATACTCAGTCAATTCAGCCAAGCGTGAAGCGGATGGCTCACTGTCTGGTGAAAGGCCAGAAATTGGCACCTGCTTCAAACCATAGTCCAATGCCAGATAGTTAAAGGCTGCGTGCTGAGTAACAAAGCTCTTTTGCTTGGCATTGGCCAAACCATCTTCATATTCCTTGTCCAAGGCTTCCAGCTTCTTGATATAAGCCGCTGCATTTTTCTCAAAAGCCGCTTTCTTGTCAGGATAAGACTTGCTCAAGCTATCACGGATGTTCTCCACCATTTTAATAGCCCGCTTCGGTGACAGCCAGACATGGGGATCATAGGCATGATGATGTCCCTCTTCACCATGGTCATGGTCTTCTTCCTCTTCACCACCAGGCAGCAAGAGCATATTTCCAGTCGCCTTGATAACCTTTTCTTCCTTATTTTTCAAGTTTTTTAGCAAATCTGGAACCCAAGTCTCCATGTTTTCATTTTCATAGACAAAGGCATCTGCATCCTGAATCGTCGCAACTGCCTTAGCTGAAGGCTCATAATCATGCGGCTCTGTACCTGCCCCGATTAGAAGTTCAACATTGGCCTCATCTCCAGCAACCTGCTTAGTAAACTCGTAAACCGGATAAAAAGTCGTGACAATACTGAGCTTGCCATCTGCATTTTTTTGATTGGAACAAGCTACCAAGAAAATACTCAGTAAACCTGCTAATAGTAAACCAATTTTTTTCATTTTATGCTCCTATTTCATAAATTTTTTGACCAGATTGACCAGCAAGAACAAGCTGACGAAGATAATCGTAATGCTGGCGCTTGCTGGCGTTTCTGCATAGTAAGAAATATAAAGTCCGGCAATCATACCAAAGAAGCCGATGACGTTTGCCAGTAGAATAACCGACTTGAAATTTTTCCCAATCCGCAGGGCAATACTGGCCGGCAAGACCATAATGGTCGAAACCAGCAAGGCTCCCGCAGCTGGAATCATGAGAGCAATCGCAACACCCGTCACGATATTAAAGAGAATGGACATAGTCCGCACCGGCAACCCATCCACAAAGGCCGTATCCTCATCAAAGGTCAAGATGTACATGGGGCGAATGAAGAGGAAGGTCAAGACAAGCACCACAGCAGCAATGACAAAGAGAGAAATCACCTGCTCCCTGCTGATAGTCACAATGGAGCCAAATAGATACTGGTCCAGACTCATCGAGCTAGAACTCTTGCCCTTACTCATAACAATCAAGGAAACTGCTAATCCCGTTGACATAAGAATAGCCGTCCCGATTTCCATGAAATTTTTATAGATTGTCCGCAAGTATTCCAAAAAGACCGCTGCAATGATAACCACTACTACAGTAGTAAAAGTCGGTGACAGACCTAGAACCAATCCGAAAGCCACGCCTGCTAGAGAAACGTGACTAAGCGTGTCACTCATGAGGCTCTGCCGACGCAAAATTAAGAAAGTCCCCAGAATCGGTGAGAAGAGGCTCATGGCAATAACTGCCAGAAAGGCTCGCTGCATAAAATCATAGGAAAATAGATTAAGCATGATTCACCTCCTGTCCGCTGTCACTTTCATGCACATTGAAGCAGCGCCAAGGTGAGTCCTGATTCCGAACTAGATGAATGTTGCGGTCAGCATATTTGCGAACTTCCTCCGGATCGTGTGTAATCATCAAGACAGCTTTCCCATGCTTGTGAGCACTATGATGCATGAGCTTGTAAAATTCATCCTTGCTGCCTGCATCCATCCCTGTTGTCGGCTCATCTAGGACAAAAATATCCGGATCCGAAGCAAACATACGAGCAATCACAGCCCGCTGCTTTTGACCACCAGAGAGAGAACCGATTCGCTTGTCCCGATGTTCCCACATTCCAACCGACTCCAAACTGGCCTTGATATGTTCCTCATCATGTTCATTTAAACGTCGAAACCAACCCTTGCGCGGATAGCGGCCAGACTTAACAAACTCGTAAACCGTGCTAGGAAAACCTGCATTAAAACTAGCAATCTGCTGCGGAAGATAAGCAATTCTCAATTTCTTGCCTCTCTCATTGGTCTTGGAAATCTGGACCTCGCCATGCTTAGGCTGCAGAATCCCCAGACTAGCCTTGACAAGTGTCGTCTTAGCAGCCCCATTCTCCCCTGTCAAGGTTACAAACTCGCCACTATCCAAAAAGTAATGAATATACTCCAACACAGGTTCCTTGTCATAGTAAAAGGACAGATTTTCCACTGTGATATATCTCATTTCCCAATTTCTCCAATCAAACCATCCAAAAACTTCACAATCACTTCTTGCTCTTCAGAAGAAAATTGCTCTGCCAATCTCTGGTAAGTCTCCAAAGTATGAACATGATGATGTTGATGCTCTTCCGCAATCGGTCGTGCCAAATCAGTCAATCGATAAAAAGTCACACGAGCATCCTTCTTATCCTTGAATGTTTCCAACATCTTTTGCTCCACCAAAGCCTTAACAGCTTTAGTTACAGCAGCCTGGCTAACATTCAGCCTCTTTGCCAAGTCAGAATTCGTCAAAGACTCCAGAGACAAGAGCATTAAAATATGTTCCTGCGTGTTCGTTAGCCGCACATCGCTCGTACAAGAGCCTACCAAGATTTCATGTTGATTCTCAGCTGTCAATATAACCTCATTCAAAAAATGATTAATTTTTTCTGCTAAATGCCCCATTCTTCGCTTCCTTTCTTAACCGGTTGAAACTTTACCGGTTAATTATACCACAAAAAAGAAAAGAATCAAGCTCCAACTATAGTAACACTCTGATTCTAAAACAATGCAAAAGCATCGATAGAGAGAAAGAAAAAAGAGCTGAGAGCTCTTTTTTCATATGCTCATTTACTCCGCCAGTAGGACTCGAACCTACGACATCATGATTAACAGTCATGCGCTACTACCAACTGAGCTATGGCGGATAATAGCTAAGCGACTACCATATCTCACAGGGGGCAACCCCCAACTACTTCCGGCGTTCTAGGGCTTAACTTCTGTGTTCGGCATGGGTACAGGTGTATCTCCTAGGCTATCGTCACTTAACTTGCTGAATT
>NZ_JAQCMU010000004.1:0-223341 GCF_030272855.1 Streptococcus sp. SC1 | reverse complement strand
AGCAAGTGCAAGTGCCTCAGCTTCGTTGAGCTTGAGTCAATCAGTTTCAACAAGTGAATCAGCCTCAGCTTCGTTGAGTGGCAGCCAATCTGTCTCAACAAGCGCAAGTGCTTCAGCATCAGTAAGCTTGAGCCAATCCGTTTCAACAAGTGCGAGCGCTTCAGCTTCGTTGAGCGCAAGCCAGTCTGTCTCAACAAGCACAAGTGCTTCAGCATCAGTAAGCTTGAGCCAATCCGTTTCAACAAGTGCAAGTGCCTCAGCATCATTGAGCTTGAGTCAGTCAGTTTCAACAAGCGAGTCAGCTTCAGCGTCATTGAGCGCAAGCCAGTCCGTTTCAACAAGTGAATCTGTTTCAACCTCATTGAGCACCAGCCAGTCTGTCTCAGCAAGTACAAGTGCTTCAGCATCATTGAGCTTGAGCCAATCAGTTTCAACAAGTGAATCAGCTTCAGCATCAGTAAGCCTGAGCCAATCAGTTTCAACAAGTGAATCAGCTTCAGCATCAGTAAGTCTGAGCCAGTCAATTTCATTGAGCACGAGCGCTTCAGCATCAGTAAGCCTGAGCCAGTCAGTCTCAGCAAGCACAAGCACTTCAGCATCAGTAAGCTTGAGTCAATCTGTTTCAACAAGCGCAAGTGCCTCAGCGTCCTTGAGCTTGAGCCAGTCTGTCTCAGCAAGTGCCAGTGCTTCAACCTCATTGAGCACCAGCCAGTCCGTTTCAGTAAGTGCCAGTGCTTCAGCTTCGTTGAGCTTGAGCCAGTCAGTCTCAGCAAGTGCCAGTGCTTCAGCATCAGTAAGCCTGAGCCAGTCAGTTTCAACAAGCGAGTCTGCTTCAGCTTTGTTGAGCTTGAGTCAGTCTGTATCAGCAAGTGAATCAGCTTCAACCTCAATGAGCACCAGTCAGTCTGTCTCAGTAAGCACAAGTGCCTCAGCGTCCTTGAGCTTGAGCCAGTCAGTCTCAGTAAGTGCCAGTGCTTCAGCATCAGTAAGCCTGAGCCAGTCAGTCTCAGCAAGCACAAGCACTTCAGCATCATTGAGCCTGAGCCAATCCGTTTCAACAAGCGAGTCTGCTTCAGCGTCATTGAGCGCAAGCCAGTCGGTTTCAACAAGTGCGAGCGCTTCAGCTTCGTTGAGCTTGAGTCAGTCAGTTTCAGCAAGTGCAAGTGCTTCAGCTTCGTTGAGCTTGAGCCAGTCTGTATCAGCAAGCACAAGCACTTCAGCATCAGTAAGCTTGAGCCAATCCGTTTCAACAAGTGCAAGTGCCTCAGCATCAGTAAGCCTGAGCCAATCAGTTTCAACAAGTGCAAGTGCCTCAGCATCGTTGAGCTTGAGTCAGTCAGTTTCAACAAGCACAAGCGCCTCAGCATCAGTAAGCCTGAGCCAGTCAGTTTCAACAAGCGAGTCAGCCTCAGCATCGTTGAGCTTGAGTCAATCAGTTTCAACAAGCGAGTCAGCTTCAGCGTCATTGAGCGCAAGCCAGTCCGTTTCAACAAGTGAATCTGTTTCAACCTCATTGAGCACCAGCCAGTCTGTATCAGCAAGTGAATCAGCTTCAACTTCATTGAGCACCAGCCAGTCTGTCTCAGTAAGTGCCAGTGCTTCAGCATCAGTAAGCCTGAGCCAATCAGTTTCAACAAGTGCAAGTGCCTCAGCATCGTTGAGCTTGAGTCAGTCAGTTTCAACAAGCACAAGCGCCTCAGCATCAGTAAGCCTGAGCCAGTCAGTTTCAACAAGCGAGTCAGCCTCAGCATCGTTGAGCTTGAGTCAATCAGTTTCAACAAGCGAGTCAGCTTCAGCGTCATTGAGCGCAAGCCAGTCCGTTTCAACAAGTGAATCTGTTTCAACCTCATTGAGCGCAAGCCAGTCCGTTTCAACAAGTGAATCTGTTTCAACCTCATTGAGCACCAGCCAGTCTGTCTCAGCAAGTGAATCAGCTTCAACTTCATTGAGCACAAGTCAGTCTGTCTCAGCAAGTGCAAGTGCTTCAACCTCATTGAGCACCAGCCAGTCTGTCTCAGCAAGTACAAGTGCTTCAGCATCATTGAGCTTGAGCCAATCAGTTTCAACAAGTGAATCAGCTTCAGCGTCACTGAGCTTGAGCCAGTCAGTTTCAACAAGCGAGTCTGCTTCAGCGTCATTGAGCACAAGTCAGTCTGTCTCAGTAAGCGCAAGTGCCTCAGCTTCGTTGAGCTTGAGCCAGTCAGTCTCAGCAAGCGAGTCTGCTTCAACCTCATTGAGCGCAAGCCAGTCTGTATCAGCAAGCGAGTCTGCTTCAGCGTCATTGAGCTTGAGTCAATCAGTTTCAACAAGTGCAAGTGCCTCAGCATCAGTAAGCTTGAGTCAATCAGTCTCAACAAGTGAATCAGCTTCAAGCTCATTGAGCTTGAGCCAGTCTGTCTCAGTAAGTGCCAGTGCTTCAGCATCGTTGAGCTTGAGTCAATCCGTTTCAATAAGTGAATCAGCATCGTTGAGCTTGAGTCAATCAGTTTCAACAAGTGCAAGTGCCTCAGATTCAGCAAGCACCAGCTTGAGTACTAGCCTCAGTGCCTCAATTAGTGCTTCAGATTCAGCAAGCACCAGCTTGAGCACGAGCCTCAGTGCCTCAATTAGCGCTTCAGATTCAGCAAGCACGAGCCTGAGCACGAGCCTTAGTGCTTCAATTAGTGCTTCAGATTCAGCAAGTACAAGTTTGAGCACGAGCCTCAGTGCCTCAATTAGCGCTTCAGATTCAGCAAGCACGAGCCTGAGTACAAGCCTCAGTGCCTCACTCAGTGCCTCAGATTCAGCAAGCACCAGCTTGAGTACAAGCCTCAGTGCCTCAATTAGTGCTTCAGATTCAGCAAGCACCAGCTTGAGCACTAGCCTCAGTGCCTCAATTAGCGCTTCAGATTCAGCAAGCACCAGCTTGAGTACAAGCCTCAGTGCCTCACTCAGCGCCTCAGATTCAGCAAGCACGAGCCTGAGCACGAGCCTCAGTGCTTCAATTAGTGCCTCAGATTCAGCAAGCACGAGCCTGAGCACGAGCCTCAGTGCTTCAATTAGTACTTCAGATTCAGCAAGTACAAGTTTGAGCACAAGTCTAAGTGCATCAATCAGTGCCTCAGATTCAGCAAGCACGAGCCTGAGCACAAGCCTCAGTGCATCGCTTAGTGCGTCAGATTCAGCCAGCACAAGCTTGAGCACAAGCCTCAGTGCATCAATCAGTGCCTCAGACTCAGCAAGCACCAGCTTGAGCACAAGCCTCAGTGCATCAATTAGTGCCTCAGATTCAGTAAGTACAAGTTTGAGCACAAGCCTCAGTGCCTCAATCAGTGCCTCAGACTCAGCAAGCACCAGCTTGAGCACAAGCCTCAGTGCCTCAATTAGTGCGTCAGATTCAGTAAGTACAAGTTTGAGCACTAGCCTCAGTGCCTCAATTAGTGCCTCAGATTCAACAAGTACAAGTTTGAGCACTAGCCTCAGTGCCTCAATTAGTGCCTCAGATTCAACAAGTACAAGTTTGAGCACAAGCCTCAGTGCCTCACTTAGCGCATCAGATTCAGCCAGCACAAGTTTGAGCACGAGCCTCAGTGCATCAATCAGTGCCTCAGACTCAGCAAGCACAAGCCTGAGCACGAGCCTCAGTGCCTCAATTAGTGCCTCAGATTCAGTAAGTACAAGTTTGAGTACCAGCCTCAGTGCCTCAATTAGTGCCTCAGAGTCAACAAGCACCAGCTTGAGTACCAGCCTCAGTGCCTCAATTAGTGCTTCAGATTCAGCCAGCACAAGCCTGAGCACAAGCCTCAGTGCATCAATTAGCGCTTCAGATTCAGCAAGTACAAGTTTGAGCACAAGTCTCAGTGCCTCAGATTCAGCAAGCACCAGCTTGAGCACAAGTCTCAGTACCTCAATTAGCGCTTCAGATTCAGTAAGTACAAGTTTGAGTACGAGCCTCAGTGCCTCAGATTCAGCAAGCACAAGCACTTCAGCATCAGTAAGCTTGAGCCAATCAGTCTCAACAAGCGAGAGCACTTCAGTATCATTGAGCACTAGCGCGTCTGCTTTGGCAAGTGAAAATGATTTGGCATCACTGAGCGTAAGCGAATCTCTATCAGCAAGCGCAAGCTTCAGCACTAGTGTATCGGCTTCACTCAGTGCGTCAGATTCAGCAAGCGTAAGTGTAAGTACCTCTACATCACTTAGCGATAGCCTTTCAAGCAGCTTGAGTACAAGTGTGTCACAAGAGTCAAACTCATTCAGCTACAGTAAGGGTGATCCAACCAGCGAGTCTAAGCCAGAGTTTAACCTGCCAAGCTACCTCGCATCTGTAAGTGCAAGTACTTCAGCTTCTGTAAGTGATAGTCAGTCTATCTCTACTTCATTGAGTACAAGTGCAAGCATTTCAGGATCAATCAGTGCCAGTCATGCTATCGCCGACGATTCACTTTCAGCAAGTGCCTACTTGAGCATGAGTGTCTCTGTTTCATTGAGCACATCTGCAAGTGTGTCACTGAGTGATAGCGCGAGCATCTCTACTAGTCTGTCTGAAAGTGCATCTGTATCTAGTGTTACAAATCACTCTCAAGCACCTAAGCCACAGCCTGCACAACCAGAAAAAGTTAAGGTTACTCCAAATACTAAAGCTTTACCAAATACAGGAACTGCCAATAATCCATTAGCAGCTCTTGGATTAGGAATAGCAACGTTAGCATCAGCCTTTCTTAAGAACAAAAAGAAGAAAGAATCAACATCTGATGTGAATTTGGAAGACTAATCTTAAACCCCAGCTAAAATGATACCAGCATTTTAGTGATGGAAAGCAAATCCCAGATAGCCTATGGCTATCTGGGGTTTTTGCTTTTTGCACGTATAGAATGTGAGTTGTGCTGAGACAAACGATAAACTGGGCAATTTAGATGTTTTAAGCCTGAGACTAGAAAGCGGTGAACCAAGCTAAAATATTGAAATTTAGTTCTGTCTACTTGTCTTTTCTTGTAGTGAGAGGGCCTTGTCGCTTGCTCTAGTTTGCTCTTGGGTGTGAAGAAAATAAAAGTTTCAAAATGAGCAAAAATAATTCAATTCTTTTTTAGAAAAGGCTTGTGAGATTAGGCTGGATGTTTTAAAATAGTATAGGAGATTATCCGCTATTTATTTTTCGGAGGAAAAGAAATGTCCATTAATTGGCAAGAAATTATATTTAGCTTTTTAGGAGGCTTAGGGCTGTTCCTATACAGTATTCGTATGATGGGTGACGGCTTGCAGCAGGCAGCGGGAGACCGACTGCGCTATTTCATTGATAAATACACGAGCAATCCTTTTTTAGGTGTGCTAGTTGGAATTGGGATGACAGCCCTGATCCAGTCTAGTTCAGGTGTGACAGTGATCACAGTTGGTCTGGTTAGTGCGGGGCTGTTGACCCTGCGTCAGGCTATCGGGATTGTCATGGGGGCCAATATTGGTACGACCGTGACTTCCTTCATCATTGGTTTTAAGTTGGGTGATTATGCCCTGCCCTTGCTCTTTATTGGTGCGGTCTGCCTCTTTTTCACAAAAAATCGCTCTGTTAACAATATTGGGCGTATCTTCTTTGGTGTTGGCGGGATCTTTTTTGCCCTCAATCTCATGAGTGGAGCCATGGAGCCGCTTAAAGATCTGCAAGTCTTTCGCGACTACATGGTTCAGCTGAGTAAAAATCCAGTCTTAGGTGTCTTTGTCGGAACAGGTTTGACCTTGCTCATCCAGGCATCATCAGCGACTATTGGTATTCTACAAAATCTCTATGCCAGTAATCTCATTGATTTGCATGGAGCCTTGCCTGTCCTCTTTGGTGACAATATCGGAACGACGATTACAGCAATCATTGCTTCCTTGGGCGCTAATATCGCAGCCAAGCGTGTTGCTGGAGCCCATGTGGCCTTTAACGTGTTGGGGACAATCATCTGCATGATTTTCTTGTTGCCTTTTACATCGCTGATTCAGTGGTTTGAGACAGCCTTGCACTTGTCACCAGAAATGACCATTGCCTTTGCCCACGGAACTTTTAATATTACCAATACCATTATCCAGTTTCCTTTTATCGGCCTCCTAGCTTATTTGGTTACTAAGCTGATTCCGGGTGAGGATGAAACCGTTAAATACGAATCCCTCTACCTAGATACGATTTTGATTGACCAAGCCCCATCACTGGCTTTGGGGAATGCCAAAAAGGAACTCCTTCACTTAGGTGGCTACGCTGCTAAATCTTTCGAATTGGCCTATGATTATATCGTGAACTACGAAGAAAAATCTGCCGAAAAGGGTCATAAGACAGAGGAAGCCATCAATGCTATTGATGATGAATTGACGCGCTACCTGATTGTCCTATCTGGTCAGCAGCTCAATCCAAAAGAGAGTGAAGTCTTGACCAGCATTCTGGACTCTAGTCGTGATTTGGAGAGAATCGGTGACCACTCAGAAGCTTTGTTGAATTTGACAGACTACTTGCACCGCAAGAAGGTGGAATTCTCACCAGCTGCCTTAGCAGAGTTGGAAAACATTTATCAATTGACCTTGGACTTTATCAAAGAAGCTTTGACTTCTGTGGAAACAAATAATGTGGAATTGGCCAACACTTTAGAAGCCAAGCATGCAGCTATTGACAAGCTAGAACGCAGCCTGCGCAAGACCCACATTGCCCGTCTCAACAAGGGAGAATGTACGCCTCAGGCTGGGGTCAACTTCATCGATATTATTTCCCACTATACTAGAGTTGCTGACCACGCCATGAATTTGGCTGAGAAAGTACAGATGGAACAAATTTAAAACAGGAGGCTGGGACAAAAGTCCTAGCCTCTCAATTGTCTTTGGATTGTCGAGCAAGACGCAGTGGTTGAGTGGGCTCTACTAGGCTGATTTCATCAGCTTTTACAGCCTTACTCAACTGTGCGGAGGTGGGACGACGAAATCGAATTCTAACGAATCACCGATTTTTGTTCCACTCTCTTTTCTTGATTTAAATAATATAATAAATTTTTCTAAAAAAGAGGTATAGACCATTTACAAATAAAATAGAAAGCGTTATAATAGAGTCAATAGAAATAGAACAAGGGAGGCAGTCAGATGCCTAAATATATCAAAGCCGATCAGTTCTTCTATCCTCAAGGAATTCGCAAAGGTGGATTTTTGGAAGTGATTGATGGAAAATTTGGAAAATTAGTAGAGGAAGTCCCTGCGGATGCAGAAGTGGTGGATTATACAGGCTACTCTGTCGCACCAGGTCTGGTGGATACCCATATCCATGGTTTTGGTGGGGTCGATGTCATGGACAATAACATCGAAGGTACCCTCCATACCATGAGTGAAGGGCTTTTGACGACTGGGGTGACTAGTTTCTTGCCGACTACGCTGACATCATCTTACGAGCAACTCCTAGCTGTGACGGAAAATATTGGTGCTCGCTATCAAGAAGCAAGTGGTGCCAAGATTCGCGGTCTCTACTTTGAAGGGCCTTACTTCACCGAAAAGTACAAGGGTGCCCAAAACCCAGCCTACATGAAGGATCCTCGTATGGATGAATTTCGTGCTTGGCAAAAGGCAGCTAATGGTCTGCTTAATAAGATTGCTTTGGCACCTGAGCGTGAGGGCGTGGAAGAATTTGTCCGCACCATCACTGATGAAGGTGTGACAGTTGCTTTGGGGCATTCTAACGCAACCTATGATGAAGCCAAGACTGCGGTCGAAGCAGGTGCTAGTGTCTGGGTGCATGCCTACAATGGTATGCGAGGCCTGACCCACCGTGAGCTAGGTATGGTTGGGGCTATGTACGAGCTGCCCCACACTTATGCGGAGCTGATTTGTGATGGTCACCACGTGGATCCCAAGGCCTGTGATATTTTGCTCAAGCAAAAGGGTCATGAACATGTAGCCCTCATCACAGACTGTATGACTGCAGGTGGGCTGGAAGACGGCGACTATATGCTGGGAGAATTTCCAGTGGTGGTAGCCAATGGCACAGCTCGTCTCAAATCGACTGGCAACTTAGCAGGATCTATCCTGCAGCTCAAGGATGGCCTGAAAAATGTGGTTGAGTGGGGCATCGCAAATCCTCACCAAGCAGTCATGATGGCCAGTCTCATCCCAGCAAAATCCGTCCACATTGACGATGTCTGTGGCCAGATCAAGGAAGGCTATGATGCCGACTTTATCGTTCTGGACAAGGATTTGGAGCTGGTTGCTACTTATCTGGATGGCGAAAAACGCTTTGAAGCTGCCTCCAGTATTCTTTAATTGAGTCTCCTTATATTTTTAGAAAGGATGGGGTAACCTGTCCTTTTTAATGTGGAGCTACATGCTTTTGATGTAGGACTTCCTAGAGTGGCTGGTGAGAATCAGGAAATGCAGAGCGTGAAAAAAACTTTCTGAGATAGGCCCTTTAAAAAATGATAAGGCTTTCTCAATGAAAGAGAAGATGTTATAATAGGGTTATCACAGACGAGGAGGACAGGATGAAAAAGATTGATTATAAATTTATGGGAATGGGCTTGGTGTTCCTCTTCTTTGGATTGCTATTGCATCGTTTCTTGATATTTATTGCTGGGCTGGCCTTTATCATTTACAGCTTTTTCAGCCGAGGCATGGCCCCAACCAAGGAAAATATCTTTAAGCCAAAATTGTCCAAAAGAAAGAAAAAATAAGGAGAACAGATATGAAAAATTATACCCTTAACAATGGCGTCAAGATCCCAGTTTTGGGCTTTGGTACTTGGAAGGCTCAGGACGGAGAAGAGGCTTATCAGTCAGTCTTGGCCGCCCTTAAGGCTGGCTATCGCCACATTGATACAGCAGCTATCTATAAGAATGAGGAGAGTGTCGGTCGGGCAATTAAAGACAGCGGCATTCCGCGTGAAGAGCTCTTCGTCACCACCAAGCTCTGGAATAGCAAGCATACTTATGAAGAGGCCATGGAAGACTTTGACAGCTCTATGGAGCGGTTGAGGTTGGATTATCTGGATCTCTACCTTATCCACTGGCCAAATCCTAAGCCTTTACGAGAAGATGGAGCTTGGCAAAAGCGCAATGCAGAAGTTTGGCGGGCCATGGAAGACCTCTACCAAGCTGGTAAGATCCGAGCGATCGGCGTCAGCAATTTCCTGCCTCACCACCTAGAGCCTCTGTTGGAAACAGCGCGCATCATTCCGGCTGTCAATCAAATCCGCCTAGCGCCAGGTGTCTATCAGACAGAGGCGGTGGACTTCTGCCGTGCCCATGATATCCTACTTGAAGCTTGGGGACCATTTGGTCAGGGCGAACTCTTCCAAAATCCAGCTGTGCAGGCGATAGCAGATAAGTATGGCAAGACCATTGCCCAAATTGCTCTAGCTTGGAGCTTACAGGAAGGCTTCCTACCCCTACCTAAATCAGTCACTCCAAGTCGGATTGCTAGCAATCTGGACTGCTTTGACATCGAACTGAGTCCAGCTGACCTAGAAATTCTTAAAAATATCAGCGGTTTGGAAGGCGGAGCCCCTAATCCAGATGGAGTGGATTTTTAAGCGCCTGATAGGTATCAGCTGAGTTGAAATCAAGCTACTCTCTGTACTAGTTATTAGTATTTAATGACGTTTTGTAGTGACCTAGGCCTCGGCCGGTCACTTTTCCTATAGTTTCGTGACAATCTAGGTCTCGGCTAGCTACTTTCCCTATAGAATCATGGTAACCTAGGCCTCGGCTGGCTATTTTTCCTATAGAATCATGGCAACTTAGACCTCAGCTAGTCACTTTTCCTATAAATTCATGGCAATCTAGGCCTCGAACGCCCTTTTCTCTTTTATTTATAAAATCGATCGCCCCTCGGTCATTTGTCGTCAAAAACAAGTGCCAGATGAGTGGCGATTTTGTGTCTTTTCTTTTAAAAGGGAAGAAGAGGAGCTGGCAAGAGACTCCGTTTTTGATAAAAATGCCCCTTTCAGGGATAAAAAACGACATTTTAGGTCAGGAGACCCCAAGTTTCATCTCTACATGCTATACTTGCTTTATCAAAAATATTGGAGAGATTTTATGATGAACACTACTTACACCATTCGCCCCTTGTCTTATAGCAATCTGACTCACCGTGAGTTTGAGAGTCTAATGGTTGATTCCTATCAGGTACTCACGATTTTTACGAGTTCCTATAGAGATGAGGATATGTACAGCAAGCACCTAGAGGGCTTTCATAGCAAGCTAGAGCAGTTTCAGGCTCAATTGGCCAATGTGGAAAAGAAAGATTCTATGAGTCTCGTAGAACTAGACAAGGAGCGAGATAACGCTCTGGTTGGTCTGTTTACCTTGCATAAGGGCTTTGCTAAAATCAAAGA
Organism: Streptococcus sp. SC1; assembly: GCF_030272855.1. Lineage (NCBI taxonomy): Bacteria > Bacillati > Bacillota > Bacilli > Lactobacillales > Streptococcaceae > Streptococcus > Streptococcus sp. SC1. The sequence continues at coordinate 213,029 of NZ_JAQCMU010000004.1, read as the reverse complement.
CAGGGACTTGAAAGAAGCCTACGAAGTTCTGCTTCCAGTCTTTAAAAAATATAAGGATATCACCAAGCGCACCAATGCTGTCGCAACGGCTGAGATTAAGAGTCTGCTTAAAACATTGCAGGAAGAGCCCTATCAGGGAGCTGTGACGAGTCTAGGCCTTCTCCCTATGCTGACGGCTGTGATAGCGGCCCAAGCGGACTATGATAAAGGAGAAGCAGAAGCGCGTGCAGCCAAGTCAGCCAAGGAAGTCGGTAAAACCAAACAGTTACGCAACGAAATCTCCCGTACCTACGACCTCTTTGTGCGCTACACAGCAGCCGTCGCAGAAGCCTATCCAGAGAAAGCTCACTTGACCAAACTTCTCAAAGACCTCAATACGATCCGAGACAGCAAGCGCCGTTTGGTTGGTACAAATAAGAAAACAAAAGCGGAAGAAGCGGGAGAGAAATCAGCATAAAGAAGACCCCCTTAGAAGGAAGATTCTGAGGGGGGATTTTTAGTGCTTTCGTGGTATAATTTAGTTAGTAATTCATTGAAAATAAGAAGTATTAATTTATTTTATCTATAAATTTCAGTGAGGGAAAGATATATGATAGATTGTAATAGTGAAGAAAAGAATACAAAGGAATCAGAGGGAGTAACTATAGAAATAGACTCAAAGCCTTCAAGTTTAGAAGAAGTTAGAGTAAACTTGCAAAAAATCAATATAGATATTTCTGATAAGATGAGATCAATTGCTGGGGCATCTTTAAAAATATTATCTCAAATAGAGATACAAAAAATAGATTTAAGTCCAATGCTTTCAGTGCTTAATAAGATAAAAGAGTCCTATTCCTATACTTTTAAATCGTTAATAGATACTTTTTCTTCGATTGATTTTGAAAAATATAAAAAAGATTTAGAGGAGCTTGATAAAAGAAAAATAGCGCAATTCTTGCACTATGATATTTATCCTCCGTTATTATTCATTGATGAAATGGAACCATATGAAATAGAAAACCAAAAAGAAGCAAATATTGTACTGACGGAATATCTATTATTATGGGAAGAAAAATATGGTAGAACAGTCTATGATTTTGTTCCTAAATCTCTTAAAACTTTTAAAGAGATGGAACAATTACAAAATCTTGAGCAGCTAAAAATGTATAAAACAATGGTTATGTTTTGTTGTGAAAGAATTGAAAATGTACTTGCTAAACTCCAACTACAAAAACAAGAGAAAAAGAAATCTGAAATTAAAGTTTCTCATGAATCGTTTAGAAATTTTATGGATTCTTTGAATCATGATGAGTACCTGAAAGAGTTAATTTCTCATATTGCTTATATTTCTGAATATCATGATAAAGGTTTTAGGGAGATAAACCTCTTCAAGAGATTTGAGAACTTAGACGAAGAATATGATGAAGAAACACTCCCATTAAATAGAAATCTCTTTATGCATGGTTTGGTTGATGAAAAAAATGTGAATTATTTAATGGTTCAGAAGGCTATTTTAGCTTACTCGTTTTTTGAGCAACTATATGTATTAAAAACTAGAAATAGTAAAAAAGCTAGGATAAAAAATTTGAGAAGAAAAGGGATTTCTAGAATTTCAAAAAGTAAAAGGAGATTTTATGCTGACGAATCAATACATTGAAGATATTGTGAGAGAGTTTTTTTATCAAGAAACTGAAGGGGAATATTGGGATTTTAAAGAAAAACCATATTTCTATGAAGGTCAAAGCGAAAAGGATAAGAACAAGAAAAAAGGAGACCTTCTCCATGATATTATTTGTATGGCAAACAATATGAGTAATCATGATGCATACATTATAATGGGAATTAGTGATCATCCAGTAGAGATTACAGGTGTAAAACAATTTACTAAAAAATGGACTCAGGAAAGCTATCAAGATTTTTTGCAAAATTTATCTTGGGCTGGAGATTGTGTGCCGTCAGTTGAGTTAAGAAGTATTAATAATGGTAATTTAGAAGTTCTTGTAGTTAGAAAGTCTAATAAAGTTCCCTTTTATTTGACTAAAAGGTATAATAAAGTGAATGAAAATCACATATATGTAAGAAAGGGAGCAAAAAATACTGCTATTGATAGTCAGGCTAATATAGATGACATTGAAAAACTTTTTAAGTTTAGATTGGGTATAATACCATTTCCGAAAGAGAGAGTTATCACATATATTGATGATACAGAGAATTGGGTGAAGATGAAGAGCTCATATGAAAGTATTTCATGGTACTATGATCCTTTTCCAGAATTTACTATTGATTTAATTGATGATCCACAAAACTATGCATTAAGAACACCAGTTTATGCACTTATTCATCCTAACGCAAGAAGTTCTTGGCAAATTTTACGTCTAAGATACCATCAAACAATCTTATTAGAGTTTACTTCACATTATATTGATGAGCATAGAGGTTTTTCTGTTCAACCACAGTTTAATTTTTTAAAATTTTCCAACGGATTTGAAGATATAAAATTAAATTCTACTTATTACTACTATTTGCATGATTCTATCGAAATTAAGCTAATGTATTTGTTGAAGGAACTACTTGAGCAGGATGGTGATGCATGGAGACGACATTTAAGCTTAATTCCTGTTTTTTATAGCGATGATGAAAGAAAATCTATTGAAGTATATATTGAAGAGAATAAAGATAATATTATTATGAAAATAGCGAAAGAGAGTGAGAAGATTTGTTTGGGTTATAACTATGATGGTGATGAGGAACGAAGTAAATGGGACAAAGAAGAAATAGCAGTAACCAAAGTGGTAAAAAAATTATTAGGTGAATTAAGGGAAAAACAGTTATATACCAAGGGTAAATGAATTGTCCTCATTGGCACCAATAAGGGCGCTATTTTCGAATTATATAAATGAGTCCCTTTTGAATATTTCTAAGGGGACTTATCAGTATTTGATAACTTAAAAGTATTTACTTTCGATAGCTTTTGAGTTATAATAAATTCGAAAAGAGGATGCTTTGTGCACACTATTTATTTTTATAAAGATAAACATGGGAATCAACCAGTTTTGGACTATATGAAGGAGCTGGCTAGTCGCAACAGCAAGGATAGCCGGATCAAACTCAATAAGCTCAATGACTATATCGAGCTCTTGAGTCAACAGGGAACTCGTGCCGGTGAGCCCTACATCAAGCATCTAGAGGCAGAGATTTGGGAGTTAAGACCCTTACGGGATCGGATTTTGTTTGTGGCTTGGATAGATGGAAGCTTTGTCTTACTGCATCATTTTGTTAAAAAGACGCAAAAGACTCCCAGACGGGAGATTGAGAAGGCCAAACGAGAGTTGCAAGATTTGAAAGAAAGAGGGCTAAAAGATGAAGAATAGTGCTATTGGTAGTAATTGGAAAGAAGTGAGGGCAGAGCTTTTCACCAAGGAAGAAATCCTAGAAAGTGATCTGCGGGTAGCGATTATGACAGAGCTGATCGAGGCCAGACATGAAAAGGGTATTAGCCAAAAGAAGCTTGAAGAACTCAGTGGGGTCAGTCAACCTGTCATCGCTCGAATGGAGACAGGAAAGACCAACCCTCAATTGGATACGGTATTGAAAGTATTAGCAAGCCTTGGCAAGACCCTAGTCGTCGTCCCACTAGAGCAAGAAAAGGCTTAATAGAAAATAAGAAATATATATTAGAGAAACAAATCAAACTTACCAGAGGCTTTGACCAATTCCTGCCATAGAGCCAGCTTAGACGCACTCTGATAAAAAGCACACCCCAATCGTTAGATTTTCTGTCTAACTTTTGAGGTGTGCTTTTTTTATTGCAATCTGTTTTATTTATCAATACAATTTCAAATCACGAGGGTCAACTGGGAAGGTTGGGTTGTATGGGTTGTGACGTAGTTTGAAGTGTTTGATATCTTCAATGGTTTGAGTTCCAGATAGTTGCATGACAGTCTTCAATTCTGCATTCAAGTGTTCAAAGACTTGACGCACACCGATGCTACCACCAAGGGCCAAACCATAGATCACAGGGCGACCAATGGCTACTAAGTCTGCTCCTGAAGCCAAGGCTTTAAAGACGTGTTGGCCACGACGAATACCAGAGTCAAAGACAATCGGTACCCGTTTATCTACTGCTTCAGCGACTTCTTGGAGCGAGTCAAAGGCAGCTGGTCCACCGTCGATTTGGCGGCCACCGTGGTTGGTTACCCAGATTCCAGAAGCACCTGCGGCAAGGGAACGTTCGACATCTTCACGGCATTGAGGACCTTTGACATAGACAGGAAGTCCTGAGTATTCAGCGATAAATTCTACATCTCGTGGAGACAGGCGTTGTTTAGCTGATTTGTAGACAAAGTCCATGGACTTACCAGCACCTTCGGGTAAGTATTCTTCAACGATAGGCATGCCAACTGGGAAAACAAAACCATTGCGCCTATCAACTTCACGATTGCCCCCTACAGTCGCATCCGCAGTTAAGACAATGGCTGTGTAGCCTTCTGCCTTGACACGATCCATGATATGGCGGTTAATCCCGTCATCTTTGCTGAAGTAAAATTGGAACCAGTGCGGTGTTCCTTGGAGGGCTTGAGAAATTTCTGGAAGATCAACTGTGGAGTAGGAGCTGGTTGTATAAAGAGAGCCAAACTCATGTACACCACGCGCAGTAGCCACTTCCCCTTGCTCATTTGCTAATTTATGGGCTGCAACAGGCGCCATGATAATCGGTGAAGACAGTTTTTCGCCTGCAAATTCAATCTCAGTGCTTGGATTTTCCACATCACAGAGTGTATGAGGAACAATGAGTTTATGATTAAAAGCTCGAATGTTCTCGCGTAAAGTGAACGTGTCCTCAGCTCCACTCGCGATGTAGCCAAAAGCAGCTTTAGGAATGACTTGCTGCGCCATGGGCTCCAGATCATATGTGTTAATAAAATCCACAGGGCCTTCAGCATTGCTTGTTTTGTATGACATAAAATGTCCTCCTTGATAAAAGTAAACGTTTACTTTTTGATTTACAGGAACATCTTAACTCTTTTTCATATCATTTTCAAAAAATTTGTCTGGAAGTTTCAGAGTCTAATAAATATGATAAATATTTTCTATCATTGTGATAGAAAATACATATTATCCAAACATGCCTTTTAGTGCTACAATAGCTGTATTATTCCTAGATGGGAGGTTCTCTTTTTGGATTGGTCCATTGTTGAACAATATCTACCATTATATCAAAAGGCATTTTTTCTAACCCTACATATCGCAGTTTGGGGCATTTTGGGAGCTTTTCTAGTTGGTTTACTTGTTAGTATCATCCGACATTATCGCATCCCTGTTTTGGCACAGCTAGCCACAGCTTATATTGAATTGTCGCGAAATACGCCTCTTTTGATTCAACTCTTCTTTCTCTATTTCGGGCTTCCTCGGATTGGGATTGTCCTTTCCTCAGAAGTCTGCGCAACTCTAGGCCTCATCTTTTTGGGAGGCTCCTATATGGCAGAATCTTTCCGAAGCGGGCTAGAAGCAGTTAGTCAAACCCAGCATGAGATTGGCTTAGCAATCGGTCTGACACCCGTTCAGGTTTTTCGCTACGTGGTCTTGCCACAAGCCACAGCAGTGGCTCTGCCGTCCTTCAGTGCTAATGTGATTTTCTTGATCAAGGAAACCTCTGTCTTCTCTGCGGTTGCTCTAGCCGACCTCATGTACGTTGCCAAGGACTTGATTGGGCTTTACTATGAGACAGATATTGCACTGGCTATGTTGGTAGTGGCCTATCTTATCATGCTCCTGCCTATATCATTGCTTTTTAGTTGGATAGAAAGGAGGCTCCGCCATGCAGGATTCGGGAATACAAGTACTCTTTCAGGGAAATAATCTCTTGCGAATCTTACAGGGATTGGGAGTCACGATTGGGATTTCCATCCTCTCTGTCCTCTTATCCATGATTTTCGGTACGGTCATGGGAATCATCATGACCTCCCATTCCAGAGTTATTCGTTTTTTAACACGCTTATATCTGGAATTTATCCGTATCATGCCTCAGCTGGTTCTACTCTTCATTGTTTATTTCGGTTTAGCCCGAAATTTTAATATCAACATTTCTGGAGAGACTTCTGCTGTTATCGTTTTTACCCTCTGGGGAACGGCTGAGATGGGAGATTTGGTTCGTGGAGCCATCACTTCCCTTCCCAAACATCAGTTTGAAAGCGGACAGGCGCTGGGCTTAACGAATTTCCAACTTTACTACCACATCATCATCCCGCAGGTCTTGAGAAGACTGCTTCCGCAGGCCATCAACTTGGTCACTCGGATGATTAAAACGACTTCTCTAGTTGTTTTGATTGGGGTTGTTGAAGTCACAAAAGTAGGGCAGCAAATCATCGATAGCAATCGTTTGACCATTCCAACCGCCTCCTTTTGGATTTACGGCACCATACTGGTTCTGTATTTCGCAGTTTGCTTCCCTATTTCCAAGCTATCCACTCACTTAGAAAAACACTGGAGGAACTAAATGTCTGATACCATATTAGAAATCAAGGATCTAAAAAAATCCTTCGGAGACAATCCCATCCTCCAAGGACTTTCCCTAGAAATCAAAAAAGGAGAAGTAGTGGTTATTCTAGGACCATCTGGTTGTGGGAAAAGCACCCTCCTTCGCTGCCTCAATGGCTTGGAAACCATTCAGGGTGGAGATATTCTTCTGGATGGCCAGTCCATTATTGGAAACCAGAAAGACTTTCACTTGGTTCGTCAAAAGATTGGCATGGTCTTTCAAAGTTATGAACTCTTTCCCCATCTGGACGTTCTGCAGAACCTTATCCTAGGTCCTGTCAAGGCACAAGGACGGGATAAGAAAGAGGTGACGGAAGAAGCCCTGCAATTACTGGAACGCGTCGGATTGCTCGATAAAAAACACAGTTTCGCTCGCCAATTATCTGGTGGACAGAAGCAACGGGTTGCCATTGTCCGTGCCCTGCTCATGCATCCAGAAATTATCCTTTTTGACGAAGTGACAGCTTCTCTGGACCCCGAAATGGTGCGTGAGGTCCTTGAACTCATCAACGACCTAGCTCAAGAAGGTCGCACCATGATCTTGGTGACCCACGAAATGCAGTTTGCCCAAGCCATTGCGGACCGGATTATCTTCCTCGACCAAGGGAAGATTGCTGAGGAAGGAACGGCTCAGTCCTTCTTTACCAATCCACAAACCAAACGAGCACAGGAATTTTTAAACGTTTTTGACTTTAGCCAATTTGGCTCATATTTATAAAGGAGATTCTTATGAAACTACTCAAACCACTTTTAACTCTTTTTGCACTTGCCTTTGCCCTTATCTTTGTTACAGCTTGTGGTTCAGGCGGAAATGCTACTTCTTCATCTGGCAAAACTACTGCTAAAGCTCGCACTATTGAGGAAATCAAAAAAAGTGGTGAACTTCGAATTGCTGTATTTGGAGACAAAAAACCTTTTGGTTATGTAGACAACGACGGTTCTTACCAAGGTTATGACATCGAACTGGGAAATCAGCTGGCTAAAGACCTCGGTGTTAAGGCAAAATACGTGTCTGTTGATGCTGCCAACCGTGCGGAATACTTGATTTCTAACAAGGTGGACATCACCCTTGCTAACTTTACCGTCACTGACGAACGTAAGAAACAAGTTGACTTTGCCCTTCCATACATGAAGGTTTCACTGGGTGTTGTGTCTCCTAAGAAAGGTGTCATCACAGATGTTAAACAGCTTGAAGGCAAGACCTTGATTGTAACCAAAGGAACCACCGCTGAAACATACTTTGAGAAAAATCATCCAGAAGTTAAGCTTCAAAAATACGACCAATACAGTGACGCCTACCAAGCTCTTTTGGATGGACGTGGAGATGCCTTCTCGACTGACAATACTGAAGTTCTAGCTTGGGCTCTTGAAAATAAAGGATATGAAGTAGGAATTACTTCTCTCGGTGACCCAGATACCATCGCACCAGCAGTCCAAAAAGGAAACAAAGAGTTGCTTGATTTCATCAATAAAGACATTGAAAAATTGGGCAAGGAAAACTTCTTCCATAAGGCTTATGAAAGGACTCTTCACCCAACCTACGGTGATGCTGCAAAAGCAGATGACCTCGTTGTTGAAGGTGGAAAAGTAGAATAGAAGCGTTGGTCAAGTAGAAAAATCAGCCTTAAAAAATGAACCGCATCTCAACAGTTAGACAGAAAGAGTCTAGCAGTTGAGGTGCGGTTCAAATTATGTTTGTTTTGATTTTTACAAGTAGAGCTCAGTCAGCTTGTGGGCTACACCGTCTTGGTCGTTGGTGAGTTCAAGCTGTCGGTCAGCATAGGACAGCAGGGTTTCGCTGGCATTTTTCATGGCATAGCCTGTTCCCGCAAATTCTAGCATTTCGGTATCATTGTGCTCGTCACCAAAAGCGATCAAGTCTTTGCGATCGGCATTGAGGATATTGAGCAGGTACTGGAGGGCGAAGGCCTTGTTGACACCTTTAGGACCGCACTCAAGGATATTGAGCGGACCGCCCCAGGTATTGATGGAGAGTTCATGCTGGTAAAAAGCATTCATCTCTTCAGCCAGAGCGTATTTGTCTGTGGCATGTGTTTGTAGCAAAATAGCATTTGGATTTTTAGTGACCAGCTGCGCCTGAAATTGATTTTCTGGCTTGAAATTATCAATGCCAAAGAGCTTGGGATCTGCGATTTCTTCGTTTGTATTGGTGATGTAGAATTTCTTACGGTATTCACCAGCGATAAAGTCGGCTTCGATCTCCTCTTTTCGTTGGACCATATCTAGCAAAAAGGCTTTGTCTACTGTCAAGGATTGCTCAAATTCCCACTTTTTTTCAGGAATATGGGTCAAAGAGCCGTTGAAATTTATCATGGGAGTATTCAGCTCTAACTCTTTATAGAAATCCAGAGCCATGCGGTAAGGACGGCCGGTTGTGATGATGACCTTGTGTCCTTTAGCCGATATTTTTTTGATGGTTTCTTTGGTAAAATCAGAAATCTTACTCTCAGAATTGAGCAAGGTTCCGTCCAAATCTACAGCAATTACTTTATTCGTCATTCTTATTCCTCGTACAGTATCAATCAGTATAGTAAATCTATTATAACAGAATTAAGAAAAAATGACACAAGTTGTGGTATAATGTTTCCTCAATAGCTAAGACGAAAGATGTCTGCTAACAGTCTATGAGCGAAGAGAGTTAAAGTAAGGGGAGGATCTTGTATGCGTAAACCAATTTTCATTCACATTTTTTTCATACTAATTGCATTTGTTGTGTATATTCAGGGGATTACGGTTCAGGGACCAGACCTGATCTGGAATATGATTCTGGCCTTAATTGCCTATGACGCTGCTGTCTTAACGACGATATCTAAGAAGCAGAAATGGCTTTATCCACTTTTGTTGGTGGTTTGGCTGGCCTTTTATCCTAATACTTTTTATATGCTGACAGACTTGGTGCACATGACTTGGGTGGGAGATACTCTGTGGAACCCTGTTAGCATGCGCCTATTTATGGCTTTTGTGCCGAGCATTTTATTTGGCATTTACTGCGGGATTGAAAGCTGGAATATTTTGCGTGAGCGCTGGAAGTGGACTTGGTGGTTGGATATGCTTGCAGTTGCGGCTCTGTCTTATCTGTCGAGTCTAGCCATTTATATCGGCCGTTATGACCGCCTCAACTCCTGGGATCTGGTGACGCGGCCCCAGCTAGTTGTCCAAAAGCTACTGGAGACCTTTCAGAAGGATCGTCTGGTATTTATCCTTGGATTTACCTTTATCCAAATCATGACTTTGCTCTTTTTAAGCAGAGAGAATAAAAAATAAGACACTTTAAAGTAATTTTTGGAGCAATGGACTTGAAAAAGTGAATGTTTTTGAGTATAATCATAGTATTGTTCGTAAATAACGAATAAGCAGCACTGTTTTAAAGAAAATCAGGAGTTCTCTTTTAATCAGTTGCCATAAAACAATTTAGGAGATTATCTATAATGGATAAATTATTTAAACTCAAAGAGCACGGTACGGATGTTCGTACGGAAGTTCTCGCTGGGTTAACAACTTTCTTTGCTATGAGCTATATCCTCTTTGTCAATCCAGCCATGCTGTCGCAAACGGGTATGCCAGCTCAAGGTGTCTTTCTGGCTACGATCATCGGTTCCGTTGCTGGAACACTTATGATGGCCTTTTATGCCAACCTCCCTTACGCACAGGCGCCGGGGATGGGTCTCAATGCTTTCTTTACGTTCACGGTTGTCTTTAGTCTGGGCTATACTTGGCAAGAAGCTCTGGGCATGGTCTTCATCTGTGGTCTGATCTCGCTCTTTATTACCCTGACTAAGATTCGGAAGGCTATTATCGAGTCTATTCCATCAGCACTTCGTTCAGCTATTTCCGCTGGTATCGGTGTCTTCCTAGCTTATGTAGGGATTAAAAATGCCGGACTGTTGAAGTTTTCGATCGATCCTGGCAACTATGTAGTAGCCGGTAAGGGAGCTGACCAAGCCAAAGCTGCTATTACAGCAAACTCAGCTGCGACTCCGGGACTGGTTGATTTCAATAATCCGGCAGTTTTACTTGCCTTGCTTGGCCTAGCGATTACAGTTTTCTTTGTTATCAAGGGTATCAAAGGCGGCATTATCTTATCTATCTTTACAACGACAGTCGTAGCGATTGCTGTTGGCTTAGTAAACCTGTCTGCGATTGACTTCGGTCAGCACAATCTGTCAACAGCTCTGAAAGAACTTGGACAAGTGTTCGGGGTGGCAGTTGGTCCAGAAGGTTTGGGAGCTCTCTTTGCTGATACGGCTCGTCTGCCTCAAACATTTATGGCCATCCTAGCCTTCTCTCTGACTGATATTTTTGATACTATCGGTACCTTGATCGGAACTGGTGAAAAAGTGGGTATCGTCGCAAGCTCTGGTGAAAACCATGAGTCAGAAGGTTTGGACAAGGCTTTGTACTCAGACTTAATCGGTACGACTATCGGTGCAATCGCCGGAACATCTAACGTTACTACTTATGTAGAGTCTGCAGCTGGTATCGGAGCTGGCGGACGGACTGGTTTGACAGCCTTGGTTGTAGCGGTCTGCTTTGCGGTATCTAGCTTCTTTAGCCCGCTGTTGGCCATCGTTCCAACAGCAGCAACTGCGCCAATTTTGATTGTCGTAGGGATCATGATGCTTGGCAGTCTGAAAAATATCCAGTGGGATGATATGGCAGAAGCTGTCCCAGCTTTCTTTACTTCTATCTTCATGGGCTTCACTTACAGTATCACGAACGGGATTGCAGCAGGATTTATCATGTATGCTCTTGTGAAAGTTATTAAAGGTCAAGCTAAGGATGTGCATCCAATGATTTGGATTTTAAATCTGCTTTTCATCCTTAATTTTATCAGCCTAGCTTTATCTTAAGAACACTAAGAAGTTGGAATCTTCCAGCTTCTTTTTTGTAGGAAAAATTTAGGAAATGTTCTAGTTTACTTCTAAATAAAAGCGAGTAACCTGCTTTGATTAGAAGATTTCGAAAGCTTATCTAATTTTTTTCAAACATTTTGCTTCCTCTATTAGAAAATTGAGCGCAAACGCAAATCTTCTGGTATAATAAAAGAATGTTTAGTCATAATGAGGAAGAATTAATCAAATGGGGCCAGCGTCTCGGAAGCCTCCTTCAGGAGCAAGATGTTTTGGTTTTGACAGGAGACTTGGGTGCGGGTAAGACGACTTTTACCAAGGGCTTGGCCCAAGGTCTGGGCATCAAGCAGATGATCAAAAGTCCGACCTATACCATTGTTCGCGAGTATGAAGGGCGTTTGCCGCTTTATCATTTAGATGTCTATCGGATTGGTGAAGATCCAGACTCGATTGACTTGGATGATTTTCTCTTTGGTGAGGGAGTTACGGTCATCGAGTGGGGAGAATTGCTAGGTGAGAGTTTACCAGATGATTATCTGAAACTGACTCTTCTAAAGAAAGACGACGGTCGTGAGTTAGTCTTTGAAAGTCAGGGACGCCGTTCTCAGGAACTACTGGAGGAATTACTGCATGGCTGAGTTTGAATTGGCCTTGCGGGAGGCCGAAAAGGCGGATGCCGCTGACTTGATTCGCTTCTTAAATCAAGTCGGAGCCGAGTCAGACTACATGACCTTGGATGAGGCTGGGATTTTGATGGATGAAGATCAGATGGGTCAGTTCATTCAGCGTCAAGCTGAGTCGGATAATCAGCTTTATCTCTTGGCCTTGCTTGATAATGAAATCGCTGGGATTGTCAGTATCACAGCGGATTTTCATGAGCGGATTCGCCACATTGGGCAAGTCTTTATCGTTGTCAAAAAAGCCTTTTGGAATCAAGGTCTCGGTCGTATCTTGCTAGAAGAAGCTGTGGACTGGGCAGAGAATGGAAGTAGTCTTCGCCGTTTGGAACTGACTGTCCAGGTCAGAAATGAGCGAGCTGTTCATCTCTATAAAGAATTAGGATTTGAAATCGAAGGCCTGCAAAAAAGAGGGGCCTATTTAAGAGAAGGGATATTTCTAGATGTTTACCTGATGGGAAAACTGATAGATTGATGAAATATGTTAAAAAAAATTGTACAAATGTTTTTGAGCCTGTTACTTGTCACAGCTATTGGAGTAGGAGGCTATGCTTGGACTATTTACAATCAGTCAACGGACGCTTTGTCCCATACTTACAAGGGTTTTGGGAATGAGACGAACGTTATTGCAGAAACCAAGCCCTTGACGATTTTACTGATGGGGGTAGATACAGGAAGCGGCTCGCGGTCTGATACCTGGAAGGGAAATAGCGACTCCATGCTCCTCCTATCTGTCAATCCTCAGACTAAAAAGACGGTCATGATGAGTTTGGAGCGGGATATTCTGACTCAAATCGATGAAAATGGCGAAACGACAGAAGCCAAACTCAATGCTGCCTATGCTTATGGCGGTGCAGAATTGGCCATTGCGACCATTGAGAAATTGATGAACATCCATATTGACCGTTATGTGATGATTAATATGCAAGGACTGGTTCAGCTAGTCGATGCAGTTGGCGGTATTGAAGTCAACAATACTTTTGATTTCCCTATTTCCATCGAAGAAAATGAACCGGAATATACTGCAACTGTCGAGCCAGGTAAGCATTTGATCAACGGAGACCAAGCTCTGGTTTATGCCCGCATGCGTTACCAGGATCCAGAGGGGGATTACGGTCGTCAGAAACGTCAGCGTGAGGTGATCCGAAAGGTCGTTGAGAAGGTGCTCAGCCTTAATAGTATCAGTCATTATCAAGCTATTTTGCGAGCAGTCAGCAAGAATATGCAGACCAATGTAGCGCTGGATGCGGGAAGTATTCCTCAGTTATTGGGCTACAAAGACGCCTTTAGAAGCATTCAGTCTGAACAATTGCGCGGGGAAGATGCTACCTTGGCTGATGGCGGTAGCTATCAGCTGGTTACGTCTGAGCATTTACTGGAAATGCAAAATTTGATTCGGAAAACGTTGGGCTTGTCTTCAGTTAAGACTCTGAAAACCAATGCCGTACTGTATGAAGACTTGATGGGAGGCCGGAGCTTGCGCTCTTCTAATTCTAGCTCTTCAACAACTTATCAGCATGATGAGCAGCCGATTTACAATCAACCAACGGAGAGCAATTATGGAGGTGCCAACTATAGTAGTTCGACACCGACCTCTCCTGAGCCAAGTGCTAGCAGTGAACCGCCAGCAAGTTCTGCGCCTGCATCTACTCCAGCTCCGACACCGTCAGCATCATCTGCAGATCACCCCACAACATCAGCATCTTCAGAATAAACAAATCGAGGCTGGGACAAAAGTCCTAGCCTCTCAATTGTATTTGGATTGTCGAGCAAGACGCAGTGGTTGAGTGGACTCTATTACGCTGATTACATCAGCTTTTATAGCCCTACTCAACTGTGCGGAGGTGGGACGACGAAATCGAATTCTAACGAATTACCGATTTCTGTCCCACTCTCGATTTTTAATGTTTTTGAGTTTTATTTTGTTAGCAACTTCCAGAAGAAATCGATAATATAGGTCAGTCCGTAAGTGTAGATGATGAGGGTGATGGGTTTGCAGAGAACGATAATCAGCATATATTTTTTGAAGGTCATCTTGGTCAAGGCGGCTAGCATACAGAGGAAATCAGCGGGGCTGATAGGCCAAATCATCATAAAGATAAAGAAACGCTCAAAGCGATTGCCCTCATCCAGCCAGCCCACATACTTGTCATAGGTCCGCTTGCTGACGACGGACTGAACAAAGGCTGGTCCATAGGTGCGAGCCAGATAGAAGATGATGGCGCAGCCGATGACAATACCAACATAGTTGTAGATGGTGCCGACAATATGCCCGTAGATAAAGATGCCTGCAACAGAGGTCAAGGCACCAGGGATAATGGGCACGACAGTCTGTAGGATTTGCAGGAAGATAAACAGAGGTGGCCCCCAGATGCCTGCTTGTCTGATAAAGGCAGACAAGGTTTCCTTGGACTGGAGGATTCCTGCATAGTAGGCCCAGATGCAAAAGGCCACTGTACCTACAGCCCCGATGATGGACGACCAGTTGATGATTTTTTGCAAAAAGGGAGAAACAGTTTTCATTTCTCGATCCTTGCTTGCCATAGGCACCTCCAAGAGAATTATTCTTATATCTACTATAGCATCTTTTGCCATTTTTGTAAGCTTTGAAGCTATAGGTGCTAAAAAGTATGAAAGATGATATAATGATATGACTGGTGAGCAATAATCTATAAGCATTCAAAAATCAGGGAGAGCGATTGTGCTTGCACTAAAAATTCTAAGAGTTAGGAGAGTTATAGTGGAAGAATTTCTAAACTTATATCATCAAAAATTGTGGGAGATTGCTTTCGGTCATGTTGAGAAAGTATTTGGCGTTTTTTTCGTCATTTTGTTAGTTCTATCCATTTTTCCTAGTTATATTTACTTTAACTCCTTGGTCAAAAGAAAAAGCTCGTTTTATCGCTTACATGTATTCCGTTGTGTTTCATTTTCCTTTTTTGTATGGTTGCAGAGTATGCCCACAGTTATGATAAAATTATGAATCCATCTTCTCCATACAACGATTCTTTAAGAATTGCTTCAGTAAAACCTGAAAACGCTCTTCCGATACTTAAGCATGTAGATGAGATTCGCCTAGCTAGTGTTGATGGGGAGCTTAAGAGAGAAGATATTATATTATTTGCGGTATCTAATCCTATTTATTATGATGGTCTGTTTGAAGATGTGGCAAACTCTTTGGCGGGTGATCGGACAATAGGAGCAGCATTTCTAGTTGCTTTAGTAGGCTACGAAGAGAAAAATGGTCAATGGCAATCTGTTGATATTCGCATTGCACCAGGTATTGAGGAGAAGGATTTTCAGAAATTTTCTAAGGTTCTTCACATAAAAAAAGATGAAGCAGAGGGTGCTACCGGTATTATTTCTAAACTTCAAAAACTTTATGAAAAAAAGTTAGAGAGCGAAAAAAAATAGATAGAGGTCTTATGAGCATGATTTTTGTTCCATTTTAAATGAAGCTTCCCGCTTGGGGAGCTGTTTTCATTTGTTTGGGAAATAGGAAGTGGGAATCTCCCAATGGCTCTTGGAAGAAATGGGGTTATAGGTGCCAAAAAGCCCATTTTATGCTATAATAGTGCGAATACGATTTTTGGAGAGAGATGTGGCGATTGAAGATTACATGCCCGACTTTGCGGTCGAGGCGGTTTACGATTTGACAGTAGAGAGTTTGAAAAGACAGGGGATCAAAGCGGTTTTGGTGGATTTGGATAACACCCTGATTGCTTGGAATAATCCTGATGGAACCCCAGAGATGAAGAAGTGGCTCCATGATTTGCGGGATGCTGGCATTCGGATTATCGTGGTGTCCAATAATAACCAAAAACGGGTCAAGCGGGCTGTTGAAAAGTTTGAAATTGACTATATCTACTGGGCCATGAAACCCTTCACTTGGGGCATTGACCGGGCGCTCAAGCTTTTTCATTTTGAAAAAAATGAAGTGGTCATGGTGGGGGACCAGCTCATGACGGATATTCGGGCTGCTCATCGGGCCGGGATTCGTTCGATTTTGGTCAAACCGCTGGTCGAGCATGACTCTATCAAGACCCAGATCAATCGGGCGCGTGAACGCCGTGTGCTCAAGAAAATCACTGAAAAATACGGCCCAATTCAATACAAAAAAGGAATTTAAGAAAGAATGGAAGAACTTCTCTGTATCGGCTGCGGAGCCACTATTCAGACAGAAGACAAGAGCCAGCTAGGCTACACGCCCCAGTCAGCTCTAGAAAAAGGCTTGGAGACAGGCGAACTCTATTGCCAGCGCTGTTTCCGCCTGCGCCATTATAATGAAATCAGCGATGTCCAGCTGACGGATGATGACTTTCTGCGACTTCTGCATGAGGTTGGAGATAGCGATGCTTTGGTCGTCAATGTTGTCGATATTTTTGATTTTAATGGGTCGGTCATTCCTGGCCTGCCTCGCTTTGTCGCAGGAAATGACGTTCTCTTAGTCGGGAACAAAAAGGACATTCTGCCTAAGTCGGTCAAGGATAGCAAGGTGACCCAATGGCTGACGGAGCGAGCTCACGAAGAAGGCCTGCGTCCAGTTGATGTCATTCTGACCTCTGCTCAGAACAAGCAGGCCATCAAGGACTTGATTGACAAGATTGAGCATTACCGCAAGGGACGTGACGTTTATGTGGTCGGCGTGACTAATGTAGGAAAGTCTACTTTGATTAACGCCATTATTCAGGAAATCACAGGGGACAAAGATATTATTACGACTTCGCGCTTCCCAGGTACGACTCTGGATAAAATCGAGATTCCTTTGGCAGATGGCAGTCATATCTATGATACACCGGGCATTATCCATCGTCACCAGATGGCTCATTATCTTTCTGCTAAGAATCTCAAATATGTCAGCCCCAAAAAGGAAATCAAACCCAAAACCTACCAGCTCAATCCTGAGCAAACCCTCTTTTTGGGTGGTTTAGGTCGCTTTGATTTTGTGGTGGGAGACAAGCAAGGCTTCACAGCTTTCTTTGACAATGAGCTCAAGCTCCACCGAACCAAGTTGGAAGGTGCTAGCGACTTTTATGATAAGCATGTCGGCAGTCTCTTAGTGCCGCCAGTTGGCAAGGAAAAGGAAGAATTTCCAGCCTTGGTCAAACATGAATTTACCATCAAGGACAAGACAGACATCGTCTTCTCTGGTCTGGGCTGGATTCGCGTCAGTGGTCCTGCCCGCGTAGCTGGCTGGGCGCCAGAGGGTGTGGCGGTTGTCACTCGGAAAGCTATTATATAATACTCAGGAGAATAAATCTCCTTAAAACAAGGAAGGAAAAGGCTATGAGCAGTAGGGAGTAAAGCGAATCCTAGCTGTATCAAGCCTTATAGAAGAACATGACACTAACATCAAAACAACGCGCCTTTCTCAACAGTCAGGCACATAGTCTCAAACCTATCATTCAGATTGGGAAAAATGGACTCAACGACCAAATCAAAACCAGCGTCCGTCAGGCACTGGACGCACGAGAATTAATCAAGGTTACGCTCTTGCAGAATACGGATGAAAATATCCATGAGGTTGCTGAGATTTTGGAAGAGGAAATTGGAGTGGATACGGTGCAGAAGATTGGCCGGATCTTGATTCTCTACAAGCAGTCCAGCAAGAAGGAAAATCGCAAACTCTCTGTCAAAGTCAAGCAAATTTAAGGAAAAATTTCTGTGGAGATGTCAGCCTATGGCTATTGAATTACTGACCCCCTTTACCAAGGTGGATTTAGAACCAGAAGTTAAAGATAAAAAACGCAAGCAGATTGGGATATTAGGCGGGAATTTCAACCCTGTTCACAATGCTCATTTGGTCGTGGCGGATCAGGTCCGGCAACAGTTAGGTTTGGATCAGGTTCTGCTCATGCCAGAGTATGAGCCGCCCCATGTGGATAAGAAAGAGACCATCGATGAGCAGCATCGGCTGAAAATGCTGGAATTGGCTATCGAGGGCATTGAAGGCCTAGGGATTGAAACCATTGAGCTGGAGCGCAAGGGAATTTCCTATACCTACGACACCATGAAGCTGCTGACGGAGCAGCATCCAGATACGGACTATTACTTTATCATCGGTGCGGATATGGTGGACTATCTTCCCAAGTGGTACCGGATTGATGAGCTGGTTGAGCTAGTTCAGTTTGTCGGTGTTCAGCGGCCACGCTACAAGGCGGGGACTTCTTACCCTGTCATCTGGGTGGATGTCCCACTTATGGATATTTCCTCCAGCATGGTGCGGGATTTCCTGGCCCAGGGACGGACTCCTAATTTCCTGCTGCCTCAGCCAGTCTTAGACTATATTGAGAAAGAAGGGCTTTACCTATGACCTATGAAAGTTATATCCGCATGAGCCGTGAGGCCTTACTGGCTAAGATGGAAACTGTCATGCCCGAGAAACGCTTGCGGCATTGTCTAGGTGTGGAAAAGGCTGCCCGTGAATTAGCGGAGCGCTTCGGTCTTGATGTCGAAAAAGCGGGTTTGGCAGGACTCCTGCACGACTACGCGAAAAAGGTCCCGGATGAGGAGTTTCTAGCCTTGATTGACAAATACCAGCTGGATCCTGACATGAAAAACTGGGGCAACAATGTCTGGCATGGCATGGTGGGCATTTACAAGATTCAGGAAGATTTAGGTGTGAAAGATCCTGAGATTCTGCGAGCCATCGAGATTCATACAGTGGGTAGTGGCACCATGTCTGAGCTGGACAAGGTCATCTACGTAGCTGACTATATTGAGCACAATCGAGACTTTCCGGGAGTGGACAAGGCTAGAGAGCTAGCTCAGCAGTCGCTCAATCAAGCTGTGGCCTACGAAACAGCAAGGACAGTAGAGCATTTGGCTCATAAGGGAATGCCTATCTATCCGCAGACCTTGGGAACCTACAATGCCTTTGTAGGATATTTGAAGGAAATAGAAGAAAATTAAAGAGGAACTATGAAAGAACAAGAATTATTGGAACTGGTCGTGAAGGCGGCCGATGAAAAACGTGCAGAAGATATTGTGGCTTTGGACTTGCGAGGCCTGACCACTGTGACAGACTACTTTGTCATCGTCAGCTCGATGAACAGCCGTCAGCTGGATGCGGTTGCTGAAAATATCCGTGAGAAAGCTGCTGTGGCTGGTGTTTCTGCTGGCCATGTTGAGGGCGACGCAGCAGGTGGCTGGGTTCTCTTAGACTTGGGCGGCATCGTTGTCCATGTCTTTTCTGAGGAAATGCGGGCGCATTACAATCTAGAAAAGCTCTGGCACGAAGCAACTGGTGTGGATGTTGCGGCCTTATTGGAAGAAAAAAATAAGTGATTTTTTGCCCTTAGGCAGAAAGCAGAATTCGGCTCAGTCAGCCTGCTGGCTGGGCTATTTTTGAAAGGAAAAGTATGGCAACTTATGAAACCTTCGCATCGGTTTATGATGCGATTATGGATGATTCTTTGTATGAGAAGTGGACGGATTTCAGTCTGCGTCATTTTCCCAAGGATAAGAAAAGGCTGCTGGAACTGGCCTGTGGTACGGGCATTCAGTCCATTTATTTTAAGCAAGCTGGTTTTGATGTGACGGGGCTGGATCTGAGTCAGGAAATGCTGGATTTGGCAGAGAAGCGCAGCAGAGAGGCCGGTTTGGACATTCCCTTTATCCAGGGCAATATGCTGGATTTGAGTGGTGTCGGTCAGTTTGACTTAGTGACTTGCTATTCGGACTCGATTTGCTACATGGAGGACGAAGTGGATGTCGGTCAGGTATTTACTGAGGTTTACCAGCATCTAAATGAGGGTGGCCGCTTTATCTTTGACGTGCACTCGATTTACCAGATTGACGAGGTTTTTCCAGGTTATTCTTATCATGAAAATGCTGAAAATTTTGCCATGGTCTGGGATTCTTATGCGGACGAACCGCCTCATTCCATCGTGCATGAGCTGACCTTCTTTGTCCAAGACGAGGATGGGAGCTTCACGCGCCATGATGAGGTGCATGAGGAGCGGACCTATGAGATTCTGACCTATGATATCTTGCTGGAGCAGGCTGGCTTTAAGAATGTCAAGGTTTACGCGGACTTTAAGGACAAGGAGCCAACTTACAAGAGCGCTCGCTGGTTCTTTGTGGCGGAGAAATGAGATGACAGTCACCGGTATTATCGCAGAGTTTAATCCTTTTCATAATGGGCACAAATATCTGCTGGAGCAGGCTTCTGGTCTGAAAATTATCGCTATGAGCGGCAATTTTGTTCAGCGAGGGGAGCCGGCTATCGTGGACAAGTGGACTCGGGCTCAGATGGCTTTAGAAGCTGGAGCGGATCTGGTTCTTGAGCTGCCTTTCTTGGTCAGCGTTCAGGCAGCGGATTTTTTCGCTAAGGGGGCAGTAGACATCTTAGAGAGACTGGGCATCGAACAGCTGACTTTTGGGACCGAGGAAGTGCTGGACTACGAGAGTATTTCCAAGGTCTATAGTGAAAAGGCAGAGCAGATGGAGGCTTATCTGGCTGGCTTGCCTGATTCCCTATCTTATCCTCAGAAGACTCAGGCTATGTGGCAGGAATTTGCAGGTCTCAATTTCTCAGGTTCTACTCCCAATCATATCTTGGGTTTGGCCTATGCCAAGGCTGTGGCGGGAAAGGGTATAAAATTGTGTCCGATTCAACGTCAGGGGGCTGGCTACCATTCCTTGTCAGCTGATCAGGAATTTGCCTCCGCAACGGCCCTTCGTCAGAATCTAGATCAGCCAGATTTTCTGAAAAAATTCACTCCAGCCTATCACTCGCTTGAAACGACACCCAAGGTGACTTGGTCGGATCTCTTTCCTTATCTCCGTTACCAGATAGTGACCTATCCTGATTTGACGGACTACTATCAGGTCAATCAGGAGTTGGCTGTTAGGATTAGAGAGGCCTTGAAAAGCAGTGAGACCATAGAAGAACTGGTTGAGCAGGTGGCGACCAAGCGCTATACCAAGGCTCGGGTTCGGCGTTTGCTGACCTACATCCTGGTCGGAGCTAGACAAGAAGAACTTCCGTCTGGCATCCACATTTTAGGCTTTTCCGAGCAGGGGCGCCAGCATTTGTCCAAGCTTAAGGGAAAAGTTGAACTGGTCAGCCGTATTGGCAAAGAGCCATGGGATAGTCTAACCCAGCAGGCTGATAAGGTCTATCAGTTAGGAAATCCTGCACTTAAGGAACAGAACTTTGGACGCTTTCCACTACAAAATACTCTCTGATAGTATGAGCGGATTCGAGCAACCTATTTGTAAATAGAAAAAAGGGGCTAGCAGCCTCTTTTTCTTATTCACTAAATCGTAGGAAATATCCATCTGGATCCAAAACCGCAAATTCATGTGGGTAGATAAAGCTATCTCCTACGCGAAATTCTCTTTTTGTCAGCGGACGATGGATGGGATAGTCAGCTTCCAGCAGTTTTTGGTGGAGCTGAGGGACATCTTCGATGCCAAAGGAAATATTGACACCGCGCCCGAAAGGATAGGTCAGTTGGGCTAATTCTTCTGCGCTGCCTTCTTCTAACATGAGCTGGCAGTCTTCAAGCGAGAGGAAGAGAAATTTCTCCTCTGGACGCTCGTATTCGACAGAGAATCCCAGTAAGTCACAGTAGAAGTGGCGCGACTTTTCGATGTTGGATACCACAAATTCGGGAATAACAGCCTGATAGTCCATCGGATTCCTCCTTAAAGTTCAATTTCCATGACAATCGGAGTGTGGTCTTGCCGTGCACCAGAGTCAATCATATCAGACTTGGTTACCTTGTCAGCCACGCGGTTGCTGGTCAACCAGTAGTCGATTCTCCAGCCGGTATTGTTGATTTTAGAAGTCTTGCTGCGTTGCGCCCACCAAGTGTATTGGTTAGGGATATCGCCGTGCAAGTGGCGGAAGGTATCGGTAAAGCCTTTAGCCAGCAGATTGGTGAAACCAGCACGCTCTTCATCAGTAAAGCCTGGTGAACGGCGATTGCTGGCAGGATTAGCAAGGTCGATTTCCTTGTGGGCTACATTGTAGTCGCCAGTTGCGAGGACTGGTTTTTGTTCATCTAGTGAAGCCAAGTATTCAGCGTATTTGACATCCCAGACTTGACGCTCTTCCAAGCGTTTGAGACCATCGCCAGCATTGGGCGTATAGACCTGAGTGACGAAGAAGTCGTCAAATTCCAGCGTAATGATGCGGCCTTCAGCATCCATGGTTGACGGAGCGCCGATTTCTGGGAAGGTTACGATGGGTGTCAGCTTTTTTTTGTAGAGGAACATGGTTCCTGCATAGCCCTTGCGGGCTGGCTCTTGAGACGAGCGCCAAGTATTTTCATAGCCTGGGAAGAGCTCTTCTAAAATTTCAAGGTGTTTTTTAGTCGGGCCTTTAGCGGAAAGCTTTGTTTCCTGAATAGCGATGATATCCGCATTTTCTGCTTGCAAGGTCCGAAGGACAGCCTGAGAGAGCTGAGCGCGGGCAGAATCACTGGTCAAAGCAGCGTTTAGAGAGTCTATGTTCCAAGAGATGAGTTTCATAAAATGTCCTTTTCTAGTAGAAATTTCCTGAGTTTATTATACCAAAAGATAGAGTTGATTTATAGCAAAGTGATTGCAAAGCTACAAAAAGGCTAGAAGAAGGAGTAGTCCCCTCTTTCAATCGCTAGGAAATATGATATAATGAAGTGTTATCAAAAAAGGTTTCATTAGCCTTGAAAGGATTAAAAAATGACTACAAAACAATCGTTTTATATTACGACACCTATTTATTACCCGTCTGGCAAGCTCCATATCGGGTCTGCCTATACTACCATTGCCTGCGACGTCTTGGCTCGCTACAAGCGCCTCATGGGCTATGATGTTTTTTATTTGACTGGTCTTGATGAGCACGGTCAAAAGATCCAGCAAAAAGCTGAAGAAGCTGGTATCAGTCCGCAAGCTTACGTCGATGGTATGGCGGTTGGAGTCAAGGAACTCTGGAAACTGCTGGACATTTCGTATGATAAATTTATTCGGACGACCGATGACTACCATGAAAAAGTTGTGGCTGACGTCTTTGAACGTCTCTTAGCCCAAGATGATATCTACTTGGGTGAATATTCAGGCTGGTATTCTGTATCTGATGAGGAATTCTTTACTGAAAGCCAGCTGGCTGAAGTCTTCCGTGATGAAAATGGGAAAGTAACTGGCGGAATTGCGCCATCTGGACATGAAGTGGAGTGGGTTTCTGAAGAGTCTTACTTCCTCCGCCTCAGCAAGTACCAAGATCGCTTGGTAGAATTTTTCAAATCACAGCCCGACTTCATTACGCCAGACGGCCGTCTCAATGAAATGCTGAAAAACTTTATTGAACCTGGTTTGGAAGATTTGGCCGTATCTCGGACGACCTTTACTTGGGGCGTGCCTGTGCCATCTAATCCTAAACACGTTGTCTATGTTTGGTTCGATGCCCTGCTCAACTATGTGACTGCTCTTGGTTACGGTCAAGATGAGCACGGTAACTTTGATAAGTTCTGGAACGGAACAGTCTTCCACATGGTTGGGAAAGACATCCTTCGTTTCCACTCCATCTACTGGCCAGTCCTCCTTATGATGTTGGATGTGAAATTACCAGAACGTTTGATTGGCCATGGTTGGTTTGTCATGAAGGATGGCAAGATGTCTAAGTCTAAGGGCAATGTGGTCTATCCTGAAATGCTGGTTGAACGCTATGGCTTGGATGCCCTGCGTTATTACCTCATGCGCAGTCTTCCGGTCGGCTCAGACGGAACTTTCACACCTGAGGACTATGTTGGCCGTATCAACTATGAGCTAGCCAACGACCTTGGAAACCTCCTCAACCGTACGGTTTCCATGATTAACAAGTACTTTGACGGTCAAGTGCCAGCCTATGAAGAAAATGTGACAGATTTTGACGGAGCTTTGGCTCAGGTAGCAGCTGAATCCATCGCTGACTACTACAAACACATGGACGCGGTGGATTACCCACGCGCGCTGGAAGCAGTCTGGACGCTTATCTCCCGCACCAATAAATACATCGATGAAACCGCTCCTTGGGTTCTGGCTAAGGATGAAGCCAAGGTCAAAGAACTGGCAGCAGTTAT
The DNA here is from genome assembly GCF_030272855.1 of Streptococcus sp. SC1. Classification (NCBI taxonomy): domain Bacteria; kingdom Bacillati; phylum Bacillota; class Bacilli; order Lactobacillales; family Streptococcaceae; genus Streptococcus; species Streptococcus sp. SC1. The sequence continues at coordinate 188,918 of NZ_JAQCMU010000004.1, read as the reverse complement.
GAGCCACTTGGCAGCTAGCCTTCGTGTTGTTGCCCACATGATTGAGCCTTTCATGATGGAAACCAGCAAGGCTGTCCTCAGCCAACTTGGCTTGCCTCAAGCAATTTCGCTGGAAAACCTAGCAATTGACCAGCTCCCAGCAGGTCTGACAGTTGTAGAAAAAGGGACACCAATCTTCCCTCGTCTGGATATGGAGGAAGAAATTGCCTATATCAAAGAACAAATGGAAGGCAATAAACCTGCGGTTGAAAAAGAATGGAATCCAGAAGAAGTCGAGCTCAAACTTAACCGCAAGGAAATCAAGTTTGACGACTTTGATAAGGTAGAAATCCGTGTCGCAGAAGTCAAAGAAGTTTCTAAGGTTGAAGGCTCTGACAAACTCCTCCAGTTCCGCTTGGATGCAGGAGACGGCGAAGACCGCCAAATTCTCTCTGGTATTGCTAAATACTATCCAAACGAGCAAGAACTGGTCGGTAAAAAAGTCCAAATCGTAGCCAACCTCAAACCCCGCAAAATGATGGGCCGCATCAGCCAAGGTATGATCCTCTCAGCCGAGCACGGCGACCAACTGACTCTCCTAACTGTGGACGAGAAAGTACCAAATGGAAGTTTGATTGGGTAGAGAATTTTGTAGCCCATTATTTCAATTGCTAACATTCGTGTTAATCTCATCTAATGTAAAGCCCCCAGCAAGTTTATTTTGCTGGGGGCTTTTTGATTGAATAAGATTTTTCACTGAACTGTTTATTCATAGATCCTATATACAGGTTCTATGGACTGGTGAGGCTAGCGATTTGATGGCGATGAGGATAAGGAGACAGTGTTGCATAATTGTTCTAATATATGCCAATTCTTTATTTAAACTTAAAACCTTCATAGACCAGATCTGCTTTAGGATTGGTCTTTTTAAATTCGTTGGCTAGTTTATCCATCATCTTGACAGGTCCGCACATGAAGACGGTGGTTTGGTTGTCCAGAGGATAATTCTTGAAGTCCAAGTAGCCGGAGACTTTACTATCAACCAAATGAAGGTCAAACAGTGGATTCTTGGCTGCGTAGTCTTTGAGTAGGTCTAGGTAAACAGCATTTTCAGCTCCAGTGTAAGCATAGTAGAAGCTGACTGGACGATTCAGATTAGGATTTTCTCGGATATAGGAAATGAAGGGCGTAATACCAATTCCACCAGCAATCCAGATTTGCTTTTCTTGTCCTTGGTCAAGTATCATGTGGCCATAAGCCCGGTCAATGGTGACCTTGGTTCCCTCTTGGATTTTGTCATACAGTTTCTTAGTGTGGTCACCAGAGTTCTTGATAGTAAAGTAGACGATATTGTCATGGCCACCAGAGATAGAGAAAGGATGCGGCGCTTTTTCAAATCCTTCTTGGAAAATCTTGATAAAGGCAAACTGTCCATACTGGTAGTCTAGCTTTTGACTGAGCTGGATCTTCAACTCCACAGTATCGTGGTTCAGTCGCTTGACTTGCAGGATTTTCCCCAGATGGCGAAAGGCCAAACTTTGGTAGAGGAAGATGATGTAAAAGCCAGAAGCTAAACCGATGATAGCGTAGAATCCCACTACGAATCCTAGCAAGGTAGGTGTTAGGAGTTGACCGCCCATCAGCATATAAGCATGGAAAAGACCAAAGATATAGGCCAAATAGACAAAGCGGTGAATCCAGCGCCAAGCCTCGTATTTGATGTGCTTGCCAAGATAGGCTACCAGAACAATGCTGACAAAGAGATAGATACCGACATTACCAAGCTGGCCTGCTAGATGAGAGCCCCAGAGACTGCCACCCATAGCAACGTTGTGGAGAGCGAGCAGGACGACGGAAAAGATAGCTGTAAACTTATGATAGGCGTACATCTTTTCGATGCCATTGAACCATTTTTCCAATAGGGCATTCCGAGTCGCAAGTAAAAAGGTCAGCGAAAGGGTAGTTAAGGCCAGACCGGGTACGATAAAGTTGGTCATTCCAGCTGAAGCCCAAGCATAGATGGTCAGGACTATGCTGACAGCGATAAGGGCGATTCCTTTGATAGATTTCATGATGTTCTCCTTTCTGATTTTTATCACTACTTAGTTGTAAATGAATTCATTACATTCTAACAAAGAAAAAACAAGCTGTCAAGACTGAGTTGTAATCATGCTACAAGTTGCTTCCAATTTTAGAGAATTCACTTATTAGCCATAAAAAACGCTCCTGAGTCTAGTTTTCTAGATTGTGGCAGGAGTGTTTTTCTTTTATATTAGAGAGTTGTCAAGTGCTGTATTTATAGCTTATTGCTCATTGGGTTCATCTGTTTGAACAGGCTCATTACTTGTGAAAGAAAGATTCTTAGTGAATTCGGATAGATTTTCCTTGACCTCTTGAACAAGTTTGCTAGGCTTCAGCAGATTCATGTCGTCTTTCCAAGACTGGTAGCGCATGTCTACCAGTAGTTTGGCCAGGCGCGTCAGCATTTCCCGCTCCTGGTCCGTGAGGGCATTGGCATTTTCAAAAACAGCCAGGATTTTGTTAAAATTTTCCAGCTTGGTGAGGTCATTGATGGAGCTGATACCAGCATCTAGGATGAGACCGAAAAAGAGATCGAAAAAGTCTTTTAATTCCTCATCGGAAACGCTATCCACCCAGTTTTTTAGAGTTTTATCTACTTGAAGGCTGTCTGGATTGAGGTTGTCCAGTAGGACAAAAGTCTGGTCAATGATCTGCCAAGTGAAGGTATCGTGCTGAGCCAGACCGCCGAAAGCTGTGCTTTTGACAATCTGAGCCTGCTTGGGCGTTTCGAGCATCATTCCGACGATAGAGCCTTGCGGAATGTAGCGCTTTATCTTGTCTGAAATAGTCTGGTAGCCTTGACTGGTAATGACCGAGTGATTCAGTCCGGGAGCATCATAGCTGTAAATGCTCTGAATCCGCTCTTGGTATTCTGGCTCGATTTGACTAGCAGCGTAGGAAGCTAAGTTGCCACCCTTTGAGTGACCTGTCAGGATGAACTGACCAGGCAGAGCATCCATAGCTTTTCGCAGATAATTGACCGCCGTTTTTTGAGCTGGGACCTGATTCATATAGGTCATGTGGAAGTCCTCTTTCCAGCCGATAATGGAATCATCAGTTCCTCGGAAGGTCAGGACATAACTATCGGGCTTGATTTTGAAAATCATAGTTGCAAATTGCTTTTGAACATCAGGGTCAATATCATTGACATAGCCCATGAGCTTAATATTTTTAAAACGGGTGGAGCTGGCTACCTTTTCTAAAAGTTTCAACCGATTTTTAGTCACCAACATGGACAAATCTTGAGGCACTTTTTCAGCAGCTTCAAACAAGCGGCAAGTACAATCAGGGGACATCTGGTCAGACACAATCTGGTCAAAAGGCAGATAAGTTATCTCTGTCAGCATCAGCATATCCAGTTCATTAAAGGGGGTGTCGTAGATACTGTCGTAAGCTACTTGGTCTAGGTAATCAAAAATTATTCCCATATTTATCTCCAATATTCTATCTTCTTCCAGTATAGCATAAGTGGGGTGAGTTGTCAGAAAGGAAAAAATAAAAGAGCGGAAACCTGAAGATGTGCTTCAGGTTTCCAGCTCTTTTGATCTAGTAAGCCTTGCCAATGAGGATGGCGTAGATAAAGAATAAGGCAAAGCCAAAGAGGAAGATCAAACCAAGGATGGAAAGACCTTTTAGCCATTTGCTCAGATGTTTATTCTCGCTCGTAACGAGGAGATAGTTTAGAAGAGCAAAAAATGGAGTAGTCAGGAAGGAAGCAATCATGGCGAAACGAAGCATGAGAGCCACACTACCTTGGAAGAAGTAGATGATAACGCCACCGATAATAGCTGTAGCGGTCATCCAGATATGCAGAGTTTTTTGAGAAGTCTTCTCTTCATTGAGAAGGAGGCGTAGAGATTCAGCATTTACACGGGAATAGCCATCGATAACGGTAATAACCGTACCAAAGATACAGAGAAAGGCGATGAAAGTAATCAGAATCCGTGACCAGTCGCCAAGAACGGATGCGTACATCCCAACGAATTGCTGGATGTAGGCAGCACCAGCATCTTGAACTGCTTGGCCAGTTGGATACTGAATGAGAGCGCCCATAGCGACGAAGAAGATAGCCAGAATGGCCGTACCGATATAGCCAACGTTAAAGTCAAAGAGTCCGTCCGTGACAGAGATATTGACAGATTTTCCTTTCTCAGCAGTCCAGAGGGAGTTGATTGCTGAAATCTCGATTGGAGCTGGCATCCATCCCATTAGAGAAACGATGAAAGGCAAGGCAGCCATTTGCCAAGGGGTCTTTTCAACGAAGTCTGCCCCGTACTCAGGATGCTTGATAATGGCAACGATGACCGCAATAACGGTTGCAAAGGTTAGAGCGGACATGATCCATTTGGCAAGGCCATCGAGGAACTTGTAGCCACCAAAGAGTAGCATTGCCCAGATCAGGATGATAAGGATCAGAGACCATTGAGTAATGCTGAGTCCAAGGGCGTTTGGAAAGGCGCTGGCGATGATAGCAGCACAGAGAATTCCAACCCCTGCTGTATTGACCAAGGCGGAGAAGACATTTAAAACGAAGAAGATGCCTAAGTAGACTTTTCCTTTTTGCGCATAACCTTCAACCAAGCTGTGACCAGTTTCTAAGGTGTACTCAGCACCGAAGCGAAAGAAGGGATATTTGAAGAGGTTGGCCAAGATGACCAATCCCATCAAAGCCCAGCCGTACTTGGCGCCTGCTTGAGCAGAGGAAACAATGTGAGAGCCACCAACAGCGGCAGAGGCCATGAGGATCCCAGGGCCTAGGGCTTTTAGTTTAGACTGCCAGGTAGATGTCTGAGTTTGTTCTAGCATAATAATCTCCTTATTATAAAAAATGAATTTTCAGACAATTCTGAATGTAGTGTTATTTTATCTTTTTACTCTGTCTTTGTCAACACTTCTTGAATGATTTCTTGAAACTTTCTGAAAACAACATGAATTTCAGACTAAAAAAGTGTCTGTGATTTAAGGGAGAATTTGATATAATAGCAGTAAGAAAAATGAGTGAGGAAATGGAATGCACAAGATTTTACTGGTCGAGGATGATGCGGTTATCCGTCAAATGATCAAAAAGATGCTGGAGCAATGGGGCTATCAGGTTGTGGCGATTGAGGATTTCATGCAGGTTTTGACAACCTTTGTCAAGGAGGAGCCTCAGCTGGTGCTGATGGATATTGGCCTGCCCCTATTTAACGGCTACCATTGGTGCCAAGAAATTCGGAAAATTTCGACGGTACCGATTATGTTTCTGTCTTCGCGCGACCAGTCCATGGATATCGTCATGGCCATTAATATGGGCGCAGATGACTATGTGACCAAGCCCTTTGATAATAATGTCTTTTTGGCCAAGGTTCAAGGCCTGCTGCGGCGTTCGTACGAGTTTGGGACGGATCAAAGCCTTTTGGAATATCAGGGCGTTATTTTAAATCTTAAATCCATGGATTTGGTCTATGAGGGCGAGCTTGTGACGCTGACCAAGAATGAATTTCAGATTTTGCGGGTGCTCTTTGAGCATTCTGGCAGCATCGTGGCGCGTGATGACTTGATGAAGGAGCTCTGGAACAGTGATTTCTTTATCGATGACAATACCTTGTCCGTCAATGTTGCCCGTCTGCGTAAGAAGCTGGAAGAGCACGGTCTGAAGCATTTCATTGAGACGAAAAAAGGGATAGGGTACGGTTTAACCAATGGATATGCAGGATAAATTTTTCTTTTTGAAGCATCATCTGTATTCCCGTCGCTTCATCTTGTTGCTCTTGCTGATTGTATTTTCAATTATGGGGATGTTTGCCTTTATTTTCGAAGATGGGCGCAGTCTGCTAGAGTATCAGCTGCTCTTAGCCTTTCTCCTTGCTAGCTTTTTCTTGGGAATGGATCTCGCTAGTGCCTATAAGGAATACCTCAACCAGCTCTTTTATGCGTCAGGTCGGCCTCAGACAGCCTTAGAGGTTCTCCTTTTTGAGAAACTGGCTCTTTTGGAAATGGACAAGAAGAACCGTGCGATTGAGGAGAGGGAGAAGTTAAATGACCTGATGGACTACTATACGCTCTGGGCTCATCAGATCAAGACGCCTATTGCGGCTAGTTCATTGCTGGTCGGAGAGATTGAGGACAAGAAGGTCAAGAACCAGCTGGAGCAAGAGCTCTTTAAGATTGAGTCCTATGTCAATATCGTCTTGCAGTATCTTCGCTTGGAGAGTTTCCACGAGGATTTGGTCTTGAAAAAGGAAAATGTTGAAGACTTGGTCAAGGAGATTGTCAAGAAGTATGCGATTTTCTTTATCCAAAAGGGCTTGAGCCTCAATCTGCATGATCTGGACCGAACCATCATCACAGACAGAAAGTGGTTCGTCGTTATTTTGGAGCAAGTGCTGTCAAATAGTCTGAAATATACCAGTCAGGGCGGGATTGAGATTTATTTTCAGGAGGATACGCTTTATATCAAGGACAGCGGTCTGGGTATTCAGGATGCGGATTTGCTGCGGGTTTTCGAGCGAGGTTTTTCGGGCTATAATGGCCGTTTGACCCAGCAATCGTCTGGCTTGGGACTTTATCTGTCCAAGAAAATTGCAGATGAGCTGGGGCATCAGATTAGCATCGCTTCTCAAGTTGGACAGGGAACAACTGTCATGATTAGTTTTTCAGAGAAGAAGATGATATTTGAATAAGGCATTCTTACAAATTTGTAAGGTTGGCCAGTGAAATTGAAAGGTTAGGTTATGGTACTGGCCTTTCTTTTTTTGTAAGATAGATGTATAAAGAAGACAAGGAGATATGAAATGAAAACAAGAGGATTAAATGCTTTCCAACTCAAGCTTTTCATGGCCTTTTTAATGGTTTTTGATCATATTGGTAAGATTCCAGGGCTTTTGCCGACAGGCTGGGACGGGATTTTTCACCTGCTGACTCGCTGTGTAGCTGCTTGGTTTGCTTTTGGCGCAGTAGAAGGCTTTCTGCATACGCGCAACCGCTTGGCCTACAATGCACGCTTGTTTATCTGGGCGGCTATCATGCAGCTGGGCAATAGCATCTTGACCATGCTCTTTCATAGTAAGGGAATTCATCTTGAGAATAATATCTTTCTCAGCTTAGCCTGTGGCGTTCTGGTGCTTAATCTTGTATTTGGTTTTTCCAAAAATGGTGAAGAGATTATGGATGAGAAGCGCTATTTGCGGATTGGAGCGGCAGTCTTAATTGGTTTGGCAGGAGTTTTTTTGACAGAAGGCGGCATGACCATTATTCCTTTGATGCTGATTAGCTATATCTTCCGCAATCAGCCTGCTCTCAGAACTTTTTCTTACATGGTCTTGGCTTTTCTGCTCTTCTGTCTGAGCATTGAAATCTACCCAACCATGGGAGCCACCATTTCGATGATGCTCTACAATTCAGACTGGGCCTTTATTACCGTCTTGCCCTTCCTCCATCTCTACAATGGCGAGCGAGGCTATAATGGCAAGTGGGGCAAGTATTTCTTCTATATCTTTTACCCAGCCCATCTCTGGATCATCGCACTGATTGCATATCTAGTGCAGAGATAAAAATATTGGCATTTAAAAATTAGTAAAATATGGAAATAAAGCTGTTTCTGTATTAAAATGGAATTATAGAAAAGGAGATCATGATGACCTTATTAGATGTACAACACGTGAAAAAGATTTATAAGACTCGCTTTCAGGGTAGCCAAGTAGAGGCGTTAAAAGACATTCACTTTACGGTAGAAAAAGGCGAATATGTCGCCATCATGGGTGAGTCAGGCTCTGGGAAATCCACCCTGCTCAACATTCTAGCCATGCTGGACAAGCCGACTGAGGGCCGCGTCTTTCTCAACGGAACTGACACAGCAACAATCAAAAACAGTCAGGCTTCCAGCTTCCGCCGAGAAAAATTAGGCTTTGTCTTTCAGGACTTCAACCTGCTGGATACCCTGTCGGTCAAGGATAATATCCTCCTACCTCTGGTCCTTTCTCGTCGTCCTATTACCGAGATGATGCAAAAGCTGGTTACAACCTGCAATGAACTGGGAATTAACAAACTTCAAGAGAAGTTTCCTTATGAGATTTCCGGTGGCCAGAAGCAGCGGGTAGCAGTAGCTCGGGCCATTATCACTGAGCCTGAGATTTTGCTGGCAGATGAGCCGACGGGAGCCTTGGATTCCAAGTCTTCAGCAGCCTTGTTGGATGTCTTTGATGATATCAACGACCGCGGCCAAACCATTCTCATGGTAACCCACTCGACTTCGGCGGCTAGTCGGGCCAAGCGGGTGCTCTTTATCAAGGACGGGATTCTTTACAACCAAATCTTCCGCGGCAACAAGACCGAGCGGCAGATGTTCCAAGAGATTTCCGATACGCTGACAGTTATGGCAAGTGAGGTGGGCAACTATGTTCAAACTAACGAGTAAACTGGCTTTATCAAATCTGATCAAAAATCGCAGTTTGTATTATCCATTTGCCTTGGCAACGGTACTGGCAACAGCGATTTTGTATAGTTTTGTCTCACTGGCTCACAGTCCAAATATGGAGACCTCTTATGGTGGTACAGCAGCTCGCATGACCTTGCAGTTTGGTATCCAAGTCATTCAGATTGCAGTGCTCATCCTTATCACCTATGCCAATAGCTTTGTCATGAAGAACCGTTCACGGGAGCTCGGTGTTTATAGTGTGCTAGGGATGGAGAAGCGTCACTTGCTACTTATGACCTTCTTTGAGCTCTGTGTCTTTTATCTGGGCACGGTCGGTCTGGGAGTCTTGTCTGGTCTAGCTTTGGACAAGATGCTTTACGCAGTCCTTTTGAAATTGATGGGAATGCCAGCAGTTCTTGCTTCGACTTTCCAGTGGCAGAACGTCTGGGTGACCCTAGTCAGTCTAGGTGTCGCTTTTGCGGTGATTTTATTGCTCAACTCGACTCGCCTTTTACGCTATAGCTCTCTTAACCTAATGAAAGAAAAGAAAGCAGGCGAGAAGAAGGGACGCTTCCTTTGGGTGCAAACCTTGCTGGGGCTTTTGCTCATGGGTGTGGCTTATTACATGGCTTTGACCGTTACCAAACCTGTCGCTGCTATCGGCAATTTCTTTATAGCTGTGATCATGGTTATCCTAGCGACCTATCTGCTTTTTAATGCCGGTTCGATTACGCTATTGCAATTTCTCAAAAAGCGCAAAGGCTACTACTACAAAACGCAGAATTTCATTTCTGTTTCCAATCTCATCTCGCGGATGCGTAAAAATGCAGCAGGATTGGCAACTATCTCCATTCTATCTACCATGCTCTTAGTGACTCTGGTTGGTACAATCAATATCTATGTTGGGGGTCAAGATTATATTACTACCTTGCATCCAAAGGATTACAATGTCAGCGTCGTCTTGCCGAAATCGACCGAGCAGAAGGAGGCTATGTTGGACAAGGTTCAGCAAGTCGCTCAGGACACAGGCCTGAAGAAGCCAAGCTATACTACCTATCTCTATCAATCAGCCTTCATCATGAAACTGGCTGGTAATGATGTGACGGTTCCAATGCAAAGCGAGCTGGATTCGGATCCAAGTATCTTGACCAAGTCTGCTGGCACGATTACAGTTATCAATCGCCAGGATTATGAAAAAATGACAGGGAAAAAGATAGACTTGGCAGATGATGAAACTCTTGTCTATGGAAAAAATGTTTCCTTAAATAAGGATAAGCCTCTCCGAGTGAATGGCAAGGACTGGAAGATTAAGCAGCTTTTACCGTCGAATTTCACGCATGGGGAAATCCCTAATCCAAACGACGTGGCCATGGAACAGGGCCTCTATATGGTGGTCAATGATAGTAAAGAAGTAGGGCTAAATGTTGCACACTATTACTACATTGGAGTTGCTTCAGAGACTAAGGGCAGTAAGAAATTTGTCGAGCAAGTCCAGCTGGGACTGAGGGACACTTTGGATCAGGAACAGGCCCAAGATGGCAGCTACGCAATGGCTAGTGACCGTCATAGCGCAGAGAAGAGCTATCAGGAACTTACCGGAACCTTGCTCTTCATCGGAGTCTTCCTCTCCGTTATCTTCCTTCTAGGAGCTGTTCTCGTAATTTACTACAAGCAAATCTCTGAAGGCTATGAAGATCGTGATGGCTTTATCATCTTACAAAAGGTTGGTTTAGATGAAAAGCAGACTAGAAGTACCATTCGCAAGCAAATCTTGACTGTCTTCTTCCTACCTCTCATCTTTGCTTTTCTACATATAGCAGCAGTCTTTCATATGCTGCGCTTGATAGTTGCTCTATTGGGTGTGACCAATCTTCCTCTCTTAATCCAGACAACACTTGCGACTTGCGGCGTCTTCCTCCTGACCTATATTTTAGTATTCTTACTAACTTCCCGCAGTTATCACAAGATTGTTGCCAGATAAGGGCAAATCCCTGACCTAGAGGTCGGGGATTTTTTGGTGTCTGGAATATTACCACTCATCTCCCTCATTTTACCGCTTGTGCAAAAAGCCGAGATTTTTCAAAAAAGACTTGCTATCATAGTCTCAGAAGTTAAGGCAGGAGAAAAGATCATGTTAGTCCAAGTAAAAAATCTGACCAAAGTTTATGGAGACAAGGTAGCAGTAAATGGCCTGAATTTAGAAATTGAGTCAGGCAGTTTCACAGCAATTCTGGGTCCTAATGGAGCGGGCAAGTCGACAACCATTCAGATGTTGATTGGACTTTTGCAGCCAACATCAGGACAAATCATTTATGCAGAACAAACCAAGCTGGGTGTGGTCTTTCAAAATAGTGTGCTAGATGCCAATTTGACGGTAATAGAAAATCTGCAAATCCGTGCTAAACAGTACAAGCAGGTGGAAGCTAGGAAAATTGAACAGTTGATTGAGCAACTGGGGCTGACTAGCTTTGCCAAACAACGCTATGGGACACTTTCTGGCGGACAAAAGCGACGGGTAGATATTGCGCGTGCTCTACTCAATAGCCCCGACTTGCTTTTTCTGGATGAGCCAACGACGGGCTTGGATATTCAGACTAGAGAAAGCATTTGGAAGCTGCTCAAAGACTTGCAGCAGAAGGAAAAGATGACCGTAGTTTTGACTACCCACTATCTAAATGAAGCTGACGACGCAGATAAGATTTACATCGTAGATCATGGTCAAGTCATTGCGCAAGGCTCTGCCGACCAGATCAAGGAGCGCTATGCCCGCAATGTTTTGCGGATTTTAACCCAAGATTCAGAGGGCTTGAAGGTTGCTTTGCCGACTAGCTGCGAATGGGAGCAAGCCAAGGAAAATGAGTTTTTCTTTTATCCAGAGGCGACCCAAGAAGCGCTGACGTTGCTGAGCCAGCTTGGCTCCTATATTGAACAATTTGAATTTCAACCAGGAACGATGGATGATGCCTTTATGGCTCTGACAGGAAGAGAGGTACGTTAAATGTTAATGTTGATCAAACGAAATTTTTTACTTTATTTTCGCAATCATAGTGGGGTGATTCTCTCTCTCTTTGGAGTCATTATTCCCTTTGTTTTATATCTGGTTTTCCTAAAGAACAACATGAAAGGCTCTTGGTCAGACAGTAGTCATGCGACGGAGCTGCTTGACTTTTGGTTGATTAGCGGAACACTGGCTGTTACTGCCTTGACAACCACCCTATCAGCTTTTTCACAACAAACTGAAGATCGAGAAAGAAAGGTGACCGCTGACCTCTTTATCACAGATTTGGGGCAATGGGGCTTGAGGTTTAGCTACTTAATCAGTGCCCTTGTGATTGGTTTTGTCATGCAAGTCTTCATGTTTGCTGTCATGCTGACCTACTTTATTCTAGCAGACAAGATTTCCTTTGACTGGAAGCTTCTTCCCCAGCTGGTTGGCCTCATGATGCTCAATAGCTTGCTGGCAAGTCTCCTCAATGCGCTAGTTGTTCCTTGTTTCAAATCGGTGAATTCCTTGGGGCAATACGCAACGGTCATTGGTGCGGCTTCTGGTTTTCTAGTGGGAACCTATATTCCGATCGGGACTCTGCCTAGCCTCGCCCAAAATCTCATGAAACTGACTCCCTCAACCTACATGGCTTCCCTTTTCAGACAAGTCCTGATGAAGGATTCTCTGACAGAAGTTTTTGCTGGTCAGGGTCAGCTCCAGCAAGACTTTGAGAAGCTCCTAGGTATCCGTATCGAATGGCAACAGCTCTTGACAAGCCAAGAAACATACTATATAGTTGGAGTAGTGCTCACGGTAGCAGCCCTGTTCTGGCTAGGTCAAAATTGGCTGCTGAATCGACGGATGAGCTTCAAGTAAAGAAAGTAGGAGGCCTAGGTTTGCAGACAAGATTTGAAGAAGATGCTCAGATTTCCTCCCAAGACCCGCTGGTCGTCGTGAAAGCGGATCAGTTGGCTGGCGAGGCCAAGACCGTCCTAGACTATCTGGAACGCTATAAGGCTGGTCCAAGTGGTGTCCTGCCTATTAAGTCGGATGATAAGCTGGTCATGCTCAAGACGGAGGACATTATCCTGGCCGATATTAATCAGACAACCCTGATGATTTACAGTACCGAGGGCGTTTATACAACGACAGAAACGCTGACTCGTTTTCAAAATCGTCTCAATAGTCGCAATTTTATCCAGGTATCTCGGCATGCAGTCATTAACATCGATCATCTGGAATCCTTGTCGGATAGCTTTTCGGGCAATATGACTGCTAAGCTGACCAATCAGCTCAAAACCGATGTCAGTCGTCGCTACGTCAAGCTGCTTATGGACTATTTGGGAATTTAGGAGGAAAATCATGACCTTTAAAAAAATTCTGATCGGTATGCAGGATGGTCTGAGAACAGGTAGCTTGGTCTTTCTGCTGGTAGGCCTGTTCTCAGGAAAAACATTTTCGTTGACTTCTAGCTCTATTCTCAGTGTCCTCCTTGTCAGCGCCTTAATCGGAGTAGCAAGCTATATCTTTGATGCGACAGATCGCTTTCCATTTCCTTTCCTACTTTTCTGCCACTTTGTAGTGACAGCGACCATCGTTTGTCTAGCTGTGATCTGCAATGGCTGGGGTAATATGCTTTTCGGCTGGCCCTTCTGGCTAAGTTTTATTTTGATCTACCTCTTGGTTTGGTTTCTTGTCACTATTGATTCTATGATTAAAACCAAGAAAATCAACGAGGCCTTGAAAAATCGTAGAAAACACTAATGTATCCAAGATGCAAGCAAGTTTTATCGAAAACTTGTTTGTTTTTTTATTTAACAAAGGAGCTATTATCTCAAACTGCCGTCTTCCTTTTAAAGTACGATTTCCGCTTTTCTTGACAAAGATTTTTAAAGTGTTATAATTTGAATGAATAGAAAATTTAATTCATTCACAAAAGGAGAAGGTCATGGACAAAAAGGCTAAATTATTGGCTGAGGCTAGGCAGGTGTTTGCTGAGAAGGGTTATAAAAAGACGAATATTTCAGATATTACCAAGCGTGCTGGTATGGCTGTTGGCTCCTTTTATAAGTATTATGAATCCAAGGAAGCTATTTTTTTAGAGGTCTATGTAGCGGAGAATAACCGCATACGTGAGGAAACCATGCAGCGCGTGGATTGGCAGGGTGAGCCAGAGGCAGTCGTAGAACAGCTTTTTGCAGTCACTTTTGAATTGATTTCACCTAACAAAATTTTGGCTGAGTGGAGCAAGCCGGGGATTTCTCAGATCTTGCACGACTACTATAATCAGGATGATGGTCGCGCGGCCAATGCCTTTCATCAGTTTTTGATTCGGACTTTCAGCCAGCGCTTGCAGGAGAAGGGCTTTTCACAGGAGGAAGTCGCCCAAATCATGAAGGTTTACGATTTGATCTACTACATTGACATGCATGTGACAGAGCAGGATTTTCCAGGTTATTTTGAGAGTATCGAGACCTTGGTGAAATATTTTTTAAAGGGAGTTTTTTCTAAATAAGAAATTCCTTTTCTTAGAAGATAATGTGAATGAATATATATTAAAATTCATTCAGTTAAGGAGGTGGATTTGTGTGATATAGAGCGATGGAGAAAGCAAATTAGAGGAAAATATTTTTTTGAGAAGATGTGAATGAACCTTTAAGAATATTCATTCAAATAGGGAAGTGAGGAAAATGATGATGAAACAAGATGGAAATCTATTGAGTGGAAGGACTATTTTGGGGCTTTGCCTAGTTGTGATTGGTCTTTTGACTCTTGGTTATGGTGGGGTGGAATTTGGCTTTGGCCTAAGCTTAGGCTTTCAGTCATTTCTGATTGGTGGTCTCCTTTGTATCTTGGCTGGATTGCTTGTAGTGCCGGGCGTAGCGGTAGCTGTCAAGCTGGTGGTCTTGGCCTTGACGGCGATCAGTATCTTGCTCTATATTCACAGTATGCCTGATTTGGTAATTCTCTTACAACTGATATCGGATGTAGTGGTTGTAGGCTTTGCTGCTTTTCTGGCAGTGCTTTTGTTGAGAAAGTAGGAGGAAAAAATGATTATAGTTTATGATTCAGTAACGGGTGTTGGGAAGCAATTTGCAGAATCGCTGGGCTATCCAACACAAAGCATCAAGGAAAAGTTGGAAGAGCCTTGCATTCTCATTACGCGAAACGCAGGTGCTGGGAAAATTCCCTGGTCCACTAAGCGCTTTATTAAGAAACATTCAAGCTTGATTAAGGGTTTTGTCAATAATGGAGATTCGGTGAAGCATGGACGGACCTTCTGCGGGGCTACAGCTTTGATTATCGAAAAATACGGGCTGGCGCATATCTGCGATATTGACCGAGGTGGCAAGGAAGAGGACATCAAACTTGTGCAGGAATACCTGGCTAAATTCTAAGAGTGGATGATTTATATGATAAATCTATAGGAAAAGGATGGGTGATAATCACTCATCTTTTTTGTAGGAATGTTCGATAAAGTTTGTTTTTCTCCTAATTTTAGGAAAAACGCTCAAAAATATAAAAAAGGTTCTTGGCTTATTGAGATAAACGATCCTGTTTTATAAAATAGGAGGGAAACGATTATAAAAATAAAGCGCTTTCTTTTTAAAAATGGAAGCGGTTACTAAAGAAAAGAAGGAGGATCCTATGGAAAAGGATCATTGGAATCGAAAGAGAGTTTATAGCATAAGGAAGTTTTCTATTGGCGTTTGCTCGATAGTTATTGGAACTTGCTTCCTCTTATTTGGAGCAAGTGTGGCGGGAGCAAGTCCAGTTTATGCCGAGGAGACAACTGCGTTGGTTGCTGCAGAAAAGCCCACGGAGGAAAAGCCCGTTGAGGAAGAAGTGACTGCTGAAGCAGTGACACATCAGGCAGCTGAGCCTGTTGTGCATTCTCAGGAGGAGAAAAAAGAAGAGAGCCCTCAGTTTGCTAAAGCGGCGGAGGACATTTCAGCAGTATCTCAAAATGGAGCAAAAGAGAATGCACAAGAAGCTACTCAAGAAAAAGCTGCTCAGCCTGAGATAAAATCTGCGACCAAGGAAGAAGTGAGCCAAATGATCGAAGATAGGAAAGTGAATTTTAATCAGAATTGGCACTTTAAATTAAATGCTAATGCTAAGGAAGCTGTCCAAGCTGAGACGGATGTCACATCGTGGCAAAAATTAGATCTGCCTCATGACTGGAGTATCCACTTTGATTTTGACCATGAGTCGCCTGCACAGAATGAAGGTGGCCAGCTCAATGGTGGAGATGCTTGGTATCGTAAGCCTCTGAAATTAGACGAAAAAGATCTTGATAAAAATGTTCGTCTGACATTTGATGGTGTCTATATGGATTCGCAGGTCTTTGTCAATGGCCAGCTGGTCGGGCATTATCCAAATGGTTATAACCAATTTTCATACGATATCACTAAATACCTCCACAAAGATGGTCGGGAAAATGTCATCGCTGTGCACGTTGTCAACAAGCAACCGAGCAGCCGTTGGTATTCAGGGAGCGGGATCTACCGTGATGTGAGTTTGCAAGTGACAGATAAGGTTCATGTTGAGAAAAATGGTACCACTATCTTAACGCCAGAACTTGAGAAACAACAAGACGGTAAGGTTGCAACTCATGTGACGAGTAAGATTGTCAACACAGACGAAAAAGACCATGAAATCACAGCAGAATATCAGATTGTTAGACGTGGTGGTGAGGCAGTCACAGACCTCATCCGCACTGCTAGTCAAAAGATAAAAGCCCACGAAAGCCGTGCCATTCAGGCAAGCTTAGAAGTAGAAAAACCGGAATTGTGGACTGTATTTAATGACAAGCCTGCCTTGTATGAGCTGGTAACACGGGTCTATCGTGATGGTCAGCTAGTCGATGCTAAGAAAGACTTGTTTGGCTATCGTTATTACAACTGGACTCCAAACGAAGGCTTCTCTCTTAATGGCCAGAAGGTCAAGTTCCACGGAGTATCCTTGCACCATGACCACGGGGCTCTAGGAGCAGAGGAAAACTATAAGGCAGAGTACCGTCGCCTCAAGCAAATGAAGGAAATGGGTGTCAACTCCATTCGTACGACCCACAATCCTGCCAGCGAACAGACTTTGCAGATTGCGGCAGAGCTGGGTTTGATGGTCCAAGAAGAGGCTTTTGATACTTGGTATGGAGGTAAGAAGCCTTATGACTATGGTCGTTTCTTTGAAAAAGATGCAACTCACCCAGAAGCTAAAAAGGGTGAAAAATGGTCTGACTATGACCTGCGGACCATGGTTGAAAGAGGTAAAAATAATCCTGCTATCGTTATGTGGTCGATCGGAAATGAAATCGGTGAAGCAAACGGCGATGCTCATTCGTTAGCGACTGTTAAACGCTTAGTCAAGGTCATCAAGTCAGTTGATAAGACCCGCTATGTCACGATGGGGGCTGATAAATTCCGCTTTGGTGATGGTAGTGGTAGCCACGAGAAAATCGCAGATGAACTGGATGCAGTTGGTTTTAACTACTCAGAAGATAATTATAAAGCCTTACGTGCCAAACATCCAAACTGGTTGATTTATGGTTCTGAAACGTCTTCGGCAACTCGTACGCGTGGCAGCTATTTCCATCCAGAGCAAGAATGGGTTGGAAGCAATCAGTATTGGCGCAACTATGAGCAGTCTGACTATGGAAATGACCGTGTTGGCTGGGGTAAAACGGCAACCGCTTCTTGGACTTTTGACCGAGACAATGCGGGCTATGCAGGACAATTTATCTGGACAGGAACAGATTATATCGGTGAACCAACTCCTTGGCACAACCAAAACAGCACTCCTGTAAAGAGCTCTTACTTCGGAATAGTGGACACGGCGGGCATTCCGAAAAACGACTATTATCTTTACCAAAGTCAGTGGGTTTCAGCCAAGAAGAAACCAATGGTTCACCTGCTTCCTCACTGGAACTGGGAAGATCAAGACTTGGCAGACAATGTTGCAGATGCTGAAAATAAAATACCAGTCCGTGCATACTCCAATGCAGCTAGCGTCGAATTGTACTTGAACAACCAATCTTTGGGAGTTAAGAAATTTAATAAAAAAGAAACCAGCGATGGTCGTAGCTATCAAGAGGGAGCTAATCCTCAAGAACTCTACCTTGAGTGGAAAGTGGCTTATCAGCCGGGAACTTTGGAAGCTGTAGCTCGTGACGAGCAAGGTAAAGAAATTGCCCGCGACAAGATTGTCACAGCAGGTCAGCCAGCAGGTGTACGCTTGGTCAAGGAAGAACATGCTATCGCAGCAGATGGAAAAGACTTGACCTATATCTACTATGAAATCGTCGATCGTGACGGCAATGTCGTGCCAACTGCTAATAACCTTGTTCGCTTCAAGTTGCATGGACAAGGCCAGCTTGTCGGTGTAGACAATGGTGAGCAAGCCAGTCGTGAACGTTACAAGGAACAAGCAGACGGTTCTTGGATCCGCAAAGCCTTTAACGGTAAAGGAGTTGCCATTGTCAAATCAACAGACCAAGCAGGTAAATTCACGCTGACTGCCCATTCTGGTTTATTAAAATCAGACCAAGTGACGGTCTTTACTGGCAAAGACGATCAGAAAGAAAAGACTGTTTTGGGTACAGAAGTGCCAAAAGTTCGTACAGTTTTGGGACAAGCTCCAAGCTTGCCAGCGACAGTTCCTTTTGTTTACAGTGACGGTAGTCGTGCAGAACGCCCTGTAACTTGGTCACAAGCAGACGTTAGCCACTCAGGCATTGTAACCGTTAAAGGAGATGCAGACGGTCGCCAAGTAGAAGCACGTGTGGAAGTTTTAGCCGTTGAAAGAGAATTGCCAGTCATCAAACGAGTAGCTCCTGGAACGGACTTGAACAGTGTAGACAAGTCGATCCCTCTTGCTCTAACTGACGGCAGTGTCGAACATTATGATGTAGATAGATGGGAAATCGTGCCAGAAGATCAAGCTAAATTGTCTGTGGCAGGTTCTCGTATTCCAATGACAGGTCATCTAGCAGGCGATACCATTTCTGCTACCTTGCTCGTTGAAGAAGGGCAAGCAGCTGGACCTGTGACGCCACTAGTGACTGTGGGTGGTGAGGCAGTATCGGACCTGACTAGTCAAAAACCAGTCCATTATCAAAGCCTTGCCTATGGAGCGCAACTCCCTTCAGTGGCAGCTACATCTGAAAATGCGGATGTGACAGTGGTTCAAGCTAGTGCTTCAAACGGTATGCGCGCAAATATTTATGTCCAGCCAAAAGATGGTGGGGCCCTGCAAACTTATGCAGTGCAATTCTTAGAAGAAGCTCCTAAAATTGACCATTTGAGTCTCCAAGTTGAGCAAGCTGACGGTCTCAAAGAAGACCAGACTGCCCAATTAACTGTTTTGGCTCACTATCAAGATGGCACTCAGGCAATTTTGCAGGCAGATAAGGTGGCCTTCTCTACGAAAGGTGAAGGAGAAGTTGCCGTTCGTAAAGGAACTTTAGAACTGCACAAGCCAGGAAATGTGACTTTGAAAGCAGAGTATGATGGTGCTGAAGGGCAAGTGGAACTAGCGATTCAAGCCAATACGGAGAAAAAAGTGGTTCAAGCAGTCCGCCCAGTTCATGTGGTAACAGACTTGCATCAAGAACCAAAACTGCCAACAACCGTGACGGTTGAGTACGACAAAGGTTTCCCTAAAGTTCATAAGGTTACTTGGCAGGCTGTCGAAAAAGAAAAACTTAATCGCTACCACACTTTTGAAGTGGTCGGAAAAGTTGAAGGTATTGAGCAGGAAGCGCGTGCTAAGGTGTCTGTGGAAGGCATTGTCGCAGTAGAGGAAGTCAGCGTGACAACCCCACTTGCGGAAGCACCACACCTGCCAGAGAGTGTCCGGACTTACCATTCAAATGGGCAAGTTTCTTCAGCAAAAGTTGCTTGGGACGCTATTTCGCCAAGTCAATATCAAAAAGAAGGCGTCTTCACGGTCACTGGTCAGGTAGAAGGCACTCAGTTGCCAACCAAACTCTATGTCCGTGTCTCTGATAAGACCGAAAATGGAGCCAATATTTCGGACCAATGGACAGGTTCAGAATTGCCGCTGGCCTTTGCTTCGGACTCTAATCCAAGTGACCCAGTATCTTATGTTAATGATAAGGTGATTTCTTACAATGACCAACCAGCCAATCGTTGGACAAACTGGAACCGTCAAGATGAGGCTTCAGTTGGCGTTCTCTTTGGAGATTCTGGTATTATGACTAAGCGGGCAGTAGACAATCTGAACGTAGCCTTCCACGAAGATCACGGCGTTGGGGCTCCGAAATCCTACGTGATCGAGTATTATGCTGGCAAGGCCGTGCCGACCGCGCCTAAAAATCCTAGCTTTGTCGAAAGTGAGGAGCATGTCTTCAACGATGCTGCCAACTGGAAACCGGTGACCAACCTCAAAGCTCCAGATCAACTCAAAGCTGGGGAAATGAATCACTTCAACTTTGATAAAGTCGATACTTATGCCCTTCGGATTCGTATGGTAAGAGCGGATGACAAGTGGGGAACCTCTATCACAGAAGTCCAAATCTTCTCGAAACAAGTGGCTGCAGCGAAAGAGGCGGAAACCCGCATCCAAGTGGCTGGTCAAGACTTGCCAAACTTTAACCCAAGCTTGACTGACTATTATCTCCCAGCTAATGACGGAAAAGTACCAGCAGTAACTGCTAGTGTCAGCAATAATGGTCTGGCAACAGTCGTGCCAAGTGCCCATGAGGGAGATCCTGTCCGTGTTGTCGTGAAGGCTGAAAATGGGGATATCCTTGGAGAATACCGTCTCCACTTTACAAATGATAAAGACTTGCTGGCTCGTAGGCCAGTAGCAGCGGTGAAACAGTCTCGCTTGCTTCACCTAGGTCAAAGTCTAGACTTGCCAAACAAAGTTCCTGTTTACTTCACTGGTAAATCAGACTATGAAGTCAAAGACCTGACTGTTGAGTGGGAGCTAGTTCCAGCTGAAAATCTGGCAAAAGCTGGTGAATTTACTGTTCGAGGTCGCCTGCTAGGTAGTGGACTACCTGTCGAGCTCTCTGTCCGAGTGACCGACAAGCAGGGCGCGTCTGTGTCAGACAATCCATATTATGATGAAAATGGTAATCAAGCCTTTGCTTCAGCAACCAATGATATTGACCCAGGTTCTCATGACCGTGTGGACTATGTCAATGATGGGGATCATGATGACAGTCGTCGTTGGACCAACTGGTCTGCTACTCCGTCAGCGAATCCAGAAGTTTCAGCAGGTGTCATCTTCAAGAACCAAGGCAAGATTGTCAAGCGGACGGTCGTTCAAGCCAAACTGCGCTTCTTTGCCGATAGCGGAACAGACGCACCATCTAAACTTGTTTTAGAGCGCTATGTGGGACCGGATTTTGATGCTCCTGTCTATTACTCAAACTATCAAGCCTACGAGCCAAATCATCCGTTTAACAACCCTGACAACTGGGAAGTTGTTCCATATAACATCAACCAAGAAATCCAGGCAGGTACTGAACTTACAGCAAGCTTTAAGGCTGTCAAGTCGAAAGCAATGAGATGGCGAATGGAAAGAAAAGATAACAAGAATGGAGTTGCTCTGACGGAGATGACCTTCTTGGCACCAAGCGAATTGGCTAAGGAAAGTACAAATTCTAAGATTTTGGTAGATGGAAAAGAACTGCCAGACTTCTCTCATGAGCGTCAGAATTACCAAGTGACTTATATCGGTCAACGTCCGAAGATCACAGTAGCAGAAAGCGACCAAGTAGCTTCAACGGTTGTGGATAGTGGAGATGATTATTTGCCAGTCTTGGTGCGCCTTGTTTCAGAAAATGGTAAGCAGGTTAAGGAATACCGCATCCAATTGACCAAGGAAAAACCAGTGACTGGGAAAACTGCAGCCGCTGTCCAAGAGGAGCTTCCAAGTCTAGAAGTCCTCGAACAAGAGCTCAACTTCCAAACAGTTGAAAAAGAGGATCCGACGCTCAAACTAGGAGAAAGTCGTGTAGTTCAAGAAGGCCAAAATGGTCAGGAACGAGTTCTCACAGAAGTTTATCCAGATGGTAAGCGAGAAGAGAAGCTACGAGAAGTTCTCCAAGCTCCGACAGATAGAATCGTACTCGTCGGAACGAAGGAAGAGACTCCACAGAAATCACCTGAACATCATCATGTGACTCCTCAAAAATCAGAAGAGACTGGTAAGGGCGAAACTCGGATTGTAGAAGTTGAGAAAGGTCAAAGTCCGACTCAGTCAGCTGCAGAAAGACCTGCTCAAGCATCGGAAAAATCCGAAGAAGAACCAAAGGCTGAAGAAGCAAAACAAAAGACTGAAGAAACAAAATCGGAAGCTAGAAAAGCAAGTCAAACAGACAGTGATCGTTTGCCAAACACAGGAAACCGTTCTGCACAGCTAGCAGCGCTGGCAGGAATGGGACTGTTAGGCTTAGTAGCTAGTCTTGTAGCAAAACTAAAGAAAAAAGAAGATTAAGTCTCTAGAAGATTAATCTTGACAACTAAAGCTGTCGCATGAAAGACCAAGGTAGATGCCTTGGTCTTTTTTGCTGTTTTTCTAGGGAATTGTAGAAAATAGAGCAACTGAACTATCAATCGTCAAATTTTCTATTTAAGATGACAAAAATGTAAGTTTAAACACCAAAATGAAAGGTTATTCGATGGTAGCGGGACGAGGAATTTTATATCATATAGGTGTAAGGAAAAACAAATCACAAATAATATCCAAATAAAAGGAGGCCCACTATGAAAACAAATCTCTTCAACCATAAACAAAAAACACAAATGGCGCAAAAGATTTCTAAGGAAGAAATCGAAAAAACTAGATTGGGCTGTGCATCAAGCCAGTATTATTTCTGGTTACAATATAGTCATTAAGAAGCAGATGCAGTGAAGGGGCTGGAGAGTGGGACAGAAATCGGTCATTCGTTAGAATTCGATTTCGTCGTCCCACCTCCGCACAGTTGAGTAGGGCTGTAAAAGCTGATGAAATCAGCGTAGTAGAGCCCACTCAACCACTGCGTCTTGCTCGACAATCCAAAGACAATTGAGAGGCTAGGCCTTTTTTCCCAGTCCTACCACCTTTTTGTCCAAATGGAATTGAAAGTTTGGAGAGGCAAACTGGGAAGCAGCCTAAATCATACAGCCCTTTCCCTCTAATGGAAGTCAGGTATTTCCATAACGGGAAAATCGCTAAGTGACAAAAATGTAAGATTAGAGTCCAAAATGAAAGATTAGCTTATGGAAACTTATCGGACTTTTCGGTATGATAATAGTATCGTTTTTAGTTTGCTTTCAGTAGGGAGCAGTAGCTCAGGTAATCTTGGAGCAGAGCCAGCTAATAAAGCATTGGAAGCTAAGTTAAATAACTATTTTACACATAAATAAAAAAAGAGGTTCAAGTATGACATTATTAGATGTACAACACGTGAAAAAGATTTATAAAACTCGCTTTCAGGGTAGCCAAGTAGAGGCCTTGAAAGACATTCACTTTACAGTGGAGAAAGGCGAATATGTCGCCATCATGGGTGAGTCAGGATCTGGGAAGTCTACCTTGCTCAACATCTTAGCTATGTTGGACAAGCCAACTGAGGGCCGCGTCTTTCTAAATGGAACTGACACAGCAACCATCAAGAACAGCCAGGCTTCCAGCTTCCGCCGAGAAAAATTAGGCTTTGTCTTTCAGGACTTCAACCTGCTGGATACCCTGTCGGTCAAGGATAATATCCTCCTACCTCTGGTCCTTTCTCGCCGTCCCATTACTGAGATGATGCAAAAGCTGGTTACGACTTGCAACGAGCTGGGGATAAATAAACTGCAAGAGAAGTTTCCTTATGAAATATCCGGTGGTCAGAAGCAACGGGTGGCAGTAGCCCGCGCTATTATCACTGAGCCTGAGATTTTGTTGGCGGATGAGCCGACAGGAGCCTTGGATTCCAAGTCTTCGGCTGCTCTTTTGGATGTCTTTGATGACATCAATGACCGCGGCCAGACCATTCTCATGGTAACTCACTCGACTTCAGCGGCTAGCCGCGCCAAGCGGGTGCTCTTTATCAAGGACGGGATTCTCTACAATCAAATCTTCCGTGGCAACAAGACCGAGCGGCAGATGTTCCAAGAGATTTCCGATACTCTGACGGTCATGGCAAGTGAGGTGGAAGCTCATGCTTAGATTAACTAGTAAGCTTGCGCTTTCTAACTTAATCAAAAATCGTAAGCTTTATTATCCGTTCGCTCTGGCGACCTGTCTGGCTATCGCCATCTCCTACATCTTTTTCTCCCTGACTTTTAATCCCAATCTAGTAAAAATGACGGGGGCAAGCGCCGTTTCTATGGTGCTATCTTTTGGGATGGTGATTGTCAGCATCACGACCAGCATTATCGTCTTTTATGCTAATAGCTTTGTTTTCAAGAATCGCTCCAAAGAGCTGGGGCTCTACAGTGTGCTAGGGCTCAATAAATTCCACCTCTTTGTCATGGTGGTAATTGAATTACTGGTATTTGGTCTGGTCACTCTTATCCTTGGACTAGGGATTGGACTCTTATTTGACCAGTTGATCTATGCTCTCCTGCTGAAAATCATGGCGATAAAGGTCGTCTTGGTGTCAACTTTTCAGCCTACGGTAGTTATCGCAGTTGCTGTTTTCTACGCCTTTGTCTTTTTCTGCCTGATGATTAGCAATGGTCTGCGCCTGAGAAAGCTTGATGCGTTGCAATTGGTCAAAGAGAAGAATAGTGGAGAAAAGAAAAGTCGCTTTTTATTCCTACAAACGCTACTTGGGCTTGCAGCCTTGGCATATGGTTATTTCCTTGCACTAGGAGTGACCAATCCCTTGTCAGCAGTCGTTACCTTCTTTGTCGCAGTGCTCTTTGTGATTCTGGGAACCTATCTGCTCTTTAATGCTGGAATTACAGTCTTTCTGCAATTTTTGAAAAAGAGGAAGTCCTATTATTACCAACCCAATAACATGATTTCCGTTTCCAACCTGATTTTCCGCATGAAAAAAAATGCGGTGGGCTTGGCAACAATTGCCATCCTATCAACCATGGTTTTGGTAACCTTATCTGGCGGAGCTAATATCTATGCTGGTGGTGACTACATGCAAAAGGCTATGTTTCCTCATGATTTTAGCATTCAAGGAAAAGGAACCACAGGTGAGCAGATGGACCAAGTGCTGACAGAGTTTGTGAATGAGCAGCAGTTACCAGTCACAAAGAAAGGCGTCTATCCATACTATACGATGGGAGTGACAAGTCGTGCTGGCAACCAGCTCGATATCAATGCTGCCGCTCAAAAATTTGTCACACCGAAAACGTATATTTTGGTTATTTCAGAAGCGGATTATCAGAATATGACGGGGAAAACTCTGAATCTTGGGGATGACGAGGTGGCACTCTACCAGCAAGGAGTGAAACTGGATCCCAAGCAAGACTTGCAGCTGGCTGGTCAAACCTTTAAAATAAAAGAAGAACTCAAAGAAGACTTTATCTTTGGTCATTTACCCGATCAGATGAACATGATCGTTCCAGAGAAAATCTACATGGTTCTTAAAAATCCTGACCAAATTTTCTCTGCAATGATGGATAAATATGCTGTAAACCTTAATTATTATGGCTGGCTTGATACAAAGCTGTCAACGGAAGAACAGCGCAATCTGAGGGATGCTTACCAAGAAAAATTGCAGCAGTTTAATCAGACCTTGCCTGAAAATCAAGCGGTCTATGGTTCGGTAACAGCTTTTGATAAGCAAGAAATCAAAGGCATGCTGGGTGGCATGTTCTTCATCGGCATCTTCTTGTCAATCGTCTTTATGCTGGGAACCATCCTCATCATCTACTACAAGCAGATTTCAGAAGGGTACGAGGATCGGGATCGCTTTGTGATTCTACAAAAGGTTGGTCTGGATGAGAAGCAAATCAGACAAACCATTCGGAAACAGATCTTGATTGTTTTCTTCCTGCCGCTGGCCTTTGCCTTTATCCATCTGACCTTTGCCTATCATATGCTGAGCTTGATCTTGTCTGCTCTTGGTGTTCTTAACTCAGCTCTCATGCTGGCTGTGACACTGGGTGTCTGTGCAATCTTCTTTATCAGCTATGTGATTGTCTTCATGATTACTTCTCGCAGTTATCGTAAAATTGTCTCTATGTAAGAAGTTGGGATTTCCCAGCTTCTTATTTTGCATTTCTTTGCCAAACGATAAAGTGGCATTTTAAAAGAGACTTTGGTAAATCCAATAATCTATGATATAATAAACCATCTATGCTTTGGAGGGAGATTTTATGAATATTTTTCGAAAAAAAGATGCCAGTAAAAACAGGACGGGAATGCGGCGGCACCTGAAACTGATGGATTTGATTCTTTTAGGGATCGGTGCCATGGTTGGTACAGGGATTTTCACGGTTACAGGAATTGGAGCGGCGACTTATGCTGGTCCAGCTCTGATTGTGTCGATCGTGATTTCTGCCCTATGTGTCAGCATCTCTGCCCTATTTTATGCGGAATTTGCCTCTCGAGTTCCAGCTAATGGCGGAGCTTACAGCTATATTTACGCTGTTTTAGGGGAATTTCCGGCTTGGCTGGCTGGTTGGCTGACCATCATGGAATTTATGACAGCTATATCAGGTGTGGCTTCTGGCTGGGGTTCTTACTTGAAAGGGCTTTTGAGCGGCTTTCATATCCAGCTACCGACAGCCTTGAATGGCACATTCAATCCAAAAGCAGGTACTTATGTGGATCTGTTGCCTATTCTGGTTTTGGTCTTTGTGACAGGCGTAGTACTTCTAAACTCAAAAGCAGCCCTGCGCTTTAACTCAGCCTTGGTCGTCCTAAAATTCTCAGCTTTGGCTCTCTTTATTCTCGTTGGGCTTTTCCATCTTCGACCTGAGAATTGGTCTAATTTTGCGCCTTTCGGTTTTGGCCAGATCTATGGCGGACAGACGGGGATTATGGCTGGAGCTTCTCTGATGTTCTTTGCTTTTCTGGGCTTTGAGTCGATTTCTATGTCTGTGGATGAGATCAAAGAGCCTCAAAAAAATGTGCCGCGCGGCATTGTTCTTTCCCTTGGGATTGTGACCATACTCTATACCTTAGTAACCTTGGTCTTGACAGGCTTGGTCCACTATACCAAGCTAAATGTTCCAGATGCAGTAGCTTTCTCACTTCGCAGTATTGGGTTGGATTGGGCGGCCAATTATGTTTCTATCGTAGCGATTTTAACCTTGATTACCGTCTGCATCTCCATGACCTATGCCTTGTCTCGGATGATTTACAGTATAGCGCGCGACGGACTTTTACCGCGATCTTTCAAGGAATTAACTGCTACTAGCCGTGTGCCTCAAAATGCTACCATCTTAGTGGGGATTGCCTCAGCTATTTGTGCGGGTATCTTTCCTCTTGCTAGCATCGCCTCTTTCCTCAATATCTGTACCTTGACTTATCTGATTATGCTGGCCTTTGCCATTTTGAAGTTGCGGAAGGAAAAGGGACAGCCCAAGGCAGGAGAGTTTAAAACTCCGCTGGTGCCTCTAACTCCGATTTTATCTATTATCATCTGCCTTTCCTTTATGACTCAGTACACGTGGGATACTTGGTTGGCCTTTGGAATCGCTCTTCTTTTGGGAATTTTGATTTACTTTGGTTATGGTTACCGCCATTCAGAAATAGAAGTGAAAGAAAAATAGTGTAAAAAAGTTGTTCTGAACAGAACGTAGAGGGAGAAAAGAATGAAGAGTTTTAACCTAACGAAAAAGAAGAAAGTTTGGCTGTTTACGCTTGCTTTGCTTGCTCTTATCTTACTAGCGATTGTAATCAATATCCAGCTGAATCAACCTGAACATATGAGCGCTGACTATGTTGGTCTTTGGAAGTCAAGATGGCATGAGGAAAATAAAGACTGGCTCTATCCTCTGAAAAATATTTGTCTTCTTATTCTGGCAGTTCTAGCTGGTTCTGGTCTCATGATTGCATTTTCCAAGAGTGAAAGATGGAAATAAGCTTTTGAAAATATGGCATCCAGCCCGATGTCCTAACAGACCAGCCTTTAGAAGAGGCGGAGTCTTGGTTGAAGGGATAGATAGGAGAATAGTTTATTGAAAGCAGTCAAAGAGACTGCTTTTCTGCTATAATAAAGAGAAGAATGAGGTGACAGATGATTCGTAAAGTAAAACTAAGAGACGCCGCAGCCATTCAGCGGCTCAATGCTGAGTGCTTGGGTTATGATTTCGATAGGGACGCTACGGAGGCTCAACTGAAGAGGCTGCTAGAGAATGACCAGCATTTGATTTTGGTTGCTGAAGAAGACGGACAGGTCATAGGCTACGCCCATGCGGCTAGCTACGACTGTCTCTATTTCCCGTCCTTGCTCAATCTCTTGGCTTTGGCCGTCGCTCAGGATTTTCAAGGGCGGGGACACGGCAGAGCGATGATGCAAGCTTTGCGTGAAGAGGCAAAAGCGGCAGGCTACACAGGGATTCGCATTAATTCAGGCATTTCCCGCTCCGCAGCCCATGAATTTTACCGCAGCCTCGGCTGCAGCGAAAAAGCAGACCAGAAACGATTTTATTGGGGATTTTAGAGAAAAGAGGAGTAGATGATGATTGAACCACTAAGCCAGCAGCATGCTTTAGAAATTGCTAACGACTGGCATTACGAGACGCCTTATGACTTTTATGATATGGAAAATGATCTGGAGGATTATGAAGAAATAGTCTCCCCTGAAGCGCGTGGGGACCGTTATTATCAAGTCCTGAGAGAAGGGAAACTCTATGGATTTTTCTGCTTAGAGCAGAAAGGAGAGCGAACTTTGGAGCTTGGTTTGGGGATGAAGCCGGAGCACTGCGGAAAAGGTCAGGGCGCTGCATTTCTGAAGGAAATTTTAGACTTTATCATGGAAAATTTTGCGCCCCAAGTCCTAAGTCTATCCGTGGCTGACTTCAATCACCGAGCCCAGCAGCTTTATCTCAACATGGGCTTTGAAATGGTGAGGCGTATTCCGCAGGAAAGCAATGGCGATATTCATCTCTTTGTGGAGATGGAGAAAAAGGTCTAAAATACCTATGGCTACTAGTAGCAAATTTTGATAAGAGTATTAATAAACAAAAGGAGAAAACCATGACATTTGAAGAAATTTTACCAGGCCTTAAGGTCAAGAAAAAATATGTACGGACAGGCTGGGGTGGGGCAGAGAACTATGTCCAGCTCTTTGACACGATTGAGCAGAATGGAGTGGCTCTCGAGGTGACACCTTATTTCCTCATCAATGTTTCAGGCGAAGGGGAGGGATTCTCTATGTGGAGTCCGACTCCTTGTGATGTCCTCGCGACAGATTGGGTAGAAGTGGATGACTAAGACAGTACTGGTGACGGGAGCTAGCTCTGGCATCGGCCGAGCTCAGGCTCTGACCTTTTTAGAAAATGGCTACCGCGTTTATGGGGTAGATAAGGGTGAAAATCCGGGGTTTCTAAATGAATTACGTTTTTTTAAAATGGATTTGACAGGGGATTTGACACCGCTCTTTACTAGCTTGCCTGAGGTGGACATTCTCTGCAATACAGCAGGCATCTTGGACGATTATCGTCCCCTGCACGAGACCAGTGACGAGGACTGGGAGCAGATTTTCGCACTAAATCTGACCGCCACCATGAAAATCACCCGCTTTTACCTGCAGAAAATGCTGGAGAAAAAGTCCGGTATCATCATTAACATGTGCTCGATTGCTAGCTTTCTGGCTGGTGGCGGCGGTGCTGCCTATACAGCCTCTAAGCATGCTCTGGCTGGTCTGACCAAGCAGATAGCCCTGGACTATGCGGATCAAAATATCCAAGTCTTTGGCCTAGCGCCAGGTGCTGTCAAGACAGCTATGACTGCTGCGGATTTTGAGCCAGGCGGGCTGGCAGACTGGGTTGCTGAGGAAACGCCGATCAAGCGCTGGTTGGATCCTCAGGAAGTAGCTGATGTCAGCCTCTTTCTAGCCAGTGGCAAGACAGCTGCTATGCAGGGCGAGATTATCAAAATCGACGGTGGTTGGAGCTTGAAGTAGGGGATTTGCCGATTTTGAAATTCCTTCAGCGGCCAAATCTAAAAGAGGGAAGACGATTTTAAGAGCGTGGGCTGGAGACTAGAGAAGTTGACCATTGTTTAATAGATGAAAAATTTTTCTAACTTTTCTTGATAAAAATAAAAGAATTTCTAGCAGAATTGTCTGAATTGTGATACAATAAAGCGATTTGTGAAAGGAAATGATTGAATGAGTGAAAATGAGTTGAAAAATAATGAAAAAACAGAAAAGAATGGGATGGAACGTGGTTTACAAAATCGACATGTTCAGATTATAGCCATTGCTGGAACCATCGGCACGGGTCTTTTCTTGGGGGCGGGGCGTTCGATTAGTCTGACGGGTCCGTCCATTATCTTGATTTACATGCTGACGGGTCTTTTCATGTATCTGATGATGCGGGCGATTGGGGAAATGCTTTACTACGACCCTGACCAGCATACTTTTATCAACTTTATTACCAAATATTTGGGAACTGGCTGGGGGTATTTTTCCGGCTGGTCCTACTGGATTTCTCTGATTTTTATCGGAATGGCTGAGATTACGGCTGTTGCCCAGTATGTGCAGTACTGGTTTCCTGACTGGCCAGCTTGGCTGATTCAGCTCGTCTTTCTAGCCCTTCTTAGCTTGGTCAATCTGATAGCGGTTCGAGTTTTCGGCGAGGTCGAATTTTGGTTTGCCATGATAAAAATTGTGGCTATCATCGCCTTGATTGCAACGGCTGTCTTTATGATATTGACAGGCTTTGAAACGCCTCACGGAGTAGCCAGTCTTGGGAATATTGGTCGCGGTTTTCAGCTTTTCCCTAATGGCTTTGTAAGTTTTGTTATGGCTTTTCAGATGGTTTTCTTTGCCTATCAAGCCATTGAATTTATCGGAATTACTACTTCTGAAACGGCTAATCCACGAGCGGTATTGCCAAAGGCCATCAAAGAAATTCCTTTGCGGATTGTCTTGTTCTACGGGGGTTCTCTCCTTGCCATTATGGCTATCATTCCTTGGAAAGAGCTGGCAACGGCTGACTCTCCCTTTGTTATCGTTTTTCAGTTAGCTGGTCTCAAATGGGCGGCGGCCTTGATTAACTTTGTGGTTCTGACCTCAGCGGCTTCAGCACTGAACTCGACCCTTTACTCAACAGGTCGCCATTTGTATCAGATTGCCCACGATACGCCAAATCGTTTTCTAAAGAAAATAGGAGCTGGGAAGCTGTCTCGGCAAAACGTTCCGCAGAATGCGATTTTGGCGTCAGCGGCTGTTATTGCCTTTGCGGCCTTTATCAAGATTCTGCCGGGAGTATCGGATTCCTTTGCTCTAATTACGGCTTCCTCGTCTGGTGTCTACATCGCCATCTATGGTTTGACCATGCTGGCCCACCTCAAATATCGCAAGTCACCAGATTTTATGGCGGATGGTTACCTCATGCCAGCTTACAAGTTTCTCAATCCTTTGACCATGCTCTTCTTTGCCTTTGTCTTTGTCACTCTTTTCTTACAAGAGTCAACGGTAGTGGGAGCAATCGGATCAGCTGTCTGGATTGTCGTCTTTGGTCTTTACAGCCAGTTCAAATTCCGAAAATAATCCCTTTTTAGGAAAAACGTGTTTTCTCTCAGCCTAACTTGCTGAGAGATTTTGTTTTTAGTTACTCTATTCACTTTTTAGGGTATAGGTATTTGGTCGAGAAAATGTTATAATGAAGAAAGAAATAATGTAAAACGAGGCTGAAATGTTAAATATTCAAGAAATTAAGAAGAATGCTGGCGGCTTGCAGTTCGACCAAGACTTTGATTTGGCGCAAGAGCTACAAGAGCGTAATCGGGAAGTGTTAGATATCCAGAAGATCGTGGCCAGAGGTCAGGCTCAGTATGAAAATGGGCTTTATTTTTTGGATTACACCTTGACCTACAAGATTACCCTCGCTTCTAGTCGCAGTATGGCTCCAGTTGATAGGGAGGAAGCCTACGCGGTTCATGAAGTCTTTGCTTCTCTCGAAGATGGCTCTGTGCAAAAAGATTTGCTGGAAGATGATTTGGTTCTACCATTTGAGGGGGATTCGATCGATCTGGCAGCCAGTGTGGCGGACAATATTTTACTTCATATTCCGCTGAAAGTTTTGACTCCTGAAGAGGAGGCTGGTGCGAGTATGCCTACGGGAAATAACTGGCAGGTGTTGACGGAGGAAGACTACCAAAAGCAGCAAATGGAGAAGAAAGAAGCCAATAGTCCTTTCGCCAGTCTTCAAGGCTTATTTGATGAATAAAAGCGTCTAAAATCTAGCAGAATTCTGGAGGATTATCAGGGAAATCTCTTTGAATCTTCTTGAAATATGAGCGCAATTTTGTTACACTAGATAGAAAGATTGTGAAGGAGATATGATGACAGAACGAGGCTTGTTAATTGTCTTTTCTGGTCCCTCAGGCGTTGGAAAAGGAACAGTAAGACGGGAAATTTTTGAGAGTACGGAAAATCAGTTTCAGTATTCTGTATCTATGACGACTCGTCCGCAGCGTCCTGGAGAAGTTGATGGTGTTGATTATTTCTTTCGCACTCGTGAAGAGTTTGAGGAGTTGATCCGTCAAGGGCAGATGCTCGAGTATGCAGAGTATGTCGGCAATTATTACGGGACTCCGCTCACTTATGTCAATGAGACCTTGGATAAGGGGATAGATGTTTTCTTGGAAATCGAAGTCCAAGGAGCTCTCCAAGTCAAGAAAAAAGTGCCCGATGCTGTGTTTATCTTTCTGACTCCGCCAGACTTGGAAGAGTTGAAAGACCGTTTGGTTGGCCGTGGTACAGACAGTGCAGATGTTATTGCTCAGCGGATTGAGAAAGCAAAAGAAGAAATTGCCTTGATGCGGGAATATGACTACGCTATTGTCAATGACCAAGTGCCTTTGGCAGCTGAACGTGTAAAACGTGTGATTGAAGCCGAGCATTTTCGTGTGGACCGGGTCATCGGTCACTACCAAGACATGCTTCCTAAGGATGAAGCAGTCGTCCGTTAATAAAGTTAGAAATTAGGTAAATAGTTATGATGTTAAAACCGTCTATTGATACCTTGCTAGACAAGGTACCATCAAAATATTCTTTGGTTATTTTAGAAGCTAAGCGTGCCCATGAGCTAGAGGCTGGTGCTAAGCCAACTCAGGATTTCAAGTCAGTGAAATCAACGCTACGCGCTTTGGAAGAAATTGAATCTGGTAATGTTGTGATTCACCCAGATCCAGAAGGAAAACGCGAAGCAGTTCGCCGACGTGCGGAAGAAGAACGTTTGCGTAAAGAAGAAGAAGAGCGCAAGATCAAAGAACAAATTGCCAAAGAAAAAGAAGAGGGTGAGAAAATTTAAGGTTGGGGTTACTCAATCTTATTTTTCGTTTAGGGAAAGCGGGGTGAGAGTGTGAAAGTTGCCAAGATTATTGTCGATGTTCCTCTGATGCAGACGGATAAACCATACAGCTATGCGGTTCCAGAGGAGTTTTCTGGGATGCTAGAAGCTGGGATGAGGGTACATGTGCCTTTTGGTAAGGGCGGTCGGTTGATTCAGGGGCTGATTGTTGGCTTGGTTGATGAGGAAGCTGAAGATTTGGCGGTGCATATTGGAGAATTGAAAGATATTGCTGAAGTTCTTGACTTTAGGCCGGTTCTCAATGCGGAGCAGCTCTGGCTAGCTGACCAATTGCGCCAGTCTGTCTTTTCCTATAAAATTTCCATTCTGAAGGCCATGTTGCCGAGTCTTCTTAATTCCAGCTATGACAAGTTGCTTTATCCAACGGAGCAGCTTTCTTCCGAAGAGCGGCAGGCCATTTTTGGCCAGGAAGCTAGTCTTCGCTTTTCTGATTTGGACAAGAAAAGTCAGTCCAAGCTCATGCGCTTGACTCAGGCTGGTAAGATTCGCTTGGAATACCAAGCGACGGACCGTAAGCATATCAAGACAGAAACTTGGTATCAGGTGGATAGAGAGAAATTGACTCAGCTCCTGCCTTCTGCCCGAGCGAAAAAGCAGCAGGAACTTCAGACTTATCTGCTGGAAAATCCGCAATCAGGTCTCCTCAAAGACCTACGCAAACTGTTTTCGCCAGCAGTGGTCAGCATTTTCTTAGAAAAGGAGCTTCTTCACACAGAGGAGAGAGAGGTCAGCCGGTCTGCAGCGCATTTCCAAAAGGAGCGACAGGATAAAAAGCTGGTTCTCAATGAGGAGCAGGCAGCCGCGGTCACTGCGATTTGTGAAAAAATCGGTAAAGAAAAGGCTCAACCCGTTTTGCTAGAAGGAGTGACGGGGAGCGGCAAGACCGAAGTTTATCTCAAGGTGATTGAGGAGGCTCTAATCCAAGGAAAGACCGCGATTATGCTGGTGCCGGAAATTTCTCTGACTCCTCAGGTGACCGATCGCTTTATTTCGCGCTTTGGTGACAAGGTGGCTATTTTGCATTCTGGTCTATCTGACGGTGAGAAGTACGATGAGTGGCGCAAGGTGGAGCGGGGAGAAGCTCAGGTCGTTGTTGGTGCGCGCTCAGCCATCTTTGCTCCTCTGACAAATATCGGAGCCATCATCATTGATGAGGAGCATGAGTCCTCTTACAAGCAGGATTCCAACCCTCGCTACCATGCCAGAGATGTGGCTCTCCTGCGAGCTCGTTACAATCAGGCTGTCTTGGTTCTGGGTTCGGCGACTCCGAGTTTGGAAAGCAGGGCCAGAGCTAGTCGTGGCGTTTATGACTTTTTGCAGTTGACCAAGCGGGCCAATCCGCTGGCGCAGATTCCTCAGGTCCAAGTGGTGGATTTTCGAGATTACATTGGGCAAAATGAAGCTAGTAATTTCACTCCAGTCCTGCTAGAAGCTATTCAGGATCGTCTGAATAAGGGCGAGCAGACGGTTCTCATGCTCAACAGGCGAGGTTATTCCAGTTTTGTCATGTGTCGGGAATGCGGCACGGTGGACACCTGTCCCAACTGTGATATTTCTCTGACCCTGCATATGGATACCAAGACCATGAACTGCCACTACTGTGGCTTTGCCAAGGATATTCCGCAAACCTGCCCTAATTGTGCCAGTCGCAGCATTCGCTACTATGGTACGGGTACGCAGAAGGCCTATGATGAGCTGGCGACTCTCTTTCCAGAGGCTCGCATTCTGCGGATGGATGTGGATACGACCCGAAAAAAAGGCAGTCACGAAGAAATCCTAGAGGCTTTTGGTCAGGGGCGGGCAGATATTCTGCTGGGAACTCAGATGATTGCCAAAGGCTTGGATTTTCCTAATGTGACCTTGGTCGGTGTCCTTAATGCAGACACAGCGTTGAATTTGCCAGATTTTCGCTCTTCTGAGCGGACTTTTCAACTGCTGACTCAAGTAGCAGGTCGGGCAGGTCGGGCTGAAAAAGCTGGACAAGTCTTTATCCAGTCTTACAACCCGCATCACTATGCCATTGACTTTGCCAGAAAGCAGGATTACGAAGGCTTCTACGCTTATGAAATGGGAATACGTCGGCAGTTGGGCTATCCTCCTTATTACTATACAGTCGGGCTGACCCTATCACACAAGGATGAGGAAACGGTAGTCAAGAAATCTTATCAAGTTATGGATATTTTACGGAGTGGCTTGTCGGACAAGGTGCAAATTTTGGGTCCCACACCTAAACCCATTGCCCGAACCCACAATCTCTACCACTATCAAATTTTACTGAAGTATCGCTTTGAGGATGATCTGCAAGCTACACTCGATCGGGTCTTGGAACTAACGCAGCAAACGGAAAACAAGGACCTGCGGCTCAGTATTGATAATGAACCCCAGAATTTTATCTGATGGCAAAAGTGAGCGAGAGCTGTCAGCTTTGCTCGCTTTTTTGATATAATAGAAAGAAAAACAGTCGCAGGTGACGGGATTCTGCGACAGATTTGAGGAAATGACAGTGAAATTAATTTTTATGGGAACGCCTGACTTTTCAGCAACGGTTTTAAAAGGCCTGCTGGAGAGTGAACAGTATGAAATTTTAGCGGTAGTCACTCAGCCAGACCGAGCGGTGGGCCGCAAAAAGGAAATCCGCATGACACCGGTCAAGGAAGTGGCTTTAGCTAACGGCTTGCCAGTTTATCAGCCAGAAAAGTTAGCTAAAAGCGCTGACTTGGAACAGATTATGAACTTGGGAGCTGACGGCATCGTGACAGCAGCCTTTGGTCAATTTCTGCCTAGCCGCTTGCTGGACAGCGTTAACTTCGCAGTGAATGTCCATGCCTCTCTCTTGCCCAAATACCGTGGCGGAGCGCCTATTCATTATGCCTTGATAAATGGTGACCAAGAAGCGGGTGTGACCATTATGGAGATGGTCAAGGAGATGGACGCTGGTGATATGATTGCCAGTCGAGCGACAGCTATTGAAGAGTCTGATAATGTAGGAACTCTCTTTGAAAAATTAGCTGTAATTGGCCGCGACCTTCTTTTAGAAGTCTTGCCAGCCTATGTAGCGGGAGAAATTCAAGCTCAGCCTCAAGATCCAGAGCTGGTAACTTTTTCACCCAATATCAGCCCAGAACAAGAGCGGATTGATTGGACAAAGACCAGTCGTCAGATTTTCAATCAGGTTCGGGGCATGAATCCTTGGCCTGTGGCCCACACCTTGCTAGCTGGCCAGCGCTTCAAGATTTACGAACTTAGCCAAGTAGAAGGCAGCGGTCGTCCAGGTGAAATCTTGACAATCAGCAAGAAAGAATTAGTGGTCGCAGCGGGGGAGGGAGCTCTTTCTCTAAAGACGGTGCAGCCATTCGGCAAGCCTAAGATGGACATCAAGGACTTTCTTAACGGTCTGGGCCGGAACTTAGCGGTAGGTGATGAATTTGGAAAGTAAGCAAAAAAGAGCCCGAGAGCTTGCTCTTGAAATTCTAGAAGAAGTCTTTGAAGAGGGAGCTTATTCCAATATTGCCCTTAATAAGGCTCTGAAACAGAGTGCCCTCAGCTCAGCTGATAAAAGCTTGGTTACGGAGTTGGTCTATGGAACGGTCGCTCGCAAAATCACTCTGGAATGGCAACTGGCTCATTGGGTGGAAGACAGGGATAAACTAGATAACTGGCTTTATATTCTGCTTGAGCTCAGCCTCTATCAAATGCTCTATCTGGATAAAATCCCTCAGCATGCTGTTGTCAATGAAGCTGTTGAGATTGCAAAAGGCCGTAAGCGTGGCAGTGAAAAATATGTCAATGCAATCCTGCGGAAAATCGAGCGGGATAGTGCAGCTGATCCAACTACTATCAAACGCAAGAACAAGCGCTACTCGATCCAGTACTCTCTGCCAGTATGGCTGGTCAAGGTGTTGATTGACGAATACGGGGAAGAGCGCGCGGAAGCCATCTTTGCTAGTCTCTTTGAGCGCAACAAGGCCAGCATTCGAGTGACGGATTTGGCTCGAAAGGAAGAAATTAAAGCCGTTTTGGATGCGGACGATTCGCTCTTAGCCCCTTCAGCCTTGGTTAAGAAGCAAGGCCATTTTGCTGGTCATGAGTTCTTTGAAAAAGGCTTGATTACTATTCAAGACGAGTCTAGTCAGCTGGTTGCTCCGACCTTGCAGATTGAGGGCCATGAGCAGATTTTAGATGCCTGCAGTGCGCCGGGTGGCAAGGCTGTGCACATGGCTTCCTATTTGACGAGTGGTCAGATTACAGCCTTGGATCTTTACGACCATAAGCTGGACTTGATTCGTCAAAATGCAGAGCGTCTAGGCTTAGCAGATAAAATCACCACTAAAAAACTGGATGCGACCAAGGTGTTTGAGACTTTTGGACCTAATGCATTTGATAAAATCCTAGTGGACGCTCCCTGCTCTGGCATCGGCTTAATTCGCCGTAAACCAGACATTAAGTACAATAAAGAAAACGCTGATTTTGAAAATTTACAAAAAATTCAGCTGGATATATTAGACAGCGTTTGTCAAAGTCTACGTAAAGGTGGTATAATAACTTATAGTACTTGCACGATTGTGTCTGCAGAGAATTTTGAAGTAGTTAAGAAATTTCTAGAAAGACACCCAAATTTTGAGCAAGTTAGACTAGAACATGAAAGAGAAGATATCGTGAAAGACGGCTGTATTTTGATTACGCCGGAATTATACGGAAGCGATGGATTTTTTATCAGTCAATTTAGGAAGATATCAGACTAAGAGGAGGAAACTGACAGTATGGAAATTTCAATATTAACAGATGTTGGTCAAAAGCGGACAAATAATCAAGATTATGCCAATCTTTTTGTAAATCGGGCTGGCAAGACCATGATTATCTTGGCTGATGGTATGGGTGGTCATAGAGCTGGTAACATTGCCAGTGAAATGGCTGTAACAGACCTGGGTGCTGCATGGGTTGATACTCAGATTGACTCAGTGAACCAAGTCCGTGAATGGTTTGCAGAGCATTTGGAACAAGAAAATCAACGTATTCACCAATTTGGTCAGGATGAAGAATACAAGGGCATGGGCACAACGCTAGAGGCCTTAGCCATTATTGGTAATCAAGCCATCTATGCTCATATTGGTGATTCTCGCATTGGCTTGATTCGCGGTGAGGAGTATAGCCAATTAACCAGTGACCATTCACTTGTTAATGCTTTGCTCAAGGCTGGACAGATTACACAAGAAGAGGCGGAACGCCATCCGCAGAAAAATATTATTACTCAATCTATCGGTCAAAAAGACGAAGTGCAGCCTGACTACGGCATGATCACGTTAGAAGATGGTGATTACCTTCTGCTCAACAGTGACGGTCTGACCAATATGATTTCAGACAGCGAAATTTATGATATTGTCACTAGCGATATCAGCCTATCTGAAAAAACTGAAACCTTAATTCGCTTTGCCAACAATGCTGGAGGGCTGGATAATATCACAGTTGCTCTGGTTCGTTTTGACAAGGAGGAACAGGAATGATTCAAATCGGCAAGATCTTTGCCGGGCGGTATAAAATCATCAAACAGATTGGCCGTGGAGGCATGGCAGATGTCTATCTGGCCCGAGATCTGATACTTGATGGTGAGGAGGTTGCTGTAAAGGTTCTTAGAACCAATTATCAGACAGATCCTATTGCAGTTGCCCGCTTCCAAAGAGAAGCCAAAGCAATGGCGGACTTGGATCATCCTTACATTGTCCGGATTTCCGATATTGGAGAAGAAGATGGTCAGCAATATCTGGCCATGGAATATGTGTCTGGGCTTGACCTTAAGCGCTATATCAAAGAAAATTCTCCACTTTCAAACGAAGAAGCAGTTAGAATTATGGGGCAAATCCTACTGGCTATGCGCCTGGCGCATACACGAGGGATTGTCCACCGTGATCTAAAACCACAAAATGTCCTCTTGACACCAGATGGCGATGCTAAGGTAACAGACTTTGGAATTGCCGTGGCTTTCGCAGAGACCAGCCTGACCCAGACCAATTCGATGCTGGGGTCGGTGCATTATCTTTCGCCAGAGCAGGCGCGTGGTTCTAAAGCCACTGTTCAGAGCGATATTTATGCCATGGGGATTATTTTCTATGAGATGTTGACAGGGCATATCCCTTATGACGGAGATAGTGCTGTGACGATTGCTTTGCAGCATTTCCAAAAGCCCCTGCCTTCAATCATCGCAGAAAATCCGAATGTTCCTCAGGCCTTGGAAAATGTGGTCATTAAGGCAACGGCTAAAAAGCTGAGCGATCGCTATCAATCCGTTGCAGAGATGTATGTTGATTTGTCCAGTAGCTTATCTTATGACCGTCGAAATGAAAAGAAACTGGTTTTTGATGATGGGGCAAAGGCAGATACTAAAACTTTGCCAAAAGTTCCTCCAATTCCTCAGTCAGCTCCAAGTCCTGTCGCAGAAGCAGTGGCTCCTAAAGCTGCGGCTGATGTGAAGAGAGAGACCCCCGTTTTGAAAGCTCCAGTCAAAAAGCCGAAAAAACGTCATTTAAGAGCTAGATACAAAGTTATGTTTTTAGCTATTCTCTTGGTTTTTGCAGCCTTCTTCTTTCTGATCTACAAGAGTCCTGCTAATACTACAGTTCCAGATGTAGCAGGACAAACAGTGGCAGAAGCCCGTTCGACCATTACTGCTAAGGGTCTTGAGGTAGGAGAAATCAAGGAGGACTACAGTGATAAAGTGGCGGAAGGTAAGATCATCAAGACAGATCCACCAGCCAATAGTCAACGTCGTGAAAACAGTAAAGTAGATTTGATTGTCTCCAAAGGGGCGAAAACCTTTACAATAGAAAATTACGTTGGTAAGAAGTCCTCAGAGGCGATTGAAGATCTGAAAAGCACTTACAATATTCCTGAGAAGCTGATCAAGATTGTAGAAGAAGAAAGTTCTGATGCTGAAGAAGGAGTGGTCATCAGCCAAACCCCAGCTGCAGGATCTTCTTATGATGTGACGTCAAATAAACAGATTACTCTGACTGTTGCTAAAACAGTAACTACTATTCCAATGCCGGACTTTGGTCATCTCCAAGTTTCGTATGCCTATGCGCGGTCCTATCTGATGGAGATGGGAATCGCTTCGTCTCGTATTGAGCGAGTGATTGATCGCTCCGTGGAGTCCAGTCAAGCCGATTTAGTGACAGCCCAATCTCCAGCAGCTGGTCAAGGTATTAAATTGAAATCAAATACCAAGATTACTTTCTACGTAACAGACGGTACGGTAACAAGTTCTTCTAGTACAAGCGAACGTTCATCGTCGTCATCGCCTTCCAGCAGCACCACGAGTGAGAGTGAAAGTCACTCTAGCTCTTCCAGCAGCTCTACAACAGCATCTACGGACCATCAATAAGGCGACTAGCTACAGTTATCCTATCTAGTCTATTTTAGACTTTGTAGAGAAATAGAAGTATATCCCTTGATTTTCAAGGCAGACTATGCTATAATCATTTTAGTGAATATAAAAGAGAGGCGAGGAAGTATCTTCGCCTCTTGTCTGTGAGGAGGTGCAGTCTTATCGCAACGATTGTTGAATTAGTAAGAGAAGTCATTGAGCCAGCCATCCAAGAACCCTATGAATTAGTAGATATTGAATACGGCAAGATGGGCGGTGACTATGTTCTCAGTGTTTTTGTAGACAAGCCCGAGGGGATTACGGTCAATGATACAGCAGATTTGACTGATATTATCAGTCCTCTGTTGGACTCTATCAAGCCCGATCCTTTTCCTGACCAGTATTTTCTGGAAGTGACTAGCCCAGGCTTGGAGCGTCCGCTGAAGACCAAGGAAGCTGTGGCAGCTGCAGTTGGAAGCTATATCCATGTCAGTCTTTATAAGGCACTGGATAAAAATAAGGTTTTCGAAGGAACTTTGCTTGGATTTGAAGACGACGTCTTGCTCATGGAATATATGGATAAAACACGCAAAAAAGAAGTTGAAATTCCATATAATCTAGTGTCAAAAGCAAGACTGGCCGTTAAATTTTAGTAACAGATCGCAATAATATAATGAAGAAAGGAATACTTTTGCTTCGGCAAAAGTTACATGAAGATGAGTAAAGAAATGCTAGAGGCCTTCCGTATTTTGGAAGAGGACAAAGGTATTAAAAAAGAAGATATTATCGAAGCAGTGACAGAATCCCTTCGCTCTGCTTATCGTCGTCGCTACGGTCAGGCAGACAGCGCAGCCATTGAGTTTAATGAAAAAACAGGTGATTTCCATGTCTATACTGTCCGTGAAGTCGTGGACGAGGTCTTTGACAGCCGCTTGGAAATCAGCCTCAAGGATGCCTTGGCTATCAGCTCTGCCTATGAGCTAGGAGACAAGATCAAGTTTGAAGAAGCGCC
The DNA here is from genome assembly GCF_030272855.1 of Streptococcus sp. SC1. Lineage (NCBI taxonomy): Bacteria > Bacillati > Bacillota > Bacilli > Lactobacillales > Streptococcaceae > Streptococcus > Streptococcus sp. SC1. Next base: position 147,656 of record NZ_JAQCMU010000004.1, on the reverse strand, counting down.
AGCTGAATTTGGCCGAGTAGCAGCTCAATCTGCCAAGCAGACCATCATGGAAAAGATGCGTAAGCAAACCCGTGCCATCACTTACAATACCTACAAAGAACATGAAAATGAAATTATGTCAGGAACTGTGGAGCGCTTTGATAATCGCTTTATCTATGTCAATCTGGGCACTATTGAAGCACAATTATCTAAACAAGACCAGATTCCTGGTGAGGTCTTTGCCTCTCATGACCGCATCGAGGTTTTTGTCTACAAGGTAGAAGACAATCCGCGTGGTGTCAATGTCTTCGTTAGCCGTAGCCATCCAGAGATGATCAAGCGCTTGATGGAGCAGGAAATTCCTGAGGTTTACGACGGAACTGTTGAAATCATGAGCGTATCTCGTGAAGCGGGCGATCGGACCAAGGTAGCGGTTCGCAGCCACAATCCAAACGTGGATGCGATCGGAACCATCGTCGGACGTGGTGGTGCCAATATCAAGAAGATTACCAGCAAATTCCACCCAGCCAAATATGATGCCAAAAGTGGGCGTATGATTCCGACTGAAGAGAATATCGATGTCATCGAATGGGTTGCCGATCCAGCCGAGTATATCTATAATGCTATTGCTCCAGCTGAGGTCGATCAAGTTATCTTCCATGCAGAAGACAACAAGCGAGCTTTGGTTGTTGTGCCAGATAATAAGCTTTCTCTAGCTATTGGCCGTCGTGGTCAAAACGTTCGCTTGGCAGCTCATTTGACTGGTTTCAGAATTGATATCAAGTCAGCTAGCGAATTTGAAGCAATGGAAGCAGCCAACGAGCTTGGTGGATTTGGCCAAGATTACGTACCAACCGAAGTAGATGCTGCTTCAGCAGAATTTGAAGCGGAAGAGCTGAATGATACAGAAGTGGCAACTGAAATCGAACTCGAAGAAAGTGAAGCAGTAGTCGCAGAATAAGGGAGGCAGATATGGCAAAAACAAGAAAAATCCCTTTAAGAAAATCAGTTGTGTCAAATGAAGTGATTGACAAGCGTGATTTGTTGCGCATCGTCAAGAATAAAGAAGGTCAGGTCTTCATTGATCCGACAGGCAAGGCCAATGGGCGAGGTGCTTATATCAAGCTAGATAATGAAGAAGCTCAGCAGGCCAAGAAAAAACGGGTCTTTAATCGTAGTTTCAGTATGGAAGTAGAAGAAAGTTTCTACGACGAGCTGATTGCCTATGTCGATCACAAGGTCAAGAGAAGAGAGTTGGGTCTTGAATAAAGAAAAACTAGCAAACTTGCTGGGTTTGGCCCAGCGAGCTGGCCGCATCATTTCAGGAGAAGAATTGGTCATCAAAGCCATCCAAGAAGGAAAGGCTCATCTGATCTTTCTAGCTGAGGATGCCGGACCAAATCTGATGAAAAAGATTACTGATAAAAGCCATTATTACAAGATAGAAGTGTCAACCGTGTTTTCAACACTGGAATTAAGCACTGCGATTGGCAAGGCTCGTAAAGTAGCCGCCATCACAGATGCTGGTTTTACAAAGAAAATGAGGTCTCTTATGCAATAGAAGAGGAGGACAAGAATTGTCTAGAATTAGATTGTACGAAATCGCAAAAGAATTGGGGAAGGAAAGTAAAGAGGTAGTAGCTCGGGCAAAGGAATTGGGCCTAGAAGTCAAAAGCCATTCTTCCAGCGTAGAAGAAGAAGTAAGCCAGCGCATCAAGGCTAGCTTCTCGACTAAAGAAGTTGCTAAGCCTCTTCCAAAGAAAGAAGCGGCTGTCCAGCCAGCACCAAATAAAGTAGCTGAAAAACCAGCTGCTCCAGTCCAAAAAGAAGTGGCCCCTGTTAAAAAAGAAGAGCCCAAAGTAGCTGACGCACCGGCAGCTGAAGCTCCTGCTAAACCGACTCCAGCTCGGCCACAAAGTCGAAATTTTAAGGCAGAGCGTGAAGCACGTGCCAAGGAACAAGCAGAGCGTCGTAAGCAGCAACAAAATCGGAAACCACAAAATCTTGACCAGAAGGAAAGCAATGAGCGTGATCGTCATGACCGCAAGGCCAACAACGATCGCCAAGAGCGCCGTAATGACCGTCGTGATAATCGTGGTCAAGATGGCCGTCGGAATGGTCAGAATCATCAAGGATTTAACGGTCAAAACCGCCAACAACCTCAAGGTCCGAAAATTGACTTTAAGGCTCGGGCAGCAGCTCTGAAAGCGGAGCAAAATGCGGAGTATGCACGTTCTAGTGAGGAGCGTTTCAAGCAGGCTCAAGCAGCTAAAGAAGCGCAGGAACGCCAGAATAGACGAAAAGAGCCAGTCCAAGCAGAGACAACAACTGCTGAAGTATTTAAAGCTACTCCGGCTGAAACAGTCCAACCGGCTGCTCCTGCACCAGCACAAGCTGCGGTAGATACTCGTCGTAAAAAGCAAGCTCGACCAGATAAGAAGCGCGATGATTTTGATCGCGAAGAAGAAGGTCCAAGAAAACAACAAAGGAATCGAAATAGTCAAAATCAAGTGAGAAATCAAAGAAACAGTAACTGGAATAACAATAAGAAAAATAAAAAAGGAAAAGGTAACCAGAATCAGGTTCCAAAACCTGTTACAGAACGCAAGTTCCATGAGTTGCCAAGCGAATTCGAATACACAGATGGCATGACCGTTGCGGAAATCGCAAAACGGATCAAGCGCGAGCCAGCTGAAATTGTTAAGAAGCTCTTTATGATGGGCGTGATGGCAACACAAAACCAATCTCTTGACGGTGATACTATTGAGCTCCTCATGGTGGATTACGGTATCGAAGCTAAGAAGAAGGTAGAAGTGGATACAGCTGATATTGAGCGCTTCTTTGTCGAAGAAGGCTACATCAATCCAGACGAATTAGTAGAACGTCCGCCAGTTGTTACCATCATGGGACACGTTGACCATGGTAAAACAACCCTCTTGGATACTCTACGTAACTCTCGCGTTGCGACAGGTGAAGCGGGTGGGATCACTCAGCATATCGGTGCCTACCAGATTGAGGAAAATGGCAAGAAGATTACTTTCTTGGATACGCCTGGACACGCGGCCTTTACTTCGATGCGTGCGCGTGGTGCTTCTGTTACCGATATTACCATCTTGGTCGTAGCAGCTGATGACGGTGTTATGCCTCAGACTATTGAAGCGATCAACCACTCTAAAGCCGCTAATGTGCCAATTATTGTGGCCATCAACAAGATCGATAAGCCAGGTGCCAATCCTGAGCGCGTGATTGGTGAATTGGCTGAGCATGGTGTTATGTCAACTGCTTGGGGTGGAGATTCTGAGTTTGTTGAAATCTCTGCGAAATTCAACCAGAATATCGATGAGCTTTTGGAAACAGTTCTGCTTGTAGCAGAAATTCAAGAACTCAAGGCAGATCCGACTGTTCGCGCTATCGGTACGGTTATCGAAGCCCGTTTGGATAAAGGAAAAGGTGCAGTTGCAACCCTTCTTGTTCAACAAGGTACGCTGAATGTCCAAGATCCAATCGTTGTCGGAAATACCTTCGGACGTGTCCGTGCTATGACCAATGACTTAGGTCGTCGTGTCAAAGTAGCAGGTCCATCTACGCCAGTTTCTATCACAGGTCTTAATGAAACTCCGATGGCAGGTGACCACTTTGCCGTCTATGAAGATGAAAAAGCTGCGCGTGCAGCCGGTGAAGAACGTGCTAAACGTGCCCTTCTCAAGCAACGTCAAGCTACTCATCGTGTCAGTCTGGAAAATCTCTTTGATACCCTCAAAGCTGGTGAAGTTAAGTCTGTTAACGTCATTATCAAAGCCGATGTACAAGGTTCTGTAGAAGCCTTGGCTGCTTCCTTGCAGAAGATTGAAGTGGAAGGCGTTAAGATTACCATTGTCCACTCAGCAGTTGGTGCTATCAATGAGTCTGATGTAACATTGGCAGAAGCTTCAAATGCCTTTATCATTGGATTTAACGTTCGCCCTACACCGCAAGCTCGCCAGCAAGCAGAAGCTGATGATGTAGAAATCCGTCTCCACAGCATTATCTATAAGGTTATCGAAGAAATGGAAGATGCCATGAAAGGAATGCTGGACCCAGAATACCAAGAAAAAATCATCGGGGAAGCCCTTATCCGCGAAACTTTCAAAGTTTCCAAGGTTGGTACTATCGGTGGATTTATGGTTATCAATGGTAAAGTTACCCGTGATTCCAAGGTTCGTGTCATCCGTGATGGTGTCGTAATTTACGATGGTCAGTTGGCTAGCTTGAAACACTTCAAGGATGATGTAAAAGAAGTCACTAACGGCCGCGAAGGTGGTCTCATGATTGACGGCTATAACGATATCCAAGTGGATGATACGATTGAAGCCTATATCATGGAAGAAATCAAGAAATAAGAGAATTCCTCCGAAAACTCTCAGTGAAAAGCATATTGGATGGAAATTGATCCTTTTTATCTCAAGCATCTTTTTACAAAGAGTTTAGAGCGACTTTCATTCAACTAAAACTAAAAATATGAGAGTGGGACAGAAATCGGTAATTCGTTAGAATTCGATTTCGTCGTCCCACCTCCGCACAGTTGAGTAGGGCTGTAAAAGCTGATGAAATCAGCGTAATAGAGCCCACTCAACCACTGCGTCTTGCTCGATAATCCAAAGACAATTGAGAGGCTAGGACTTTTGTCCCAGCCTCATATTGCAGAAGAAAAAATTAGAAAGGAAATTCTATGGCAAATCATTTTCGTACCGACCGTGTAGGAATGGAAATCAAGCGTGAAGTCAATGAGATTTTGCAAAAGAAAGTCCGTGATCCACGTGTCCAAGGTGTGACCATTACCGATGTCCAAATGCTGGGCGATCTGTCTATGGCCAAGGTCTACTATAGCATCATGAGTGACTTGGCTTCAGATAATCAAAAGGCACAGCTGGGCTTGGAAAAGGCAACCGGTACCATTAAGCGTGAACTGGGCCGAAACCTCAAGATGTATAAGATTCCAGATTTGACCTTCGTCAAAGATGAGTCTATTGAGTACGGTAATAAGATTGATCAGATGTTGCGTAATTTAGAAAAACATTAATGAAAAGAGTGAGATGGGGCAGTGTTTACGAGCCCTGTCTCATTTTTATTTTTGAAAATACTTTTTAAAAGTTTTGAAAAAAGGTGTTGACAAGTGGAGATTATCCTGTTATACTAGTAAAGTACTCAATCGCGGGGATGGCGGAATTGGCAGACGCGCAGGACTAAGGATCCTGTGACCGCTTTAGGTCGTGAGGGTTCAAGTCCCTCTCTCCGCATAGGATTAGCTGACTTCGGTCAGTTTTTTTGTTTTCTCAAAGAAGCTGAAGATGCCTGAATTCAAAAATTGCTTGGGAATTACTTAAAATTTCAGGAAAAACTAGCAATTTTAATGAAAAAGTGATAAAATAAACAATGTAAGTGGTTCATTCCACAAAAAATAAGAGGAGGCCTATTACAAATGGCAATCGTTTCAGCAGAAAAATTTGTCCAAGCAGCTCGTGACAATGGTTATGCAGTTGGTGGATTTAACACAAATAACCTTGAGTGGACTCAAGCTATCTTGCGCGCAGCAGAAGCTAAAAAAGCACCAGTTTTGATCCAAACTTCAATGGGTGCTGCTAAATATATGGGTGGGTACAAAGTTGCTCGCAACTTGATCGCTAACCTTGTTGAATCAATGGGTATCACTGTACCAGTAGCGATCCACCTTGACCATGGTCACTACGAAGATGCACTTGAGTGTATCCGAGTTGGCTATACTTCAGTTATGTTTGATGGTTCACACCTTCCAGTTGAAGAAAACCTTGAAAAAGCACGTAAAGTTGTAGAGTTTGCTCATGCAAACGGCGTGTCAGTAGAAGCTGAAGTTGGTACTATCGGTGGTGAAGAAGATGGAATCATCGGTGATGGTGAATTGGCTCCAATCGAAGATGCTAAAGCAATGGTTGCAACTGGTATCGACTTCTTGGCAGCTGGTATCGGTAACATCCACGGTCCATACCCTGCAAACTGGAAAGGTCTTCACCTTGACCACTTGCAAAAATTGACTGAAGCTGTACCAGGATTCCCAATCGTATTGCACGGTGGTTCAGGTATCCCTGATGACCAAATCCAAGCAGCGATCAAACTTGGTGTTGCGAAAGTTAACGTTAACACTGAATGCCAAATCGCATTCGCTAACGCAACTCGTAAATTTGCTCGTGACTATGAAGCAAACGAAGCAGAATACGACAAGAAGAAACTCTTCGACCCACGTAAATTCTTGGCTGACGGTGTCAAAGCTATCCAAGCATCAGTTGAAGAACGTATTGACGTATTCGGTTCAGAAGGTAAAGCATAAGAAGCTTGTAAAAGCTTAATATAACAGGGTTTATCCAAATTGGATAAACCTTTTTTCTTTGTTTTGTCCTTGAATTGTCAAATTGAGTACACAATTTCACCACAAAATACTTTATAAGGAGTTTTCCAGTTGAGACACATTCGTGGCCTATTATTTAGTTTATCCTCCCACAGCGTATCTCTTCAGTGTTGACCTGAACAAATGATCTATCGGGATTTCGTTGTGTGCGATCTTCTTCAAAAATAATATCGGGTCCTTCGATACCACGGAAAGTCAGTTTTCCAAGAATCTCTGGGATGTTCAGACCGTCTGTAATAACGCGATAGGTTTTATCCACAATTTGTAGTTTTTCTCCATAGTTTAATCCAATTTTAGCCATATAATTTATCCTTTCATTTCTTATTTTTTAAGTACTAATTTTTCAGCAAAGACATTGAGGGGCAGGAGCAACAGAGCTGCCGTTTAGCACAACCAGTTCACTTTACTATTCGGAAAAGTGCAGAAGTCCGAAATGCGTGGAAGCCCACAAATACTTGTTTTAAATCTTCACTTCAACCATCAACGGATTTGACTTTTCCTGTCAAAGCATTTACAATAAAGGTACGAAGTTTATGTGATGTTCTGATGATCAGTCCTCTGGTTGTCAGACGCACCTTCTATTTAATTGTCAATGATCGTAATGCCGAAAGCTAGGCGTTATTATTTTTAAAAATGATATAACTATCAGCTATATTTGTCAAGGGATTATTTTGGAAAAATAAAAAATTTTTTTAGAGGTTTAAAATGGAATTTTCAGATCGCTTAAAAGACCTTAGGAGACAAGCAGGGCTAACCCAAGTAGAGGTAGCGGAAAAACTAGGAATTTCGCAACCAGCATACGCTTCATGGGAACGTGGAGTAAAAAAACCAACACAGGATAATTTAGTCAAGATTGCACAGATTTTGAATGTGTCAGTTGACTATCTAGTCGGAAACTCAGAAGAAAAATCAGATGAACTAGATAATATTGAATTACTTTTCCGTATGAATTCAAAAGGATTGACTGATGAAGAAAAAGCAGTCTTCAAGAAAGAGTTGATTGAGTTTATGGAAGAACGGAAGAAGTTGTTTGGAAAACAAAAATAACTATTCAAATGAATTTTTTGAGAAAGTAATTTACTGTTGTTAATAGATATTATATAGTTTGTTAAAGTATATGGAGATAAGTTAAGAGGTGTTTAATTGAATCAAAAGCTAACAAAACAGATACAAGAAATTAACTCGAATATTGATCTTTTAGGTGCTATTTCTTTTTTCGTGGCAAATATAGCAGTGCTCGCAAAGATACACGGTCATTTTGATTGTGCAAAGTTTATATTGCTAATTTTACAAATAGTGGCCACTTTTTGGTTATTATATATAATCTTTAATATATTACCCAAATATCATGATGAAAATAAGGATAAGGCTGATGGAAAAGGACAATATGGTAAAAGTGTTTTCTTATTTTCAAGAATCAATTTAGTCAAGCTACTTGAACGACTTATTTCGGTAGTTACAGCAGATATATTGCTTTTTATTTCAGAAAAAGAAACTTTCACAGATCTATGGAAAACAATACTTTTTTGGTTGATATCCGCTGATCTTGTAATCTGGTTTATTCTTAAATTTATGAACCTGGATAATCAAAAATTTGTTTGTGTGAAATATTGCTTTATATGTCTATTACTTACTTTGATGCTCGGGAATTTATATATTCCAGCCTTCTTATTTATTAATACAATCAAAAATTATTATATGATTGGTGCACTTGCTTTTGCTTTTATATATATTTTCTATCTTTTTTCAAAGAAATCAAAAAAACAGTAATTAGTCTTGGATGTAACGATACTTCTTAGGTATTTTACGAGAGTACTGATTTTTAAGCTTAGAAATCAGTATTTATTCAAGATTATATTATATTGTAGTTCACAAAGAATATTAAGATATTTCATGAAGAAAAAGTGGACAATAGTCTACTTTTTTTATATAATAAATTCAACCAAATAGGTTTAAATTTGTAAATCATACTTAAGGGAGGTATTATTCTTTGGATGAATTGTATACAAGAGTAAGTAGTGCAACAAAACAAGTGTTATACCAGTACATGAAGAATAATAATATCTCGTTACTAAATTATAATTTCATTTATTTTTTTCAACATTGTATTCAGAAGAACCAAATTAAAGTGATTAGTCACCACTTCTCGAATCACAAGATAGAAGGTTTGACAGTAGTTGATGAGTTAGGTGTTAGTTTTTCTTATGAGCGAGATAATCCAAAAGTAAAACAAAATTTCACACTTTGTCATGAGTTAGGGCATTTTATTCTTGGACACGAAAGAAATTATTTTACAGAATCGATAGATAATCAGGAAAATTTACTAGAACGGGAGGCTAATATCTTTTCAGCTGTGGTATTAATGCCAGATATTGTTCTTTTATCAAAAATCTATTATAGTTGTGAGAATTTTAAACAAGTTCAAGAGAGTCTTGAAGTCTAGAAACAAGCATTATTCTTTCGTCTTTTAGATTTGCTAAGAGAATATTGTCCTGATAAAGAGAGTGAAATTAAGCAAGCGATCGATCTATACATTGACGGGAAGAATTTTTCAATCCTCCTCTTATTTCAAAATATAAAAGAACAAATTATCGAGGAATTTAATCAATATGAATCTTCTCGTATTATTCATATTAAGCAAGCTGTTAATAAAACAGGTTTTGCGACTAGCCAAGATTTTCCAGAATTATTGGATCAGAAAAATTGGAAGAAAATTAAGGAAAATAGTATCAATCTAAAAACGTGGCTTGTCTATAATAAAGGAAAGTCGATCGCCTATGTTTGGGATAAGGAAAAATTTTCAGATGAAGAGGCTAAGAAAAAAGCAGAATTGCAATTATTACTAATGTGAGGTGAATTATGTATCAACCAGAAAAATTGAAAGCTCGTAGAAAAGAGTTAAAAATGACCCAAAAAGAGATCGCAGATCAATTAGGAATTAGCTACCAAGCCTATTCAGCCTGGGAACGTGGAGTAAAAGCACCTTCTAAGGGAAAAGTAAGGCAGTTGGAACAAATCCTTAGTGTACCCAAAGGTTATTTTACAGAAATTGAGATAGTTCGTTTGTATAATACACTGTCGAGTAAAGGTAAAGATCAAGTAGTTACTTATGCTAGAGATTTAGTTCAAAAAGAGCAGTCACAAAAGGTTATGTCGATATCAAGAAAACTTTACGAATACCATGTTTATGAAAAAATGTCTGCTGGTATCGGAGCTTCCGTTTATGATGATCGAAATTATGATACTGTTTATTTCGATGAAGAGTTGGCCCATGATTTTGCTTCATGGGTATCTGGAGACTCAATGGAACCTAAATATCAAAATGGTTCGGTAGCTCTTATTCGTGAGACAGGTTTTGATTACGATGGAGCAGTTTATGCAGTTGTCTGCAATAATCAGACATATATCAAACGAGTCTATCGTGAAGAAGGCGGCTTACGATTAGTTTCTATTAACCCGAAATATAAGGATATTTTCATTTCTTATGACGAAGATCCAAGAGTAGTTGGGATTATTGTAGGAAACTTTGTGCCATTGGAGGACTAATTTATGGGCTATTTTGATTATTCAAGGGAGCCCAAAAGTGATATTGCTTTTATAGATATGAAGTCCTTCTATGCTAGCGTAGAGTGTGTATCAAGAGGTTTGCATCCTCTCAAGACTTCCTTATGTGTCATGAGCCGAGCGGATAACTCAGCAGGTCTTATTCTAGCATCTTCTCCCATGTTCAAGAAGGTATTTGGTAAGTCCAATGTAGGGCGTTCTTATGATTTGCCATTTGATATTAATACCAGAAGGTTCTCTTATTACAACGCTAAAAAACAAGGATTGAGAACAGATCCTGAATATGTTAGATATATCGAGGAGTGGGCAAAATCAACCCTTATAGTTCCGCCTAGGATGGATGAATACATAGCTGTAAATATGGAAATTCAAAGAATATTTCAAAATTATGGAAGTCCTGACGATGTTTATCCCTATTCCATTGATGAAGGTTTTATTGATCTTACAAGTTCATTAAACTATTTTATTTCAGACAAAACTATTTCTAGGAAAGATAAGCTAGATGCCATTTCTGCAAAAATTCAAAGGGATATTTGGAGAGAAACAGGGATCTATTCAACAATAGGAATGTCGAATGCAAATCCACTGCTCGCAAAGTTAGCTTTAGATAATGAAGCAAAGAGAACACCTACAATGAGAGCAAATTGGTCTTACCAAGATGTTGAAAGGAAAGTTTGGAATATCCCCAATATGACAGATTTTTGGGGGATTGGTAAACGCATGGAAAAACGTCTGAATGGTTTAGGGATTTATTCAATCAAAGAGTTGGCCAATACTAATCCAGACATGTTAAAGCAAAATTTGGGAGTGGCAGGGCTTCGCTTGTGGTTCCATGCTAATGGAGTGGATGAAAGTAATGTTCATATCCCCTATAAACCAAAGTCTAAATGTTTAGGAAATTCTCAGGTTTTACCACGGGATTATGTGGATCAAAGAGAAATTGAGATTGTACTACGAGAAATGGCGGAACAAGTCGCTATTCGTCTAAGACGAGCAGGAAAGAAAGCAACTGTAGTTGCAATACATTTAGGTTACTCTAAACAAGAAAACAAACATTCTATCAATACTCAAATGAAGATAGAACCAACGAATAATACGGATATGCTCACAAACTATGTATTGAAGTTATTTCATAACAAATACACTTCAGGAGCGATCCGAAATGTCGCGGTCAGCTATTCAGGATTTGTGGATGGATCCTATGGATTGATTTCACTATTTGATGATGTTGACAAAGAAGAAAAAGAAGAAAAAGAAGAAAGGCTCCAGGTAGCTATTGACTCTGTTAGAAATCAGTTTGGCTTCACCTCTCTATTAAAGGCGAATTCATTAGATAAAGCATCAAGAAGTATTGCGAGAAGTAAACTGATAGGAGGTCATTCTGCTGGAGGATTGGATGGATTAAAATGATTGATCGTTCTTACTTACCATTTCAATCAGCACGAGAATATCAAGATCCTGGCATGCAAAAGTGGATGGGCTTCTTTTTATCTGAACATACTACCTCGCTAGGTGAAGAGAAAAATCGTATTGATTTATCTAGTGATTTGGACAAGGCTGAAAGGCTCTTGTTGCTTTCTCAGCTTTATGTTGGACAGCTAAAAGGGCGACTTACCGTCAAACACAAAGCTCAAAAACTCACCATCATAGGAGAAGTTAGAGAATTATCTAGAAAAGAAATATCCGTCAAAACGAGTGACGGATATAAGTTGGTTCAGGTAGATGATATCCTACAAATTCATCTTTTGGAGGAAGTAGACTATGAGTAGAAAAGAGCTCTATGAGAATAAATTACAGATAGATTATTTTTCAGAGGACTATATCTGATTTGAAGAAGATTTCCAAAAATATTCAGCGATGGATGTGCCATTGACATTCTTAATTGATGATATACTTCGAACAATGGCTATTAATCAGAAGAACTACTTCAAGCTTAATAAAGAAAATGCCAAGGATGGAAGGGATCATTATTTTTATTTTAAAGTGATGAAAGAAAAATAATCTTTGGTTCGATATTTTAAATATAGGAAAAATAAATTTTAAAAATACTAATTAAGAAAATATTGAAATAATAGTAATTGAACATATGGTATAATAAAATGAAATCAAGTGATGGCAACTCATCTAACCTAAATCTAAACAGTATAAAATTACGAGGAGATGATAAGATGAACGATTATATAAAATTCAATGAAGATAGATGGAATAATGTAAAAAATGACTATACTGAGCCATTGACACATGAAGAATTAGAAGAAGTTAGAAAACATCCAATTTCTGTTGCCTTAACTGTTGGAAAAAAAGTTCCGAAAGAATGGTTTGAAAAAGCCAACGGAAAAAAGATATTAGGGTTAGCTTGTGGTGGTGGACAGCAGGGACCAGTTTTTGCTATAAAAGGTTATGATGTAACCATAATGGATTTTTCTAAATCACAATTACAAAGAGATGAGTTGGTTGCTAAAAGAGAAGGCTTAAAAATCAATACCGTTCAAGGCGATATGACAAAACCATTTCCATTTGAAAATGAAACTTTTGATATTATTTTTAATCCAGTTTCAAATGTATATATAGAAGATTTAGAAAACATGTACAAAGAAGCTTCTCGAGTATTAAAAAAGGGTGGATTGTTAATGGTCGGATTTATGAATCCTTGGATATACATGTATGATGCTGACACTGTATGGGACAAACCTGATGAGGAATTACTTTTAAAGTTTTCAATACCTTTTAATTCAAAAGAGCTTGAAGAGGAAGGCAAGATAACCATCAATCCAGAATATGGATATGAATTTAGCCATACCTTAGAAACTCAGATTAGAGGACAACTTAAAAATGGTCTCGCTATGATAGATTTTTATGAATCATGTGATAAAAGAAATAGATTATCACGTTATGGAAATGACTATATAGCTACACTTTGCATTAAATTATAATATTATAGAACATACTTTAGGAGAATAGCCCGTTTTATTTTCCGTAAGGGTTAAAATCTAAAAATCCCAGTTTGTCGAAATAAAATAATTAAATAAAATGATAGAGAGGAAGTAAAAGCAAATTACCTATACTTCCTTTTTTGTTGTCAAACATTCAAAAACGGAAAAGAGAATTTATGAAAGAACTGAAAAACACAGATAAAAAAGTATTGGCGCAAAGAGAAAGATTGGAAAGACCACCTATGAGGTTGTTGACCATTTCAATGAAAATGCAACTGAAACAATGCAAGATAAACTTACAAGAATAATGCTGAGGGAGCTTAGGAGAAAATCAGACGAAAAAAAGATGATTTTGATTAAAAATCCTTGACAAGTAGCAACAGGAAAAACAGCGAAGTCTATGTCAGCTGAATACTACAAGATGGTAAGTCACGAAAAAAATCGCATGGATGAAACTGAAATGATTTGTCCATGCGATTTTTATATTTAAGGAGCTATCGTGAGCAAAGCTCTATCTAGCAGAATAGAAATGTTTACGCTTCTTTCTTTTTAAGTAAGAAGAGACCACCGCTTGTAGCCAGAAGAATCGTTGCAACTGTAAAGAGAGCAGAGTTTTCCTTGCTTCCTGTTTGTGGGAGCTGGGCCTGCTGAGTATTTGTTACTTTTTGAGCTGTAGTGATAGACTGTGTTTCGCTTGTTTTCTGAGCAAGGCTTTCTAATTGCTCTTCTTTCGCTTTTGGAGCTGTCGGTTTGTCGGCTGGTTTGCCTGCTTGTTTTGGCTGAGGTTTTTGGTTCAAAATTTCAACAATTTCGACACTTGGTTTATGAGTGACAGGCATATCTTTCAGCTCAGCCAATTGATCGCCAAAGACAGCGTTCGATACCCAACGGTAGAAGTGAATGGTATGCAGACGATTGGTTGGATTTCCAGCATATACGAAGAGTGGATGTTCCTTGTAATTACCAGAAATAGCAACGATTTTATTGGCTAATTTTTCGTTGCCTGGCCACCAGCCTGCAATGTAGTAGTCACTGTCTGCAATAGTCGCCAAAGTCTTGAAGTTGGCAGGAGCTTTTGCGATCCAGTTTCCAGAGTTAGAATAGAAGAGATCATTCTTCTTATAGCCGCTAGTCAATGGATCTTTATCGTCTATAATAGCCTTCATCAGACCTTCAAAATCGCTGCCGCCAGAGAATCTTTCCGCATCAAATCCATCTAGAACACCAAGCTTCTCAAGGCGTTGCATAGCAGAGCCCCCCACTACAATGGTTGGTTTGCGACCAAGAATAGACTTGTCAAAGTTGTTGCTTTCAAGGACGATGACATCAGCTTCCTCAGGTGTATCGACAATATCAAAGCCTAGATTTTTCAGTGCCAGAGCGGTATGAGTAGGTGAGTCCACTCCTGCCCAGTAGAATTGATGAGGAGGTGCATAGACCTTCAGTGCTTTCAAGCTTGGCCCTTCCGGAACCTTATACAAGGCATCTCCATAAATAGCATAATCACCTAAGAGATTTGCAAAGGTTGATGTATCAACGATATAACCATCTTCTGTCAGATAGACCTTCTTACCTTGGCGAATGGCTTGGTTGACAGCTTTGACTGCGCTGTCAGATGTATTGGCGATGACATAGTAAGGTGCTGAGTAGTTGATATCGCGCGTCCGAGTAGCACGGAGAGCAGTGACTTCGCCGAGTTTGCCATCAAAGAGTTTGTCTTTAAAGATAGGCTCAGCTTTAAAGCCTCTCATATCTGGGAAGTTTACCAAAAGCTCAGCATACATGGCAGTCCAGGCAGATTCGTTTGATCCTTTGTAGAGGATATGGTTGGCATAGCCACGCTTAGCTTGAGCCATATCAACAACTAGGTCGCCCTTCTTATAGTTGCCAACATCTTCCTTCAATTCTTGAATGACAACACCATTTCTCTTGAAGTATTCAATCATATTAAAGGCTTGTTGGGAATCATTGTCTTTTTCGAGCCCCATAGGGATGACATAATAGTCAGGGAAGAATTTTTTCTGACCGTTTTTCACCCGTCCAACAACCTTGCCGTCAGGTCCGACCAACTCATTTTCAGCTTTTGGATCTTCAACCTTGTTGATGCCACGGAGATAGAAGTTAAGGCGCATTTCCATGAGCTTGTCAGGATTTTGGGACAGGTAAGAGATACCTCCAAGGACAGCGTGGTAGCCAGCCTTGTAGGATTCCTGATTTCCCTCAGGGATTTCAATGGTATGTCCTAATATGCCGTGGTACATGGCATAAACACCAGTGTAGCCGGAGAAGGAGTCATCCCAGCCATCGCCCCAGTCTAGTTTAGGGATGATATAGCTGTCATACTTAGAGTTAGCGACGCCAGCACGTCCCATGTGGTGGGCGTTTTCCAGCATATTTTCAGACAGAAGGTCGTATTCAAAGTTTGGATCGTGTGGCGGTGTCGCTGGCTCGATCAAGAATTCTTTAACGAATCCATGAATGTCATAAAGAGCAATTGGATTCCATTTGTTAATGAGTCCAGCTACGGTACGGGTTTCTGGGTTAGCCTGATAGCTAGTGTCGCGGTTTGGATCAATTCCGTTGGCAAGAGCACGCGTATTGGCAACATCTCCGTCAGGATTTTCAGTAAAGTCAAAGAGGAAGATGAATTTCTTGAGGAGTTCTTTGATATTGAGGGTGATATTTTTAGCAGCACCGTTAGCGTCAGTTGTTTGGAAGGAAATTTGCTCCTTGGTCGCAAAAGTATTGAAGAGCCCAGTGATGATGTCGATGGCTGGCTGTTCGTCAGCGTGGGTGTTATTGATAAAAACTGGAAGTTTGTAGTCCAGCGTACCATTTTTTAGCGCAGCTAACATTTCAGCTGGTTTAGTAAGGGCAACTTTGTTGGTTGTGTTGAGATAGTCGTCAATGCTTTTTTGGTCGGAGCTGATGATACCGAGCTTGACATCACGACCTTGGGCACTCTTTCCGATGTTCTCAATCTGTACCAAGCGATCCGTTTTAGCATCTTGTCGACTCTTTTCGATAGCTGCCAGCATTTCATCGTGGGTATGGAAATCTTCGTAAGGTCGCAGAACGATGTTCTTGCGAATAGTCAGGCCAAGATCTTCGCTGGTTCCGACTAATTCATGACTTCCCATAAAGTTGCGATAGGTTCTACGGATATTGTTTGGTGTGCGCAGGCTTAAGTCTTGCCCAAATAGTTCATTAAATTTGAGGGAAACTTTGAGGTCATTTCCATCAGCTTTTTCTTCGACAGTGACAAACGGGTCGCCAGTGAAGGTGCCGTCCTCCATCTTCCAAGTTTTCCACTCGTTAATAGGCTTGTTGTCTAGTGTCCAAGTGATTTTACCAGCTTGAGCGCCCTGTTCTTGAATAGTTTCTTCAATGCTGGCTTTTTCGGACATGTAAACCTTACTGTCGGCAAGCTGAACCTTGTTTTCTTGGGTGCTAGCTGCGCGGACTTCTGTTTTAGTTGTAGTATCCAGTTTTTGGGTAGTTTCAGCTGCTTTTTCCTCTGACGCTGTGGAAGGAAGACTTGGAGACTTGCTGTCGGCTTTATCAGATGAAGCTTCAGATGGGCTGCTTTTCTCTAGTGGTTCAGCTTGTGGAGTATCCGAAGTTTCTTCAGCCTTCTCTGTACTTGCAGGTGTAGGCTGTTCCACAAAAGTACTGATTTTGCTGCTGTCTTGCGGAGGTTCAGCAGGGTTAAGCGTATCAGCTGCCGCATTTCCTTGAGTTAAAACGGCCAATAGAACCGCAGCGGATAGGCTGAGGACTTGTGTATATAAGCGTTTCTTATAAGAATTTTTCATAAGAAACCTCCTTTTTAATATGTTCTTAAATTCAGTATAACAAAGTTTGAAATCGTTTACAAACAAAAACATAGATAAAAAATAAACTTCTAACGAAAGGATGAGATATGTGTAATTTCTGAAGAGTATTTGAGTCTGATATTTAAACAGCACGCAATATTCGCAGTTTGGATTTTTGCAATTTCATGCAAAAAACAGGCATTTATGCTACAATATTAGCAATAAAGATGATTGGAGCAAACGATGAAAGCGATTATTACGGTTGTTGGAAAAGATAAGGCAGGGATTGTGGCTGGTGTAGCTAGTAAAATTGCCGAGCTGGGGCTCAATATTGACGATATTTCTCAAACTGTTTTGGATGAATTTTTTACCATGATGGCTGTCGTTTCTAGCGACGAAAAGCAGGATTTTGCAGCACTTCGTAGTGAATTTGAGGCCTTTGGTCAGACCCTCAATGTCAAAATCAATATTCAAAGCGCAGCGATTTTTGACGCTATGTACAATATCTAAGGAGAGGGCACATGGATATTAGACAAGTTACAGAAACCATTGCCATGATTGAGGAGCAGAATTTTGATATTCGGACCATCACCATGGGCATTTCTCTCTTAGACTGCATTGACTCGGACATTGATCGGGCTGCTGAGAAGATTTACCAAAAAATCACGACCAAGGCTAAAAATTTGGTGGCAGTTGGGGACGAAATTGCTGCAGAGCTCGGGATTCCTATCGTCAACAAGCGCGTCTCCGTGACTCCGATTTCTCTGATTGGGGCAGCTACCGATGCTACGGATTATCTGCCTCTGGCTCATGCTCTGGATCGGGCAGCAAAAGAAATCGGTGTGGACTTTATCGGTGGCTTCTCTGCTTTGGTCCAAAAGGGTTATCAAAAAGGAGACGAAATCCTCATTAATTCCATTCCACGCGCTTTGGCTGAGACGGACAAGGTCTGCTCCTCTGTCAATATCGGCTCAACCAAGACCGGCATCAATATGACGGCAGTTGCGGATATGGGGCGCATTATCAAGGAAACAGCTCAGCTTTCTGACATGGGGGCGGCCAAGCTGGTTGTATTTGCCAATGCGGTAGAAGACAATCCCTTCATGGCGGGCGCCTTTCATGGTGTCGGTGAAGCAGATGTGGTCATCAATGTTGGTGTTTCTGGGCCTGGTGTTGTCAAACGGGCCTTGGAAAAGGTCCGTGGTGAGAGCTTTGACGTGGTCGCTGAAACGGTCAAGAAAACGGCCTTCAAAATCACTCGTATCGGTCAGTTGGTCGGTCAGATGGCCAGCGAGCGTCTGGGCGTCAAGTTCGGGATTGTTGACTTGAGTCTGGCTCCGACGCCAGCAGTCGGGGACTCAGTGGCCCGTGTCTTGGAAGAAATGGGCTTAGAAACAGTCGGTACCCACGGTACGACAGCGGCGCTTGCCCTGCTCAATGACCAAGTCAAAAAAGGCGGTGTCATGGCCTGCAATCAGGTGGGCGGACTATCTGGTGCATTCATTCCTGTTTCTGAAGATGAGGGCATGATTGCAGCTGTGCAAAATGGCTCGCTCAATCTAGAAAAGCTAGAAGCTATGACAGCTATCTGCTCGGTCGGTTTGGATATGATTGCCATTCCAGAGGAAACGCCGGCTGAAACCATCGCAGCTATGATTGCGGATGAAGCAGCGATTGGCGTTATCAATCAAAAGACGACAGCTGTGCGGATTATTCCGAAGGGCAAGGAAGGCGATATGATCGAATTTGGCGGTCTCTTGGGAACAGCCCCGGTCATGAAGGTTAATCAGGCTTCGTCAGCTGCCTTTATCGCGCGGGGCGGTCAGATTCCTGCGCCAATTCACAGTTTCAAAAACTAAGTAATAGAGGGTCTGTTTAGACAGACCCTTTCCCTCTGTCTTGCTCAGTCAAGTGCGAGACAAATAAGCCACTCCTTATCCGAGTGGCCTTAATTAAAAAGGAGACATTCATGGCAAAAACAAAATTATACATCATCCGGCATGGTAAGACTATGTTTAATACCATTGGTCGGGCTCAGGGTTGGTCGGACACTCCCTTAACTGAAGAAGGCGAACGTGGTATCCGTGAACTAGGGATTGGGCTGAGAGAGTCTGGCTTGGAATTTACCAAGGCATTTTCGAGCGACTCTGGTCGAACCATTCAGACCATGGGGATTATCCTAGAAGAGCTGGATTTGGTAGGGAAGATTCCTTATAAGTTTGACAAGCGTATTCGAGAGTGGTGCTTCGGGAGCTTTGACGGGGCTTATGGTGGTGATCTTTTCCGTGGAGTGATTCCAAGGGTGCGTGATACTGACAATTATAAAGAGCTGACTTTCCCAGAATTGGCTGACGGTTTGGTTGAAGTGGATACGGCTGGCTGGGCTGAACCATGGGAGCAACTCAGTGGGCGGATTTTAGCTGGATTTACAGCTATTGCTCAAGAAGTGGAAGCTGCTGGTGGAGGCAATGCTTTGGTCGTCAGCCATAGTATGACCATCGGGACTTTTGCTTATCTGATTGATAAAGCCATTAGCAAAAATCCTGAGGTTGACAACGGCAGTGTGACAGTTGTTGAATATGAAAAAGGGCAATTTACGATTCAGATCTTGGGAGATGTGTCCTATCGTGAAGTTGGTGCCAAAATTTTGGACGCTAAATAAACGGTTGAAAGAAAATATGGCAATAATTCAGCTTTCTTGAGCTGCTTTCTCTCAATCTTAGAAACTACTTTTTTTCAGAAACGTGATATAATGAGAGGAGAATAAGGGGGGAAGTGTATGGCAAAAACAAGATTATACCTGATCCGGCATGGCAAAACGATGTTTAATACAATCGGACGAGCTCAGGGCTGGAGTGATAGTCCATTGACGGCAGAAGGCGAACGTGGCATCCATGAACTAGGAATAGGTTTGCGAAAAGCGGGTATTGATTTTAAACTAGCTAGATCCAGTGATTCAGGTCGAACCATTCAGACTATGGGAATTATTCTGGAAGAGCTGGGCTTGACTGGAAAGATTCCTTACAGGTTTGACAAGCGCATTCGAGAGTGGTGTTTTGGCAGCTTTGATGGTGGCTATGATGGTGAGCTCTTTATGGGGGTCATGCCTAGGGTTTTTAATATCGACCATGTCCATCAACTCAGCTATGCCGAGCTGGCAGAAGGTTTAGTAGAAGTCGACACGGCTGGCTGGGCTGAGAATTGGGAAAAACTCAGCGGCCGAATTTGGCAAGGCTTCTCAGAGATTGCTGAGGAGCTGGAGGCTGCGGGCGGTGGCAATGCTTTGGTAGTTAGTCATGGCATGACCATCGGAACCTTTGTCTACCTAATTAATCGCATGCAACCTCATGGCCTAGGCAATGGTAGTGTGACCATCGTAGACTATGAAGATAGACAATTTTCAGTTGCTTCCATCGGTGATATGTCCTATCGTTAAGTTGGAGCGAAAGAGCTGGAGGACAAGGCTTGAGAAGAGGTCGCCACGAAAGAAGGAGAAAACTCTCTCTGTTTCGACTAATAAATAGACTCTTATTTTTAGGAATTGGGATCAGTTTGCTGTTTGCTCTATTGCGAGTGCAAGATATGGATGAAGACTTGCCAACTTTTATTAATCATGGTCTTAAAGCCCAGAGTTCTGACTTGCCCAAGGTGTCAGTTGATGATTGGGAATTGACTTTAATCAATCGTAGCCATTTACAGGAAGAGTCTCATCCTAAGTTGACCCAAATCGATGATATTCAGGTAGATAGTCGTATTGCTGAAAATACTAGACAATTTTTAGCTGCAGCTCGGGCCATTGCGCCGGGAGAAACCTTGATTTCGGGCTATCGTAGCCGAGCGGAGCAGACAGAGCTATATGAAGAAGCCCTAGCTTTGGCCGAAGAAGAAGGCCTGTCTCGGCAAGAAGCGGAGCAAGAAGTGCAAAAGCGGATCCAGCTGCCAGGTGCCAGTGAGCATCAGACAGGCTTGGCGATTGATATGAGCGAGCCAGAAGGTCAGAATGATGAGGTAGCAAATAAGATTGCGGAAATTGCCCCTAAATACGGCTTTATTCTGCGCTATCCTGAAGGGAAAAGCGATATTACTGGTGTGAATTTTGAAAATTGGCACTATCGTTATGTTGGCGTAGAGTCGGCCCAATACATGCAAAAACATCATCTAGTTTTAGAGGAATTTCTGGCCCTTTTGAAAGAGTCGGATCGGTAAATCGTTACAATCCATTGATAGACAAAAAATCAGCTGCTCAAATGAGCAAGCTGATTTTTAAATAAACAATAGTTCTGGAGTTTGGTCTAATGCTTTTAATACATGTTAAGAGATAAAAAGTAATCTCGCTTTAATTAAGAACCTGATTATTTAAGCAATCTATAGAAATACAAGTGCGTAGCTTGAAATATTTGGGAAATGAGCGTATAATCGCAATATGATTGAGCGCTCACTCAATTTATAGATAAACAAAGGAGTTCATGAAATGATTGTTCAAGCAATACAATATAGTCGTTTCGGTGATGAAGAAGTGCTAGATTTGGTGAACGTTAAATCTGATGCTTTAGAAGCGAATCAAGTTAGGGTAGAAGTTTATGCAGCTGGTTTAAATCCCATTGATTTTAAGACTTTTGAGGGTGCAAAGCCACTTCGTTTTCTATCTTTTATGACAAAACTAAGGAAGCCAAGTCGTTGGTTTGAGTCAAAATCATCTCTCTTTCCAAGAGGTGTTGGTCGGGATTTTGCTGGAGTTATCACAGAAATCGGTGAAGGAGTAAGTAGGTTTGCAGTAGGGGATAAGGTTTTTGGAACAATGATCAGTGACCCTGGATTGGGGACCAAGAGGGGAGCTTTAGCCACAGAAATTTGTGTCAATGAATCGGAAATTGTACTAAAGCCAGAGATGATTGATATGAAGCATGCTGCTACTATGGGTGTAGCCTCTCTAACAGTGGGAGGTGCTTTCAGAAAGATTGAGCTAAACTCTAAAGATGTTGTAGTTATTTCAGCAGCAGCAGGAGGTATTGGAAGTATCGCAATACAGTATGCGGTTGCTAAGGGTGCAACAGTTATCGGAATTGCAAGTAAGAAAAATTCAGAATATCTGAAGTCTTTAGGTGCGATTCCAGTAGCTTACGAAGAGAACATCCAGAATGCTCTTCTATCAGCAAGTCCAAAGCCGATTACAAAATTCTTGGATTGCTATGGAAGTGATTATGTTAAATTGGCTTTCAGTTTGGGATTGAAGGGAACGGCTATTGGAACGCTAGTACCTTCACCCTATGTTATGATAAGAGGAGCTCAGTTCACGGGTCCGAGACATTCCACATATGATGATTTTAAAGTTCTAGCGGAAATGGTCTCAGATGGGAAGGTTCGGCTGAATATTGATCAGGTTTATGATTTTTCTCTAAAGTCAGTTAGAGAGGCATATCGTAGTCTGAAGTCGGGACACACTCGAGGTAAGAAAGTTGTAAAAGTAAGAGAGTAGCAGAGAGGTGCCAGCAATGGAAAGTTTAGAAGAAAAGTATGCTCAGACATTAGAAAATAGCAACCTGAGTTTAAAACAACGTCAAGTATTATTATCAAGCCTAAAGTTATTTTCAGAAATTGGCTTTGAAAATACAACAGCAAGCCTTATTGCTAAGGAGGCTGGAGTTTCAGAAGGGACAGTTTTTAGTTACTTTAAAACCAAGGAAGGCATCTTAGAAGCAATTTTATCGACTTTTCTTGAGCAAGTTATTCCAGATGTGATTGCTGATTTTTCTGAGAAGAAATTTACAGCAAACCAAGAGTCTTTTCCACTATTTTTAAGAAGCATTGTTCGAGATAGACTAGTTTTCATTCAGGAGAATCAAATGCGGGTTAAAATTATCTTGAGCCGTTCTTTTATTGATAAAAATATTTCTGATCAGTTAGGGAATGTTATTGTTCACTCTATCATTAAGCCAATTAGTCCAGTTCTGAATCAGTTTAAAGAAAATGGCGTTATCCGAGATTGGTCAAATGAAAGAATTGTTCGTTATATTCTAGCCTTGAGTCTTTCTTATGTTATTCCAATGATGTTAAATGATAAGGAAGATGTGAACATAGATGAAGCAGTAAATGAAATAGTTGAATGCCTATCTTTTGCCTTATTAGAAATAAAGTGAATTTTGATTTTTAAGCTTACTATTAAAAATAGTGAGCTTTTTTAAAACCAATATAAAAATCCCCAATCAGAGCGATTGAGGATTGAAAAATAAATTGAAACAATACCTTAACTATCATAGCCTTGGCTACATTTTTAAAAGTTATTTTAGCTGTTTTGAGGATCTTGGTCATGATGTCCCCGAGACGGTCAGAGTATACTGACATCTATTCATCTGATAAGAGAGACTTTATCATCCAGATATTCATAGCTGGGTGGCCAACGGCGTTAGTAAGTGGTTGTTGCAATGCTGTAAAACCATAGTGCTGATAGACGGCCACAGCCGTAGCCAGCTCAGTAGCGGTTTCTAGATAAAGCTGTTCATAACCAGCTAGACAGGCTTCCTGGAATATCCGCTTTATCAGACGGCTGGAATAACCTTTGCCACGACTATTTTTAGTGACATACAATTTTTGTAATTCAGCAATTTTATCAGAAACAGGTGCAAAGCCACCACAGCCAACCAGCTGACCTTCGTCTTCCAGGACAAAGTAAGCTGCTCTCTCTTGCTGTTGATAGTAGTCGGCCAAATGATCTAGATGAGAATCAAAGTAGACAGTTCCTGGTTTGTCAAGCCCGAATTCTTCTAGGCTAGCTCGAATGAGTTGTGCTACAGCTGGATTGTCTCTTACTTCCATTGGCCGTAAGTTCATCAATTGTCCTCCGATAGGATGTATCGACTAATTAAACAATACCTTGTGCAATCATAGCGTTTGCTACGTTTTCGAAGGCAGCGATATTTGCTCCTGCAAGGTAATCAGTACCAAGTCCGTATGTTTCAGCAGTTGTTTTAGCTGTGTTGAAGATGTTGGTCATGATGTTTTTGAGACGGCCGTCCACTTCTTCACGAGTCCATGAGAGGCGAAGGCTGTTTTGGCTCATTTCAAGCGCTGATACAGCTACACCACCAGCGTTGGCAGCTTTGGCAGGTCCGTAAAGGATTCCGTTTTCTTTGTAGACTTTAATCGCATCAAGGTCACTAGGCATATTAGCACCTTCTGATACGCAGATAACTCCTTGAGAAACCAAACGTTTAGCTGCGTCACCATTGATTTCGTTTTGAGTCGCACATGGAAGAGCGATATCGTAGTTACCAGCGTAAGTCCATACAGAACCTTCATGGTAAGTAGCAGTTGCTTTCTCAGCTGCATATTCAGTCAAACGAGCACGGCGTTTTTCTTTAACATCAACCAAAAGATCGAAGTCAATACCGTTTTCATCGATGACATAACCGTTTGAGTCAGATACAGAGATAACAGTTGCACCAAGTTCAGTAGCTTTTTGAAGAGCGTATTGAGCTACGTTACCAGAACCGGAAATCACCACTTTTTTACCAGCAAAGCCGTTACTGTTAGCTTTGAGCATTTCTTCAGTATAGTAAACCAAACCGTAACCAGTTGCTTCTGGACGGATCAAGCTACCACCAAATCCAAGAGGTTTACCAGTCAAGACACCCGCATCAAATTGGTTAAGACGTTTGTATTGACCGTAAAGGTAACCAATTTCACGTCCACCAACACCGATATCGCCAGCTGGGACGTCAAGTGATGGTCCGATGTATTTTTGCAATTCAGTCATGAAGCTTTGGCAGAAGCGCATAACTTCAGCGTCAGTCTTTCCTTTAGGATCGAAGTCTGATCCCCCTTTACCTCCACCGATTGGAAGTCCAGTCAAGACGTTTTTAAAGATTTGCTCAAATCCGAGGAATTTCAAGATCCCTTGGTTTACAGTTGGGTGGAAACGAAGGCCGCCTTTATATGGTCCAACAGCTGAGTTGAATTGAACACGGTAACCACGGTTCAATTGGACTTTTCCATCACGGTCAACCCAAGGAACACGGAAAGAAATCACGCGCTCAGGCTCGGTGATACGTGCCAAGATGTTTTCTTCGATATACTCAGGGTGTTTTTCAAATACAGGTTCCAAAGTGCTGAAGAATTCTTCAACTGCCTGAAGAAATTCAGCCTCGTGCCCATTACGAGCTTTTACAGTTTCAAACACGCTTTGGATATATTCTTTAGCAGATGTCATATCGTTCTCCTTTTGTTGTTATATTTTATTACACGAGCCATTATAGCAGAATTTTTTTAGGGTGTAAAGAAAAAAGTTGAATTTTCTGAAAATTTCCATAATATTTTTTTGAAGATTCTAGGTGGAAATGCCGAACCTTTTGCTAGAAAATTAGGATAAATTCTTTATAGGAAGAATTTTAATGATATAATAGAGAAAATTAAGGAATAAGAGGTCAAAATAATGACGACAACCAAGACAAAAATTGCAGGTTTTGAATTTGACAACTGTCTGATGAATGCAGCAGGGGTGGCTTGTATGACAGTGGAAGAGTTAGAAGAAGTCAAAAACTCTGCTGCTGGAACCTTTGTGACCAAGACGGCGACGCTGAACTTTCGTCAGGGCAATCCAGAACCTCGCTATCAGGATGTGCCACTGGGCTCCATCAACTCTATGGGCCTGCCTAATAATGGTTTAGATTATTATCTTGACTACTTGCTGGAGCTGCAAGAAAGCGAGCCAAATCGCACCTTCTTCCTTTCTTTGGTCGGAATGTCGCCAGAAGAAACCCACACCATTCTTAAGAAAGTGCAGGCAAGCGACTTTAAAGGGATTACTGAGCTCAATCTCTCCTGTCCCAACGTTCCGGGTAAGCCACAGATTGCTTATGATTTTGAAACGACAGAAAAAATCTTGTCAGAAGTTTTTGCTTATTTCACCAAGCCGCTGGGTATCAAGCTACCTCCTTACTTTGATATTGTGCATTTTGATCAAGCCGCTGCGATTTTTAACAACTACCCGCTCAAGTTTGTCAACTGTGTCAACTCTATCGGAAACGGTCTTTATATAGAAGATGAGTCAGTGGTCATTCGTCCCAAAAATGGTTTTGGCGGTATTGGTGGCCAGTATATCAAGCCAACGGCTCTGGCTAATGTCCATGCCTTTTACCAACGCCTGAAACCAGAAATCCAAATCATAGGAACTGGGGGTGTCTTGACAGGGCGCGATGCCTTTGAGCATATCCTCTGTGGAGCCAGTATGGTGCAGGTAGGAACAACCCTTCATAGAGAAGGAGTGGCAGCCTTTGAGCGCATCACCGCAGAACTCAAGGAGATTATGGAAGAAAAAGGCTATGAAAGCTTGGAAGATTTCCGTGGAAAGTTGAAGTATATTGATTAAAAGTTTAAGAAAGAGAGAGTGGGACACAAATCGCTAATTCGTTAGAATTCGATTTCGTCGTCCCACCTCCGCACAGTTGAGTAGGGCTGTAAAAGCTGATGAAATCAGCGTAGTAGAGACCACTCAACCACTGCGTCTTGCTCGACAATCCAAAGACAATTGAGAGGCTAGGACTTTTGTCCCAGCCTCTCTTTTAGTATTATTAGGGTGAGCAGTAAAAAAGCCCTCCAAGATTAGATAGGAAACCTCAGAGGGAAATGGATAGTTTATTTATCTAGAACGTTGTTTACCAGCGTTGCGATTCTTTTTCTTTTTATTGTTTTGAGTGATTGCTTGGCTCGCTTTTGGTGTCACATCTTTGATGCGACCTGCATTGCTCATAGCTTTCGGAGGATTCTTTTTGTATTCTTCTGCTACTTGCTTTCTAATCCGCGGACGCATTAAGTAGTTAATGATGAATTGTTGGATAATTTGAACGAAACCACCGACTACCCAGTAGAGGGTCACAGCTGCTGGTGACATGAAAGAGAAGACTACGATCATAATCGGGCTCATGTAAGTTGCACGCTTCATCTGTTCTTTTTGGGTCTCATCTTCGATACCATGTAGGGAGAGAAGTGACTGGATGTAATAGAGTACACCGACAATGAGAGTCAAGGCTAGACTAGGTTTTCCAAGATTGATGCCAAGGAATGTACTGCTGGCTACACCGTTTGTGTATTGGGCAGCAAAGAAGAGGGCTGAGAAGAAAGGCATTTGAATGAGTAGAGGGAGGCAGCCGATACCGCCAAACATACTCAGACCATTTTCTCTTTGAGCAGCCATAAGTTCTTGCTGCGCTTCTAGTTTTTCTTCTTGAGTTTCGGCATTATTGATTCGTTCTTGGATAGGGGCAAAGATGGGCTTGAAGTAGTTCATCTTTTCTGACTGAAGAGTAGCCTTCCAAGACTGATAGATTCCCAGTGGGAAAATAATCAGCCGCACGATGAGTGTAACGATAATAATCGCTAGACCATAACCAAGGCCTGAATTCTTAGCAAAGAACTGGATGCTATCTGCCATAGGCTGACCAAGCACGTCCCAAATAATACCAGAAGGATTACCGGCCTTGTCTCGTCCGACACACCCTGTCAATAATAGAAGGAGGGACAAGCTCATTCCAGAGAATAAAATACGTTTAAATGTTTTCACGAGTTCATTTCCTTTGTTTCTAAAAAAATAATACCTATCTATTCTACTGTTTTTTAGGGAAATATACAATAGTTCTCCAGACCTAATTTGCAATTTTAAAGTCAGTATAGGACTCAAAATTGGCCATGGTGACATCTAAATAGCTGACTTTTGAAAAAGGAGTTGGTCCCTTGCGGATTTCTTGAATGAACTTAGCCATGAGGGCAGAGCTTTCTGCTTGAGCCAAAATTTCGACTGTACCGTCGTCATTATTCCAGACACGACCTGTAATCCCGCCGATTTGCAGAGCGAGGGAGTAAACGCCCCAACGAAAGCCGACGCCTTGGACTCGTCCTTGCGCAATCATTCTTACTTTTTGCATCGTTACCTCCTTTTGTAGCGGTTTGAAACTCGCTTTTCAGCCTATAGCGTAGCGAGCAGTTGCTTGCTGAAGACAAGATTTTCTCTGAAGCTAAGTCTAGAGGATGAGTTCAAAACTGCTAGATTGTGTTATAATGTATTTATGAATATTATAACCTCAAAAGCCAATAATGTGGTAAAAAAAGCTAAAAAGCTGCATCAAAAAAAATATCGTAGCGAGTCGTATTTGATTGAGGGCTGGCATCTTTTTGAGGAGGCTCTGGCCAGTCAGGCACGGATTTTGCGAATTTTTGCCTTGGCAGAGTACGAAGAGCGTTTGGCAGCATTTTCTCAGACGATTTTTGTCAGTCCTGAGATTCTGAGTGATTTGGCAGATAGTAAGACACCTCAGGGAATCGTTGCAGAATTAGCCTTTGAGGAGCAGAATATTCCAGAAAAGCTGGAAGGTGCCTATCTCTTTTTAGAAGATGTGCAGGATCCTGGTAATGTCGGAACCATCATCCGAACAGCGGATGCGGCGGGTTATCAAGGAGTTTTCATCTCTAGCCACTCCGCTGACATTTACAATCTCAAAACCTTGCGTTCTATGCAGGGCAGCCATTTTCATCTGCCCATTTATCGCGTGAGCAGAGAGGATATGCTGGCCCTAGCTCGTCAAAGTGACTTGCAAATTTTGGCTTCGACTTTATCAGAAGATTCTGTGGATTATCAAAAGGTCGAAAAACATGAAGATTTCCTCTTAGTCACGGGTAATGAAGGGCAAGGAATCAGCCAAGAAATGACGGATGCGGCTGATGTTCTGGTTCACATTTCCATGAAGGGGCAGGCTGAAAGTCTTAACGTTGCTGTGGCAGCCGGCATTCTGATGTTTGCTTTAAGCTAGCTTTTAGAAATCTCTCTATAATAAAACTAAATGGAGGTGATGATATGCCTTACAGAGAAGATGATGAATTTATGGCCTATGTGGGGCATTTGATCGAGAAGCCCAGCGTCCAACGCTTAAAAGGAATTACGCATCATATTCATTCCAATCGGCTTGAACATTCGATCAATGTCAGTTATACTAGTTATAAGATTGCTAAAAAATTTGGCTGGAATGCCCGCAGTACAGCACGGGGCGCTCTATTGCATGATTTATTTTATTATGACTGGCGCGAAACCAAGTTTAAAAAGAGTCATGCTTGGGTACATCCCCGCCTAGCAGTCCGAAATGCCCGTAAGATTACCAAGCTCAATCGAGTTGAGGAAGATATTATCATCAAGCACATGTGGGGAGCGACCTTAGCACCACCCCGCTACAAGGAGTCCTTCATTGTAACTATGGTGGACAAGTATTGGGCGATCAAAGAGGCGACGGCACCTTGGCGACAAAGGCTGAGTGGGCGTAAAAAGTATCATCGAAAGATGATGAAAAGTTAAAATATAAAAAGGAGACATTATGAACAATACAATTATTCAAGAAAACAGTGGACTTTCTAGTTTTTATTCTAAGGTCTACGGATTTGTCGGGATGGGAATTGCCATCTCTGCTCTGGTTTCAGGCTTAATGCTGACGACCTTCCAGACAGCTCTAGTTGAGATTTTGCTCCATTATAGCTGGATTTACTATGGAGCTATCTTCATTGAGCTTGCCTTGGTTTGGTCAGCTTCCAGCAGAGGCCTCCGCAATAGTCCAGCTGCTCTTCCTCTTTTTTTGAGCTACTCAGCTCTAAACGGATTTACTATGAGTTTCATTGTGGCCATGTACACAGGAGGCGTGGTCTTCAAAGCATTTGCAGTTAGTGCGGCCGTTTTCCTTGTCATGGCAGCCATGGGCGTCATCATTAAAAAAGATTTATCTGGCATGGGCCGAGCTATGATTGCAGGTTTGATTGGGATTGTGATCGCAAGTTTTGTCAATATTTTCCTAGGTAGCGACATGATAGACTATATTGTCAGCTACGTCAGTGTTGTCATTTTCGCAGGGTTGATTGCTTGGGACAATCAAAAAATCCGCTATGTCTATGAGCAGACAGGGGGACAAGCTGGACTTGGTTGGGCCCTTTCTCTGGCTTTGAGCCTTTATCTCGACTTTATCAATCTCTTCCTCAGCATCCTTCGTATTTTTGGAAGAAATGACTAATAAAAGATGGATAGCTTCCTCGATAAATGAGGAGCTATCTTTTTGTTTGAAGGGGCATTTGGGAAGTTGAATAGGATTAGCAGTAAAAGTTTTGCAAACTGTTAATTTTTTGATATACTAACTAAAAATATATTTGGGCAATGCATTCGTCTATTGCTCTGGAAAAAGAAAGGAAGTTTCTATGGATATGTTATTTATCCCAGGCTGGTTGATTTTTGCAATCGTTGCAGCCATCGTGCTTATTATTCTTTTGGCTAAGGGGTATGTCAATGCTAAGCCAAATGAAGTAGTCGTTATTACTGGTCTGCGTAAGCAGCGCCATTTGAGAGGTAAGGCTGGCTTCATGATTCCTTTTGTAGAGCAGCGCTCTTATCTGGATATTGAGCAGTTTTCTACAGACGTCCGTACTTCTGAGTCTGTGCCGACACTTGATTTTATCAACGTTCGTGCGGATGCGGCTGTTAAGTTGAAGATTGGTACTACGGACGAAATGATTGATCGTGCGGCAGAAAACTTCCTTAATTGGAATACCACTGATATTTCCAACTCTGTCCAAGATGTCCTCGAAGGGAACCTTCGTGAAGTAATCGGCCAGATGGAATTGCGCAAGATGGTCAATGACCGTCAGGAATTTGCCTCTAAAGTGCAAGATAACGTAGCACCAGATTTGGCTAAGATGGGTCTGGAAGTCATTGCCTTTACCGTTCAATCCTTCTCTGACGAAGGTGGCGTTATTGACAACCTCGGTATTGAAAATGTCGAAACGATCAAGAAAGACGCCCTGATTGCCAAGGCTAAGGCTGAACGTGAGCGTAAGGAAGTTGAAGCTGAGCAGGACAAGCTGGCTAACGACAAGCGCGTGGCTGCTGACTTGGAAATTGCTCAAAAGCAAAATGAACTCAAACTGAAACAAGCTGCCCTCAAGCAGGAAGCAGATATTGCGCAAGCTAAAGCGGACGCAGCCAAAGGGATTGAGGCTGAGATCCAGCGTCGTGAACAAGAACGTGTGGCTGCAGAAGCCAACATCATGAAGCAGGAAAAAGAAGCTGAAGTCAAAGAACGGGAAGTTAAGGTTCGTGAGCAGGAATTGGATGCCAATATCCGCAAGCAAGCCGAAGCTGAAAAATATGCCCGTCAACAGGCCGCAGAAGCGCAATTGATTGAACGTCAACGTCAGGCCGAAGCAGAACTCTTTGAAACGCAGAAAGAAGCGGAAGCCCGCAAGGCTCAAGCTGAGGCTGAAAAATTTGCGCAACTGCAAGAAGCTGAGGCTATTGAAGCAAAGGGACGTGCGGAGGCGGAAGCCATTCGTCTTAAACTAGAAGCGGAAGCAGAAGGTTTGGACAAGAAAGCCGAAGCCATGAAGAAGATGCAGGAAGCTGCGATTACGGAAATGATTGTCGATAAACTACCAGAAATCGCCCGCGCGGTAGCAGAGCCATTGACCAAGGTAGACAAGATTACCATGTATGGTGAAGGTAACGCGTCTAAAATGGTCGGCGACATCATGCAGAGCATTGATCAAGTTTCCCAAGGAGCAGGCTTTGACATTCGTCAACTGTTAGCTGGAGCACTTGGCGTCAATATGACTGTCAACAAGCTCAAACAAGATGAACAAGCAGTCATCGAAGTTGATGAGAAATAAAGGCTCTTTGTCAACTGTAGTGGGTTAACGAAAAGTCATACCCTGGAGAGGACCGAATTGGTTCTCTCCTTTTTGATATTCAAAGCAACGAGAATTCTAGTTTTAAAGTTATCAAAGTTCCGAAATCCAAAAGCATTGCGCTTGATGACTTTGATGAGGTTGTTAGTAGCCTCTAGTTTTGCGTTTGAGTAGGGAAGTTCCAGTGCGTTAATGATCTTATCCTGATCTCTCAAAAAAGTCCTAAAAATGGTCTGGAAGATAGGATTGACAGAAGAAATGGTATCTTCAATGAGTCCAAAGAAATGCTCAGCCTGTTTCTCTTGGAAATGAAAGAGTAAGAGCTGGTAGAGCTCATAGTGTTCTCGTAGTTCTTGGGAGAAAGAGAGCGGCTTTTCCAGAATCTTTTTGTTGGTCAAATGCATGCGAAAAGTCGGGCGATAAAAGCGTTTATCGCTGAGTTTCCGGCTATCCTGTTGAATGAGTTTCCAGTAGCGTTTGATGGCCTTGTATTCGTGCGATTTTCGATCCAATTGCTTCATGATTTGAACACGAACACGACTCATAGCTCGACTTAGATGTTGTACAATGTGAAAGCGATCCAAAACGATTTTAGCAGAAGGAAAGAGCTGTCTGGCGATGTCGTAGTAGGGGCTAAACATGTCCATAGTAATGACTTTAACGCCGTTTCGGACCTGTCTAGAATAACGAAGGAGATGATTGCGAATGGTTGCTTGCGTTCGTCCGTCGAGGATTGTTACGATCTTGAGCGAGTCAAAATCCTGCGCAATGAAGTTCATCTTGCCCTTCTTGAAGCTGTATTCATCCCAAGACATGTGAGTTGGAAGGTAGTTGAGGTTCGTTTTAAACTCGAATTCTTTCAATTTACGAATAACTGTGGATGTGGAGTCAGCTAAGCTTTCAGCGATAGCAGTCATGGGGACTTTCTCAATCAAATTTTGAGCGATTTTCTGCTTGACGATGGTCGCGATTTGATGGTTTTTCTTGACTAAGGAAGTCTCTGCGACAGCTACTTTCCCACAGACTTTACATCGGAAACGGCGTTTCTTTAAGCGAATGAGGGTCTTGTATCCCGTACACTCTAAATAGGGAATTTTGGATTCTTTCTGGAAGTCATATTTAGCCATCTGGCCTTGGCAGTGAGGGCATTTAGGTGCTGGATAATCTAGCTTAGCCATGATTTCTTTATGCGTTCCCGAATTTAGAACATCCAAAATCGTAATGTTAGGGTCTTTAATTCCCAGTAAGTTTGTGATAAAATTGAACTGTTCCATAAGATTCTTTCTAATGATGGTTTGGTTGCTTTTCATTATAGGTCTTATGGGACTTTTTTTCTACAACAAAAGAAGCTCCATCATTCCTACAGTGGTGTTACCCACTACAGAAATTATAGAGCCGAAATAAATCTAAATGTGTATAAGATATACAAACAGCTGGGAGTTGAAACTTCTGGCTGTTTGTTTATCATCCATCAGAAAAGCATTTCTATCAGCTAAATACTTTTCATTACCATGTAAAAATGTTAAAATATAACAGATTAAACAACTAAGTCTATAGGAGTAGAAAATGACAAAAGCAAACTTTGGTGTTGTCGGTATGGCCGTAATGGGTCGTAACCTTGCCCTAAATATCGAATCTCGTGGTTATACAGTTGCCATTTACAACCGTAGCAAAGAAAAAACAGAAGACGTGATTGCTTGCCATCCAGAAAAGAAATTTGTACCTAGCTACGATGTAGAGTCTTTCGTTCAATCAATCGAAAAACCTCGCCGTATCATGCTTATGGTTCAAGCTGGACCTGGTACAGATGCAACCATCCAAGCCCTTCTTCCACACCTTGACAAGGGTGATATCTTGATCGACGGAGGAAATACTTTCTACAAAGATACGATCCGTCGTAATGAAGAATTGGCAAACTCAGGCATCAACTTTATCGGAACTGGTGTTTCTGGTGGTGAAAAAGGTGCCCTTGAAGGACCGTCTATCATGCCTGGTGGACAAAAAGAAGCCTACGAATTGGTAGCTGACGTTCTCGAAGAAATCTCAGCTAAAGCACCTGAAGATGGCAAACCATGTGTGACTTACATCGGTCCTGACGGAGCTGGTCACTATGTGAAGATGGTCCACAACGGTATCGAGTACGGTGACATGCAATTAATCGCAGAAAGCTATGACCTCATGCAACACTTGCTTGGTCTTTCTGCAGAAGACATGGCTGAAATTTTCACTGAGTGGAACAAAGGCGAGCTTGATAGCTACTTGATTGAGATTACAGCAGATATTTTGAGTCGCAAAGACGATGAAGGTCAAGACGGCCCAATCGTAGACTACATCCTTGATGCTGCAGGAAACAAAGGAACTGGTAAGTGGACGAGTCAATCAGCACTTGATCTCGGTGTTCCATTGTCACTGATTACTGAGTCAGTATTCGCACGCTACATCTCTACTTATAAAGAAGAGCGTGTACATGCTAGCAAGGTGCTTCCAAAACCAGCTGCCTTCAAGTTTGAAGGCGACAAGGCTGAATTGATCGAAAAGATTCGCCAAGCACTATACTTCTCAAAGATTATTTCATACGCACAAGGTTTTGCTCAATTGCGTGTAGCTTCCAAAGAAAACAACTGGAACTTGCCATTTGCGGACATCGCATCTATCTGGCGTGATGGCTGTATCATCCGTTCTCGTTTCTTGCAAAAGATCACAGATGCTTACAACCGCGATGCAGATCTTGCTAACCTTCTCTTGGATGAGTACTTCTTGGATGTTACTGCTAAATACCAACAAGCAGTGCGTGATATCGTAGCTCTTGCTATTCAAGCAGGTGTACCAGTACCAACCTTCTCAGCTGCCATTACTTACTTTGACAGCTACCGTTCAGCGGATCTCCCAGCTAACTTGATCCAAGCACAACGTGACTACTTTGGTGCCCACACTTACCAACGTAAAGACAAAGAAGGAACCTTCCACTACTCTTGGTATGACGAAAAATAGGATAGGCCTATGGCAAAGCGAATTTTATTAGTAGAAAAAGAAAAGAATCTTGCACGATTTGTGACTTTGGAACTGCAAAAGGAAAGTTTTCTTGTAGACATGGCTGAAACGGGTAAAGAAGGCCTAGCTTTAGTTAGAGAAGCAGACTATGATCTGCTCTTGCTCAACTATGCTCTTCAGGATATGACTGCCAGTGATTTTGCCGAACAGCTGAGCTTAATCAAGCCAGCTTCTGTTATCATTGTCCTTGCCAGTCGTGAAGAAATCAAAGAACATGCAGCTGAGATTCAGCGCTTTGCTGTGTCCTATACCATAAAACCCTTTATTATCAATGATTTGGTTGAGAAAGTCTCCGATATTTTTCGAGGTCGGGACTTTATTGACCAGCATTGTAGCAAGCTGAAAACACCGACTGCTTACCGCAATCTACGAGTTGATTTGAAAAATCATATCGTCTATCGTGGAGAGGAAGTGATTGCCTTGACACGACGGGAATATGATCTACTGGTGACGCTGATGAGCAACCAAAAGGTCATGAGCCGCGAGCAGCTTCTGGAACGTGTCTGGAAGTATGAAGGCGCCACTGAAACTAATGTAGTAGACGTCTATATTCGTTACCTACGTAGTAAGATTGATATTGCTGGGCAGACCAGCTATATCAAAACTGTCCGTGGTATCGGCTATGCTATGCAGGAATAATAAGAACAAACCCGCCCTCTGTTTCCAGAAGGACGGGTTAATTTTTTTATTTTTAGCGCAAATAATAAAATCCTAGAAGATAAAAATCCCTCTGCTTAGAGGACATGGCGCTCGAAAGCATTGTCAGAGATTCCTTGACTGAGAATGAGTTTCGCCCATTCTTTGGCAGAAAAGAGGCTATGATCCTTGTAATTGCCACAGGATTCGATAGTAGTACCAGGGACATCCTCCCAAGTAGTTGTCTCAGCGATTTCTTCTAAGCAAGATTTGATGACTTGGGCAATCTCGGTTGCTGAGTGTTGCCCCCACATAATCATATGGAAGCCTGTCCGGCAACCGAAAGGTGAGCAGTCAATCATACCGTCAATCCGCTTGCGAATGAGCATAGCTAGTAAATGCTCGATGGTATGCAGGCCAGCAGTCGGAATAGAGTCTTCATTTGGCTGTACCAAGCGAATATCAAAGTTAGAGATAATATCTCCTTTAGGGCCAGTTTCTTCGCCAATGAGGCGAACATAGGGTGCTTTTACGATTGTATGGTCGAGCTCAAAACTTTCAACGATAACTTCTTTAGACATGGTTTCTCCTTTAAAATTTTAAAATTGGAACCTGAAAATGAGGTCAGGTCTCAAAAGCGACATTTTAAACACTTCCTTTTGATTATAGCATAAAAAAATAAGAGTTAGGAAATAAAAAAATTTTATATATTAAATTCTTTGATTTAGCGCCTTTTAGCCCAATAATAGGCAAAAAACGGTCTTCTTTTTCAAAAAATTGATTTGTGAATTTCTGCTATTTATGATAGAATAAAAAGGAATTTTGAATTCAATAATTAAATAGATTTGGAGTAAAAACATGGGCTTATATACGATAGCTGCTTTTGTTTTTGCTGCCATCATTGGTTTAGTGATTGGGTATGTAGGAATCGTGGTTAAGATGAAAGCATCTAAAGAAGCCGCGGAACTTACTCTTTTAAATGCTGAACAAGAAGCAACCAATTTACGCGGTCAGGCGGAACGTGAAGCTGATTTGATTGTCAAAGAAGCGATGCGCGAAACCAGTTCGCTTAAAAAAGAAGCACTTTTGGAGGCAAAAGAAGAAGCCAGAAAATATCGTGAAGAGGTTGATGCAGAATTTAAGTCTGAGCGTCAGGAGTTAAAACAAATTGAAAGCCGCTTAACAGAGCGCGCAAGTAGTCTTGACCGCAAAGATGACAATTTAACCAACAAGGAAAAGACTTTGGAGCACAAAGAACAGAGTCTTACTGATAAAGCTAAACACATTGATGCGCGTGAAGCACAAGTAGCTGAGCTAGAGCAGCAAAAAGAAGCTGAGCTTGAGCGGGTAGCATCCCTGACTCAGACGGAAGCGCGTGAGATTATCTTGACCAAGACCGAGGACAAGCTGTCCAAGGAAATTGCGACTCGTATTCGGGAAGCGGAGCAGGATATCAAAGAGCGCTCTGACAAGGTGGCCAAGGATATCTTGGTTCAAGCTATGCAGCGGATTGCTGGTGACTATGTGGCTGAGCAGACCAATTCAACGGTTCATCTTCCTGATGACAGCATGAAGGGACGGATTATCGGACGTGAAGGTCGCAATATTCGAACCTTTGAAAGTTTGACAGGGATTGATGTTATCATTGATGATACGCCTGAAGTGGTTACTCTTTCAGGTTTCGATCCAGTTCGCCGTGAGATTGCTCGGATGACCATGGAAGCTCTTCTCAAGGATGGTCGAATTCATCCGGCTCGTATCGAGGAATTGGTCGAAAAGAATCGCTTAGAGATTGATAATCGTATTCGAGAGTATGGTGAAGCCGCAGCCTATGAAATCGGAGCACCAAACTTGCATCCTGATTTGATGAAAATCATGGGTCGCTTGCAGTTCCGTACTTCCTACGGGCAAAATGTTCTCCGCCACTCGATTGAGGTTGCCAAATTGGCTGGAGTTATCGCTGGAGAGTTGGGTGAAAATGCGAACTTGGCTCGTCGTGCTGGTTTCCTCCATGATATTGGTAAGGCCATCGATCGAGAAGTAGAAGGCAGCCACGTGGAAATTGGAACTGAGTTGGCTCGCAAGTATAAGGAGCATCCAGTTGTTATCAATACGATTGCTAGCCACCACGGAGATGTGGAACCTGAGAGCGTTATTGCAGTCATCGTTGCAGCAGCTGACGCCCTAAGTGCAGCTCGTCCAGGAGCTCGCAGTGAATCGCTGGAAAGCTACATCAAGCGATTGCAAGATTTGGAAGAAATTGCGAACAGTTTTGAAGGAGTTAAGACAAGCTTTGCCCTTCAGGCAGGTCGTGAAATCCGAATCATGGTCAGTCCAGAGAAAATCAAGGATGATAAGATTACAATCTTGGCGCATGACGTGCGTGAAAAGATTGAAAACAACTTGGAATATCCAGGAAATATCAAGGTCACTGTCATTCGCGAAATGCGAGCAGTTGATTATGCAAAATAAAAGGTTGAGACATTTGTCTCGACCTTTTTGTTTGTTTTTAATGAAGTAGTAAACTGTCAGCGTTTGGCAGAAGCTGGCTTGAACAATGCTCGACTAATCTTAGCTACCTGTCTCAGCAGGACTTCACCGTTGCCCTCTACAAGACCATCAATCAGATTAACAACCCGCCTTTCTTAGTCATGATTGAGAAAGTGAGAGAAGGAACTTGAGATACAATAAGGATACAGAGAGAAAAGTCAGATAATAGGAGCTTTCAGTACTGTATCCTTATTTTTTAAATCGTGAAAATCAAATAAATAGCTCTAAAAGAAGAGAATTAGGGTGTATGTAAATTTAAAATCTTATATTTTCCTACAAAGAAGATATAAGGCTTTTGACATTTTTCAGTTTATATGATAATCTATGACTGAAAAATCAAAAAACGTCATAGCGTTTTTAGGAGGAAGTTATGGCTACTGCTTTTACTAGTGAAGAAAAAGAAGCAATTAGAAAGAAATTACATAAAGTTGCAAGGGAATGTCTGCAAAGATATGGGGTTAAGAAAACCACAGTTGACCAAATGGCAGCCATGGTAGATATTTCCAAAGGTTCTTTTTATAATTTTTATTCCTCAAAAGAAATGTTATTTTTTGCGGTCTTAGAAGAATATCAAATAGATGTTATGAATCGTCTGACAGAACAATTAGGTATGGAAACCAAGATAGATACAAATCGTCTGGTACAGTTACTTTATGATTTTTATCAAGATTTTCGCTATTCATTTATGTATACCATATTTAAAAATCATGAAATGGAATTACTCCTAAGAAAATTGCCAAAAGAGGTGATAACAAATCACCATATGATAGATGATAGGATGGTTAAAGAAATTGTATCTCGAATCAACATTAGAGAAAATGTATCGCTAGAAATCGTCTCTGCTTTATTTAGAACGATTGCTATGACTATTCTACACATTGAGGAAATAGGTGAAGAAGAATTTGATATCACATTGAAGTTAGTCATACAAGGAGTTGTGGAGCAAATTACTAAGGAGGATAGGTAATGGTGAAAGAAGCAATTAGAACCGCAAACCTTTCTAAAAAATATGGAACAAAAAATGTTGTCAACAACTTGAATCTATCAATTAAAAGTGGTGAAATAGTAGGGTTTTTAGGATTGAATGGTGCAGGGAAAACAACGACGATGAGAATGATGCTAGGATTGATAAAATCTACATCAGGAGAGTGTTATATTCAAGGAAAGAAGTTAGATCTGAATAATTTAGAACTTCGAAACGAAATAGGTTATATTATTGAGACACCTTATTCTTATCCAGACTTAACGGTGAGAGAAAATTTAGAAATCGTTAGTAAATTAAGAGAGGTTAATAAAGATAATATTGACTGGGTAATTGAAAAATTAAAACTAAAGCAATATGAACATAAACAGGAGAAGCATCTTTCTTTAGGAAATGTTGCGCGTTTAGGAATTGCAAAAGCGATTATTCATAAACCTAAAATTCTAATTCTTGATGAGCCAACAAATGGATTAGACCCTTTTGGAGTTATTGAAGTTAGAGAATTATTAAAGGAATTGGCGAATAATCTAGGTACAACTGTTCTTATTTCAAGTCATAATCTGGAAGAAATATCTAAAATTGCTACTAGAATAGTCATTATACATGAGGGCAGACTTATAAGAGAAGTTGAAAGCAATGAATTAGAACAGTACTTAGAAAAGAGGTTACTAGTAACTGGATCTAATAATAAGGCCATGAAAGAAGTATTATCTAACCATGGCTATCAGGTAAACATTCAATCAGACACAGAAAATAATATCAATTTTTTAGAACTAATTGATACAAGATCTGTGGAGTATCCGGAAGAAATTGCTACATTGCTGGTTCATGCAGGTTATCCACCCAAATCACTGATTGTTGAAAAAGAAGATTTAGAGCATTATTTCTTAAGAATACTGAATGACTACAATGGAGGTGTTTCGAATGAAAAAGCTTAGTTCCTGTATTTTAATTGAATGGAAAAAGTTAATAAAATCAAAACTTTCCATCGTAACTGCTTGTTCTATCTGTTTAGTTCCTTTTATTGTTGGTTTGTTTGCAACTATGATGAAATATCCAGAGAATTTCAAAAATCTTGGTTTGATTTCTGCAAAAATGGAAATAATGAGGATAACAGACTGGTCGTCATACTTAATGACCATATCACAAGTCATTTCTGTTGGGGGATTGCTCATTTTTGGATTTACAGCATCTTGGGTTTTTGGTAGAGAATATTCTGATAAAACGATGATAGACCTATTAGCACTCCCAATAAAAAGAGATACAATCGTATTATCCAAGTTTATCGTTATCGTTCTATGGAGCTATATTCTATCAATTTTTGCACTTTTGTTAGGATTATTAGCTGGCAATCTGATTGGACTTGAGGGTGGGAGCTTAGCGGTGATTTTCAAAGGTATACTTACTTTTGGTTTTTGTACTACTCTTACGATTATTCTCTCTACTCCAGTGGCTTTTTTTGCTTGTTTAGGCCGGGGATATTTGTCACCATTGGCATTTATTATTTTTACTATTATTTTTTCTCAGCTTGGTTCTGCTCTTAACTTTGGAAAGTATATTCCATGGGCGATTCCTGCACTCGCAAGTGGTATTGCAGGAAAACCACTATTGAATTTTGGGAGCTTTGTCAGTTTATTTGGGGTCAGTATTCTAGGTCTTATCGCAACAATAGCTTGGTGGAGGTATTCTGATTACGATTAAAATGAAGTGATGAAAATGCTAATAACACAAAGCCAAGTCTTATTCATTTCTATTCAAAATAACCCCTCCAGTTCAGATTGAAGAATAAGAGGGGTTATATTATGATAATCGAGAGTTTTGGGCGAGAGGAGACTATGTGAATATCGTTGGCCTAAATGAAAAGATAGTTTCTAATATATGTGATTGGGAAAAAATGACCTTGTCCTTGAAAAGTTAAGTGTCAAACCGTTCTCAGATGGCAGTTTTAGAACAAGGTAAAATTCCGTTGTCATAGCATTAGTCAGGTGAGGGACAAAATCCGAAAAAATACTTGGTCTGAACCTTTTCCAACAGGGACCGGATTAAAAAAGGCTGAGGCTAAAGAACAGGAGGATAGGGTAGAAATACCAAGGATTACTGACGAATTGAACCCCCTCAACAGTCCTTAAAGGGATGTAAGTATGGGACAGCAGAATCTGCCCAGACAGGAAAAGCAAGACAATCGCAGTCATGGTCAGAATCAGAACCTAGCCCAGACTGAAGATGATGTTAGAAAATTACTTCATAAGGACCTGTTCTCCACCTTGATGAAATAACGGTCTTCTCCCAGCTCGATCAGCTCGACTGGCTGAGGATAGAAGCGATCCATGACCTCTTTTTGAAGAATGTCTTCTTTAGGACCTTGGGCTATGATTTCGCCTTCTTTCAGGAGCAGGACATGATCCATAGCTTCAGTGATTTCCTCTACATGGTGGGTGACATAGAGAATGGTTGGGGCCTGCTCCATCTGCGTAATCTTACCAATCTGATCCAGCAGGTTCTCGCGGGCAAAGAGATCCAGACCACTGGTCGCTTCGTCTAGGATAAGCAGTTCTGGCTTTTCCATGAGACTGCGCGCAATCAGCAAGAGCTGCTTTTCTCCTTGAGAGAGACTGATGTAGCTCCGGCCAATCAAATCTTGTCCGCCAATGGAAGCCAGCATTTCCCTAGCTTGATCCAGTTCTTCTTGTCCGTAAGGAGCGTAGAGAATACTGCTTTTATACTTGCCTGTCAGGACGATTTCTTCGGCAGTGAGATGGCTAGGCAGGCGCTCAGCAATGAAGGAGCCAACTACTCCAATCCTAGTTCGCAGCTGAGGAATGTCGCCGGCGCCAAATTCCGTATCCAGAACCGTCACCTTGCCCTGGGCCTTCCAATGTTCAGCCATAAGCAAGCGCAGGAGAGTAGATTTTCCTGAACCGTTGAGACCGAGAATAGCCCAATGCTCTCCCTTTTTCACCTGCCAGTTGAGATCTCTTAAGATGGTCCGGCCTTGTTTAGCCAAGCTTACATTTTCCAGTTTGATAATTTTTTCCATTTTTACTCCCTCTTTCGTTAAAACTCCTTTATTATAACAAAATTTAGGAAAAAATAACCGATAGGAGGAGGCAGATGTTTTATAAAAGTAAGCTGATGTAGGTCCTTTTACTAACGATAATCTTTCTTATCCCCGTATCGTTGGCGGTGTGATGAAGGTCGATCCTATTACCATCATAGTGCTCTTGCTCTTATCCAGCAATATCCATGGCGTGCTGGGGATGATTGTGGCAATACCGACTTATTCTATCCTCAAAGAAATCGCCAAATTCTTGGTTGATCGCTATGATAATCACAAGGAAACCCAGCAGCAGAAGAAGAACGAAGAGCTTGGAATCGATTGATTCCAGAGTCTCGAGACCAGAAATAAGAAGGAAGAAGGGCCTTCCGTCTTATTTTTATTATGGCTTCAAGCCAGTTTTTCTCGTAGAGAAAAACAAGAAAACTACCACAGCTAAGCTGGTGGCTGCCAAGGCTTTGAGCTTTCATTTCTTTTTCCTGATAGAATCTATCTGTTCAGGTAAGACAAAGGAGGAAAAAGAATTGGCTAAAACCAGTTGCAGTTTAGCACATACCAAATGGACGTGCAAATATCCTATCATATTTACCCCCAAGTATCCCAGAAAAATCATTCACTACAAAATAAGACGAGATCCCATTGAGATTTTTCTTCATCTATGTCAATACAAAGGTGTGGAAATTATTGAGGGACAGATGATGCCAGATCATGTTCACATACTTGTCTTGATCCCTCCAAAACTTTCGATTTTTGATTTCACGGGATATTTGATAAATATGTAAGTACCGTTGGCCTAAACGGAAAGACAGTTGCCAAATAGATTCGGGATTGGGAAAAAATAACATTGTCCTTAAAAAGTTAAGTGTCAAATCGTACGAGGATTCGTTCTCAGATGGTAGTTTTAGAACAAGATAAAAGCCCGTTGTTACGGGCATTAGTCAAGTAACGATAGCTATTTTCCTGCTATCTATTAGACCAGGTTCTTGGTAGGAATAGAAGCAGAATTGGATAGATCTCTAAACGTCCTGCAATCATGGCAAGAGAGAGGAGGAATTTAGAAAACGGGCTATAGATAGAGAAGGTCTCAGTTGTTCCAATCATTGGTCCGATATTATTGAAACAGCTGATGACAGCACTGGTAACAGTCATTAGATTGTTATTGTCCAGACTGATGATGAAAATCAAAGCTGCGATAATCAAAATATAAACTGCCAAATATTTGAGAACCTTGTGTTGGGTATCTTTATCCAAAACAGCACCGTTGATATGCATGGTTAGAACGCGGTTTGGCGAAAGTGTGGAAAGGATTTGGTTTTTAGCGATGCGACCGATGATAATGGCACGGATCACTTTGAAACCGCCAGCGGTGGAGCCAGCAGAACCACCTAGACACATGAGCAGCAGCAGAATGACTTGTGAGAAGAGGGGCCACTGTACGGTATCTCCATAGCCGAATCCTGTCGTAGTAATGATGTTGGAAACTTGGAAAAATGAAATTTCTAAGCTTTTTGCAAATTCCCCGTAAATATGGAGAACATTGAAGCTAATCAAAATAGTGGCAGTGAGGACGATCCAGAGATAGCCTTTCAACTCCTCGTCATGAAAACAGGCTTTAAATCTTCGAATCAAGAGATAATAGTAGAGATTGAAGTTCACCCCAAAGGTCAGAACGCCAAAGCTGACAAGGTAGGTGATTAGAGAACTGTTGTAGTGGGCGATTCCGTCGTTAAAGACAGTGAAGCCTCCTGTACCAGCCGTTCCCATTGCGATGACGATACTATCAAAGAGTGGCATGCCAGCGAGGAAATAAAGAAAAGTAAAAAGGGCAAAGAGCGCTAGATAGATAATATATAGAATCTGGGCAGTGTTTCTTAATTTCGACACAACCTTACCAAAGACTGGTCCAGGAACTTCCGCTTTCATAACCTCTAAGTGGCCATTTTTGGCATTGTCCATGATAGCTAAGGCAAAGACCAGCACCCCCATTCCTCCAATTAAGTGGGTAAAACTACGCCAAAAGAGGAGGGAGTGGGAAAGGACAGATACATTATTTAAAATCGTAGCACCAGTAGTGGTAAAGCCAGAGCTAACTTCAAAGAAAGCATCAATTAGATTCGGAATCTGGCCAGAAAAGACAAAAGGCAGAGCACCAAAGAAGGACCAGAGAATCCAGCAAAGGGCAACAATCAGTACCCCTTCCTTAGTGTAAATGTGGGCATCTTTAGGCTTAAAGGCTGAACCTAATCCACCCAAAATCACTAAAATAATCATTGTCGCGCCGATAGAAAGGAAGACTTCAAGATCTTCGTGGTAGATCAGGGCAACGATTGTTGGAACCAACAAGAGGGCTGCTTCGATGAGCAGGAGTTTGGAGAGGAGAAAGCGAATCATAGGTCTATTCATGGGGCTACCTCTCTAACAAATCGTAAATCTTATCGATGTTTTGAATCAAGGTTGTCACGATGATTTTATCTCCGACTTCCAAATAGTCATCTCCACTTGGGAAGATGGCTACGCCTTGACGAATGATAGCAGCAATCAGCACTCCGCTCCTCAATTTGAGCTGAGAAAGAGGCTGTTCGATCATTTTATTTCCTTCATTGATCTGGAATTGGAGCGTTTCAATCTGGCCATTTGCTACATGGTGCAAGGCTTCTAGGCTGGAGAATTGCGCGTTATTCCGTCCGCGGATAAAGTGCATAATGGTATCAACCGCAATCCCTTTTGGCGTGACAATACTTGCGAAGTCTTGATTGTCAATAATCTCGAGGAGACTTGTCCGATTGATCTTGGTAATGTTTTTTTGAACTCCAAGATTATTGAGGAACATGGAGGTGATGATATTCTCTTCATCGACGCCTGTCAGAGTAGCTATTGCATCGTAATGTGCAGCTCTTTCCTCGAGTAGAATATCTTTGGCTGTACCGTCTCCATTGACCACGTAGAGCTCAGGGAATTCTTGGCTGAAGAACTCTGCCCGCTGGCGATTGATCTCGACGACCTTGAGCTCAATCTTGCTATTTTTGAGAATATTTAATAAATAATAGGCAATCTTACCTGCCCCGATAATCATGAGGCTCTTGATGACTCTTGGTCGGATTTTATTGTGGAAGCGGACAATTTCTGAACGATTTCCAGTTAGGAAGATTTTATCAGATGGCTGCAAGGTGAAATCACCATCTGGAATGCTGAGTTTGCCCTCTCTCTCAATAGCACAGATAATAACGTGGGGGAAATGCTTCCTGAATTGCGA
Organism: Streptococcus sp. SC1; assembly: GCF_030272855.1. Classification (NCBI taxonomy): domain Bacteria; kingdom Bacillati; phylum Bacillota; class Bacilli; order Lactobacillales; family Streptococcaceae; genus Streptococcus; species Streptococcus sp. SC1. Next base: position 102,720 of record NZ_JAQCMU010000004.1, on the reverse strand, counting down.
GAGATTCATTTGGCAGAGATAGCTTTCTGGCTTGATTTTAAACTCCATCAAGGTCACTCGACCATTAGCAAAATGCTCCAATGACAGGGCATTAGGAAAATCAATAATATTGGCAATATAACGAGCAGCGAGGAGTTCAGGATTGACCATCAGAGAGAAACCTAGAATATTTTTTTCTTTAAAATAAGCATTAGAGTATTCAGGATTTCTCACGCGGACAATGGTTTCTTTGGCCCCCATTTTCTTTGCGAGAACGGCTGAAACCATGTTAACCTCATCCTGCTCAGTCATGGCAATAAAGATATCGCAGTGGGCAACATCTGCCTGCTCCAAGATTTTAAAATTCGCACCATTTCCAACGATGCCCATAATATCGTAACGTTTTGTAATATGATTTAGAACAGCTTCATTTTGTTCAATTAAAACGACATCATGCTTTTCAGCAACGAGCGAGCGACAAAGGGCGGCTCCGACTTTCCCGCTTCCGACGACGATAATTTTCATATTATTCCTCCCGAATATGTATCTATCATACCTTTTTTTATATAAAATTTCATCTATAAATCTCAATAAAGCCGTTTTTTACAGAATAGTAAGCTGTTTCAAAAGAAATCCTACAAAAATCTCACTTTTTGAAGTCGTTTTTATTGACTTGTCGGAAGAAAATGATATACTAGGAAAGTACCCTCATTGATTTACATCAAACCTGTTGTGATGTAAGTTAATGATGCCTTAACCACGCTGTTTGCTGAGCTTGACTCCGGGCAGTGTGGCTATTTTTTTATTCTAATGAAAATCAGGAAAAAATCATGTCTCAGCAAAATCATATCGTCCTTTTTGAACCACAAATTCCACAGAATACAGGCAATATTGCTCGTACTTGTGCAGCGACCAATTCTCCCCTCCATATCATCAGGCCCATGGGCTTTCCTATTGACGACCGTAAGATGAAGCGGGCTGGACTGGATTATTGGGATAAGCTGGATATTAGCTTCTATGAGAGTCTAGATGACTTTATGGAGCAGATGGACGGACGACTCTATCTGATTTCTAAGTTTGCCGAGAAGGTCTACTCGGAGGAGAATTTCTCAGCAGAAGGGCCGCATTATTTCATGTTTGGTCGTGAAGATAAGGGATTGCCTGAGGAATTTATGCGCCAGCATCCAGAAAAGGCCTTGCGCATTCCCATGAATGACCAGCATGTCCGTAGCTTGAATGTTTCTAATACGGTCTGCATGATTGTCTACGAAGCCCTACGCCAACAGAACTTTGCAGGACTAGACTTGGTACATGAGTACGAAGCGGATAAGTTGAAATAAATGAAAAATACTTAAGTTAAAATAATATTGATTACATCAATCAAAAAGCTTGCACTTGCAAGCGTTTTTTGTTATGATTAAAGGGTCTTCAGGGCAGGGTGAAATTCCCGACCGGCGGTAATTTTGACTAGCTATTTTAGCTTTCTCGTCGTTGTCTTGTCGCGATATACTTTAAGTATGATCTTCGACTGCAACGCCTAGATAAATCTAAAATATCTTAGCCAAATAAGTCCGCGAGCGAAAGCTGATGTGGTGCGATTCCACAACCGACAGTATAGTCTGGATGGGAGAAGACGAAAGAATAGCTTTGTCTGTTCTGATAGATTTATAGCTAAACTGTAACCGCTTGCTTTGATGGAGTGAGAGGGAACTTTTGGGATATAAAAAGTGAGAATAGATAGAGGAATCCTTTCTAACTTCTTCTGATTTTATAGAAAATTGGAGGAACCTGTTATGACAAACGCACGTCGACTTTCGACCATTGCAATTCTATCAGCCATCTCATTTGTGCTGATGTACTTTGACTTCCCGCTTTTACCAGCGGCATCCTTCCTCAAGATCGAATTTAGTATCTTGCCAGTCCTTGTGGGCTTGGTGGTCATGGATTTGCCTGCTGCTCTAGGAGTTCTCTTGCTTCGCTCACTCTTGAAACTGCTTCTTAACAGCCAGGGAGTGAATACTTACATTGGTTTGCCAATGAATATTGTAGCTTTGGGAGTTTTTGTCATCGTCTTTGCTTTGATTTGGAAAAAGGAACGGACAACCCTTCGTTTCCTACTAGGCTCTCTAGCTGGGACTATTGGTTTAACCGTGGCTATGTTGGTTCTCAACTATGTTTACGCTGTTCCTTTGTACGCGAAGTTTGCCAACTTTGATATTGGAAAAATTATGGGACTTTCCAACTACCTCATGACTATGGTATTACCTTTCAACTTGATTGAGGGTGTAATCTTTGCTGTTTCATTCTGGTTGTTATACGTCCTCTTGAAACCAACCTTAAAACATTATGAGAGATAAACAAACATTTTTAATGAAGGGCAGTTTTGCCCTTTTACTTTTCGTCATATTAGGCTACATGGTCAAGTTTTATCCAGAGCAGCTAGTTGCCTTTGATAGCCCGATTCAAACTTGGCTGCGGGGAGACTTGCCTGCAGCTTTGACGACATTTTTCAAACTGGTTACCAGTTTCATTGACCCACTAGGAATTATTATCTGGGTGTCTGCCCTTGTCCTATTTTTCCTTTATAAAAAATGGAAGTTGGAAGCTGCCTTGCTGGCGGGAAATCTAGTCTTACATGGGATTTTGATTAAGCTGATTAAACTCGTCTACCAAAGAAGTCGGCCCAGTATTTCGCATTTGGTCGAAGAGGGAGGCTATTCTTTCCCAAGTGGGCATGCCATGGCGACAGCCATTGTTGTTGGCACCTTGATTATCATTGTCCAGCAACGGATGCAGAATCAACAAATCAAGCGTCTGGTACAGGGCTTGCTCTTGCTCTTTATCTTGACCATTATGGCATCCAGAGTCTATCTGGGCGTGCACTACCCGACGGATGTAATCGGAGGAGCCTTGATGGGCTTTGCCATTCTCAATATCGAATTTCCCTTTTATGACAAGCTGCGCTTTCAGTGGCGCTTCAAGGGAAAGCAGAAATAAATAGAGATGAGAAAGGTTGGCTTTGTCAGCCTTTTTGTCTTGACAAAGAAGGCCTCTTCTTTTAAGATAGGAGCAAGTGAGGTGAAGAGGAGGTTATACGTTTTGAATCCAGAAATCATCAAGTCGGTTTTAGCTCTTGTGGATGAGATTCCCTCTGGGCGCGTGGCGACCTATGGTCAGATTGCCCGTTTGATTGGGCGGCCTAAAAACGCCCGTTTGGTGGGGAAGATACTCAGTCAGTCGGAGATTTATGGCGGCAAGCATCCTTGCCATCGGGTGGTCAATGCGACAGGGCGCCTCGCACCAGGCTGGGAAAACCAAGCACACTTGCTCTGGGCGGAGGGAGTAGACTTGAAGTCCAATGGCTGTGTGGACCTCAAGCGTTATCAGTGGGAGGCATGATTTTCTTCTTTCTTAGTGAAAGAGGAAATTTTTGTTTCTAGGCTCCTTTTTGTGGTAGAATGGAAGGTATGAAATCTTACAATGCTTTGAATGATTATTATCGAAAACTTTTTGGAGAAAAGACTTTTAAAGTGCCCATCGATGCGGGCTTTGACTGTCCCAATCGGGATGGTACGGTAGCGCATGGAGGCTGTACCTTCTGTACCGTTTCGGGTTCTGGTGATGCCATCGTGGCGCCTGATGCGCCCATTCGGGAGCAGTTCTATAAGGAAATTGACTTTATGCACCGTAAGTGGCCGGATGTTCGTAAGTATCTGGTTTATTTCCAGAATTTCACCAATACCCATGAGAAGCTTGAAGTGATCCGTGAGCGGTATGAGCAAGCCATCAACGAGCCAGGTGTCGTTGGCCTCAATATCGGAACTCGGCCCGACTGTTTGCCTGATGAGACCATCGCCTACTTAGCTGACCTGTCTGAGCGCATGCATGTGACCGTGGAGCTGGGCCTTCAGACTACCTATGAGGAGACTTCAGACCTTATCAACCGTGCTCATTCCTATGAGCTTTATGTGGAGACGGTTCAGCGCATTCGTAAGCTGGCCCCCAAGGCGGAGATTGTCTCTCACTTGATCAATGGCCTGCCGGGCGAAACCCATGAGATGATGCTGGAAAATGTCCGTCGCTGTGTAACGGACAATGACATTCAGGGAATCAAGCTCCACTTGCTTCACTTGATGACCAATACCCGCATGCAGCGGGATTATCATGAGGGGCGACTGCAGCTGCTCAGTCAGGAGGAGTATGTCTCCATCATCTGCGACCAACTAGAGATTATCCCTGAGCATATCGTTATCCACCGTATCACAGGCGATGCCCCGCGAGATATGTTGATTGGCCCCATGTGGAGCCTCAATAAATGGGAAGTTCTCAATGCCATCGAGGCAGAAATGCGTTGTCGTGGCAGCAAGCAAGGCTGTAAAGCAAAGGAGCAGAGATTCGTATGTTAAGACCTTTACAGATGGCCCATGACTTTTTGGCAGAAGTCGTGACCAAGGAAGATATCGTAGTGGACGCTACGATGGGCAACGGGCATGACACCCTCTTTCTGGCTCAGTTGGCCAAGCAAGTCTATGCTTTTGACATTCAGGAGCAGGCTGTAGAAAAGACCCGCCAGCGCTTGGCAGAAGCTGGCTTGGACAATGCTCAGCTAATCTTGGCTGGCCATGAGAGTCTGGACCAATATACAGACCATTTCAAGGCTGCTATTTTTAATCTTGGCTACTTGCCTTCGGCGGACAAGTCTGTCATTACAAGACCCGATACGACGCTGGAAGCTCTGGGAAAGGTCTGTCAAGGCTTAGCAAAAGGAGGTCGAGCAGCTATCATGATTTACTATGGTCATGAAGGGGGCGAAGTTGAAAAAGATGCGGTGCTTGAGTTCGTCAGTCAGCTGCCCCAGCAGGACTTCACTGTCACCCTTTACAAGACCATCAATCAGATTAACAATCCGCCTTTTTTGGTTATGATTGAGAAATTAAAAGAAAAATAAGGGTTCCAAAGTTGCTAAAAACTTTGAGTAATCATTTGGAGAAAAAATGGACAAGCAATATTTGCATGAAAAATTGGCTGGCTTACGAAACAAATATGTCGAGTCTGCCAACGAAGAAACGAATGCTGGCTTTTTAGACGAGGCTAAAATGAATAAAAAAATGCTGCGAATCAAGAAAAAATTGGTGAATTTAGAAATGGAGCGCTGCCAAAAGATGATTGAGCACCGCGACCTATCCAAAATTGATCAAAAGATTTCGGCGCAAAAAGAATTGTTTAAAGAGTGCTGCCAGCAAAGATAAAGGAGGTTCAAAGTGGAAATCCTTCTCTACACAATTGTTTTTTTGCTCCTGTTGGTTGTCTCGAATGTGACCAATCGCTTCCTGCCCCAGCTCCCCTTGCCCTTAGTTCAGATTGTGCTGGGAATTTCGCTTGGTTTTATCCTGCCTCAGGAGAAATTTCACTTGGATACAGAGCTGTTTTTGGCCTTGGTGATCGGGCCCTTGCTCTTTCGGGAAGCTGAGGAAAGCAATATTACCAGTATCCTCAAACATTGGAGAATCGTTTTATATTTGATTTTTCCAGTTATCTTTATTTCAACGGTCGGCTTGGGCTATCTGGCTCATCTTCTCTGGGGAGCCTTGCCCTTGGCGGCCTGTGTTGCCGTAGGAGCAGCTCTAGGACCGACAGACTTGGTTGCCTTTGCTTCTCTCTCAGAGCGTTTTTCCTTCCCCAAGCGGGTGGAAAATATCCTAAAAGGAGAGGGATTGCTTAACGATGCGTCTGGTCTAGTTGCTTTTCGTGTGGCTCTTTTGGCTTGGACTACAGGAAGTTTTTCCCTAGGAAAAGCTAGTATTTCCTTAGTTCTTTCCATTATTGGAGGATTTGCTGTTGGGATGGCCAGTGCAGCCCTTAATCGCTGGTTGCATAAACTGCTGATGAGTGCCCAAGTATCAGATATTGCTAGTGAGCTCTTGCTGGAGCTGAGTCTACCCTTGGTTACCTTCTTTTTAGCAGAGGAGATTCATGTTTCAGGGATTATCGCAGTGGTCGTCGCAGGTATCTTCAAGGCCAGTCGCTTCAAGCGGATAACGCTTCTGGAAGCCCAGGTGGATTCGGTTACAGAAACCATCTGGAATACAGTGAACTTTATGCTCAATGGCTCTGTCTTTATCATTTTAGGGATCGAACTGGAGATGATTGCAGAGCCAATCTTAAAGAGCCCGATTTACGATAATCTCTTGCTGCTCGTGAGCATTGTCCTTCTGACTTTCCTACTCTTTGCCCTTCGGTTTGTCATGTTGTTCACTTTTTACTTCATTCGAATCAGAAGATTGCACAAGAATGTTGGAAACTACCTGAAGGAAATGCTGCTGCTGACCTTTTCAGGTGTCAAAGGAACTGTCTCCATTGCGACTATTCTTTTGATTCCGAGTCAGCTGGAGCAAGATCATCCTTTGTTGCTTTTCTTGGTAGCAGGTGTGACCTTTCTTAGCTTTCTGACGGGTTTGCTCACACTTCCTCATCTGTCTGAGGAAAGAGAAGAAGAAAACGAGCACCTGATGCACATTGCTATTTTAAATGAAGTGGTGAGTGAGCTGGAAGCAGGCCTCAAGCAAACCAAGGCTAAGGCACCTCTCTATGCGGCTATTGACAATTACCATGGTCGTATCGAAAACCTAATCCTTGAACAGGAAGACAAGGCCACTCAGCGAGACTTGGCAGCTCTGAAATTATTGATTTTGAGTATCGAGAATGATGGTCTAGAGCAAGCTTTTGAGGAAGGAAAAATCAGCGATCGTAGCTATCATCTTTATCAGCGTTACCTACATAATATTGAGCAGGGCATCAATCGAAACTTAGTTTCTCGCTTTACCTATATGTTTCTTGTTACATTGCGCGTATTGCGTATGTTGCTCCATGAAATCGTCACCCTTGGTGCTAGATGGCGCTCTTGGAGGCAAGGTGGAGCTAAGCATCTAACTGCTGAGGATATGGAGGATATAGCAGAGCTTTATCTGTCCAATACCGAAGTCATTATCGAAAGTTTGGAACATCTAAAGGGCATTTATAACCCTTCTCTAATTACTTTTTTGCAGGAATCTCGACTAAGAGAAACGGAGATCATCGGTAGTGGTGCCTTCGTCGAGCGTGTTATTGCGCGATTCAAGCCCAATAACATCTCAGAAATGATCTGGGGCTATTATCTAGAAAGAAAAATTATCTTTGAATATGAGAAAAAGAAATTGATCTCAAGTAGCTATGCAAAACGCCTGCGCCAAAATGTCAATAATTTAGAAAATTACTCACTGAAAGAAAGAGCCAACACTTTACCTTATGACATGGTTAATTACGCTAGAGAGCGCTAGAAGATAAGGCTATCCAGTGAGCTCCACTAAAAATTAAATAGAATTCAAAAAGAGAACGGCATGCTTTGTCCGTTCTCTTTTTGCTTGTTTTTAAAAGTTTATCAAAATGCAGAGCTAAAGTCAGTTAGTTTTGACTTTCATCGAGCTTGGTTTTTTCTGCCTCTGATTTTTTGGCTGACTTGATGAGAATTTTGCCATTGCTGGTCATGATAGCTTTGAGTTCTTTTTCGCTTGGATTTTCCAGATAGAAGTCAGTAATGGCGTCTTCGATATGGTCTTGAATGGTGCGGCGCAGCGGGCGAGCGCCCATTTTCGGATCGTAGCCAAGATCAACCAATTTTTCTTTGACCTTCTCCGTAACATCCAGATGAATGTCGTTGGTTGCCAAGCGCTGGTTGACATCGTCTAGCATAAGGTTGACGATCTGCAGTAGGTTGTCCTTGCTGAGTGGCTTGAATTCGATAATGCCGTCGAAACGGTTCATAAACTCAGGACTGAAGAAGTTGCCTAATTCACCTAAAACGGAGTTGGTACGGCCTTCACGAGCTGCCCCAAAGCCAACGCTGGCTTCAGCTTTACCCGTTCCGGCATTGGATGTCATGATGATAATGGTGTCCTTGAAGCTGACAGTCCGGCCTTGACCATCGGTCAGGCGGCCATCATCCAGAACCTGCAGGAACATATGCATGACATCAGGATGGGCCTTTTCTACCTCATCCAGTAGAATGAGCGAGTATGGATTGCGGCGGACGCGCTCAGTCAACTGACCAGCCTCCTCATAGCCGACGTAGCCTGGAGGGGCACCGACCAGCTTGGCCACGCTGTGTTTCTCCATGTATTCACTCATATCAAAGCGAATCATGCTGTCAGCAGAGCCAAAGAGCTCAATGGCCAGTTGCTTAGACAGCTCAGTCTTACCGACACCAGTTGGGCCAACAAAGAGGAAGCTGCCGATTGGGCGATTAGGACTTCCCAGTCCGACCCGGTTGCGGCGGATGGCCTTGGCAATCTTATCCACAGCATCATCTTGGCCGATGACATGAGCCTTTAAGTCGCTGGCGAGATTGACTAGTTGAGACTGTTCTTTTTCTTTGAGGTCGCCAACTGGGATATTGGTCTTTTGCTCTACAATGTGCTCAATTGTTTTCTCGCTGATAATTGGAATATCGTTATCCAGCACGCTCGTCTTTTGGAGTTCCTTGTATTTGGCAATCTGATCGCGGAAGTAAGCTGCTTTTTCAAAGTCTTCATCGCGAGTCGCCTGAGCCTTGAGGTTTTCGGCCTCAATCAGCCGCTGATCAATAACCTTAGGATCAACAAAGTTGAGGGTCAGATTCATCTTAGAGCCAGCCTCGTCCAAGAGGTCAATAGCCTTGTCTGGCAGGAAGCGGTCTTGGATGTAGCGGTTGGAGAGAAGGGCCGCAGCTTCAATGGCCGCGTCTGTGTACTTGACATGATGGTAGTCTTCGTATTTTTTCTGAATCCCTTTGAGGATGGTAATGGTTTCTTCTACTGTCGGCTCGTCCACCTTAACTGGCTGCATACGGCGCTCGAGGGCTGCATCCTTCTCGATGATACGGTATTCATTGAGGGTAGTAGCTCCAACCATTTGGAGTTCTCCGCGAGCTAGAGCTGGTTTGAGGATATTTCCAGCGTCCATATTGCCATCGCCAGCAGAGCCTGCTCCGACAATTTCATGGATCTCATCAATAAAGAGAATGACATCTTGACGAGAACGAATCTCGTCCATGAGCTTCTGCATCCGCTCTTCAAATTGACCACGGATACCAGTTCCTTGTACTAGGCTGACAACGTCCAGGCGGATAACTTCCTTGCCTTGGAGTTTATGAGGCACATCCCCGTCCACAATCTTCTGGGCTAGACCTTCGACCACAGCTGTTTTTCCGACACCGGGTTCCCCGATAAGGACAGGATTGTTCTTGGTGCGGCGGTTGAGGATTTCAATGACACGAGTAATCTCTTCGTCCCGACCGATGACAGGGTCGATTTCTCCTTTACGAGCGATCTCAGTCACATTGATACCAAACTCTTCTAGGAGACCTTTTGGCTTTTGCGGAGCCTGTTGGCGTGCTCCGCCTCCATGATTGGAATTGCCACCATAGCCACCGCCACCGTAGCCTCCTCCAGATTGAGTTGGCGGGATATTTGGATTTGGTTCTTGGGGTTGTTGAAAATTACCAAGACTGTTAAAGAAATCGTCAATAGGATCAATTCCTTGGTTGTTAGCCTGAGTCAGTCCTCGAAAAAGGCTATTGTTAGGGTCTGTCTTCATGATTTGGTAGCAGTTTTGACAAAGGTCAATCTGCTGCTTGTTTCCGTTTACATTTGTATAGAGATGGATGGTTGATTCATTGATTTTACAATTTTGGCAAAGCATATTCTACCTCTTTCTTTGGACGTAGATCCACCTATTTTTAAATGGTCAAAAATAGTCAAAGTATTATAGTTTCATTATATCAGTATTCTTGCACAATGCAAGAATTTACTACAAAATCCTCCCTGAGACTGATTTTTTGAGAAATTATAGTGCGAAAAGAGAAAAAAATGGTCTTTTACTGGTATTTCAGTTTCTTTTTATGGTAAAATAGGAGAGAAGCAAGTAAATAGGAGAAATAAAATGGAATCACATTTAGTTAGAATCATCAATCGTTTGGAAGCTATGGCCAAAGATGGTGGAAATTTAAAACGTAATTTTGAACGTGAAGGAGTAGTTGTTGCCGAAGTGGCGTACAGCTACGACGAAGAAAATGGACCAATTTTTACTCTGCGTGATGTGGCAGCGCGTGAGACTTATACTTTCGATAGTATTGACTTGATTGCCATGGAAATTTATGAATTATTATACTAAAAAGCAGGGTTCTGCTTTTTTATTTTGCTCGCCAAGCTCAGTCTTTAATCTTATAACTCTATATAAGAAAAATGTATAAGTGGGACAGTAGGATTTCTGATATAATGAATAAATATAGTGAAAAAGAAATGAGAAAAGAATGGCAAACATTATTGACGGGAAAGCTTTAGCAGAAAAGCTTCAAGCGAAACTTGCAGAAAAAACAGCAAAGTTAAAAGCAGAGACAGGTCAGGAACCTGGTTTAGTGGTGATTTTGGTGGGCGACAATCCAGCCAGTCAGGTTTATGTGAGAAATAAAGAGCGGTCTGCTCTAGCTGCTGGCTTTCGTAGTGAAGTTGTGCGTCTGCCCGAGTCAACGAGTCAGGAAGAATTGCTGACCTTGATTGCTAAATATAATCAGGATCCAGCTTGGCACGGAATTCTAGTCCAGCTTCCTTTGCCAGCCCACATTGATGACGAAGCAGTTCTATTAGCCATTGATCCAGATAAGGATGTAGATGGCTTTCATCCGACTAATATGGGGCGACTTTGGTCAGGACATCCCTTGATGATTCCTTCTACACCAGCAGGAATCATGGAAATGTTCCGCGAATATAAGGTGGACTTGGAAGGAAAGAATGCGGTGGTGATTGGCCGTAGTAATATTGTCGGCAAACCCATGGCTCAGCTTCTGTTGTCTAAAAATGCGACCGTTACTTTGACGCACTCAAGGACCCATCATTTAGCAAAAATTGCAAAGAAAGCTGATATTTTAGTGGTGGCTATCGGACGAGGACACTTTGTAACCAAGGACTTTGTCAAGGAGGGAGCTGTCGTTATTGACGTCGGCATGAACAGAGATGAAAATGGCAAGTTGATTGGCGATGTTAAATTTGACGAAGTGGCAGAAGTGGCTAGTCTCATTACTCCAGTTCCAAAGGGAGTTGGACCGATGACTATTACCATGTTAATGGAACAGACTTACCAGGCCTTTGTCAGAAGTTTAAAGAAATAATAAAAAAGTAGCATTTGGCTGATCAATTTTCTCTTTCAATTGTTTTTTCATAATCTTGTCGCTAGTGGTATTAGACAAGAAACTATAGAGATAGGCTAAAGCGAGGCTGGGTCAAATGTTCCCCCTCGTTTTCTCATAGGAGAATCTAGCTTTTTTATAGGTAGCCTGCCTGATTTTTCTAAATTTTGAAAACATAAGAGAAAACTGTGAAAGCGTTTGAAATTAGTTGGAAAATACAGTATAATAAGATTAGAAAAAGAAACTAGAGGAGGCTTCTCATGGCAGTAAAAGATTTTATGACACGCAAGGTTGTATACATTAGTCCAGACACAACGATTGCGCATGCGGCAGATATTATGCGCGACCAAAAATTGCACCGCTTGCCCGTGATTGAAAATGATAAGCTGGTGGGTCTTGTGACAGAAGGAACAATCGCAGAAGCAAGTCCATCAAAGGCAACGAGCCTATCTATTTATGAAATGAACTATCTTCTAAATAAAACCAAAGTAAAAGATGTGATGATTCACGATGTTGTTACTATTTCCCAGTATGCTAGTCTGGAAGATGCGACTTATTTGATGCTGAAAAATAAAATTGGAATCTTACCAGTTGTTGACAATGAGCAGGTCTATGGAATCATTACGGATCGCGACATTTTCAAGGCTTTTCTAGAAGTGTCTGGTTATGGCGAAAAGGGCGTTCGAATGCGCTTTGTCACAGAAGACGAGGTTGGTGTCCTATCGCATATTATCGCCTTGCTTGTCGAAGAAAACCTCAATATTTCAAACACGGTCAATATTCCTCGTAAGGACGGTAAAGTTGTCATTGAGGTACAAATTGACGGAGATATTGACTTGGTTTCCTTGAAGTCCAAGTTTGAAGCACACAATATAAAAGTAGAAGATATTACCCGCACTAGCGCAAAAGTTTTATAAAGTTAGAGAGAGTGGGACAGAAATCGGTAATTCGTTAGAATTCGATTTCGTCGTCCCACCTCCGCACAGTTGAGTAGGGCTGTAAAAGCTGATGAAATCAGCGTAGTAGAGCCCACTCAACCACTGCGTCTTGCTCGACAATCCAAAGACAATTGAGAGGCTAGGACTTTTGTCCCAGCCTCTTTTATTTTCTTGCCAATTGGCTTCCTAAGATGGTATAATCAAGGAACTGCAATCAATGTAGAGGAGAAAAGATGAGTATTTTAGAAGTGAAAAATCTCAGCCACGGTTTTGGTGACCGGGCTATTTTTGAGGATGTATCCTTCCGCCTGCTCAAGGGGGAGCATATTGGTCTAGTCGGTGCCAATGGTGAGGGAAAGTCAACCTTTATGAGCATTGTGACGGGTAAAATGCTGCCGGATGAAGGCAAGGTCGAGTGGTCCAAGTATGTGACGGCTGGCTATCTGGACCAGCATGCTGTGTTGGAGCAGGGCCAAACTGTCCGCGATGTGCTGCGGACAGCCTTTGACGAGCTGTTCAAGACTGAGGCCCGTATCAATGAAATCTACATGAGCATGGCTGAGGATGGAGCGGATGTGGATGCCCTCATGGAAGAAGTAGGCGAACTGCAGGACCGCTTGGAGAGCCGAGATTTCTATACGCTAGATGCCAAGATTGATGAGGTCGCACGGGCTCTTGGCGTCATGGACTACGGTATGGAGAGTGATGTGACAGAGCTATCTGGCGGGCAGCGGACCAAGGTTCTTTTGGCCAAGCTGCTTCTGGAAAAACCAGATATCCTGCTCTTGGACGAGCCAACCAACTATCTGGATGCGGAGCACATTGACTGGCTCAAGCGCTACCTCCAAAACTATGAAAATGCCTTTGTCCTGATCTCCCATGATATCCCTTTCTTGAATAATGTGATCAATATCGTCTACCATGTGGAAAATCAGCAGTTGACCCGCTATTCTGGGGATTATTACCAGTTCTTAGAGGTCTATGAGATGAAAAAATCTCAGTTGGAAGCAGCCTACGAGCGCCAGCAGAAGGAAATTGCGGACCTTAAGGACTTTGTAGCTCGTAATAAAGCTCGTGTAGCGACCCGTAATATGGCCATGTCTCGCCAAAAGAAACTCGATAAGATGGACATTATTGAGCTGCAAAGTGAGAAGCCTAAGCCTTCCTTTGACTTCAAGCCTGCCCGTACACCTGGCCGCTTTATCTTCCAAGCCAAGGATTTGCAGATTGGCTACGACCGGCCTCTAACTCAACCCCTTAACCTGACCTTTGAACGCAATCAGAAGGTGGCCATCATCGGAGCAAACGGGATTGGGAAAACAACCCTGCTCAAGAGTTTGCTGGGGATTATCCCGCCTATCGCAGGTCAAGTCGAGCGCGGAGACTATCTGGAGCTGGGCTATTTCGAGCAGGAAGTGGAAGGCGGCAATCGTCAGACACCGCTGGAAGCAGTCTGGAACGCCTTTCCAGCCCTTAATCAAGCAGAAGTTCGAGCTGCTCTGGCCAGATGTGGCTTGACTTCCAAGCATATCGAGAGCCAGATCCAGGTTCTTTCAGGTGGGGAGCAGGCCAAAGTCCGACTTTGTCTCCTCATGAACCGAGAAAATAATGTTCTGGTTCTGGACGAGCCGACCAACCACTTGGATGTAGATGCCAAAGAGGAGCTCAAGCGCGCTCTGAAAGAATACAAGGGCAGCATTCTCATGGTCTGCCACGAGCCTGATTTCTATGAAGGCTGGATGGATCAGATCTGGGATTTCAATCAACTAACTTAAGAAGCTATTAAGGCGGTTTTGCTTGCAGAGACTAGGAGGACTCACTCAGTTACTTGCAAGCAGCCGCTTTTAATAGCTTTAGTTTTTAACGTCATATAGTTGCAAATGCAACTATTTTGTGTTATACTTCTTCTTGTTGGGAGTTTTGGATTTTCTGTAAGATATGATCCAACTGAAAGAGTTCAGATGAAGTCAGTTGATGCAGACTAGCCTGAATATATCTGTCCTCATAGCCAATCAGCTTATCATATACTTTTAGTGCAGGAGTCAGTGGATAGAGCTCCTTGAATTTCTTATTCTCTTGCTTGGTCTTTTTGATAATCAATCCTCGTTCTTCCAGCTTTTGTAGAGAGCGGCTTAGAGTAGTCTTGTCAATCTGAACCAGCTCTGCTAGCTGAGATTGATGGATGGCGGGGTGTTCGACAATGCGAGTAAGAATGAGAAAGAGATTATTATCAAGCCCGTATTGGCTAGCTTCTTGGTTCATTCTCATCATAGCTTGACGGGAGATAAATCCCATTTGACGAAATAACTGACGATAATCCATAAGAACTCCTTTGATAGTTGCATTTACAATGATTATATAATAAAGCAAGGACGGAAACAAGCATGTGGCATAAAAAATATTTGCAAGAGTTGGATATACTAGAATTTTACAAGCTTTTAAAACTGCGGATCGATACCTTTGTCGTCGAGCAAGAGCGAATCTATCATGAATTGGATGAAAAAGATCTAACAGCTGTGCACCTTTTCCATGTAAATGAGCAAGAGGAAGTAGATGCCTACGCCCGCGTGTTTGAGGAAGATGAAAAAGTCGTTTTTGGCCGCCTTGTGACGGCCCCGTCAGCCCGGGGAAAGGGCCTAGGGAATAGATTGGTAGAGGAAATATTGATTCTTTGTGAGAAAAAGTGGCCGGGAAAAATGATTGAAATTGAAGCTCAGGAGCAAGTCGTGGGGCTTTATGAAAAATTCGGTTTTGTGACTCAAGGAGAGCCCTTTATCTTTGAATCGACGCCTCATATCAAAATGATTTACAAAAAATAAAAAAATCCAGTTGAAGAACCGCTCATAGTGATGGTGTCTCAACTGGATTTTGCTTTCTTAAAACATAGAGTATTCATCGGCTAACATGACCGTCTCTCTGCCGTTATTATCCACAACGTAGATCATGCGAGGGTAGAAGGGGTCAAATTTATAGGTGAAATCAAAGGAGATGAGTGTATCGAGATGGTCCTCAGAGAAGCGAAAAGTCAGCTTCCCTTGGTTATTGATCAACTCGAAGCGAATCAGATTATTCAAAGGGAAGACATCTTTAAGGAAGTTGTCGATAATGTACCAGAAAGTGTCAATCACATCATCTGGAAGGCTAGTGATAGCGCCAAAGCTGGCATAGCGACCACGAGTATTGGTAAAAGCCATGAGACTCATTCCTTTCTGGAAATTTTGCTGTGGAGGACCAGAAATTGGTCCTCTAGTGCTTTACTAGCAGCATTGATGGTTCTATCATACAAGAAATAAGTAGGAATTGCAAGAAATTGCTTTTTTGCTGGACGAAGGTCTTTTGAGAAAGAAAACAAGAAAAAAGAGCTTGCGCTCTTTGACAACTTTATCGATTCTTTAGTTCAACATAACGTTTGTACCAAATTTTCACATAAGCATCGGAGAAGGGACCGCGTTCGTTGTTGATCCAGTCAACCAGAATCTTGACGTTTTCCTTGAGAATGAAATCCAAATCATCCGAATAGTTCATTTGCCTTTTATGACGCTCATACTCTTCCACATCAAGCAGCCGTTTTTCTCCGTCTGTGAAGACCTTGACATCTAAATCATAGTCGATATACTTGAGGGCTTCATTGTCCAGATAATAAGGGCTGGCAAGGTTGCAGTAGTATGAAGTGCCATTATCACGAATCATGGCAATGATATTAAACCAATATTTCTTATGAAAATAGACAATGGCAGGCTCTCGTGTTACCCAGCGCCGGCCATCACTTTCTGTTACCAGTGTGTGGTCATTAACGCCAATAATGGCATTTTCTGTTGTCTTTAGTACCATGGTATCTCGCCAAGTGCGGTGAAGATTCCCATCATGCTTATAACTTTGAATTGTAATAAAGTCGCCTTCTTTGGGAAGTTTCATAACCTACCAACTTTCTACAATTTTTAAGTTTATCCTCTTTATTGTAACATATTTTCATAAAAATGCCTAAGTTTTCATAGAAAATCTTAAAGATATTCTCTCAGAGCGCTGGCAATGTCCGAAAAATCATAGCCTTTGTGAGCCAGAGCTTGGGTCAAACGCTGTTTTAAGTCGTAGCCCTCATACTTTTTGGAGTACTTGCGGTATTGCTTGTCTAGCTCTTTATAGAGCAGTTCTTGTTGGTTTTCCTGGTCTTCTTCGATTTCCAAATGCTGATAGGCGGTTTTGGCTTGTCCATAAGAAAATCCTTTGTTTATCAGAGCTTGGAGGATTTTATCTTGCAAGGCCTTGCTGGGCAGTTTTCCCTGGTATTTTTTGAGTAACTTTTCGGCAACCTTACCTGTTAATTCAGTGAAATCAAACTGGTTTAATTCCTCTTCTATGATAGTACTAGAAATCCCTTTTTGACTGAGTTTTTGTTTGAGAACAAAAGCGCCCTTGTCACCAGTGAGAAGGTTGGATTGGATATAAGAATTGGCATATTTTCTGTCGTTGATCCAATTTTCTTTTTTCAAAGCGTCCAAGACTTGGCTGATGATGTCTGGTTGGATGTCGTGCTGTATTAAGTAGTCCTTGACTTCCTTGGCAGTCCTTTGCTTGAAGGAGAGATGATAGAGGGCTAGATTTTTTCCATAGGAAAATTGGGCGTAAGTTTGAATCTCTTTCAACTCTTGCTCCGTGATTTCCATCCCTTTAGACAGCATGAAACGAACGATGGTGTCTTCTGTAACATAGAGCTTTTCACTGTCGTCCAACTCCAAGAGGTAGAGCCGTTTTTTCTTTTCGATTTTTGTGATTTTCATAAGAGATTTTGGTAAAATCCTTTCTTTTAGCCAAATGCTTCAAAGGCAGCAATCAAGCGCAGTTTGTCTGTATCAACATCCTTCCGGCCATAGTAGTCAAGAAAGAGCTCTGCGTATTTGGGGTCAGATAAATTATAAGTAAGGGACCAGATCGCCCAGTAAAGGTCAATGTGGCGATCACTGAGGCCAGCGAGGCCAACATCAATGAAGCAGGAAAAGCTTGCTGCGTCTTTCAGAATGAAATTAGGCAAGCAGGCATCTCCGTGAATCAAGGCGTCCGTCGTTAGTAGATGCCCCTGTTCTTGAATAAGCTGGTAGGCTTCCTCACGACTTTGGATATGAAATTGGGGCAGTAAAGCTTTTTGATAAAAGCAACCTTTCTGATAATTTTCCTCTGCCTGCTCTTTATAGTGTTGGAGGCGATGCTGGATTGGGAAATGCTGGGGTTGGATGCTGTGAAGTTTTTTGAGTGCGGCAGCCATTGTTTGGCAAAGCTCTTCTGGCTGTTGGAGAAAGGTTAGGGCGTCCTTGCCCTCGGCTTCTCTAGTCAGCAGGAAGTCATGGTCTGCTGACAGGTAGTGAATGACAGGCACACCGAGCCCTTGCTCTTCAAACCATTTGGCAAGTGTGGCTTCTTGAGCTAACTTGCCTTTTTGGTCGATTTTCAAATAATAGCCCGTATCAACATAGAAAACACGGGCGCTTGAATGTGAGGAGCTGTCGTAAAAGTTGGCTCCCTCTAGATAAGTTCGGATTTGCTCAGGGAAATGTGCGAGTGGAAGAGATATTTTTTCTGCTTTCATACTTTTATTGTAACATATTCTCAACGAATCGACTCTAGCGTGGTATAATAGAGGCATGAATGTAAAAGTGAAACAAAGAATCCCTTTGAAAATTAAGAAAATGGGGATTAATGGGGAAGGAATTGGATTTTATAAGAAAACGCTGGTCTTTGTGCCCGGTGCTTTGAAAGGCGAGGAAGTCTACTGTCAGGTGACCAAGGTGCAGCGGAATTTTATTGAAGCCAAGCTCTTGACCATCAATAAGCGGTCAAAATTTCGGGTGGAAGCGCCTTGTGAGATTTATGAAAGCTGCGGAGGTTGTCAAATCATGCACCTCCACTATGACAAGCAGTTGGAGTTTAAGGAAGATTTGCTGCGTCAGGCCTTGAAAAAATTTGCGCCAGCTGGCCACGAAAACTACGAGATTCGTCCAACCATTGGCATGCAGGAGCCGCTCTATTACCGGGCCAAGCTGCAGTTTCAGACTCGCAAGTTTAAGGATGAGGTCAAGGCGGGGCTCTATGCCCAAAATTCCCACTATCTGGTCTCGCTGAAAAACTGTCTGGTTCAGGACAAGGTAACGCAGGCTATTGTTAATAAGGTAGCTCGGCTTTTAGGTAAATACAGGCTGCCTATCTATGATGAGCGCAAGACTGCTGGAGTGCGTACCGTCATGATTCGCAGGGCCAGAAAGACGGGTCAGGTGCAGATGATTTTTGTAACAGGGCGCAAGCTAGACTTTTCTCCAGTCGTTCGAGACCTAGTAGCTGAATTTCCTGAGCTGGAGACAGTGGCGGTTAATTATCATACGAGCAAGTCCAGTGAGATTTATGGGGATAAGACAGAGATTATCTGGGGCGAGGAAGCCATCCAAGAAGGAGTGCTGGACTATGAGTTCTCCCTGTCGCCTCGGGCTTTTTATCAGCTCAATCCTGAGCAGACCGAGGTACTCTATGCGGAAGCGGTCAAGGCTTTGGATGTGACGGCTGAGGACCATTTGATTGATGCCTATTGTGGGGTAGGGACCATCGGCTTTGCCTTTGCTAAAAGGGTCAAGTCTCTGCGGGGCATGGACATCATCCCTGAGGCCATTGAAGACGCTAAGCGCAATGCAAAACGGATGGGCTTTGACAATACGCTCTACGAGGCTGGAACGGCAGAGGAGATTATTCCTCGCTGGTACGCGGATGGTTATCGGGCGGATGCCTTGATTGTCGATCCGCCGCGAACAGGTCTGGACGATAAGCTGCTGGAAACGATTGTCCGCTATGCACCTGAAAAGATGGTCTATGTTTCCTGCAATGTCTCAACCTTGGCGCGCGATTTGGTCAAGCTATGTCAAGTATACGATGTCCACTACATCCAGTCGGTTGATATGTTTCCCCATACCGCTCGGACGGAAGCGGTGGTGAAATTGGTCAAAAAAGTCAAGTAAAAGAGTGATTTGTTGAAAAATAAGCCTAAATGAACAGCAAAAGAGGCTGGGATAAAAGTCCTAGCCTCTCAATTGTCTTTAGATTGTCGAGCAAGACGCAGTGGTTGAGTGGGCTCTATTACGCTGATTTCATCAGCTTTTACAGCCCTACTCAACTGTGCGGAGGTGGGACGACGAAATCGAATTCTAACGAATTACCGATTTCTGTCCCACTCTCTTTTGAGTTAGAGGATTATAGCTTGATTTCAGTGTTTTGGAGAACCTTCTGAGCATCGGCAACGATTGTATCGAGGATTTCTTTACATGGACGAATTTCCTTGACTAAGCCAGCGATTTGGCCACTCATCATAGAGCCATGTACGGTATCTCCTTCGTAAACAGCTTTAGAAAGAGAACCGATGGTGATTTCTTCGAGTTCGTCACGATTGGTGCCTTTGTTTTCTAGTTCGATATAGTGGTCAGTCATTTCATTGCGGATACAACGAACTGGTGCACCAGCAATACGACCAGTCACGGCAGTAGCAGTGTCATTGGCTGCGACAATGGCATCCTTGTAACCTGCTGAAATTGGGCATTCTTCTGAAGCTAGGAAGATCGTTCCCATCTGAACCCCTTGTGCACCAAGGACAAAAGCGGCAGCGAGACCACGACCATCGGCAACCCCACCTGCAGCGATGACTGGAATATCAACGGAGTCAACAATCTGAGGAATGAGAGCCATGGTATTTGTTTCACCGATGTGGCCACCAGCTTCAGAACCTTCAGCAATCACGGCATCAACTCCGAGCTCTTGCATTTTTTGTGCGTGTTTGACACTGGCAATAACAGGGATTACCTTGATACCTGCCTCTTTCAGATAAGGCATGATGAATTTTGGTGTACCAGCCCCAGTCGTTACGACAGGAACTTTTTCTTCAATGATGACTGTCACAATATCCTTGATATTTTTCATCATAAGCATAACATTGACGGCAAATGGCTTGTCAGTCAATTTACGCAGTTCACGGATTTCTTCGCGCAACTGCTCACCCGTCATTCCACCCGAAGCAATGATTCCCAGTCCGCCAGCTTCTGAAACAGCTGCCGCCAGTTGGTAGTGGGAAATCTGAGCCATAGCACCTTGGAAAATAGGGTACTTGATGTTCAACAATTTTGTAATAGACATAGGACATCTCCTTTATTCTGTATTTAAAATCATTATATCACTATAATAAAGCGTTTTCAATGAAGCTGTAATCTGGCAAAAGGCAGGAGTTTGTGAAAGAAATCTCAGAAATTCTTGATAGGACTGGCTTTTCTTTGTGAAACTCCGTTTGTCAGTGCCCTTATAACAATAACTTATAGTCTATTAGAATTTGTTATATTCTCTAAGATCGAATTTGAGCAAGCGTGGAAAGGATTTTTATTGGACGCATCTTTTGTGATATAATAATATAAAATACACGGAGGTAGGGCATATGGATAATGTGATTGATTTATCTATTCCAGTGGCAGAAGTGATTGAGAAGCAGCCCGAAGTTTTAGATGTCTTGGTCGAGTTGGGCTTTAAGCCTCTGGCCAATCCTGTCATGCGAAATACTGTCGGGCGCATGGTTTCTATCAAAAAAGGAGCCAGCATGAATGGCATTGACCTGGATAAAATCAAGCAAACGCTGGAATTAAACGGCTATGAAGTGGTGGGGATTTAGAAATGGCTACTGAACGCATTGAAGTCCTCAAGTCAATCTTGCTGGACCTACATAATGGAGCTTCGGCGGAGTCCGTTCAGGAGCTCTTCAATGAGCATTTTGCTGGTGTGTCCGCTATCGAGATCAGCCTGATGGAGCATGAGCTGATGAACTCAGATACAGGTGTGACCTTTGAAGATGTCATGTCCCTCTGCAATGTCCATGCCAACCTCTTTAAAGGTGCCATTCAGAATGTGGAGGTGGTTGATACCGACCATCCAGGCCATCCGGTTCAGATCTTCAAGCAGGAAAATTTAGCCTTGCGGGCTGCCCTCATGCGGGTTCGCAGGCTCCTATCTACCTATGAAAGCACAGAAGATGAGGAGCTTCTTCCTGAAATCCGCAAGGGTCTCCAACGCCAGCTGGGTTTGGTGGGACAGTTTGATATCCACTATCAGCGCAAGGAAGAGCTCATGTTTCCCATCATGGAGAGCTACGGCCACGATTCGCCGCCCAAGGTCATGTGGGGGGTAGATGACCAGATTCGTGACCTTTTCCAAGAGGCTAAGATTGCTGCAGAGCAGCTGCCTGATACTTCGATTCAAGAAGTCAAGGACAAGTTTGAGACTTTTGCTGCTGAGTTTGAAGCTATGATTTTCAAGGAAGAGTCTATCCTTCTTATGATTCTCCTCGAATCCTTTACTCAGGATGACTGGCTCAAGATTGCTGAGGAGAGCGATGCTTATGGCTATGCCATTATCAAGCCAACGGAAAAATGGATTCCTGCGCGGCACTCATTTTTGGAGGAGGAAGCTGGGGATGCTGATGATGAAGGAAGCGAAGCGCCAGCCAGTACGGAGCAGACTAGTGATGGCAGATTTGAGCAGGTCATTGATACGCCAGATGGTCAGGTCACCATTTCCTTTAAGCCTAAGGAAAAGAAGGAGCAAGCCTTCAATCGGGACTCCCAGCAGCCTTTTGGTCATGGCTATCTGTCGGTGGCGGAGGCCAATCTGATTTTGGATCATCTGCCCATGGAGATTACCTTTGTCAATAAGGACGATATTTTCCAGTATTATAATGACAGCGTGCCGGCGGACGAGATGATTTTCAAGCGGACGCCTTCCCAGATAGGGCGCAATGTCGAGCTCTGCCACCCACCCAAGCTTTTGGATAAGGTGCGGCGGATTTTCAAGGCTCTGCGTGAGGGAGAGCGGGACAAGTTTGAGATGTGGTTCAAGTCGGAGTCTCGGGGCAAGTTTGTCCATGTGACCTATGCGGCAGTGCGAGATGAGGCTGGTGAATTTCAGGGGGTGCTGGAGTATGTACAGGACATTCAGCCCTTCCGTGACATTGACAGTGATTTTTACCGAGATTTGGACTAGGTATTTGCAGTTAGAAAGTGAGAAAAATGAGTTACGAACAGGAATTTTTACAGGAGTTTGAAGCTTGGGTCAAGACCCAGGTCATGATTAACGAGATGGCCCTCAAGGAGAGTCAAGCGGTCTATGAGGCGGACCAGGATGAGCGGGCCAAGGAAGCGGCGATTCGCTATGAAAGTCGTCTCGATGCTTACCAGTTCCTTTTAGGGAAATTCGCCAACTATCAGGCGGGCCAAGGATTTCACGATCTGCCAGACGGACTTTTGGGTGAGAGAAATTATTGATTTTTCACTGGAAAGGTGATAGAATAAGTTCATCAGAGGTGTTTTGAGTCAAGCATTTTACAGAAAGTGGCGGCGCTGAGAAGTCCACAAATGTGTCAAAGCTGGTTGCTGATGAGATGAAAAATTGAAATAAACAAAGCAGCGGGCGCTTGCCCGAAATTGGGTGGTACCGCGGATAAACACATTCGTCCCTTTCTAGTCTGACTAGGAAGGGATTATTTTTATGTTGCGGAAAGGAGGGGTGAATGAAACTTCTTGAATCTTATAATGGCAAAGAGTTGCCAAGATTGGAAACTGAGCGGTTGATATTGCGTCAGCGAACGGCAGATGATGTGGAGGATATGTTTGCTTATGCTGGTCTGCCTGAAGTCTGTTATCCAGCTGGCTTTCCTCCTGTAGAAAGCTTGGAAGCAGAGCGTGATTATTTTGAAAATCGCTATTTTGAAAATCTAGAAAAGAAGGAACTTCCGTCTGGCTATGGCATTACAGTTAAGGGGGATGACCGAGTCATTGGCTCTTGTGACTTCAATCATCGCCATGAAGATGATGTCTTTGAAATTGGCTACCTCCTGCATCCAGATTATTGGGGGAAGGGTTATGTGCCAGAAGCCGTCAGTGCTTTGATAGAAGTTGCTTTTACCATTCTTAAACTCCACAAGGTTGAAATTCGATGCTTTGATTACAATAAACAAAGTCAGCGGGTCGCTGAGAAACTTGGCTTTACCCTTGAAGCTCGCATCCGAGACCGCAAAGATGCTCAGGGTAATCGCTGTGCAGAATTGGCTTATGGCTTGCTGAGGAGTGAGTGGGAGGAAAAAGTTGTTAGTTGAACCGTTCGAAAATTTCGAACAGTTGAGATATAATACTAGTATTTGAGAGTAGGTGGTAAATATTGGAAGTGGGTCAGATTATTACCCTACTTAGTGGAGCAGGAATAGGAGCTGTATTAAGTGCAGTTTTGTTATTTATAAATAACACTAAAAAGAATAAATTAGATTTTATAACGAAAGAACGTTCAGAGTGGAGAAAGGAGATAAAGTCAATTATAGTTGATTTATTGAGTGGGAAGAATCGCTTCTTTGCAATAAATAGACTCGAAACACAATTAAATCCATATGGTAGATATATATCTAAAGAAGATACATATGAATTTTATATGAATGATGGTCATATTTGGAGATTAGTTGATAATTTCGATTATTCAACTAAAAGTGTAAATGTATTAACAAAATACTTAGAACTACTTTTAAAATATGACTGGGAAAGATCAAAACGCGAGATAAAACTCGATATATTTAATAGTTTTATATACTTTATTCTTATTATTACTTCTCTATCTAATTCTTTATTAATTCTGTTCAAAATAACTGACTTAACTCAAGGGATAGTACTTGCACTATCATCATTTTTTATGATAGCAAGTGTATTCTATTTTAGAAGCTTTACTAAAAATTTTAAAAAAATGCCAATCTTTGAAGGGATCTATATTGGTTTCTTATGTCTTTCTATGTATTATGGTATAGATGGTATGCTATATTGGCTAATTTTGCCTGAAACAAAAGATTTAAGAAGTTTATTTGCCACATTGTTAATTCTAGCATTAATATTAAGTACAGAACTGAAGATTATTATAGATACTAATATTGAGGAGAAGAAGTATATTCTTTGCCTAAAAGAGATTTTAATTAAGGAGCACACACATGTCTAAAGAACTTTCACCTAAATACAATCCAGCCGAGGTTGAGGCTGGTCGTTACCAAAAATGGCTTGATGCGGATGTTTTCAAGCCTTCAGGCGATCAAAAGGCTAAGCCTTATTCAATCGTCATTCCACCGCCAAACGTAACTGGTAAACTTCACCTTGGTCACGCTTGGGATACGACTCTTCAGGATATCATCATCCGTCAAAAACGCATGCAAGGCTTTGATACGCTTTGGCTTCCAGGGATGGACCATGCTGGGATTGCTACTCAAGCTAAAGTTGAGGAGCGCTTGCGTGGTGAAGGCATTTCCCGCTATGACCTCGGTCGTGAAAAATTCCTCGAGAAAGTCTGGGAATGGAAAGACGAATATGCTACTACCATCAAGGAACAATGGGGCAAAATGGGCCTCTCTGTAGATTACTCTCGTGAGCGTTTCACCCTTGACGAAGGCTTGTCAAAAGCTGTTCGCAAGGTCTTTGTCGACCTTTACAAGAAAGGCTGGATCTACCGTGGTGAGTTTATCATTAACTGGGACCCAGCAGCTCGCACAGCCCTTTCTGATATCGAGGTGATTCACAAGGATGTTGAAGGTGCCTTCTACCACATGAACTACATGCTAGAAGATGGCTCACGCGCCCTTGAAGTGGCGACCACTCGTCCTGAGACCATGTTTGGGGACGTTGCGGTTGCGGTCAATCCAGAAGACCCACGCTACAAGGACTTGATTGGTAAAAATGTTATCCTTCCAATCGCTAATAAATTGATTCCAATCGTTGGGGATGAGCACGCTGATCCTGAGTTTGGTACAGGTGTCGTGAAAATCACACCTGCCCATGATCCAAACGACTTCTTGGTTGGTCAACGACACAACTTGCCACAAGTCAATGTTATGAACGACGACGGAACTATGAACGACTTGGCCTTCGAATTTGCGGGCATGGACCGTTTTGAAGCACGTAAGGCAGTCGTTGCTAAGTTGGAAGAAATCGGTGCTCTTGTTAAAATCGAAAAACGTGTCCACAGTGTTGGTCACTCAGAGCGTACAGGTGTAGTGGTTGAGCCACGCTTGTCTACTCAGTGGTTCGTTAAGATGGACCAATTGGCCAAGAATGCCATTGCCAACCAAGATACAGACGACAAGGTAGAATTCTACCCACCTCGTTTCAACGATACCTTCCTCCAATGGATGGAAAATGTCCATGACTGGGTAATCTCTCGTCAGCTCTGGTGGGGTCACCAAATCCCTGCTTGGTACAATGCTGAGGGTGAAATGTACGTCGGTGAGGAAGCTCCGGATGGTGACGGATGGACTCAAGACGAAGACGTCTTGGATACTTGGTTCAGTTCGGCTCTTTGGCCATTCTCTACCATGGGCTGGCCGGATGTCGACTCAGAAGACTTTAAACGTTATTATCCAACATCAACTTTGGTGACTGGTTATGATATTATTCCGTTCTGGGTGTCTCGGATGATTTTCCAAGGTTTGGAATTTACTGGCAAGTCGCCATTCAAAAATGCCTTGATTCATGGTCTCATTCGTGATGAGCAAGGACGCAAGATGTCGAAATCTCTCGGTAACGGGATTGATCCAATGGATGTTATTGATAAGTACGGAACAGATAGCCTTCGTTGGTTCCTTTCAAACGGTTCTGCACCTGGTCAAGACGTGCGCTTCTCTTACGAGAAAATGGATGCTTCGTGGAACTTCATTAACAAGATTTGGAACATCTCTCGCTATATCCTCATGAACAATGAAGGATTGACCCTTGAGCAAGCAACTGCCAATGTGGAAAAAGTTGTTAACAAGGAAGCTGGAAATGTCACAGACCGCTGGATTCTTCACAATCTCAATGAAACGATCGGAAAAGTCACTGAAAACTTTGATAAATTTGAGTTTGGTGTTGCTGGACACATCCTCTACAACTTCATCTGGGATGAGTTTGCGGACTGGTACGTTGAGTTGACCAAGGAAGTCCTTTATAGCGATAATGAAGAAGAGAAAGTCATCACACGTTCTGTTCTCCTTTATACTTTGGACAAGATCCTTCGTCTCCTTCACCCAATCATGCCATTCGTGACAGAGGAAATCTTTGGACAAATCTCAGAAGGTTCTATCGTTACAGCAGAATACCCAACTGTCAATCCAGCCTTTGAAGACCTTGCGGCTCACACTGGTGTGGAAAGTCTCAAAGACTTGATCCGTGCGGTTCGTAATGCGCGTGCTGAAGTAAACGTTGCACCAAGCAAACCTATCACCATCCTTGTTAAGACAAGCGATAGCGACTTGGAAGCCTTCTTTAACAGCAATGTCAACTATATCAAACGCTTCACAAATCCAGAACATTTGGAAATCGCATCAACCATCCCTGCACCTGAACTGGCTATGTCAAGCGTCATCACAGGAGCAGAAATCTACTTGCCACTTGCAGACCTCCTCAATGTCGAAGAAGAACTGACTCGTCTCGACAAGGAACTGGCTAAATGGCAAAAAGAACTGGATATGGTCGGTAAGAAGCTCTCTAACGAACGCTTCGTAGCCAATGCCAAACCAGAAGTCGTCCAAAAAGAACGCGACAAACAAGCCGACTACCAAGCCAAGTACGACGCGACAGTAGCGCGTATTGATGAGATGAAGAAGCTGGTGAAATAAACACAGAAACACGGCGGAACGCCGTGTTTCTGTGTTATAATTGATATCATTTGGAAAGCATAGGAGGAATCAGTATGATCAATACTATTTTACAGCAATTAGAAAGTAAAAAAAGTGAAATAAAAAAAGAAATATTAAATCATGATTTGTTTAAAATGAATAGAGATGATGCAGTAAAATTTTTAATTTCTAGACTTGAGACCTCCATTTTTATTTCAAGAGGGAAATTATTTTCACTTTTCAAAACGGAAGATATATATCTAGACAGTGAAAAAATTGTTAGAATAATTCAAAAATCGATACCTTTTATATTTCATAATCTCGATGAGACGTCACAAGTAGATAGTAAGAAAATAGAAGTTATTGACCTAATTTTATTGCTCCAAAGGATATCAGATTATTTGGAATTTGAGGATTTTATTCAACTTTATAAAATTAAAGTTGTGAATGTCGTCTTTCAAAACCAGGCTATTCGTTTTGAATATAAGAAAGATGAGTATAAAATAAATGATATATATAATGGTTATTGGCATATGTTAGAACAACAACGCGCAATAGCGGGAGCCACAAAGTTGCAAGATATAACAGACAAGATATTTGATTTGACAGTTGATTTTAACATAAATAATTTCACCTTAAAAGATTATAAAAAATTTTGTAAAGGAATAGATCATATTATAGAATTTGAGTATTTAAAACCAATTATGGTCACAAATGAAATTGGGTACATTGAGTTAGAAAAAAGTGAATGGGTTGCAAAGTTGTGTCGAGTAATTCCAGAATTATGCTACGAAAAAATTAACCATATTATAGATTTTTTAATATATGATTTTAAATCAATAGATAGTGATCCTATACTATCTTACTTTATTCCAGTAAAAGGGAAATTAATTCTATCAGTAAGTTTATTTAATACTCAAAGATTAGATAAGAATATTTTGAAATTATTAAGTATTAAAAATCACTCATTCTATCAAAATGAACAAAAGAAACTAGAGTTACATCAAATTAATGAACTTAAGTCTATGAAATCAGATATGTATGATTTTGACATTGATAAAAATGGTAGCCCAGGAGAAGATCTAATTGTATATGATAAAAAAGCAAATATAGTTCATACTATTGAATTAAAATTTAAACTTCCTGTTGATTCTGTAAACGATATAAGAAATTTAAAAAAATTATTGTCTAAAGGTGCTGCACAAAATAAAGATGCTATGAAAAATTTAACTGTAGAGAATGTCTTTGACAAATATTTTGATCATAAATATAGCGGAATCAGACCAAATAAAATATTATTTTTTACTTTAACCAATTATTCAGTGGATTATTTTTCAGATAGTTTCATTTTATTGACACAGCATTATAAACAACTATTAAAGAAGGATTCTTGCTCTTATAAGTTAGAAGATATTTTAAATGATAAATATAGAGGTCTGAATTTAGTTCCTAAAGTAAAGTTTAAAAAAATAAATTTATTTGGAAATATAATTAAAATTCCAATTTATTATTCAGAGGTTTCTCGCCAAAATTTATGAAGTTGACATTAGTTGTATTTATCCCTTATATATCCAAATATTATTTGTTAAATTCATTTTTATAGTATCAATGATATACCTCATTTTCAAAGGTATTAGAACAAGTAACGAATTTAATTTCCTATTTCTAAACTATGATTTATATTGTACTGGAAAAATCAACTTTTTAGAAAGCATCTTACTACACAATAAATTCTGTAAGTTCGAACCGAGCTGAGAAGTACAACATTGCAGCCTTCTTCTCAGTTATTGGGGGGATTGAGTTGGGGGTTGAACCGACCAACGAGTTCAGAGCACGAATATAAGGTAATAACTCCTAACTTATTCAATATAAATTTTGCTCATTTTATGATTTACAGGCTCTCGGGTTTCTGCGATGGATAAAACCATTATAGAAATTCTGGAGCCTATTTTTTCTCCTCCCCAACCTACACTTGTGGTATAATATTGTCAGTAAAATAGAAAGTAGGAGCGTGTATGAAAACTCCATTTATCAGTCGTGAGCGCTTGGCGGAGCTGACCGCGCAGTTTCCAACGCCTTTCCATCTTTACGATGAGAAGGGGATTCGAGCGAGAGCGCGGGCTTTGTATGAGGCTTTTGCTTGGAATTCTGGTTTTAAGGAATATTTTGCCGTCAAGGCGACACCAAACCCTGCTATTTTAAAAATCCTCAAGGAAGAGGGCTGCGGGGTGGACTGTGCTAGCTATGTGGAGCTGCTCATGAGCCAAAAGCTGGGCTTTGCTGGGGATGAAATCATGTTTTCGTCCAATAATACGCCAGTCGAGGAGTTTCGTCTGGCGCGGGAGCTGGGAGCGACCATCAATCTAGATGCTTACGAAGATGTGGCTTTCTTGAAGGAAGTAGCTGGGATTCCCAAGGTGATCTCTTGCCGCTATAATCCCGGTGGTGTCTTTGAGCTGGGCACTAGCATTATGGATCATCCAGAAGAATCTAAGTTTGGTATGACCAAAGACCAGCTGATTCAGGCTTTCAAAGAGCTCAAGGAGCTGGGGGCAGAGAAATTCGGTATCCATGCTCTTTTGGCCTCCAATACTGTCAGCAATGACTACTATCCAGCGCTGGCTCGTCAGCTTTTCGAGTTAGCCGTTGAGGTTCTAGAAGAAACAGGGATTAAGCTAGACTTTATCAATCTGTCTGGCGGTGTCGGAGTCAACTACCAGCCTGATGGCGAGGAAAATGACATTGCGGTCATCGGTCAAGGAGTTCGTCAGGCTTATGAGGACATCTTGACACCAGCTGGTCTGGGGCAGGTCAAGATTTTCACCGAGTTGGGGCGCTTTATGCTGGCGCCTTTCGGTCTCTTAGTGACCAAGGTGACGCACAAAAAGCACACCTATCGAACCTATCTGGGAGTGGATGCTTCTGCGGTTAATCTCCTGCGCCCTGCTATGTACGGAGCTTATCACCATATTACCAATATGGATCGGCCAGAAGGATCGACGGAGATTGTCGATGTGGTCGGCAGCCTCTGTGAAAACAACGACAAATTTGCCATCCAGCGGGAGCTGCCTGTCAGTCAGATTGGCGATACGCTGGTCATTCACGATACTGGTGCCCACGGCTTCTCCATGGGCTACCAATACAATGCAAAATTGCGCTCTAGTGAGATTCTCCTGGAGGAAAATGGTCAGGCTCGTATGATTCGTCGGGCAGAAAGGCCAGAAGATTATTTCGCGACTCTCTATGGCTTTGATTTTGAAAAATAGAGATAATTTGGTATAATTAAGAGTAATGTAAAAAATGAAACAGGAGTTCGGATTATTATGAATACATTGTTAGCAATTTTATTGATTATGCTGGCTTTCTTTGGTGGGATTTTGCTTGGTATGTACTTGCTTCGCCGTCAGGTCGAAAAGGAATTTGCGGAAAATCCACGTCTTAATGTAGAAGCAGTGCGGATGTTGCTCAGTGCCAATGGTCAAAAACCAAGTGAAGCACGCGTTCAACAAGTTTACCGTCAAATCATCAACCAACAAAAAGCAGCGGTTGCTAAAAATAAAAACAAAAAATAAGCTTCTCTCAGCCGCCCTTTGGTGGCTGACGGAGATTTCTATATAAAAAATGGGGATTTGGGCTAGGCTTCCAATCCCTTGTTTTAGAAAGAAGACTATATGGATAACCGACCGATTGGATTTTTAGACTCTGGGGTGGGCGGTCTGACTGTTGTCCGTGAATTGATGCGGCAGCTCCCCCACGAGGAAGTGGTTTATATAGGTGATTCGGCTCGGGCTCCATATGGTCCTAGGCCGGCGGAGCAGATTCGAGACTATACTTGGCAGTTGGTCAATTTTCTCTTGACCAAGGATGTCAAGATGATTGTGATTGCCTGCAATACTGCCACAGCTGTTGTCTGGGAGGAAGTCAAGGCTAAGTTGGACATTCCTGTCCTCGGTGTGATTTTGCCTGGAGCCAGCGCTGCCATCAAATCTACGACTGGTGGCAAGATTGGGGTCATAGGGACTCCTATGACGGTTCAGTCCGATATTTATCGGAAAAAGATTGAGGCTCTATCTCCCGAGATGGAGGTGCAGAGTTTAGCTTGTCCTAAGTTTGTCCCGCTGGTGGAGTCAAATGAGCTCCAGTCTAGCCTGACTAAAAAGGTAGTCTATGAGACTCTTCATCCTCTGGCGGGCAAGGTGGATACCCTTGTCTTGGGCTGTACTCATTATCCTTTGTTGCGGCCGATTATTCAAAATATGATGGGGCCGAGCGTCAAGCTGATTGATAGCGGAGCTGAATGTGTACGGGATATTTCTGTTCTGCTCAATTATTTTGAAATCAATCGTAGCCGCGAAAAGCACGAACTGAACCATCGTTTTTATACTACAGCCAATGCTAATAGATTTGCGGAAATCGCAGAAAACTGGCTGAATCTGAAAGTCAATGTGGAGCATGTGACCTTATGACAAAAAACATTTATGAATACAAAGATGCCTCTGACTGGTATGTAGCTGAATGGGGACAAAGTGCCTCTTACAGTGAATTTGAGCGAGTGCCTGCAGAAGCTTCTGATATTTTAGACCGCTTAGAGAGTATTTTGGTGGAAGAAGAACTAGACCTGCCCTTAAATATCACGGTCATTCGCTATGGCTCAGCCTTTCGCTTTTTGACCTTCTTGTTGGATATTTTAAACCAAGAAACGGACCGAAAGTTGGAATTGTTGCAGCGACAGGGAGCCCTTCTTTTGGTTGAAGGGGGCAAATTGCTCTATGTCTACCTGCCCCAAAATGGTGTGGATTTACAAGCCTTTCTAGGAGCAAAAGATGTCAAAGATACCCTCTTGATTGCTACTCGAAACGAGGGCAAGACAGCAGAGTTTCGCAAGCTTTTCGGGAAGTTGGGCTATGAGGTGGAAAATCTGAATGACTATCCTGATTTGCCAGAAGTAGCCGAAACAGGCATGACCTTCGAAGAAAATGCCCGCCTCAAGGCTGAAACGATCAGCCAGTTGACTGGCAAAATGGTTTTGGCAGATGATTCCGGCCTGCAAGTGGATGTCTTGGGCGGCTTACCAGGTGTCTGGTCAGCTCGCTTTGCTGGCGTTGGTGCGACAGATGACGAAAACAATATCAAGCTCCTACATGAGCTGGCCATGGTTTTTGATATTAAAGACCGCTCTGCTCATTTCCACACGACTCTGGTGGTCGCAAGTCCAGATAAGGAATCCTTGGTGGTCGAAGCGGATTGGCCAGGCTACATTGCCCATGAACCAAAAGGTGAAAATGGCTTTGGTTATGATCCTTTGTTCTTAGTCGGAGAGACAGGAAAAACGTCAGCTGAGCTGACAATCGAAGAGAAAAATGCCCAGTCCCATCGTGCGCAAGCAGTGCAAAAATTAATGGAGGTATTTCCAGCATGGCAAAGCAAACAATCATCGTAATGAGCGATTCCCATGGGGACCGTGCCATTGTCGAAGAAATGAAAGATCATTATCTGGGAAAAGTCGATGCTATTTTCCATGATGGAGACTCAGAATTACCTTTTGAGGATGAAGTCTGGGAAGGAATCCATGTCGTAGCGGGGAATATGGACTTTTATCCTGGCTATCCAGAGCGGCTGGTGACAGATTTGGATGGGACCATTATTGCCCAGACCCACGGGCACCTTTTCAATATCAACTTTAGCTTCCAAAAGCTGGATCTCTGGGCTCAGGAAGTGGGGGCAGATATCTGTCTCTATGGCCATTTGCATGTTCCAGATGCTTGGATGCAAGGGAAGACTCTCTTCCTCAATCCGGGATCCATTAGCCAACCTCGTGGCTCAATCAACGAACGTCTCTATGCTAAGGTAGAGATTGACGATGACCGCTTTAGAATTGATTTCTATACGCGAAATCATGAGCTCTATCCAAGCTTGTCCAAGGAGTTTGCCCGATGATTGCTAAGGAATTTGAAGATTATCTGTTGCAACATGAAGACACTTTTTTGACACCTGGGGAGAATTTGGCGGTCATGATTGACACGCACAATGTGGATCATGCCATTCTCTTGCTTAGCCAGATGACCTATTCGCGCATTCCAGTGGTGACTGCGGAGAAAAAGTTCGTTGGCACCATTTCTCTGACGGATATCATGGCCTATCGGATGCAGCATGAGCTGGCAGAGGAAGAGTTTATGTCTATGGATATTGTCCACATGACACGAAAGGATGGTCTGACTGTCGAGCCAGATTACAAGATTGAGGACGTTTTACACAAGTTGGTGGATGAGTCGTTCCTGCCTGTTGTGGATAAAGAACAACATTTTTATGGCATCATTACTAGAAAGTCGATTTTAAAAGCTGTTAACTCGTTGATGCATACCTTCACGAGTCAGTATGAGATTTCCAAAAAATGAAAGAACATATCACTCCTTTTTTAGAACAAAAAAATATCTCAGAAAATTCAAAATTAGCCTATTCCTACGATTTGGAGCAATTTGTCAATGAAATCCACAGCAAGGTGACAGAAACCAATTTGCGGATTTATCAAGCCTCTATCAAGGATTTCAAGGCAGCTGTCCAGAAGCGGAAGCTCTCAGCGGTCAATCAATTTCTCTATTATCTTTATGAGAACAAGATGATTGGTGAATTTCACCGCTTGACCCTGCCAAAAGTCGCTATCTCCAAGGAACTGGGAAGTGAGCTGATGGACTTGTCAGCCTTTTGGGAAGCTTCTACGGTACCACAAGGCCGGCTGATAGCGCTCTTGATTTTGGAAATGGGTCTCTTGCCAAGTGAAATCCTGCAGGTCAAGGTTGAAGATGTCAATCTTGATTTTCAGGTTTTACGGATTGAGAAGGCTGGGCAGAAGCGGATTATTAAGATCCCCGAAAGTCTGACGAGCGAGTTGGGCGATTATTTGACAGGGACTTATTTATTTGAAAAGAATGGCAAGTCCTATTCACGCCAATGGGGCTTTCGCCAGCTGGAGGCTTTCTTGATAGAGCAGGGGCAGGCCAGCTTATCAGCCCAAAGCCTGCGGGAGCAATTTATCCTGCGCCAGCGGGAAAAGGGTGTCGGTATCTACGACATCGCTCGTGATCTGGGCTTGAAGACAGTGATTACATTAGAAAAGTACAGATAAGAATGGATATCAAGTTAAAAGATTTTGAGGGGCCGCTGGATCTGTTGCTCCACCTCGTATCCAAGTATCAGATGGATATTTACGATGTGCCCATTACCGAGGTCATCGAGCAATATCTGGCTTATGTATCTACTCTGCAGGCCATGAAGCTAGAAGTAACGGGAGAATACATGGTCATGGCCAGCCAGCTCATGCTGATCAAGAGTCGTAAGCTCCTCCCCAAGGTGGTGGATCAGGTGGACCTGGAGGACGATCTGGAGCAGGATTTGCTGAGTCAGATTGAGGAATATCGGAAGTTTAAGCTGCTGGGGCAGAAAATGTCCCTCCAGCATGAGGACCGGGCTCTTTACTACTCCAAGCCCAAGCTGGAACTGGTCTATGAAGACGCTGAACTCTTGCACGACAAGACGGCCGTTGATCTCTTTTTAGCTTTTTCCAAGGTGATGACCAAGAAGCAGGAGGAGTTTTCTAAGAGTCATACGACCATTGTGCGAGATGAGTATAAGATCGAGGACATGATGGAAGTGGTGCGCCAGCGCTGTCAGGCTCACAAACGCCTTGCCCTGCAGGATATTTTCGCAGAAACCAAAGACATGAATGAAGTGATTACGCTCTTTTTGGCAACTTTGGAGTTGGTCAAGGTGCAGGAAGTGCAGGTCATTCAGGAGGAAAACTTTGGAAATATTTATTTAGTAGGAAGAAAGAATGAGTAAATTAGCAGAGATTGAAGCCCTGCTTTTTGTGGCGGGGGAAGACGGTCTGAAAGTTCATCAGCTATCAGAAATCCTTTCCTTGCCGCCGACTGGTGTCATCCAGAGTTTGGAAAAATTGGCGGAGAACTATCAGGGAAATCCAGACTCCAGCTTGACCTTGCTGGAAACGTCAAAGACCTATAAGTTGGTCACCAAGCCTGAATTTGCTGAGATTTTACGAGAGTATTCGCGGGCACCGATTAACCAGAGCTTATCCCGAGCAGCACTGGAAACCTTATCGATCATTGCTTACAAGCAGCCCATTACAAGGGTTGAAATCGATGATATTCGTGGGGTCAATTCCAGCGGGGCGATTTCGAAGTTGTTAGCTTTTGAATTGATTCGGGAAGATGGCAAGAAGGAAGTCATTGGCCGTCCCAATCTTTATGTGACGACGGACTATTTCTTAGACTATATGGGTATCAACCATTTGGACGAATTGCCGATTGTGGACGAAGCGGAGCTCATTGCTGAGGAAAGTCAGCTTTTCGGAGAATGATGAGTTCATCCTATAAGGGACGTTTTCTGAACGGTTCCAAGCTTTGAGGGAGGCACTGCTTTCCCTATTTGCCATTTTTCCAGCTGTTAAAGTTGTGAAAATGGTCTTTGTATCTTGTGAAAGGATAATATCGATGAGAATCAATAAATACATTGCCCATGCGGGAATTGCCAGTCGGAGAAAGGCTGAGGAGTTGATCAAGCAGGGGCTGGTGACCGTGAATGGTCAGGTAGTGCGTGAGCTAGCAACTACCATCAAGTCGGGCGACCGAGTGGAAGTAGAAGGCCAGCCTATCTACAATGAAGAAAAGGTCTACTACCTGCTTAATAAACCGCGCGGGGTGATTTCCAGTGTGACCGATGACAAGGGGCGTAAGACAGTCGTTGATTTGTTGCCGCAGGTCAAGGAGAGGATTTATCCCGTTGGCCGACTAGACTGGGACACTTCTGGTGCCTTGATTTTGACCAATGATGGTGATTTCACGGATGAAATGATTCACCCGCGGAATGAAATTGACAAGGTCTATGTGGCGCGTGTCAAGGGTGTGGCCAATAAGGAAGTTCTGCGTCCGCTGACTCGTGGTCTGGTCATTGAAGGCAAGAAAACCAAGCCAGCTGTCTATGAGATTCTCAAGGTCGATCCCGTGAAAAATCGCTCAGTGGTTCAGTTGACCATCCACGAAGGACGTAATCATCAGGTCAAGAAGATGTTTGAAGCAGTGGGGTTGCCTGTGGACAAGCTTTCACGGACTCAGTTTGGATATCTGGACTTGACTGGGCTCAAGCCGGGTGAAGCACGTCGATTGAGTAAAAAGGAAGTCAGCCAGTTGCATAACTTGGCTGTGACCAAAACTAAGAAAAAATGATTAAGAAACTATTGATAGCGCCGGTTCGATTTTACCAGCGCTTTATTTCCCCTGCCTTTCCACCTTCCTGCCGTTTTCGGCCAACCTGTTCCAATTACATGATTGAAGCCATCGAAAAACACGGGGCCAAGGGGGTGCTGATGGGCTTGGCCAGAATTGGTCGCTGCCATCCCTGGTCCGAGGAAGGGGACGATCCAGTCCCAGACCATTTTAGTCTTCGGCGAAATAACTCCAAAACAGACTTAGAACGGAAATAGCCTTGTTTCCGTTTTTTGCTAGAGAATAAAGTCCAGCCTTAGCAATTACTATCAGCTTTTTAATATTTTTGTTATAATGTTTTTTATGAGAGTTGTTTCAGGAAAGTACGGGGGCAGACCCCTCAAGACATTAGATGGCAAGACAACGCGACCTACGACAGATAAGGTCAAGGGCGCGATTTTTAATATGATTGGGCCTTATTTTGATGGCGGTCGGGTGCTGGATCTGTATGCAGGCAGCGGCAGTCTGGGGATTGAGGCGGTGTCTCGTGGCATGGAGTCGGCTGTTTTGGTTGAAAAAGATCGGCGGGCGCAAGCTATCGTGGCGGAAAATATTGCTATGACTAAGGAAGCAGCGCGCTTTGAGCTACTCAAGATGGAGTCGAGTCGAGCGCTAGAGCAGTTGACTGGTCAGTTTGATCTGGTTTTGCTGGATCCGCCCTATGCTAAGGAGCAGATTATTGCGGATATTGAAAAAATGGCGGAGCGCAAGCTCTTGAGCGAGGATATTATGGTTGTTTGCGAGACGGATAAGTCGGTTGATTTGCCAGAAGAAATCGCAGACTTGGGTATCTGGAAGCAAAAAATATATGGAATTTCAAAGGTGACGGTCTATGTCAGATAAAATCGGACTCTTTACAGGGTCATTTGATCCCATTACCAACGGACATGTGGATTTGATTGAGCGTGCCAGTCGGATGTTTGATCGCCTGTATGTGGGCATCTTCTACAATCCTCACAAAGAAGGATTTTTTAACATCCATGCGAAAAAAAGAATGGTTCTAGCGGCTTTGGCGCATTTGGAAAATGTAGAAGTCATCACTTCCCATGATGAATTGGCGGTCGATGTGGCAAAAAGACTGGGTGTGACTGCCCTTGTCCGCGGCTTACGCAACGGTCAGGACTTGGACTATGAAGCTAGCCTGCATTTTTTCAATAAGGACTTAGCACCTGACTTGGAGACCGTTTTTTTGCTGAGTCAGCCGGCCTATCGATACATCAGTTCTTCAGCGATGCGGGAATTGATTGCTTTTCAGCAGGATCTTTCTGCCTATGTACCAGCGAGTGTGATTGAGGAGTTAGAGAAAAAAGATGAATAATGACATGGCAAATCCGAAAGTGATGACGAAGGAAAATAAACGTGGTTTAAAAGTAGTTGGTTGTGCTGGAGTGACCTCTATTATTGTGGTCGTGCTCTTCCTTTTCTCTATTCTTGTTCCCCTGCCTTACTACATTGAGGTACCTGGAGGGGCAGAAGACATTCGGAAGGTTCTGACTGTGGATGGAAAAGAAGATCAGGCGCCAGGTTCCTACAATTTTGTGACGGTTGGGATTCAGCATGCGACCTTTGCCCATCTGGTCTACGCTTGGTTGACGCCTTTTACGGATATTTATTCGGCTCAGGATATGACGGGTGGTTCAAGCGATGCTGAGTATATGCGCATTAACCAATTTTATATGGAAACGTCGCAGAATATGGCCAAATACCAAGGTCTCAAGGCTGCAGGAAAAGACATCAAGATGAACTATCTGGGTGTCTATGTTCTGAAAGTAGCTCAGAATTCGACCTTTAAAGGTATTCTAAATATTGCGGATACGGTGACGGGAGTCAATGACAAGACCTTTGAAAGCTCGGAAGATTTGGTCAAATATGTGAATTCTCAAGCCTTGGGCGATAGTGTCAAGGTGACCTACGAGGAAGATGGAGAAACCAAGACAGCGACGGGGAAAATCATCAAGCTGGAAAATGGCAAAAACGGAATTGGTATTAGTTTGATTGACCGTACGGAGGTCAACAGCAGTGTTCCGATTGAATTTTCGACTGAAGGTATCGGTGGTCCCAGTGCTGGCCTCATGTTTAGCCTAGCCATCTATACTCAATTGGCCAATCCTGACTTGCGAGACGGCCGCGTGATTGCGGGAACGGGCAGCATTGACAGAGAAGGCAAGGTTGGAGATATTGGTGGGATTGACAAAAAAGTTGTCTCTGCTGCCAAGATTGGAGCGACAATCTTCTTTGTTCCGGATAATCCTATCAGCGAGGAAGAAAAAAAGGCTAATCCCAAAGCCAAGACCAACTATGAAACGGCGCTTGAAGCAGCCAAGGAAATCAAAACGGATATGAAAATTGTGCCAGTTAAGACTCTTCAGGACGCGATTGATTATTTAGAAAAAACCAAAAAATCTTAGTTTCGGCTAAGATTTTTGTCTTTTAGAGACGACAGAAGAATATTTTTTATTAAATCGTCTGACTTTTTACAGAAAGATCTTTTTCTTCTGAAAAAATATAAATTCCCTTTGTTTTGTGATAAAATAATATGAAGTAAGATAGATGAATGACAAAGGATAAGTATGCGTAAAGAGATTTCACCTGAGTTGTATAATTACAATAAATTCCCCGGCCCAGAATTTAAGCAAATGGGCAGCAAGATAATTGCAGAAAAATTTGAGTTTGAATTGGTGGAGAATTATAAAGAGGCCTTTGACTTGACGGCCTTTCACCAACGCTTTTCAGAAATTCTGAATAAATTTGACTATATTGTTGGTGACTGGGGCAATGAACAGTTGCGGTTGCGCGGTTTTTATCGGGATGAGAAAGCCAAGGAAAATGCAGAGAAAATCAGCCGTTTACAAGACTATCTGCTAGAGTATTGTAATTATGGCTGTGCCTATTTTGTTTTGGAAAATGCTCAGCCAAGACGGGCTGCCTTTGACAAAAAATCCCATCATAAGAGAAAATCGGACAGCAAAAAACATCCAGAAATTTCTAGGGAACGTAACTCTAAAAAAACGAAGGACGATCAGCAAAAGCATCGTCCAAAGGCAAACAAGAACAAACAACAGAAACAAGGCAAACAGGCAAAGCAAGCGGCATCTAGCCAATCGCAGCGCCATTTTGTCATTCGTCAGAAATAAAGGAGAAACATGAAACCATCGATTTATAGCTTAACGCGAGAAGAATTGATTGAATGGGCAGAAGCTCAGGGAGAAAAGAAATTCCGTGCCACCCAGATTTGGGAGTGGCTCTATCGCAAGCGTGTCCAGTCATTTGAGGAAATGACCAATCTGTCCAAGGATTTGATTGCTAAGCTCAATGATCAGTTTGTTGTCAATCCGCTTAAACAACGTATTGTT
The DNA here is from genome assembly GCF_030272855.1 of Streptococcus sp. SC1. Taxonomy (NCBI): domain Bacteria; kingdom Bacillati; phylum Bacillota; class Bacilli; order Lactobacillales; family Streptococcaceae; genus Streptococcus; species Streptococcus sp. SC1. Next base: position 63,295 of record NZ_JAQCMU010000004.1, on the reverse strand, counting down.
CAGGAGTCGGCTGACGGTACGGTCAAGTACCTCTTTGAGCTGCCGGATGGCATGCTGATTGAGACGGTACTCATGCGCCAGCACTATGGACTTTCTGTCTGTGTGACCACCCAAGTTGGCTGCAATATCGGCTGCACTTTCTGTGCCTCTGGCTTGATTAAAAAACAACGCGACCTCAATAACGGTGAGATTGTTGCGCAGATTATGTTGGTGCAGAAGTATTTTGACGAGCGTGGTCAGGATGAGCGGGTCAGCCATATCGTAGTTATGGGAATCGGCGAGCCATTTGATAACTATGACAATGTGCTCAAGTTTGTCCGGACGGTCAATGATGACAAAGGTTTGGCTATCGGTGCCCGCCACATCACGGTTTCAACCTCAGGTTTGGCTCATAAGATTCGTGACTTTGCCAATGAAGGTGTGCAGGTCAATCTTGCTGTTTCACTGCACGCACCTAACAATGAACTACGTTCTAGTATCATGAAAATCAACCGTGCCTTTCCGATTGAGAAACTCTTTGCGGCCATTGAATACTATATCGAGACGACGAACCGTCGGGTGACCTTTGAGTACATCATGCTTAATGAAGTCAATGATGGGGTAGAGCAGGCCAAGGAACTGGCTGAGCTGCTCAAGAACATTAAGAAGCTGTCTTATGTCAATCTCATTCCTTACAACCCCGTTAGCGAGCACGACCAATACAGTCGCAGTCCCAAAGAGCGCGTGATGGCCTTCTACGATACCCTCAAGAAAAACGGAGTCAACTGCGTGGTTCGTCAGGAACATGGAACGGATATTGATGCAGCCTGCGGTCAGCTGCGTTCTAATACTATGAAGCGTGATCGTGAGAAAGCATTGGTAGAAAATGTTCAGCCTTAAGAATTATCTGACTTCAGACGGTGAGCTGACAGCTAAGGGGCAGAAATTGCTGGTAGGAGGATGTGGACTCTATTTCTTAATGCTCTGTATTCTGTGCTTTATTCCTCAGGTTCCAGAGCCGGGAATGGAGACGCCAGGTATCCAGTACTTTGGCCGAGTAGTGGTTCTCTTGGTTCCTTTTAATTCCTTTGTCAATATTGGCGAGATTACTTCTTGGATCCAGCTGGTCAAGGTTTTTGTTCAAAATTTGGCCAATATCTTTCTGCTATCGCCCTTAATTTTTCAATTGCTTTGGCTCTTTCCAACATTGCGGAAGACCAAGAAGGTTGTCTGGCTGAGCTTTGGGATGAGTTTGTCTATTGAAGTGACTCAGATTCTGCTGGACCTTCTCATCAACGCCAATCGAGTCTTTGAGATTGATGATCTCTGGACCAATACTTTGGGTGGTTATCTGGCTTGGCGGGCTTTTCAGCTCGGTCAGAAAATCTGGAAAAATCGTCAAGGCGGCGCTTTCAAGGCTGATGAGTGAAGAAAAAGTTCGGATTTAGAATAAAAAATTAAATTTTTTCTTGACAAGAAAAAAGGAAAGGCCTATAATGAAATAAATCATCAGAAAAGTAATAATTTTTTCTACTTTCAGGGAGCCTGTGGTTGGTGGAAACAGGCAGTGGAAGATTATGAAGTGGGCTGATGCAAAAAAATGAATTTGAAACAATAAAAATTCGGTGAGCACACCTTACAGTGCGACTTGTTGTTAGACAAGACAGAGATATGGAGGTAGTCTATACTGACTCCATAATTGAGGTGGCACCGCGATTTTACGCCCTCACACAGAGTTTTTTCTGTGTGTGGGCTTTTGTTTTGCTTGAAAATAAAGAAATGAGGCAATCAAGATGACAGAAACTAAAGGATATTTTGGACAATTCGGCGGCTCCTTTGTACCAGAGCCTATCCAAGCCTTGCTGGATGAATTGGAAGCTACTTTTGAGAAGTATAAGGATGACCCAGAATTTTTAAATGAATACCGACATTATTTGGCAGATTATTCAGGTCGGGAGACTCCGCTTTACTTTGCAGAAAGTCTGACTCAGCATCTGGGTGGAGCGAAGATTTATCTGAAGCGGGAAGACCTCAATCATCTGGGCTCCCATAAGCTCAATAATGTTTTGGGACAGATTCTTCTAGCTAAGCGGATGGGCAAGACTCGAGTCATCGCTGAAACTGGAGCTGGTCAGCATGGTGTGGCAACTGCGGCAGCCGCGGCTAAGTTTGGTATGAAGTGCGATGTTTACATGGGTGCAGAGGATGTAGGACGCCAGCGCCTCAATGTCTTCCGCATGGAAATGATGGGAGCGACTGTTCACGCTGTGGAAACAGGAACCAAGACCCTCAAGGATGCGGTTGATGCAGCTTTTGGAGCTTGGATGAGCGATTTGGAAGCCTTCTATGTTTTGGGTTCGGCTGTCGGTCCTCACCCTTATCCGACCATTGTCCATGAGTTCCAAAAGGTGATTAGTGAAGAATCTCGCCGTCAGATTTTGGACAAGGAAGGCCGCTTGCCAGACTATGTCATTGCCTGTGTAGGCGGTGGATCCAATGCTATCGGTGCCTTCTCCCAGTATGTGGCGGATGAAGAAGTCAAGCTGGTTGGTGTTGAAGCAGCCGGGCGTGGTCTTGATACAGACCAGCATGCGGCGACCATGACCAAGGGAAGTGTCGGAGTAGTGGACGGTATGAAGACCTACGCTGTCTTTGCAGAAGATGGTCAGGTGGCACCGGTTTACTCCATTTCAGCAGGCTTGGACTATCCTGGAGTTGGTCCTGAACATGCTTTCTTTAAAGATTCTGGTCGAGTAGAATACGTAGCAGCGACAGATGATGAAGCTGTGGATGCCTTGCTTCTCTTGACACAAAAGGAAGGCATTTTACCGGCAATCGAAAGTTCTCATGCCATTGCTGAAGCCATCAAGCGGGCTTCGCAATTGTCATCTGACCAAATCATCATTATCAATGTATCTGGTCGTGGAGACAAGGATGTGGCAGCCATTGCCGACTATCTAGAAAAACGAAAATAAAATACCCAGCAGAAGAGTAGTAACATTCCTCCTTTCAGAGAGTCTGTGGTGCTGTAAACAGGCAGGAGAAGTTATGAAATGGGCTACTGGAGTCAACATTTTGTCTTTTAGTTGAACTTTTATTACTTTGTTAGCCTACTTTGCTGTAAATCAGTATGCTACCTTCTACTAAAAGGGATCTAAATGACTGTAAATAGGTAAATGAGATGTGGAGCCTGAAAACTCCATAACTGAGGTGGCACCGCGATGATACGCCCTCACAGGATGAACTGTGTGGGCGTTTTTCTGTAGTTCTGGAGCAAGTTATGACAGTGGACAGGTGCTATCTGTTCTTGTGAAATACGATCATAGCTAGCAGATTGCTCCTCTTTAAACGCTTCTGATTTAAATAGAAAGAAACATTATGCAAAAGATTTTACCAGCTGATATTTTATCGCCGATTCTGGCTTATATGCGGATTCAGGGCGACCACAAGGTGATTTTGGAAAGTATTCCAAGAGATAGCGAGACAGCTCGCTTTTCTATCCTAGCTTATAACCCAGTCTTTGAAGTTCGCTATGAAAATGGCCAGTTAACAAAGAATGGGCAAGCAATCGAGGCAGATCCATTGGACTATCTGCACGAGTTAGCAGTAAAAAAAGATCATCATTCAGACCTGCCTTTTGGAGGCGGAGCCATCGGTTTTGTAGGTTACGATATGATTTCCCTCTATGAGGAGATTGGCCAGATACCAGCTGATGTGATTGGGACGCCGGATATGCATTTTTTCGTCTATGAGAGTTACATGGTTTTTGACCATAAAAAAGACAAGGTCTATATCGTTGAGGAGGCCCTCTACGGTAATAGAAGCGAAGCTGATTTAACTGCTAGTCTGGAGAGGATTATGGCTGAGCTGGCGCAGCCTGCGGTAGATGAATTTTCACCACTGGAACTGTCCAGTTTGAACTTCCAGAGCCACATCGAGCAGGCAGCTTTTGAAAAAATGGTGGAAGAAGCGCGTAGCTTGATTCGGCAGGGAGACATGTTCCAATGTGTGCTCAGTCAGCGTTTTTCAGCAGAGTATTCTGGTAGGCCACTGGATTACTATCGCAATCTGCGCGTGACCAATCCTTCCAACTATCTCTACTTTTATGACTTCGGGGATTATCAGATTATCGGAGCCAGCCCAGAAAGTCTGGTGTCTGTCAAGCAAGGGCAGGTCACGACCAATCCTATTGCTGGTACTAGACTGCGTGGGAAGGATGAAAGAGAAGATAAAGCCTTGGCAGAGGAGTTGCTGGCTGACGAGAAGGAAGTGGCTGAGCACCGTATGTTAGTTGATTTGGGGCGTAATGATATCGGTAAAATTGCCCAGAATAACAGCGTGGAAGTTACTAAGTACATGGAAGTAGAGTATTTCCGCTATGTCATGCATCTGACCAGCGTGGTTCGTGGTCAGCTTTTGCCTCAACTGACGGCTATGGATGCGCTCAAGTCCACCTTGCCGGCCGGCACCGTCTCGGGTGCGCCTAAGATTCGAGCCATGAAGCGAATTTATGAGTTGGAGCAGGAAAAACGTGGCGTTTATGCGGGGGCTATTGGCTATCTGTCTGCGACAGGGGATATGGATTTTGCCATTGCTATTCGGACCATGGTTTTGAAAAATGGCAGAGCTTATGTTCAAGCTGGAGCGGGTATTGTTTATGACTCGATCCCTGCTAATGAATACCAAGAAACCATCAACAAGGCCAAGTCAATGACCAAGATAGGAGAAATGCAATGATTTTACTAATTGATAATTATGATTCTTTTACTTACAATCTAGCCCAGTATATCGGCAATTTCGCAGAAGTTAAAGTCTTGCGAAATGATGATGCAGGCCTTTATCAAGCGGCAGAAGAAGCAGATGCTTTGGTTCTTTCTCCGGGTCCAGGCTGGCCAGCAGATGCAGGACGGATGGAAGAACTTATCCGCGATTTTGATGTTAAGAAGCCGATTTTGGGAATTTGCTTGGGGCACCAAGCCATTGCAGAAGTATTTGGCGGAAAGCTAGGTTTGGCTCCCAAAGTCATGCACGGCAAGCAAAGCATTCTGTGCTTTGAGGGAAAATCTCCTATCTATGAGGGAATAGAAGATGGGCAGCCAGTTATGCGTTATCATTCGATCTTGATTGAGGAGATGCCAGAGGACTTTGAAGTGACAGCTCGGGCAGTTGATGACAACTCGATCATGGCCATCCAGCATAAACACCTGCCCATTTATGGTTTTCAGTATCATCCAGAAAGTATTGGCACGCCGGACGGCTTGTCGTCCATCAAAAATTTCATCGACTTAGTAAAATAGGGGAAGAATTATGAAAGAAATTATTGCAAAACTAGCAGATTTTAAGGATTTAAGCAGCTCCGAAGTGTCAGATGTGCTAGAGCGCATCGTTACTAGAAGAGTAACGGAAACACAAATTGCAGCCTTTTTGCTGGCTCTCAAGATGAAAGGGGAAACGGTAGAGGAACGGACAGCCTTGGCTCAGGCCATGCGTGGGCATACTCCGCAGATTCCTACTACAATCCGCACAGCCATGGACAATTGTGGAACTGGTGGTGACAGATCATTTAGTTTCAATGTTTCGACCACAGCGGCTTTCGTATTAGCAGGTGGTGGGATCAAGATGGCTAAGCACGGCAATCGCTCCATTACCTCTAAATCAGGCTCAGCTGATGTTTTAGAAGCTTTGGGGATTAACCTAAACATGGATACAGCCAGCTTGGGTAAGGTCTTTGATCAGACGGGAATAGTCTTTCTTTTTGCTAAAAACCTTCATCCAGCTATGAAATATATCATGCCAGCTCGTCTCAGTCTAGGTGTTCCCACTATCATGAACCTGACTGGGCCGCTCATTCATCCGATGGTTCTAGAGACCCAGCTTTTGGGCACCAGTCGGCCAGATATGCTAGAGAGTACGGCAGAGGTTTTAAAAAATATGGGCCGCAAGCGTGCAGTGGTCGTGTCGGGTCCAGATGGTCTGGATGAGGCCGGTCTTCATGGTCGTACCCAGTACGCTTTGCTGGCAGATGGGGAGATCAGCCTGCATAGCTTTCTACCGTCAGATATTGGTATGGAAGAAATTCCTCTTGAAGCGATTCGTGGAGGTAATGCCAAAGAAAATGCAGATATTCTGGTATCTGTCCTGCAAAATCAAGCCAGCCCTTATCTGGAAATGACAGTTCTGAACGCAGGTCTAGGCTTCTTTGCCAATGGGAAAACAGACAGCATAGAAGAAGGAATAGCTTTGGCCCGCCAAGTGATCGCTAGTGGCGCAGCCTACGAAAAACTCAAGCAACTACAGGAGTATCAGAAATGAGCAAAGAATTTCTCCCGACCATTCTAAAGCAAAAAGAGCAGGAAGTGGCGGTCATGTCTTATGAAGAGCTGCGGCCCCTGCGCTCGACCTATTCTCTCTATGAGTATCTCAAAAGTCATCCTCAAGAGCTGCAGCTGATTGCTGAGGTTAAAAAAGCCAGCCCCAGTCTGGGAGATATAAATCTCGGTGTGGATATTGTGGAGCAGGCTCGCACCTATGAACGATGTGGTGCAGCCATGATTTCGGTCCTGACAGATGAGATTTTCTTCAAAGGACATCTGGATTACCTGAGAGAGATTTCCAGTCAAGTGACCATTCCAACCCTCAATAAGGATTTTATCATTGATGAAAAGCAGATTGTTCGCGCCCGCAATGCTGGAGCGACAGTTATTCTCTTGATTGTGGCTGCCTTGCCTGAAAAGCGGCTGCAAGAACTCTATGATTTTGCGACGAGGTTAGGCTTGGAAGTTCTGGTCGAAACCCATAATCTGGCGGAGCTGGAAATTGCCCATAGAATAGGAGCACAGATAATCGGTGTCAATAACCGCAATCTAGTCACTTTTGAGACAGATATCAATACCAGTCTCCAGCTGTCTGCCCATTTCAAAGATGACAGGGTTTATGTATCAGAGTCAGCGATTTTCAGCAAGGAAGATGCTGAGCTAGTCGCTCCTTATTTCCATGCGGTTTTAGTCGGAACAGCCCTGATGCAGGCTGAGGATGTGGCAGAAAAAATTAAGGAGCTAAAAATTGACAAAGATTAAGATTTGCGGCTTATCAACGGCCAGCGCTGTGGAAACGGCATGCCAGGCTGGTGCAGATTACATTGGCTTTGTCTTTGCTGAGAGCCGTCGGAGGGTTAGTTTGGAGCAAGCTCAGAAGCTAGCTGCCTTGGTGCCGCCTGCTGTCCGAAAGGTAGGAGTTTTTGTTTCTCCAAGTTTGGCAGAGCTGCAGGAAGCTATTTCAGTGGCAAATCTGGATTTGGTACAGATTCATGGCGATTTTGATGAAGAGCTTCTGACTCAGATTGGCCGGCCGGTTATTCGAGCTTATCAGGTCAAGGGAGCGTTAAAAGATGTCAGCCAACAAGCGGACTACCTGCTCTTTGATGCACCACTTGCTGGTAGTGGCCAGACCTTTGATTGGCAATCTTTTGATAAGAGTCAAATCCACCAGCCCTTCTTTATCGCCGGTGGTTTGAATGCAGGAAATGTCCGAGAAGCGATTCAGCACTTCGCCCCTTACGCAGTTGATGTCTCAAGCGGGGTCGAGACTGACGGTCAGAAGGACTTAGAGAAGATAAAAGAATTTATAGAAAGAGTGAAATATGGCATATAATCAACCCAATCAAGAAGGATTTTACGGTGAATTTGGTGGACGATTTGTTCCCGAAACGCTGATGACAGCAGTTTTGGAGCTAGACAAAGCCTACCGTGAGAGTAAAAAAGACCCAGCCTTTCAGGCTGAGCTGGACGAGTTGCTGAAGCAGTATGTAGGGCGGGAGAATCCTCTCTATTTTGCAAAAAATCTGACAGCCTATGCTGGTGGTGCTAAGATTTATCTGAAGCGGGAAGACCTCAACCATACCGGGGCTCACAAAATCAATAATGCCCTAGGCCAGGTCCTATTAGCCAAACGAATGGGTAAGAAGAAAATCATTGCAGAGACTGGTGCGGGTCAGCACGGAGTAGCCACAGCCACGGCTGCAGCCCTTTTCAACATGGACTGTACTATCTACATGGGCGAAGAAGATGTCAAGCGCCAAGCCCTCAATGTCTTTCGGATGGAACTTCTTGGAGCCAAGGTGGAGTCAGTGACAGATGGCTCTCGAGTCCTCAAGGATGCAGTCAATGCTGCCTTGCGAGCTTGGGTGGCCCAGGTCGATGATACTCACTATATTATGGGCTCAGCCTTGGGACCTCATCCCTTCCCAGAGATTGTCCGTGACTATCAGAGTGTGATTGGGCGTGAGGCCAAGCGCCAGTTTGCTGAGCAAAATGCAGGTGCCTTGCCAGATGCTTTAGTGGCCTGTGTTGGCGGTGGCTCCAATGCTATTGGACTCTTTTATCCCTTTGTAGACGATAGCACAGTTGCCATGTATGGAACAGAAGCGGCTGGGCGAGGCATCGATACAGATGAACACGCTGCGACCTTAACCAAGGGCCGGCCGGGTGTTTTGCACGGTGCCTTGATGGATGTCTTGCAGGATGAGCAAGGGCAGATTCTGGAAGCTTTCTCTATCTCTGCCGGGCTAGACTATCCGGGCATCGGTCCTGAACATTCTCATTTTAATGCTATCAAACGCGCCACTTATGTGCCAGTCACAGATGAAGAAGCCTTGGAAGCCTTCCAGCTCCTGTCTCGCATTGAAGGAATTATCCCTGCTCTAGAGTCTAGCCATGCTATTGCTTACGCAGTTAAGCTGGCTAAGGAGTTGGGACCAGATAAATCAATAATCGTCTGCCTATCTGGCCGTGGTGACAAGGATGTCGTTCAGGTAAAGGAACGCTTGGAAAGAGAAGCGGCTCAAAAAGGAGGTGCCCATGACTAAAACACTCACTCAGCATTTAGAAGCCATCAAAAAAGCAGGAAAGGGGATTTTCCTTCCATATATCATGGCTGGTGATCACGAGAAAGGTTTAGCAGGTTTGCCGGAAACTATCGCATTTTTAGAAAACTTGGGCGTGTCAGCCATTGAAATCGGTCTGCCGTTTTCAGATCCTGTTGCAGATGGGCCAGTTATTGAAGAAGCCGGTCTGAGAAGTCTGGGTCACCATACTTCCGCCAAGTCTTTAATCGCAAGCTTGCAGAAGTTGGACACTCAGCTGCCTCTCATCATCATGACCTACTTCAATCCCATTTTCCAGTACGGTCTCAAAGATTTTGTCAAGGACCTAGCTACGACGCCGGTTAAAGGATTGATTATTCCGGATCTGCCCTACGAGCACAGAAATTTCATCTTGCCTTTACTGGAAGATTCAGATCTTGCTCTTATTCCTTTAGTGAGCCTGACGACTGGACTAGAACGTCAGCAGGAGCTGATCAAGGAAGCTGAAGGTTTTATCTATGCTGTAGCCATCAACGGTGTGACAGGTAAGAGCGGAAGCTACCGCAATGATTTGGACCAGCACTTGAGTAAGCTTCGTGATATTGCAGAGATTCCAGTGCTGACGGGTTTTGGTGTTTCAACTTTAGAGGATGTCGACCGCTTCAATCAAGTCTCAGACGGAGTTATTGTCGGATCTAAGATTGTCAAAGCTCTTCATGAAAAGGACGCCAGCATAGCAGCCTTTATCCAAGAAGCAGCAGCTTATAAGAAATAAGAACCACCACACCAAACAAAAGACAGGGTACAAATGCTAGCCTGTCTTTTTTCTTTTTAAAGCAATAACAAGCGAGACCAGAGAAGCTAGCGATTTGGATAAGAACTAGAGCCTGACCCATGTTCTTGAATTTTAGCACCATAAAAAAGTAACTTTGGTATAATTCATTTTTAAAAAATGTTTGATTTTTGATGTTGATTGAATATTAGTTTGGGTATTGCTTATGAATGGTATCTATATAGCTGGTGAAATGTTTCAAGAAATGCTTAGGAGATATAACAGTGATGTATTTTCCAAAAGCAAGCAAGGTATTGTATCCCCAATCATTGTCGTTTAACGGATAAGTAATCTCGTAAATATCGCTATTAATAGGTTTTATGGCATTATAGCCTAAGAGTTCCACAAATCGATCAAGGACAATTTTCTGGACATGCAGGATGACAGGTACTTTGTTTTCATTCATCCATGTACCACCATCATAGGGAAGTGGTGTAAAATGTCTTTTTGAAAAAGTATCGGAGAGAGTAAGTTCACTAATTCTAGCAACTTTAAAAACAGAAAAACGCGCTTTATCAGTATCGTAGGCATCCATATACCAGCTCCGGTCCTTATAGACAATACGGTAAGGCTCACAATTTTTTTGACTCACCAGTCCTTGTGCATTAATATAGGAAAATTTTATTTTTACTCTACCTCTGATAGCTTCCAATAATTTAAAAATCAAAGTTCGTATTTCCAAGTTCCCTTGAGATAGAGACAAATCAATTTCGAAATCAGAGTATGTATTGGTAGCATTTAATTTCAATATAGCATTGAAAGTAGAGGTATCTTCCAATACTTGATAGCGACTTTTTAAACCGGATTCGATTGAAAGTCGTTCGGATTGAGTCAAGGGAGGTTTATCAGTTTGAAAGTCTTCCATAAGAAAAATTCCTCCGTTTTTTCCTTTCATTACATAGAGAGGAATGCCTGCAAGAGATAAATCATCAATATCTCTCATAATAGTTCGGGTGCTGACTTTAAAAAGTTCTGATAATTCTTTAGCTGTTGTTTTTCGTTGATTTACTAAATGAGAAATTATTCCCATTTGACGGTCAATTTTCATGATTTTCTCCTTAAATATGACAGATAGGTGTCATATTACCTTTGTTATGATTATACCATAAAGAAAGGAGTTCATATAATGAAACATCAAACCAAACCATCGTTTACCCTGATTGGCAGGAGTATTTTGATAGAAGGAACTACGGTTCATGAACAGCACTATTCTAAAGAGAAGACAGCGTTCTATGCTCAGTTATTTAAAGAAGGAATGCTGGGGAAATTGATGCCCCATTCTCTAGACAAAAAAGGCTATGCTTTGATTGTTCCTCATAAAGATGGTATTCAATACTACGCAGGAGTTGCGGCAAAGAATGCTGTGGCAGGCTACGAAAGCATTCTTGTCCCAGAGAAAGATTATTTAGTAAGTTCAGCCAGTGGTGATAAATCAAGACTCCTGTTTGACCAATTGGAGGATAACTTTTTTGAGGAAGAAAGCAGTTCCCTTTACCAAGATGGAATTATCTTAGAAATACTTTTAAACGGGAATCCTATGGATGCAGAAGTTGAGCTTTGGGTTCCAGTTCAGTAAAAGAGTAGGAATTTATAAGAAATAAGAGCCACCACACCAAACAAGAGACAGGGTACAAATGCTAGCCTGTCTTTTTTCTTTTTAAAGCAATAACAAGCGAGGCCAGAGAAGCTAGCGATTTGGATGAGAATGAGAATTTCTGTCAGGCTGAAAATGGCTGAGCAGGAAGCAAGAAAGAGAAAGTCGCCAGCTCCAATGCGAAGATCAAAAAAGAAGGCTAGAAGTCCCAGAGTTAGAAAGAAGAACATGAGTGGATTGATACCCGCTGTCGCCATCAGCAAGAGCTGAAAAGCCAGCCAGACCAGAAGGGGGTATTCTTGCTCGCGCTGATCGTAGATGGCCAAGGTCAAGCCCATAGTTAGCAGTAAGAGCTGGGCTAGCGGAAGATAGCCTAAACTCCAGCTTAGAAAAAGCAAGCCCAGCACTAACTCAAAAGCAGCATACCAGATAGGAAGGCGGATCTTGCAGAAACGGCAACGGAAGCCATTAAGCAACTGAGACAGGATAGGGACCAAATCCCGTGCTTTGAGCATCTGCTTGCAGTTGTCACAGTGACTGCTTGGAGAGATGATGGACTGTGCAGGGAAGCGGTCAATGACCAAGCCTAGAAATGAGGCTAAAATCGTTCCGACCAGAAAAAAGTATAGATGTATCATACTTATTTATTCGTGATTTTGAGCAGAAAAATTTTGAAATTTTACAACTTTTCTAATAAAGTAAAATTTTTAGTTTTAAGACTTGACTTTCTTAATTAGAAGCATTATAATTAAAACATAATCAATAAAGATTAGAATAATTATAAATAAAAAGAGAGGTATCATTATGACTCAAGTAAAACATGGCGCTGCAGCAGACGTAGCAACTTTCACTAATCAAAATTCTTTACCAAAAACAAAAGCAGTTCTTAACCAAGTGGTTTCAGATCTTTATACAGCTCGTATCGCTCTTCACCAAGTTCACTGGTATATGCGTGGTGCAGGCTTCATGGTATGGCATCCAAAAATGGACGAATACATGGATACAATTGACGAAACATTGGATGAAGTCAGCGAACGCTTGATTACTCTAGGTGGTAAGCCTTATTCAACTCTGACAGAGTTTATCCAACACAGCAAAATTGAAGAAAGGGCTGGCGAATTCAGCAAGAATGTTGAAGAAAGCTTGGAGCGCGTGATTGAAATCTTCCGTTATCTGACAGATCTTTACCAAGAAGCTCTGGATGTGACGGATGAAGAAGGCGACGATGTGACCAACGATATCTTCGTTGGAGCTAAGGCAGACCTTGAAAAGACGATCTGGATGTTGACAGCTGAGCTTGGCCAAGCACCAGGTTTGTAAAATGATGTTTAAAGAGGCTGGGACAAAAGTCCTAGCCTCTCAATTGTCTTTGGATTGTCGAGCAAGACGCAGTGGTTGAGTGGGCTCTATTACGCTGATTTCATCAGCTTTTACAGCCCTACTCAACTGTGCGGAGGTGGGACGACGAAATCGAATTCTAACGAATTACCGATTTCTGTCCCACTCTCTGTTTTTTCTTAAGGATTGTTTAAGCTTCTTCCTTTATATTAGGATTATCAAATGAAGACCTCCTAACTTTGTTTGATAGAACTCCTAAACTTTTCTTTTTCATAATAATCTCCTGAAAAGGCAGCCTCTGTGGCTGTCTTTTCTGTTTTGTCATCTTGAAAACTTTGCTAAAATCTGATAAAATATAGCTCATGAAAACACTCTATGATGTGCAGCAATTTCTTAAAAATTTCGGGATCATTATCTATATGGGCAAGCGTCTTTATGATATTGAGATGATGAAAATTGAGTTGGAGCGGATTTACAATGCTGGCCTGATGGATAAGCTTGATTATCTGGAGGCTGAGGCGGTTCTTCGCAGAGAACATCAAGTAGAGTTGAAGTATTTAGAAGATAAAGGGAGAAACTAGAATGGGAATTTGGATTTTATGGGCAATCTTGCTGGGAATGTTAGCTTGGATGGGCTTCAATTATTTCCGTATTCGTCGTGCAGCTAAGGTGGTAGATAATAGTGAGTTTGAAGCTTTGATTCGTCAGGGACAATTGATTGACCTGCGTGATCCATCGGATTTCCATCGCAAGCATATCTTGGGGGCGCGCAATATTCCGTCTCAACAGCTCAAGTCTAGTATCAATGCACTTCGCAAAGACAAACCAGTTCTTCTTTATGAAAATAGCCGTGGACAACGTGTGACCAATGCGGCAATCTACTTGAAGAAGCAAGGCTTTAATGATATTTATATCCTGTCTTACGGCCTTGATTCTTGGAGCGGCAAGGTAAAGACAAGCTGATTCTTTGTAGAAATATATACAAAGTTAAATACCTATAATTTAATCGGTTTGATTTTGGGCAATTCCCATTAAAAAGAAACTCAATTAGATTATAAAACAGAAAGAATTCTTAATATCGTCGGAATTGTCATTTCTGTCATCAACTGGATTGCAGGTATTATTCTGAGATTGAATAGATTTATGTAACAAATAATAAAAAGGCTTTAATAAGCCTTTTTGTTTTACCAAGTTTGTTCCAAATAGCCTCTGATAATCTCGAGTTCGGAAGGCTTCAGCGGTCGATAGCTGCCTTCTGTTAGATTGGGATCCAGCTGAAAATCACCGAAATGAGTGCGTTTGAGATAAGTGACTTTGACACCAACTGCTAGAAACATTTTCTTGACCTGATGAAATTTTCCTTCAGAAATGGTAACTGAGGCGGTGGAGTGCTCGGGGCTAGTCGTGTGAATCTGAAGTTGAGCGGGCTTGCAACGAGTGCCATCCAGAAAAACAATGCCTTGCTGAAAAGCGATTGTGGCTTCTTGGTCAAGAGGGCCGTTGACTTCGACATAGTAGGTCTTTGCGATATGGTATTGTGGATGGAGGAGTTGAAATCCCAGTGGCCCATTATCTGTAATCAGAAGCAGCCCCCGTGTATCGCGATCCAAACGGCCGATGGCGTAAAGCTGGTCCTTAAAATCTTCTGGGGCAATTAGATCTAGGACAGTCATCTTGTCCGAGTCAGAATTGGCAGTGACAGTACCGGCGGGCTTGTTCAACAGAAAATAATGGTGGGCTAGGTGGTTTAAAGCTTTACCAGCCAGGCTAATGGACTGGAGGCCACTATCGACATTTTGACTGAGAGAGCGAGCTGCTTGGCCGTCAATTACAATCTGCCTTAGTCGCAGTTTTTGTTTCATCTCTTTCCGGCTAATCTTAGCTAGGGCTAAGAATTTATCAAGGCGCATGAGTTTTCCTTTCAACGGTTTGGATCGATTCTTTTTTCTTTTTATCATACACTTTCGGAAGTAAAATTGCAAAAATAGCTACAGTTTACGATTTACCTATGAAAACATTTACACTTGGTTAGCCCGTGTTTTTTGGAAAAAACTGTGTTATAATTTTTAGTTGGAAATAAATAATAAGATTTAGAGGAAAACATGACAAAATTAAGAGAAGATATCCGTAACATTGCGATTATCGCCCACGTTGACCACGGTAAAACAACCCTCGTTGACGAATTATTGAAACAATCTGAAACTCTTGATGCCCGTACTGAATTGGCAGAACGTGCTATGGACTCAAACGATATCGAAAAAGAGCGTGGAATTACCATCCTTGCTAAAAATACAGCTGTTGCTTACAATGGAACTCGTATCAACATCATGGATACACCTGGACACGCGGACTTCGGTGGAGAAGTTGAGCGTATCATGAAAATGGTTGACGGTGTAGTATTGGTCGTAGATGCCTACGAAGGAACTATGCCACAAACTCGTTTCGTATTGAAAAAAGCCTTGGAACAAGATCTTGTACCTATCGTTGTGGTTAACAAAATCGATAAACCATCAGCTCGCCCAGCAGAAGTAGTGGACGAAGTATTAGAACTCTTCATTGAGCTTGGTGCAGACGATGACCAGCTTGATTTCCCAGTTGTTTATGCTTCAGCTATCAACGGAACTTCTTCACTTTCTGACGATCCTGCTGATCAAGAAAAAACAATGGCGCCAATCTTTGATACGATTATCGACCATATTCCAGCTCCAGTGGACAACTCAGATGAGCCTTTGCAGTTCCAGGTGTCACTCTTGGACTACAATGACTTCGTAGGTCGTATCGGTATCGGACGTGTCTTCCGTGGTAGTGTGAAAGTTGGGGACCAAGTTACCCTTTCTAAACTAGACGGCACAACGAAGAACTTCCGTGTTACAAAACTCTTTGGTTTCTTTGGTTTGGAACGTCGTGAGATCCAAGAAGCTAAAGCGGGTGATTTGATTGCCGTTTCCGGTATGGAAGATATCTTCGTTGGTGAAACAATCACTCCAACAGATACCATTGAACCACTTCCAATTCTTCACATCGATGAGCCAACGCTCCAAATGACCTTCTTGGTTAACAACTCACCATTTGCAGGTCGTGAAGGAAAATGGGTAACTTCTCGTAAGGTGGAAGAACGCTTGCAAGCAGAATTGCAGACAGACGTATCCCTTCGTGTTGATCCAACAGATTCACCAGATAAGTGGACCGTTTCAGGTCGTGGAGAATTGCACTTGTCAATCCTGATCGAAACCATGCGTCGTGAGGGATATGAGCTGCAAGTATCTCGTCCCGAAGTTATTGTAAAAGAAATCGACGGTGTTAAATGTGAGCCGTTTGAGCGTGTCCAAATCGACACTCCAGAAGAATACCAAGGATCTGTAATCCAAAGCCTTTCTGAACGTAAAGGTGAAATGTTGGATATGATTTCAACTGGTAATGGACAAACTCGTTTGGTCTTCCTTGTTCCTGCGCGTGGTTTGATCGGATACTCAACTGAGTTCTTGTCAATGACGCGTGGTTACGGTATCATGAACCATACCTTCGACCAATACTTGCCACTCATCCCAGGTGAAATCGGAGGCCGTCACCGTGGTGCCCTTGTTTCGATCGATGCTGGTAAGGCTACAACTTACTCAATCATGTCTATCGAAGAGCGCGGAACTATCTTTGTCAACCCAGGTACTGAGGTTTACGAAGGAATGATCATTGGTGAAAACTCTCGTGAAAACGACTTGACTGTTAATATCACCAAGGCCAAACAAATGACCAACGTTCGTTCAGCTACCAAGGACCAAACAGCTGTTATCAAGACACCTCGTATCTTGACCTTGGAAGAGTCACTCGAGTTCTTGAACGACGATGAGTACATGGAAGTAACACCTGAGTCTATCCGTTTGCGTAAACAAATCCTCAACAAGGCAGAGCGCGAAAAAGCTAATAAAAACAAGAAAAAACAAGCAGCAGAATAAATCATTGAGTTGATTGGTGGTAGAAAGGAGCAGCATGATTTACCTGATTATTGGAATATTAATCCTGCTTTTCTATGTATTTGCCATTCCAACTAGTATTAAGGGAACACTGAATGTCTTGACATTTGTACTTTTGCTAGTTGCCTTAATCATTTTGCTTGCTTTGGCAATTTTTCAAATTTTTAAATTGCCTGGAGAATTATTTGTGAGTATCTTTTTGATTATTATTACAGTGTGGGCCTTGATGGACATCGAGCGTCTAGTACCATCTCAGAAATCAAAAGAACTTTAAACTCATAAACTAAAAGGAAGGAATTAGGATTTCAAAGGTCGTGTAGACTTTTGGTAGCCTAGTTCCTTTTGTTTATCTAAAGCGAGATTCTTCGATGGTAGTTTTGACTGAGTAGAAAGATAATGCAGATACCGATGTTTTTCATTTAAAGAAGGCCCGATTCTTTTGAATGCTGTTGATCATCAGTGAGTAGGCAGGTTTGATAAGACACTAGCAATCAAATGTTCTGGATAGTTATCACCTGTATAAATAGGTTTTTCGAAGGTTTCAAATAGAATAACATTTCTTCTTATTTATTAAAAGCTGATAACAGTTAAAATAAAAGCCTGATATGACTTTTTTATTTTCGCAAAAAAAGGTAAAATAGAAGGTAGTATGAATGAAGAGGTACATGATGAAGACTATTTCAAAATTTGCCAATAAGAAAGTTTTGGTGTTGGGTTTAGCAAAATCAGGGGAGTCAGCTGCCCGCCTTTTGGATAAGCTTGGAGCGATTGTGACGGTCAATGATGGGAAACCTTTCAAGGAAAATCCAGCTGCCCAATCTTTACTGGAAGAAGGAATTAAGGTCGTGACAGGTGGTCATCCTCTGGAACTGTTGGATGAAGATTTTGAATGGATGGTGAAAAATCCGGGCATTCCTTACAATAATCCTATGGTCATGAGGGCTTCGGAAAAGAAGATCCCTGTTATTACTGAAGTAGAGCTGGCTTATCTGATTTCGGATGCACCGATTATTGGGATTACTGGTTCCAATGGAAAAACGACTACGACAACCATGATTGCGGAAGTGCTAACAGCAGGCGGACAAAATGGCCTCTTGTCAGGAAATATCGGATTTCCAGCTAGTCAAGTTGCCCAAGATGCGGGTGAAAGAGACACATTGGTCATGGAACTTTCTTCTTTCCAACTAATGGGAATCGAAGCCTTCCATCCAGAAATAGCAGTGATTACAAATCTGATGCCAACGCATCTGGACTATCACGGATCTTTTGAGGAATATGTGGCAGCCAAGTGGAATATCCAAAAAAATATGACAGCTTCTGACTATGTCGTGTTGAATTTCAATCAAGACTTGGCGAAAGAATTGGCTAATAAGACGGCTGCCAAAGTGCTTCCTTTTTCGACCAAAGAAAAGGTTGATGGAGCTTACTTGGACGGCGATGTGCTGACTTTCCGTGGGGAAGCTATTATGAAAGCTTCTGAACTAGGCGTGCCTGGTAGCCACAATGTAGAAAATGCTCTAGCAACCATTGCAGTAACCAAACTTCGTGGGATCGACAATCAAGTTATTAGAGAAACCTTGGCTCATTTTGGTGGTGTCAAGCATCGTCTCCAGTATGTGGGCGAAATCAATCAAGTCAAATTTTACAATGACAGTAAATCTACGAATATTTTAGCGACACAAAAGGCTTTGTCAGGCTTTGACAATAGCAAGGTCATTCTGATTGCTGGTGGTTTGGATCGTGGCAATGAATTTGATGAATTGGTGCCAGATATCAAGGGCTTGAAAAAGATGGTGATTCTGGGAGAATCGGCTGCGCGTGTTAAGCGGGCTGCAGATCAGGCAGAAGTAAGCTATCTGGATGCTTCAGATGTCAGAGATGCTACTCACAAGGCCTTTTCTGTAGCGGAGCCTGAAGATATTGTCCTTCTCAGTCCAGCAAATGCCAGCTGGGATATGTATAAGAATTTTGAAGTGCGGGGCGATGAATTCCTTGCCGTGTTTAAAGAATTAAAGGAATAGAATGAAAAAAATAGTATTTACAGGTGGAGGGACAGTTGGCCATGTGACCCTCAATCTTTTGCTGATGCCTAAATTTATCGAAGAGGGCTGGGAAGTCCATTATATCGGTGACCGTCATGGGATTGAGTACAAGGAAATTCAAAAATCAGGTCTACCTGTTGTTTTCCATTCGATTGCAACTGGCAAGCTCCGTCGCTATTTTTCTTGGCAGAATCTTTTGGATGTTTTTAAAGTGGCAGGTGGCATTCTCCAGTCGCTGGGCATCATGTTAAAAGTCCGTCCCAAAGCCCTATTTTCAAAAGGAGGCTTTGTGTCTGTTCCGCCAGTGATTGCGGCGAAGGTGACCGGCGTTCCAGTTTTCATTCATGAGTCTGATTTGTCGCTTGGTTTGGCCAATAAAATCGGTTATAAATGCGCGACAAAGATGTTCACGACTTTTGAGCAAGCTGAAGGACTGAGCAAGGCTGAACATGTTGGAGCGGTGACCAAGATTGCTGCCCCCTCTCAAACAGAACCAGCTGAGATTGAGAAAATCAAGGCTCATTTCACAGAAGGAAAACCTACCTTGCTCTTTGTTGGTGGCTCAGGAGGCGCTAAAGTTTTCAATGATTTTATTACAAAAAATAAGGATCGCTTGATTGAAAAATATAATATTATCAATCTCACAGGCGATGCTGGCTTGGATGAGCTTTCCCACCGTATCTACCGAGTGTCCTATGTGACAGACCTATATCAGCCACTGATGGCTATGGCAGATGTCGTCGTGACACGAGGCGGTTCCAATACCATCTTTGAATTACTGGCTATGAAGAAGTTGCAAGTGATTGTACCTTTAGGGCTGGGGGCAAGTCGAGGAGATCAGATTGAAAATGCCAATTACTTTTTGGAAAAAGGCTATGCGCTTAAAATCAATGAAGAAAATTTGAATCGGGTCAATCTCCAAGTAGCAGTGGATGATTTACTAAGAGAAAAGGATGCCTATTATCAACGAATGGAAAAAGCACCTGAACTAACATCAGTAGATGATTTTTATGAAATTTTGAAGCAAGATATTGACAAAGGGAAAAAATGAAAAAAAGCAAGGAAGATAAGCAAGAAACTGCTCAACTTTCTCTTTCTGAATGGCAAGTCAGAAACAAAGAGTATCTTGAGAAAAAAGCTCAAGAAAAGGCAAAAAAGCAAGCTGAGTTAGAGAAAAAAAGAGCTGAACTAGAGCAGAGAAAAGAAGAAATGAAGGCGGAACGGGAAAATCAGGAGCCTTCTAACGAAGAAGATACAGTCTCCGAAGAAATTGACACAGACTCTCCTATAAGTGAGGAAGAAGATGAAGTTCAAGATTCTGAAAGTGAGTCTGAGGTTGAGGAGCAAGATGAAGCCGAATCTCAGGATCAAGAGCAAGATGAAGAAGAAGTAGAGCAGGTTGAGCTTCCAAAAGTTCCAATTGAGAAAATTCACTGGTATCGAGCTTTGCCAGTTTTAGTGACAAGCTCCCTAGTATTTTTAGCTTCTCTTTATTTCCTCACGCCACTTGCAACTATGAAAACCATTGAATTTACTGGGAACAAGGTGGTGAGTCAGGAGGAGCTAAAAAGTAGTAGCAAAATCGATCAGCGCGATTATACTATCACTGTTTACAAAAATCGCCATCATTATGAGCAAAATCTGAAAGCTTCTAGCCCCTGGATTGAAAATGTAGAGATGACCTATCAATTTCCGCTGACTTTCAAAATCGATGTTCAGGAATATGGCATTTTAGGTTATTTGCAGAAAGATTCTAAGTATTATCCTATTTTAACGAGTGGAGAATACGTAAAAAATGAGGTTGCGGCTGATGCCTTACCCGAAGAGCGGATGGATGTGACCTTTTCGGATGCAGGCTTGATCAAGGAGTTTGTTCAACAACTGAAGAATGTTCCTAATTCAGTAAAAAAGAGCATCAGAAAAGTTGATTTAACTCCTAGCAAGGTGACAGAGGATTTAGTGACTATTACCATGTTTGATGAACACCAAATTTTAGTTCCTATTTCTCACATTGCTAAGAAACTTCCCTACTATGAAGGAATTCATCCTCAGTTGGAAGTGCCAAGCGTGGTCGATATGGAGGCTGGTATTTTTAGCTATGCGCAAGGCACAGAAAGTGAAGTTATCCATGAAGCTAGTAACGATGCGCAAAATACAGAATCTTCGGCTCAACATGCAGAGCAATCTACCGAGCATTCTGCTCAATCTCAGGCAGAAAAGCCAGATATTTCTGAAAATAACTAATTATTATAGATAAAAAACTGCGCCAATTTCGTATTTTTATGATATAATAAAGTTTGGATAACCCTATTTTCTAGAGTTATTTGTATTAGAATGGAAACGTGGAAGACAGAGAGGATTGATGTAATGGCTAGAGATGGCTTTTTTACTGGATTAGATATAGGAAGTAGCACAATTAAAGTGTTGGTGGCAGAGCACATCAACGGTGAAATGAATGTTATTGGAGTCAGCAATGCAAAGAGTGCTGGCGTTAAAGATGGGATTATTGTCGATATTGAAGCAGCAGCAGCGGCTATTAAGTCAGCAATTTCTCAAGCAGAGGAAAAAGCGGGGATTTCAATTGGACTAGTGAATGTTGGCTTGCCTGCAAATCTACTGCAAATTGAGCCAACTCAAGGAATGATTCCTGTGACTAGTGACTCCAAAGAAATTACCGATGAAGATGTCGAGAGCGTTGTAAGATCTGCCTTGACCAAGAGCATGACTCCTGACCGTGAAGTAATTACCTTCATTCCAGAAGAGTTTGTTGTTGATGGCTTCCAAGGGATCCGTGATCCTCGTGGTATGATGGGGATTCGCCTAGAAATGCGTGGCCTACTTTACACTGGTCCTCGTACAATCCTGCATAATCTCCGTAAAACAGTGGAGCGTGCAGGAGTGAAATTGGAGAATATTATCATTTCTCCTTTAGCGATGACAAAATCCATCTTGAACGAAGGAGAACGGGAGTTTGGTGCGACAGTCATTGATATGGGTGGCGGACAAACTACAGTTGCTTCTGTAAAAAATCAAGAATTACAATTTACCAATATCTATCAAGAAGGCGGCGACTATGTCACAAAAGACATTTCAAAAGTCTTGAAAACTTCTCAGAAATTGGCAGAAAGCTTGAAATTTAACTATGGTGTAGCTTATGTACCATTTGCAGGCACTGAATCTTTCCCAGTTGAAGTCATCGGGGAAGTTAATCCAGTTGAAATAACAGAAACCTATCTAGCTGAAATCATCTCTGCTCGTATCAAACATGTTTTTGAACAAATCAAGCAAGATTTAGATAGAAGACACGTGTTAGATCTTCCTGGTGGTATCGTCATCGTTGGTGGTGGAGCGATCTTGCCTGGCGTTGTAGAATTAGCTCAGGAAGTATTTGGTGTTCACGCTAAATTATATGTACCAAATCAAATCGGTATCCGTAATCCAGCTTTTGCCCACGTGATTAGTCTTTCAGAGTATGCTGGTAATCTGACCGAAGTGGATCGAATTGCACAAGCTGCTGTTCGTGGAGACGAGCAGTTGCGTCATCAAGCAACTAGCTTTGAACGTCCAAGTCATAGAGTACCTCGCTTTGATCATCAGCCGGTTGAACCAGTTCAAGAGGTGGAACCAGAAATTGCACCGCTTAGAAATGAAGAACCACAAGAGGAACCAAAGGCTAGTCTTACAGATAAGATGCGCAATTTAATTGGTAATATGTTTGAGTAAGGAGAATAAATAGATTATGACATTTTCATTTGATGCGGCTGCAGCACAAGGCGCAGTCATTAAAGTAATTGGTGTCGGCGGTGGCGGCGGAAACGCTATTAACCGTATGATCGATGAAGGTCTTGCTGGTGTAGAATTTATCGCAGCAAATACAGATGTGCAAGCACTTAGCAGTGCAAAAGCAGAAACAGTTATCCAGCTTGGTCCTAAGTTGACTCGTGGTCTGGGTGCTGGAGGTCAACCTGAGGTTGGTCGTAAAGCAGCTGAAGAAAGCGAAGAAGTTTTGACAGAAGCCCTTCAAGGAGCAGACATGGTCTTTATCACTGCTGGTATGGGTGGTGGCTCTGGTACAGGTGCTGCACCAGTTATTGCTCGCATTGCTAAATCAGTAGGCGCCCTAACTGTAGCAGTCGTGACACGTCCATTTGGCTTTGAAGGAAGCAAACGTGGTAATTTTGCCGTTGAAGGAATCAATGAACTGCGTGAACATGTAGATACTCTTTTGATCATTTCAAACAACAACCTTTTGGAAATTGTTGACAAGAAAACTCCGCTTCTGGAAGCCTTGAGTGAAGCTGATAACGTATTGCGCCAAGGGGTTCAGGGTATTACTGACTTGATTACTAGTCCTGGCTTGATCAACCTTGACTTTGCAGACGTGAAGACTGTTATGGAAAACAAAGGTAATGCTTTGATGGGTATCGGTATCGGAAGCGGTGAAGAACGTGTTATCGAAGCAGCTCGCAAAGCTATCTACTCTCCACTTCTTGAGACAACTATTGACGGTGCAGAAGACGTGATCGTCAACGTTACTGGTGGCCTAGATATGACTTTGATTGAAGCAGAAGAAGCTTCTGAAATCGTTAATCAGGCAGCTGGTCATGGTGTCAACATCTGGCTCGGTACTTCTATTGATGAATCTATGAAGGATGAAATCCGTGTGACTGTTGTTGCAACAGGTGTTAAAGAGGATAAGGTTGATAAGGTAAGTGGATTGCAAGGCGTTAAATCTGCGAGCCGAGCTGAGCAAGTACGCTCAGCACAATCATCTGCTCATTATGATCGAAACTTCGATATGGCAGAAACAAGAGAAATGCCAGCTCCTTCTCATCGCTCAACTGTGGAAACTTCTAGAGCTTCAGCCTTTGGAGATTGGGATTTACGTCGTGAATCAATCGTTCGCCAAGCAGAACCTGTGCCTTCTAGCCGTGTAGAGCGCTTTACAGATATTAAGGAAGAAGATGACGAACTTGAAACACCGCCATTCTTTAGAAATCGCTAATTAAATGAATTTTCAAGCAAATAAAGATTTAATTTTTCAAAATGTTGCTCAAATAGTTGAAAAAGAAAATCGATTGAAGGACTCCGTAAACATTATTGCGGTTACCAAGTATGTTGACTGTGAAACAGCGAAAAAACTCATGGATACAGGAATCAAACATATTGGAGAAAATCGAGTAGATAAGTTTCTTGAAAAATACCATGCCTTAAAGGAAGAGAATCTTACTTGGCATTTAATTGGTAGTTTGCAGAGAAGAAAAGTGAAAGATGTGATCAACTATGTTGATTATTTCCATGCTTTAGACTCTGTCAAATTGGCTCAAGAAATCAACAAGCGAGCGGATCATGTGATTAATTGTTTCTTGCAAGTCAATATTTCAAAAGAAGAAAGCAAGCACGGTTTTTTAGTTGAAGAACTAGATAGTGTTTTACCGGAGCTTGCAGCCTTAGAAAACATTTGCATTGTTGGCCTGATGACCATGGCTCCACTCGAAGCTGATCATCAAGAACTGAATCAGATTTTTTCAGAGGCACATCAGCTTCAATTAAACTTACAAAGCAAACAGTTAAAAAACATGCCCTTTTCTGATTTGAGTATGGGAATGAGCCGTGACTATCCCGAAGCGATTGCCAACGGCTCTACCTATGTCAGAATCGGAACAGCATTTTTTAAATAGGAAAGAACTATGTCATTTAAAGATAAATTTGATAAATTTATAGAATACTTTACAGAAGATGGAGAAAAGTCTGACTTACCAGTACAGCCTTTAGATGAATCTGATTCTGTTTTGAAGCCTGCAGAGATCGAGCCAGTTCCGGCTGCATCAGCAAAGGAAAACGCACGTACTCGTTCAGCTTCTTCACAAGTCCAACAAAAACCTGCGACGGAAAATATTACTAGATTGCATGCTCGCCAACAAGAACTAGCTCAGCATCGAGTGAAATCTAGTGAGAAGGTTACGATTGATGTTCGCTATCCGAAAAAATATGAGGAAGCAACAGAGGTTGTTGATTTACTTGTGGCGAATGAGAGTATCTTAATTGATTTTCAATATATGACAGAGGTACAAGCAAGACGTTGCTTGGATTATCTTGATGGAGCACGCTATGTTTTGGCTGGGAACTTGAGAAA
This sequence comes from Streptococcus sp. SC1, assembly GCF_030272855.1. Classification (NCBI taxonomy): domain Bacteria; kingdom Bacillati; phylum Bacillota; class Bacilli; order Lactobacillales; family Streptococcaceae; genus Streptococcus; species Streptococcus sp. SC1. The sequence goes on along the minus strand of NZ_JAQCMU010000004.1, from coordinate 38,546 downwards.
AGTTGCTAGTACCATGTACTTGCTTACTCCAATCAATGTTGTCGTCAATGTAGAAGATATTCGCCTTCCCAACGATGTGGACCTGAGTGAATACGATTTTGATATGAAACGCAGCAGATAATCAATGATTTACTTTATTTTAAAATTAGTTTCTAATCTAATTGATCTTTACTCCCTTCTCGTCTTCGTCTATGCACTCTTGTCTTGGTTCCCTGGAGCTTACCAAACAGCCCTAGGAAGGCTTGTTGGTTCTCTGGTTGAACCATTTTTGCGTTTGTTCCGCAGGTTGCCTTTGCAGTTTGGTAGATTAGACTTTACTGTTCTGGTGGCACTTTTTGCCTTAAGAGTGCTTGATACTTTATTTCTACACTTCCTCGCCTCCTTGTTATTGCTATGGTAAACAAGATCTATCAGCATTTTTCTCAGGATGATCAAGATTTTCTGGATAAAAGCATGGAATTGCTTCAAAGAGTAGAAAATCAATATAGCTATGAGACGACTGCTTTTTTGAATCCTCATCAGGTCAATATTCTCAAAAATTTGAGTAAGCAATATGATGTGCAAGTATTTGCTAGTTCAGATTATTTTCCAAGTGAGTTTGCTAAAGTGTTGATTGCACCTAGCTATTATCAATTAGAACTCGAAGATTTCGATGTGGTCTTGCTAGAGATTACCTATGCAAGTAAGTTCTATAAGGTGACTCATTCACAAATTATGGGAACTCTTTTGCATCAGCTAGGGATTGAGAGGCGGACGTTTGGCGATATTATCGTTGTGGATGACCGTGCACAAGTATTTGTGGATAGAAGATTAGAAGAATATTTCATTACGAATGTTTCTAAAATAGCTAAAGTTCCAGTTCGGCTAAGAAGAGTTGATTTCAGAGAGCAGCTACAAGAGTCACCGGCGACTAAAACAACAGATGTTTTGGTCTCTAGTCTCAGATTGGATAAGCTGGTAGCCACAGTATTTAAGTTATCACGTAGTCAAGCTGTGGAACTAATCATGGGGAAGCAGGTAAAGCAGAACTACAGAACCATTGATAATCCTAGCCAACAGCTCTCTTTGGGCGATTTGATTAGCGTTAGGAAATATGGAAGATTTAAGATTTTAACAGAAAATGGTTTTTCCAAAAACGGGAAGCATAAACTAACAGTTGAATTATTACCTAGCAAATAAGGAGGAAATATGGCACTAACATCATTAGATATTAGAGATAAAGCTTTTTCGACCAAATTTAGAGGGTATGATATTGATGAAGTTGAAGAATTTCTTGATATCATTGTCAATGATTATGAGGAACTAATCCGCGAGAATCATGAGAAAGAAGCAAAAATCCGCAATCTTGAAGAGCGCCTAATTTATTTTGATGAAATGAAAGATTCGCTTAGTCAGTCCGTTTTGATTGCGCAAGACACAGCAGAGCGGGTCAAGCAGGCAGCACAAGAACGTTCAGGAAATATTGTGCAGCAAGCAGAGCAAGATGCGCAACGTTTATTAGATAGAGCTAAGTATAAGGCAAATGATATTCTTCGTCAGGCTACAGATAATGCCAAAAGAGTAGCTGTTGAGACAGAAGAATTAAAAAATAAAACACGTGTCTTCCATCAGCGCCTCAAATCGACGATTGAAAGTCAACTAAGTATTGTTGACTCTCCAGATTGGGAAGATATCCTTCGCCCGACTGCTACCTATCTTCAAACCAGTGATGAAGCCTTTAAAATGGTAGTTGAAGAAGCACTTGGAGAAAAGGTTGAGCTAGAGGAAGAAGTAGATGTTACGCGCCAATTCTCACCTGAAGAGTTAGCTGAATTACAAGAACGAATTGAGCAAGCAAATCGAGATTTGGCAGAAACACAGACTCTTCAGACTATAGATGAAGAGCTGATCCAAGCACAACAGAAAGAAATTTTAGAATCTGGAGAACTTTCAGATTTGGATGAAGATTCTAAAGTTCAAGTGGATCTTTTATAAGTGCAGAAACACAAGGCAAATAAAATATTTTCAGCGAGCAGGTGGTGGTGAAAGACCTGTAATCCCTTTTGTTTGACTTATCATTCTGCTTCATCGTTTCTGAAGCGAGTAAGAAACGACGTCCGCCTACGTTACAGGCTAAGAGGGACAGGCTTTTTCCTGTCTAAACAAAGGTGGTACCACGAATTTTCGTCCTTTCGGAGAAGTTTGTGGTTTTTTATTTTAAATTAAGATGAAATAAGGAGATTAAATGAAAATCAAAGAAACCCTGAATCTTGGGAAAACTGCATTTCCAATGCGTGCTGGCCTTCCAACCAAAGAACCAGTTTGGCAAAAAGAATGGGAAGAAGCAAAACTTTACCAACGTCGTCAAGAATTGAACCAAGGAAAACCGCATTTCACTTTGCATGATGGACCTCCATATGCAAACGGAAATATCCACGTTGGACACGCTATGAACAAGATTTCTAAAGATATTATTGTTCGTTCGAAATCTATGTCAGGATTTTATGCGCCTTATATTCCAGGTTGGGATACTCATGGTCTCCCAATCGAGCAAGTTTTGGCAAAACAAGGTGTCAAACGCAAAGAAATGGACTTGGTTGAGTACTTGAAACTTTGCCGTGAGTATGCTCTCTCTCAAGTTGACAAACAGCGAGAAGACTTTAAACGTTTGGGTGTTTCTGGTGACTGGGAAAACCCTTATGTGACCTTGACTCCGGACTATGAAGCAGCTCAAATCCGTGTCTTTGGTGAAATGGCTAAAAAAGGCTATATCTACCGTGGTGCCAAGCCAGTTTACTGGTCATGGTCTTCTGAGTCAGCCCTTGCGGAAGCAGAAATTGAATACCATGATTTGCTTTCAACTTCCCTTTACTATGCTAATCCAGTCAAAGACGGAAAAGGCGTTCTAGATACAGACACCTATATCGTTGTCTGGACAACCACGCCATTTACCATCACAGCTTCTCGTGGCTTGACGGTTGGAGCGGATATTGACTACGTTGTGGTGCAACCTGCCGGTGAAGCTCGTAAGTTTGTGGTTGCTTCAGAATTGTTGAACAGTTTGTCTGAGAAATTTGGCTGGGCTGATGTACAAGTCTTGGCGACCTACCGTGGTCAAGAATTGAACCACATTGTGACAGTCCACCCATGGGATACAGCTGTAGATGAGTTGGTGATCCTTGGCGACCACGTTACAACTGACTCTGGTACAGGTATCGTCCATACAGCGCCTGGTTTTGGTGAGGATGACTACAATGTTGGTGTTGCCAATGGTCTGGAAGTGTTTGTTACTGTTGATGAACGCGGAATCATGATGGAAAATGCTGGTCCTGATTTTGCGGGTCAATTCTATGACAAGGTAGTTCCAACTGTTATCGAAAAACTTGGCAATCTACTCCTTGCGCAAGAAGAAATCTCTCACTCATATCCATTTGACTGGCGTACGAAAAAACCAATCATCTGGCGTGCAGTGCCACAGTGGTTTGCTTCTGTATCTAAATTCCGCCAAGAAATCTTGGATGAAATTGAAAAAGTGAAATTTCACTCAGAATGGGGGAAAGTTCGTCTTTACAACATGATTCGTGACCGTGGCGACTGGGTCATCTCTCGCCAACGTGCTTGGGGAGTTCCCCTTCCTATCTTCTACGCAGAAGACGGCACACCAATCATGACAGCTGAAACTATTGAACATGTGGCTCAACTCTTTGAAGAGCACGGCTCTATTGTCTGGTGGGAACGTGATGCTAAAGACCTCTTGCCAGAAGGATTTACCCATCCAGGTTCACCAAATGGCGAGTTCAAGAAAGAAACAGATATCATGGACGTTTGGTTCGACTCAGGTTCATCATGGAATGGAGTGGTGGTTAACCGTCCAGAGCTTAAATATCCAGCTGATCTTTACCTTGAAGGTTCTGACCAATACCGTGGTTGGTTCAACTCTTCACTCATCACATCTGTTGCCAACCATGGCGTAGCACCATACAAACAAATCTTGTCACAAGGATTTGCCCTTGACGGTAAGGGTGAGAAGATGTCTAAATCTCTTGGAAATACCATTGCTCCAAGCGATGTTGAAAAACAGTTCGGTGCTGAAATTTTGCGTCTTTGGGTAACAAGTGTTGACTCAAGCAACGACGTGCGTATCTCTATGGATATCTTGAGTCAAGTCTCTGAAACTTACCGTAAGATCCGTAACACCCTTCGTTTCTTGATTGCCAATACCTCTGACTTTAATCCAGTTCAAGATGCAGTAGCTTACGATGAGCTTCGTTCTGTTGATAAGTACATGACTATTCGCTTTAACCAGCTTGTTAAGACGATTCGTGATGCTTATGCTGATTTTGAATTTTTGACAATCTACAAGGCCTTGGTGAACTTTATCAATGTTGACTTGTCAGCCTTCTACCTTGACTTCGCTAAAGATGTTGTCTACATCGAAGGTGCCAAATCACTTGAACGTCGTCAAATGCAAACTGTCTTCTATGACATTCTTGTCAAAATCACCAAACTCTTGACACCAATCCTTCCTCACACTGCAGAAGAAATCTGGTCATATCTTGAGTTTGAAGCAGAAGACTATGTTCAGTTGTCAGAATTACCTGAAGCGGAAACTTTTGCTAACCAAGAAGAAATCTTGGATACATGGGCAGCCTTCATGGACTTCCGTGGACAGGCTCAAAAAGCCTTGGAAGAAGCGCGTAATGCCAAAGTAATCGGTAAATCACTCCAAGCACACTTGACAGTTTATCCAAACGAAGTGGTGAAAACTCTTCTTGGAGCGGTGGACAGCAATGTAGCTCAACTTTTGATCGTGTCAGAATTAACCATTGCAGATGGACCAGCTCCAGAAGGTGCAGTTAGCTTTGAAGATGTTGCCTTTACAGTTGAACGTGCTGCAGGTGAAGTATGTGACCGTTGCCGTCGTATCGATCCAACTACTGCAGACCGTAGCTATCATGCAGTTATCTGTGACCACTGTGCAAGCATCGTAGAAGAAAACTTTGCGGATGCAGTTGCAGAAGGATTTGAAGAAAAATAATCCAGTCTAACATGAATAGGTTTGACTGATGGCTAGTAGAAGAAGTCCCGTCTCAACTGAGGCGGGCTTTTTTACTTGAGAACTAAGGGGCTAAGCTTCCTTGTGAAAGCTGAAAAAATAAGTTCAAACTCTTGACAGGCTAGTATAAGTTATTTATGATAGTAGTAAAGATTAGAAGGAATGAGGAAAGATAATGACCCATCCAGTTTTTGGAGTTCATGAGGAAAATGTCGAGTATGTGACACGCTATGGAGTTTACGCAGTGATTCCGGATGAAAAGAAAGAAAATATCATTTTGGTACAGGCACCTAATGGTGCGTGGTTTCTTCCTGGAGGACAAATGGAAGAAGGAGAGGACCAGCTGGCTACTCTCGAGCGGGAATTGCTGGAAGAGCTTGGCTTTAGCATCCAAGTAGGAGATTACTTTGGCCAGGCGGACGAGTATTTTTATTCTCGCCATCGGGACACGCATTTCTATAATCCTGCCTATATTTACGAAGCCCTTTCTTATCAAGAAGTGGAGAAGCCACTGGAAGATTTTAATAATCTAGCATGGTTTCCTGTAGATCTTGCAATAGAAAAATTGAAACGTGGCAGCCATAAATGGGGAATTGAGCAGTGGAAGCGCAAATATTAGAATAACTAACCTGCTATATGTAAAATGATATAAATTACAGGTAATCGTTCACAATTCCTGAAAAACGTGTTATAATAATAGCGACGATTTAAGGTAGGAGGCAAATGAATGAAGCTTATAAATACGACGAATACCCACGCAGAATTAGTAAAAAATCAGTTGGAAAGCACAGACGCAACGCTTGTAGAAGTTTATTCTGCGGGCAATAGTGATGTTATTTTCACAGAGGCTCCTAGCCATTACGAAATTCTCATTTCAAATAAGCATCGTGCGATACGAGAGCAAGAAATTGAAAAAATTAGAGAATTCTTTTTGAAACGAAAAATTGACCAAAAGAATATTGACGCCTCTGCCATTCGGACGATCTATGCTAATAGTTTGATTGAGATTTCAATCCCGATTAAGGGCTAATCATCTGCTTAAGATTTTAAACTTTTATAGCATTATCAATTGATCATCTGCTTCCTGATGGAAGTGATATCAAAAATCACTTGAAAGACTTTGCTTTTCAGCTCTTGCTTTCAGGTGATTTTTTATTTGTCTGATTTAGATTTTAAATTGTGTGATCTTTTCTGACTAGCCAAGTTCTTCGAACTTAATAATGTTTCCATTTTTATTCTTTCTTTTATGAAATAACCTTTATTTTATGATAAATTATGGTAAAATAACTTGGAGGAGAGTAAAGATGTTTCATAAAAGTAAGTTAATGTTTTGGACCAGTGAAGTCTTGCTGCTAACGATTATCTTTTTCATCTGGCGCCAGATGGGAGATATGATTACGCCAGTGGTGAGCGTTATCAATACGATTTTAATTCCTTTTGTTATGGGAGGATTTCTCTACTATATCACAAATCCTCTGGTGACACTGCTCGAAAAAAAATTGAAGATTAATCGTATCTTTGGGATTTTAATCACTCTTTTCTTACTGTTTGGTCTAGTGACAGTCGGAGTTATCTACCTCCTGCCAATTTTGATTAACCAGCTGTCCAGCTTGATCAATTCGACGCAAAATCTCTATTGGGAAATTCAGAGTTTTGTCAATCAATTATCCAAAAATCCCCTCTTTAAGAGTTTAAATATCCAGTCTACTATCCAGCAACTCAATCTATCTTATGTAGATATTCTGCAAAATATTTTAAATAGTGTTACCAATAGTCTGGGTAGTGTGGTGTCTGCTGTCATCAATACCCTCATGATTCTCATCATGACCCCGATTTTTTTAGTCTACTTCCTGATGGATGGACACAAGCTCCTACCAATGTTGGAGCGGACCGTTCTCAAGCGCGATAAGCTCAATATATCTAGTCTCTTGACCAATCTCAATGCGACCGTTGCCCGTTATATCAGTGGTATTTCGATAGATGCCTTGCTGATTGGGACCTTAGCTTATATTGGTTACAGTGTTATTGGACTCAAGTATGCCTTAGTCTTTGCTATTTTCTCGGCTTTGGCCAACTTGATCCCTTATGTGGGGCCGAGCATCGGCTTGATTCCCATGCTGATCACCTACTTTTTTACCGATCCTCATAAAATGTTGGTGGCCTTGATCTATATGTTGATTATCCAGCAAATTGATGGGAATATTCTCTATCCTCGTATTGTTGGGAGCGTTATGAAGGTGCACCCTATTACGATTATGGTTCTCTTGCTTCTTTCAAGTAATATCTATGGTATTATGGGCATGATTGTAGCGATTCCGACTTACTCTATCCTCAAGGAAATCGTGAAATTCCTTGCCAACCTTTATGACAATCACAAGGAAGCTCAGCAACAAAAGAAGAATGAAGAATTTGGTATTATAAAAAAATAGGAGAAAGCTCGCCTTTCTCTTTTTTACTGCATTTTTTATGGTTCATCATTGGATATTTATGCTAAAATAATAGTAATAGCATAAAGGAGGTATCATTATGGTAACACGTCGTAAATTTTCTCCGCAAGAAATAAGAAAAGATTCTTCTTATTTTTCGCCCTTGAAGACCATTGTAGAGACAGCCTTTTATGAGAATCAGGTTCAGGCAATCAAGACCGTAGAAGAGGCTTATCAACTGGCCTCGGTAGCTGCTGGAACGGTTGTGCTGGACATGCCGGTGATTCATACTAAGGAGCTGGGACTTCCTTCTTATGCCCGCGTTTTATTAACTAACTCGGGGGCTGTTGTCGGCCGAACTGCCAAGGCTAGACGCATTTATGGCAGAGATCGTCAGGAAGATGAGCACTTGCTGTTTCTGGTTCGTAGTGCTGTTTATCAGGCACATCAGAGGACCTTTTATAAGGCAGATGCAGTCGTGGGGTTGGATGAGGACTTTATGGTTTGCGCCCATCTGATGGTTCCTCAGGAAGAAATAAACAATCTTTATTCTTGGCTCTTGAATTTCCAGATTTTGGATGAGGAATTTAAGAACCGCCTACGAGCTTCTAAAAAGTACGAGGAAAATGATATCTTTGTCTTTTTTGATCCCAAGTGGACGCATCCAGACTATCCTGAAGGTTTGGTTTACTTTGATACCAATCATAATTGTGCCGTTATTCTGGGCTTAAACTATTTCGGGGAGCTGAAAAAGGCAACCTTGACTTTGGCGTGGGGAACAGCTGCCAGAAATGGCTATGTTGCCTGCCACGGAGGTCTGAAAATTTTCAAGCAAAATACGGACAAAGAGGACTATGTTGCATCTTTCTTTGGTCTATCCGGTTCAGGAAAATCCACATTGACGCATGCCAAACACGATTATAAATATGATATCAAGGTTCTCCATGACGATGCCTTCATTATCTCGGTCAAGGATGGCTCCTCTATTGCCCTCGAACCGTCTTATTTTGACAAGACTAATGACTATCCTACAGGTCATAGTGAGCAGGATTTCTTTGTGACCGTGCAGAATTGTGGAGTGACGCTGGATGAAAATGGGCGGAAAAAGCTAGTAACGGAGGACATCCGTAACGGGAATGGACGGACTGTTAAATCGCGCTTTGCGACTCCAAATCGAGTAGACCGGATTGATGAGCCCATCAACGCTATCTTCTGGATTATGAAAGATGACTCTCTGCCGCCTCTGGTTAAGATCAATGATCCACTGATGGCTTCCACAATGGGCTGCACCCTGATGACCAAGCGCTCCAATGCTGAGAATGTCACTGGCTTGCACGAAGACTTGGTTATTGAGCCTTATGCCAATCCTTTCCGCGTTTATCCATTGGTGGAAGATTATCGGAAATTCCGTCATTTATTTGAGTCAGGAGTTGCTTGCTACATTATCAATACTGGCTTTTATATGGGTAAAGGTATCTCAAAGGAAGTATCTTTAGACATTATCGAGCAGATTGTAGAGGGAAGGGCTCAATTTAAGCCTTTTGGACCTTTAGAAGGTTTTGAATACTTGGATTATAAGGGCTATGCTGTTCCAAGCTTTGACGACAAGTACAGACAGCTCATTCGTGAAAGAATGCAGGTCCGTTTAAACTTTCTATTGGCCTTTAATCAGAAATATCCCAAGACAGCCCTGCCTGTTGGAGCTATTTCTCGGCTAGAAAAAGTCTTGCAGGACTTAGAGGATTAATCTGCAAAACGCTTTCCTATAAATCCTTGTGCACGAATCCCAAAAATATGTTATAATCAAAGTTGATTATAATTTTTAGGAGAAGAATCCATGGAAGACCCTGGCAGTCAGAGTATTTTATTGCAAGCAATACTGCTATTTGTTTTAACCTTACTAAATGCCTTTTTCTCAGCTTCTGAGATGGCGATGGTGTCACTCAATCGAGCTCGCGTTGAGCAAAAAGCCGAGGAAGGCGATGCCAAATATGTTCATTTATTAAAAGTTCTTGAAAGCCCTAATAACTTTCTGTCAACGATTCAGGTCGGTATCACCGTCATTAATATCCTGTCGGGGGCAAGCTTTGCGGATAATCTAGGGAAAATCTTTGCTTCTTGGATGGGTGATTCCAAGACGGCACATGCAGTTGCTAGTTTCTTGGCTCTTGCCCTCTTGACTTATATTTCCATTGTTTTGGGGGAGCTTTATCCTAAGAGAATCGCTATGAATCTTAAGGATAGTTTGGCTGTTCGGACAGCACCAGTGATTATCTTCCTTGGGAAAATTGTCAGTCCGTTTGTCTGGTTGCTTTCAGCCTCTACCAATCTTCTCAGTCAGATGACGCCGATGAAGTTTGATGATGCGGATGAAAAAATGACCCGAGATGAGATTGAGTACATGCTGACCAATAGTGAGGAGACGCTGGATGCAGATGAAATCGAAATGCTGCAGGGGATTTTCTCGCTAGATGAAATGGTGGCGCGTGAACTCATGGTACCACGGACAGATGCCTTTATGGTTGATATTCAGGATGACACCAAGGAAATCATCGAAAGTATCCTCAAGCAAAATTTCTCACGAATTCCTGTCTATGATGGCGATAAGGACAATGTGATCGGTTTGATTCATACCAAGCGCTTGCTAAATGAAGCCTTCGCCAATGGATTCGACAACCTAAACCTCCGCAAGATTCTGCAAGAGCCACTTTTTGTGCCTGAAACGATTTTTGTGGATGATTTGCTCAAATCTCTCCGGAATACCCAAAATCAAATGGCGATTCTGTTGGATGAGTATGGTGGTATGGCAGGTCTCGTGACGCTTGAAGACTTGCTAGAAGAAATCGTCGGTGAAATTGAAGATGAAACAGACAAGGTTGCTATCGAGGTTCATGAAATCGGTGAGAACACCTACATTGTTTTAGGAACGATGACCCTCAATGACTTCAATGAATACTTTGAAGTTGAAATCGATAGTGATGATGTGGATACTATTGCTGGTTATTATCTGACTGGTGTTGGAACCATACCAAATCCAACAGAACGGCTCAGCTATGAAGTGGAAAGTCAGAATAAAAAACTGATTTTGACCAATGATAAGGTCAAGAATGGCCGTGTCACCAAGGTGAAAGTGGAAATATCTGAAATGATTGAAGAAGATGAAGAAGCTGAAAAATAAATTCAGCTTCTTTTGTTTTAAGTTTTCCGCAAGATTTTTATAAGGAATGCTTAAGCTGAAAGTCTTATACTAGTCTCAACAAATAAGAAATGAGGACAGTCCAATGACATATAAAGTAAAAGTAACCTATCAGAAATCATTCATTCGCTCCAAGTTAAACGAAGCAGCCTAACCAGTACTAGCAATAGAAGCAAGAAATAGATTCTCGTATAAGAATTTCATACATTTTTCATATCATCTCCTAAATATAAAACTAAAAAACAAACCAAAGAACAGGAAAACTCCTCTGCTCGCTAGATTTTAGCTGACAGAGGAGATTTTTTATGCTCGCTGAATCAAGACTTCATTCTTTCTGCCGAGTAGCAAAGTCCACGAAGCGAAATTTATCTAATTTGTGTCGACTCTCCGTGTATTGAAACTGGCGGCCATCAGCTAGATAGACCTGAGATTTGATAGAAACGACATGCTGGTCTCGGCCGATGTCCAGAAGGATCTGGTCTTGGTCACTAACATGATCGATGGTAATTTCTTTTCTGGCATAGGCAATGTTAAGCTTTAAGGTTTCTTCTAAGTAGGCATAGATAGAATGCTCTCCGATTTCTCTGGTCAGATCTGGCACCAAGCTTTTATCTAGATAGTCAATATCCAAGACAGAAGCAATGTTGTCGACCACTCGCTGCCGGACAATGCGCCAAACCAAGCGGTACTCTGGAAAGCCGGTTGTTTTTGAGAGCTTTTTATCTACAGTGATTTTATCAAGGCTGATGACATTGGTCTTGGACTGCAGTTGGTGCTGTGCCACTAATTCTTGATAACTGGTTAAGTTAGAAACAGGGAAGTCTAGTTGTTCCTGTTTGACGACTTTGGAGCCCTGCCCCCGCACTTTCTCAATCAGTCCCTCTTCTTGCAAGAGCGCTAAAGCCTTGCGAACCGTATCCCGACTGACTTGGTAGATTTCCATTAGCTGATGTTCACTAGGAAGAAAGTCACCGAGCTGGTATTTTTCGCCTAAAATATCTCTTTCAAGTTGTTTGAATAATTGTTTGTATTTCTTCATAAATCCCTCTCTTGTATTCTTTTTACCATACAACTATTAAAATTTTAGCAGAAATTCCTCCTTTTCACAACAAACAAGTTGCATACAAGATTGTTATCGGTTACAATTAAGTTCATAAGCTAGTCAGGAAACTAGCGACATCAAAATATAAGGAGAGTGCTGGATGATTTCCAGCCACAAGTCAAATGGGAAAATTTGAAAAGGAAGCTAAGGATTTGCTGAAGGCAATTGGCGGTAAAGAGAATGTCACAGCGGTCACTCACTGCGCGACTCGGATGCGTTTCGTACTTGGTGACGAAAAGAAAGCCAATGTTAAGGCCATTGAAGCCATTCCAGTCGTGAAAGGAACTTTTACTAATGCTGGGCAATTCCAAGTGATTATTGGAAATGATGTGCCGATTTTTTATAATGATTTCACAGCTGTATCAGGTATCGAGGGTGTTTCCAAAGAAGCAGCCAAGTCAGCAGCTAAGAGTAATCAAAATCCAGTTCAGCGGGTCATGACGACTCTAGCTGAAATCTTCACTCCAATCATTCCGGCCTTGATTGTCGGTGGATTGATCCTCGGCTTTCGGAATGTTCTTGAAGGCGTGCATTGGTCCATGTTGGATGGGAAAACCATCACAGAAGTGTCTCAATTCTGGGCTGGGATCAACCATTTCTTGTGGCTTCCGGGTGAAGCGATTTTCCAATTCTTACCAGTAGGAATCACTTGGTCTGTTTCTCGTAAGATGGGGACTAGCCAGATTCTGGGTATTGTTTTGGGGATCTGTTTGGTGTCACAGCAGCTACTCAATGCTTACGCAGTGGCATCGACACCAGCAGCGGAAATTGCTAAGGATTGGGTTTGGGATTTCGGTTTCTTCACTGTTAATCGTATCGGTTACCAAGCGCAGGTTATTCCAGCTTTGCTAGCAGGACTTTCCCTGTCTTATCTAGAAATCTTCTGGCGGAAACATATTCCAGAAGTGGTTTCTATGATTTTTGTGCCTTTCTTATCTCTTATTCCAGCCTTGATCTTGGCTCATACAGTCTTGGGTCCTATCGGTTGGGCAATTGGTCAGGGGCTTTCAACAGTCGTTCTTGCAGGTTTGACTGGTCCTGTTAAATGGCTTTTTGGTGCTGTCTTTGGTGCTCTTTATGCTCCATTTGTCATCACAGGTCTTCACCATATGACCAATGCCATTGATACTCAATTGGTAGCGGATGCCGGTGGTACTGGTCTTTGGCCAATGATTGCTCTGTCCAATATTGCTCAAGGCTCAGCTGTTTTTGCTTATTACCTTATGAATCGTCACGATGAGCGGGAAGCACAAATTTCCCTGCCGGCTACTATTTCGGCTTACCTTGGTGTTACTGAACCAGCCCTTTTCGGGGTCAATGTCAAGTACATCTATCCGTTCGTTGCGGGAATGATCGGTTCGTCTATTGCTGGTTTGCTCTCTGTAACCTTTAATATCACAGCCAATGCTATCGGGATTGGTGGCTTACCGGGTATTCTTTCTATCCAAGCAAAATATATGCTTCCATTTGCAGGAGTGATGCTTGTCGCAATTGCTGTACCAATGGCTTTGACCTTTTTCTTCCGCAAAGCAGGATTTTTCACAAAAACGGAAGACGATACAGAACTGCAAGCAGAATTTGCAGCTCAAGAAGAAGCAGAATTCGCTCATCAGGAAACAAAGATTGTCGCACCAGTAGAAATCGTTAGTCCTCTTGCTGGTCAAGTAAAAGAACTCAGTCAGGTAACTGATCCAGTATTTTCATCTGGCGTAATGGGACAGGGCTTAGTGATTGAGCCAAGTGAAGGTGAGTTGGTGTCACCTGTGAATGGTACGGTGACTGTTCTCTTTCCAACCAAACATGCCGTCGGCATAGTATCGGACGAAGGTGTGGAAATGCTTATGCATATCGGTATGGATACGGTCGGTCTAGACGGTAAGGGCTTTGAGGCCCACATTGAGCAAGGTGATCATGTGGCTATTGGACAAAAACTGATTAGCTTTGACATGGATGTTATCAAGGCAGCAGGACTCGTGACAGAAACACCTGTCATTATCACCAATCAGGATGCTTTTGTAGCAGATATAAGTGGAGAATATCCTAGCCATGTCAAACGTGGCGATAAATTGATGACAGCAAAACGTATCTAAGAATAGTTAACTCATGGGATGGCGGCTCTGAGCCCCTCCCTTTTATCGAAAAAGGAGAAAAAATGACACTTGATAAAACAAAGGTTGTCTACCAAATTTATCCAAAATCTTTTAAAGACACGACTGGCAACGGTTTGGGAGATTTTCGCGGGATTATTGAAAAACTTCCCTACTTGAAAGAGCTGGGAGTGGACATGATCTGGCTCAATCCTTTCTATCCGAGTCCACAGAGGGACAACGGTTACGATATTTCTGATTACACTGCGGTAGACCCTATCTTTGGAGATATGGCAGATTTTGAAGAGATGGTCAAGGTCGGCCAGCAGCATGGTATTGACTTTATGCTGGATATGGTTCTTAACCATTGCTCGATTGAACATGAGTGGTTCCAAAAGGCACTGGCTGGGGATTCCTACTATCAGGACTTCTTTATCCTGCGAGATGAGCCAACGGACTGGCTGTCCAAGTTTGGCGGCAGCGCCTGGGCGCCATTTGGCGATACGGGCAAATATTATTTGCATCTTTATGATGTGACACAAGCAGATCTTAACTGGCGCAACCCCAATGTTCGTCAAGAGCTCTTTAAAGTGGTGAATTTTTGGCGGGACAAAGGAGTCAAGGGCTTCCGCTTTGATGTCATCAATGTGATCGGTAAAGATGAGGTGCTGACGGACTGTCCAGAGCAAGATGGGAAGCCAGCCTATACCGATAAGCCAATCGTCCATGACTATCTGCGTATGATGAACGAAGCGACCTTCGGACAGGACGATTCCGTTATGACGGTTGGTGAAATGAGTGCTACGACGATTGAAAACTGTATCCTTTACACGGCACCAGATCGGCAGGAGCTGTCCATGGCTTTTAATTTCCATCATCTCAAGGTGGACTATGAAGCTGGACAGAAATGGACTCTTAAGGCTTTTGACTTTGAAGAGTTAAAACGCCTCTTCCATACTTGGGGCAAGGAAATGAGCGATCACGATGGCTGGTCGGCTCTCTTTTGGAACAACCATGATCAGCCGCGAGCTCTCAACCGCTTTGTTGATGTAGAAAATTTCCGCAATGAAGGGGCAACCATGTTGGCAGCCAGTATTCATCTGTCGTGCGGGACACCTTACATCTACATGGGTGAGGAGATTGGCATGGTGGACCCTGACTACGACTCCATGGAAGATTATGTGGATGTCGAGTCTCTCAATGCTTACCAGACTCTGCTTGCTGAAGGTCAATCGCCAGAAGCAGCCTTCAGGATTATCAAGGCTAAATCTCGTGATAATTCTCGGACGCCTATGCAGTGGGATGATTCAGTCAATGCAGGTTTTACAACAGGAACTCCATGGCTGAAGGTGGGCAAATCCTATCCTCTCATCAATGTGGAAAATGAAATCAAGGGACCGATCTTTACCTTTTATCAGGAATTGATTGCTCTGCGTAAGGAATTGCCTATCATCGCAGAGGGCAGCTATCAGCCAGCCTATGAGGACAGTCCTCAGGTCTATGCCTTTGAGCGGGAGTGGCAAGGACAAAAGCTTTTAGTCCTTAACAACTTCTATGCTGACCCAATTACCGTGGACATCCTACCAGACTATCAAAGCGGTCAGGTGCTGATTTCGAATTATGAGGAGCCAACGGTAGCCGCGACCATGACTTTGAAACCCTATGAAACATTAGCTATTCTAGTAAAATAATGATTAAAACCAGCTTAAGTTTCTTTTAAGTATGGTGCAGTATACTAGAAGCATCAAATGAAGACCTCTTAACTTTATTTGATAAAAGGAGTCCTTTAGTTTAACAGATGAGCAGCTGTTATAGCTATAGTTCCGCACCTTTTTTTCATAACAATCTCCGAAAAGGTCGCCTCTAGGGCGGCTTTTTTTATGGAGAAAGATAGAAGCGGAGAGTAATAGTTTTTAGAAAAACTGAAAAACTCTATCTGTTGTAACACAATGAAAATGAAACTGAAAAACAGTTTATTTTCTAAAAAATAGGCAGAATCTATCTATTTTCACTCGAATCGTGGTATAATGTAATTATAGTAAAACGTTTTCAGGTACAAGAGGATTATTATGGTTGAAGAAGCGATTGATTATGGGAAAGTAACGGGAATGGTGCACTCTACGGAGAGTTTTGGAGCAGTGGATGGACCAGGTATCCGCTTCATCGTCTTTTTACAGGGCTGTCATATGCGTTGTCAATATTGCCACAATCCAGATACTTGGGAGATGGAGACAAACAAATCTCAGCTGCGGACTGTGGATGATATCCTACAAGAAGCCCTTCGTTACAAAGGTTTCTGGGGAAATAAAGGTGGCATCACCGTCAGCGGGGGAGAAGCACTTCTGCAAATCGACTTTTTGATTGCCTTCTTTACTAAGGCTAAAGAGCTGGGGATTCATTGTACGCTGGATACTTGTGCTCTGCCTTTTAGAAATACGCCTCGTTATCTAGAAAAGTTTAATAAACTGATGGCGGTGACTGATTTGGTCTTGCTAGATATCAAGGAAATTAATGAAGCGCAGCATAGGATCGTGACCAGCCAGACCAATAAAAACATCTTGGCCTGTGCAAAATACCTCTCAGATATCGGAAAGCCAGTGTGGATTCGTCACGTTCTGGTGCCAGGCTTAACGGACCGTGATGAGGACTTGATTGAGCTAGGTAAGTTTGTCAAAACACTCAAGAACGTTGATAAGTTTGAAATCCTTCCTTACCATACTATGGGAGAATTCAAGTGGCGGGAGCTGGGCATTCCTTATTCACTGGAAGGCGTGAAGCCACCGACTGCTGATCGGGTCAAAAATGCTAAGGAACTGATGCAAACGGAATCCTATACCGAATACATGAATCGGGTGCATAATAACTAAGTGATGTAAGTAGGGTAAGATGAGGCTGGGACAAAAGTCCTAGCCTCTCAATTGTCTTTGGATTGTCGAGCAAGACGCAGTGGTTGAGTGAGCTCTACTATGCTGATTCCATCAGCTTTTACAGCCCTACTCAACTGTGCGGAGGTGGGACGACGAAATCAAATTCTAACGAATTACCGATTTCTATCCCACTCTCATTTTTCTCAAGAAAATATCTGCTAATTCTTTGGGATAGCCTGATTTTATAAGATTTGATAGCAAGATCAGCACGTATTTCAAGACGTTGCCGGTAGTGGCTGTCTGATTTTAAAAGGATGAATATATTAGAAGCGCTTATAGCAAGCTTTCTTCTTTTTGCCTGATTAGCTTTCACCTCTATTTTAAGGCTAGAAAAGTTAGGTCTAGCTTTCAAGAAGGTGTTTGAATAAAGGCGGAATTTATGGTATAATGAAGCCTAATAGCGATTTTTTAAGAGAATAGAATAAGCGTAGTGGGAGTAGTGTTTTGGAAAAGAAAAAAGCCATTGTGGTTTCGGGAGATTATGGGTATATTAGACAGATCGAAACGACCATAAAATCTCTTTGCTGTCATCATAAGAATTTAGATATTTATGTTTTCAATCAGGATATTCCTCAAGAATGGTTCTACTATACGCGTCGGAAGGTAGAAGCAGCTGGCAGTCAGTTGAACGATGTGAAATTATTCAATGATCAGATTGACGATCAGGTGAAATCAAAATGGGAAGCTGGAACTTACGCTCACATTAACTATATGGCTTATGGGCGCTATTTTATACCGAATTACGTTGCAGCAGATAAAGTTTTATATTTAGATTGTGATATTGTTGTGACACGAAATCTGGATCATCTTTTTGAGATGGATCTGGAGGATTATTATGTAGCAACGATTCGCGCGACGTATGGAGTAGGCTTGGGCTTTAATTCTGGAGTGATGCTCATCAATAATAAGCGTTGGCGTGAAGAAAACATGGCTCAGCAATTGGTCGAGTTGACAGATCGAGAATTAGCCAATTTTACTGAAGGTGATCAGTCTATCTTGAATTTGATGTTTGAGGGCAAAAAACTTGATTTGGAAGATACTTACAATTTTCAAATCGGCTTTGATATGGGAGCTGCGCTAGATAAGCATGACTGGATTTTCGAAATTCCGCTTTCCCCACTGCCTGCTGTTTTGCATTATATTTCTGGTCAAAAACCATGGAACACTGTATCCAACATGCGTCTGCGAGAAGTATGGTGGTTTTACAATTCTCTTGATTGGTCCACAATTATTGAGACAGATGAATTTGATGTCGAGAAAGCTATTAAACAGAGGGATGAAGGTTTTGCTCTCCACTGTGTAACCTTGACAAACTCAGATAGGTTAGAGGGAATTGAAGATTTGGTGAATGCATTACCAAACTGTCTATTTCATATTGCTGCCTATACACAGATGTCTGATAAGTTACTCAAACTGATGGCTTATGAAAATGTTCGTTTGCACCCTGCAATTCTGCCATATCCTTTGAGAGATTTACTTGCAAGCTGTGACATTTATCTTGATATCAATCACGATCAGAAATTCGATACTGTAATTAGAGAGTTTCAAGAGTCTGGTAAGCCTGTTTATGCCTTTGATAATGTACAAACAGAAGGGGTTTCAGAGCAAGTATTCTCACATGGGAATTATCAGGAAATGGTGGAAAAAATTCGATCAGATTTTAATTAAATGACGAACTGCCCCACATTTTGTAATCAAAATAGAGAAAGCAAGTTGATTCCTTATCTATAATTCTATGGAATGGGCTTGCTTTCTTAAGTCTTTGACTTAAAAGACAAGTTTATGTATGAAAAGAGGGCTCTGGGCAAGTCCACAATACAAATAATAAAGGATAATAAATGGAGCACTTTGGTCTTAAGATAAAGAAGCGTCAGAATATTTTTAGAAAGAGAATCTTCTTTACACTGTTCATTATAGCTATTTATATATTAGGAAGACATATCTTGCTTCCAGGCTACAATGGCAGTATGGAAGCTTTTCGGGTAAAGGAAGACAATCCCTTGGCCGCTTTCTATTTGCTGGCAGGAATTGATGTTTCTCAGATTTCAGTATTTTCTTTGGGCTTAGGACCCTGGATTACGACGATGATTGTATGGCAAGTCATGAACCTAAAGAAAAGCTGGAATATACAATCTTGGTCTCTTAAAAAAACAGATTTCTTTCAAAAAATTTTAACCTTGTTCTTTGCGATTGTGCAGGGACTAGCCATTATGTACACCGCTTATAGAGGAAATGGTCGCTTTCTACTTCTCGTGGATGATTGGCTCTATAATCTAGCAGTTTTACTCACAGTTGTGACAGGCAGTTTTATCATTATTTGGTTGTCAAGTCTTAATACTCGTAAGGGAGTGGGAGGGTCAACCATTATTATCATTTCAGGTATTTTACTCCAGTTTGCTGACCAATTAATAGTCCTGCTTGGGAAATCCTTGTCTTCTGTCCGAGGAGGAATGATTTTAATTGTGGCTTTATTGGCCTATCTTCTCTTGACTTTTGTTGCTGTCGTATGTGAGAAAGCCGAGATACGTCTGCCTCTCAATCGGATCATGTTAAGCAGTCGCTACTATGATAAATCTTATTTGCCAATTAAGTTCATTCCTTCTGGTGGAATGCCCATTATGTATGCGACAAGTGTCTTGATGTTGTTCCAATTATTACTAGACTGGACAGGGAAAGGATTTTCAGTAAAATTTGGGAATTTGTTTGACTTTACAAAGCCCTTGGGTCTCTTTGTTTATCTAGTTGCGATTTACTTGTTGGGTATTCTGTTTGCCTATATCAATTTGGAACCGGAAGAGACTGCCAAGCGCTTGCAGCGTCAGGGAGAATATTTTGACTATATTCAGCCGGGGAAAGAAACCTTAAAAGTGTTAAAACACTATATTTCTTTGCAATCAAATATAGGAGCTATCTATCTCATCTTGTATGTCGGCCTGCCCTATTTTATTAATTTCTTCTTGCCTTTACCAAGTTTCTTTTTGACCTTGCCAAGCACACTAGTCATTTTGATCAGTATGCTCTTACCCTTGCGTGAAGAAATACGAATCTTAAGAATCGGGACTTATTATCATAAAGAACTAGAAGTAAAAGGAGAATAGAGGGATATGTTTTACTTTGTACCTTCTTGGTATAAACAAGATCGAAAATGGTATTCTACTGCCCTACCTTTCTATCTGCAACCGAAAAATATGATGTTCGACGATGCCGTAAATTTATTGCGGATGTTTCAACAATCAGGAGAAGCCAACTCTGTCTTGATTTTGAATTATTCACCTCATATCCGGACTTTCTTTTATCAACAAAGACTTTCATCAGATGAAATGTGGAACCTATTTGATAGCATACAAGGTCTGACAGATGTGCCTGCACGAAAAATTCGTTTGGATGATTTGAAATGGCCTCAGGGAGCAGAAATCTTTTATACTCCTTTTATTGTAGATGTTCACGTTGATCACCTACCTCATGCTCAGATTAATTTTTCACAAATAGGTAATATTTTTGATATTACCTATTTTGAAAATAATCAGATAGATTATCAGCTTGTTTTTGATGACCGTGGCTTTGTCTCCAGTATTATCTATTTTGAGCATAATCAGCCTTATTATCAGGACTATCTGAATGCACAAGGAATATGGCAATTCAGAGAATTTTTGACAGCTGATAACCAGCAGGTCATTATCAATCCTGAGGCACAGGGCACATTTGCTAAGGATGTCTATCAGAATATTGAAGAGCTTGTTAAAGAAAAGCTAGAGCAGCATTTGGCTTCTGTTTTAACCAAGGATGATTCAATTATTGTTTCAGCAGATGTGCAGCATAATCATTTTTTCCAACAGATTAAGAAGGACCATCTTGTTGTTCTGTCCTTCTTTGGCAATCGTTATCCGATTACGAATACAGAACAATTATTCTCTGATTTAAAAGATACCCCATTTTTTGTGGTAGATAGCTTAGATAAAATCGTGAAGATTGCAGAACAAGTGGGGGAAGTAGAAGAAGAGCAACTTCCTGCTTATTATGAAATTCCACCTTATGATACACAGTTGAATCTTGGGCATAGTCAGCGGAAAAAAGAGTTGATCATCTATGTCAATTTTGATACTTTACCAGAACATCATCTTCAATATGTCTTTACTTCCTTGTTTGATATGATGTTGCAACATGAGTGGATTGACTTATTGGTTGGGACGCAGAGTCAGGATTTTGGTCGAGAAGCTTCTATTCGACAGTTTCTTGAGGAATCTTTGTCATCAACAAAGTATGCAGAAAAATTGCTCCTTGTTGACAAAGATAAGGCCGCTAAGAGTGGTGATCCACGCTTAGAAGATGATGATAGCCCCAGAGAGCGAATTGATACTGTGGTGATTCATAGTGATACCGATTTGGCGAAGGCTCTGAAGTATGTTCGGGTCATCTTGGATTTGGGAAGTCCAGCCGATATCCGAACCCAAATTGCAGGTATCAGCGGAGGGATTCCTCAAGTGAATTTGTATAGTTCTTCTTATGTCAAACACGGCGAAAATGGTTGGATCATGGATGATATTTCCAGCCTGAAAGAGGCACTCTTGTATTACCTCACAGATTTGGAACACTGGAATCAATCTTTGGTGCATTCGGTTAAGAGGATTGAGCTGTATACAAGGGGAGAAATTGTCGAAATGTGGAAAAATACGATAAAGGAATTAAAGCTAAATGAACAGAATTAGTGTCCTACAGATTGCCAATGAGAATTGGCAGCACCAATATGAGATTCCTAGTAATATCGCATGGACATTTGTTAAACCAGAAGATATCATGTCTCTCTTGCCAGAAGATATTGGTATTTTAAAAAAGGATGGGAAGAAACCGAAGGCTGCTAAGCCCTATGATGTTGTATTGGTAGATACTGTTGAGCATTTTGAGTACATTACAGTATTGGACAGCTTAATTCAGGTTTATCGCTTGTTTTATCATGAGCGCTGTCAGATCACTACAAAAACCTTGGAAAGATTCCTTTTACGCAAAAGGGCCGTTCAGTCTACTTTTGGAGATCCTGCTCAGATGCTGTATCTATTTTCAAGAGGCTTTTCTTCCAAGCAAAGTGGTACCAAGCTCAGTGTTAATCATCTAGCCGTCAATCCCTCCTTCTCAGGTCAGATTAACTATGAAGGAACTAACTATCTCCGTCTGTGTGGCCAATATGGTGAGGATTACCAAACTGTAGCAACCTATCAGTACAATATCTTTCTGAGTGCAGACGCCCCTTTGGATTTATGGCCAGAGTTCAGAAATTCTGAAGATTGCGCAATTCGTTATGTCATCAAGGGTTATCCAGTTGGCAATTCTCCCATGCAAGAATGGATTTATGATGAAGAAGCTTTTGAGAAGCCTCTCATTTTGGATACCAGCGATTCTTATTACCTAAGCGTCAGTGTTCAAGTAAAGGGGCAAGGAATTGTGAAAATTGGACCATTCCACCATCGCCAATCTCATTTGGGTTATGGGGATTTGTTGATTGGTGGAAATCGTGTCGTGGATAAAAATCGGGAGGAATTGATTTACTACTTCCATCCTGGTGATTTGAAGCCACCTCTCAATATTTATTTTTCTGGTTATCGTCCAGCTGAAGGATTTGAGGGATACTGGATGATGAACAATTTGGGAGCGCCTTTCTTATTGATTGGAGATCCGCGTTCTGAGGGTGGTGCTTTCTATCTCGGCTCAGAAGAGCTAGAGCAAAAGCTTGTTCAGGTCATTCATCACTGTTTAGATGAATTAGGCTTTACAAGGGATCAGTTGACCTTATCTGGACTATCAATGGGGACCTTTGGAGCTCTGTATTATGCTTCCAAGTTAGAGCCTCATGCAGTGATTGTCGGTAAGCCCTTAGTAAATTTAGGCGATATTGCAGAGAATGAATCCACGATTCGTCCTGGAGGTTTTCCTACTTCTTTAGATTTGGTGCTTCGTACAACAGGAGAATTATCAGAGGAAGGAATAGCTCAACTTAATGAGCACTTCTGGACAGCATTCAAAGAGGCTGATTTTTCAAGGACGAAATTTATTGTGTCTTATATGTATCATGATGACTACGATGGTACGGCCTACCCTGATATGCTAGAAGAGCTAGGAAAGCGAGCTTATCGCGTTAATGTCATTAGTAAAGGATTGACTGGACGACACAATGATGATACGCAAGGAATTGTCGAATGGTTCTTTAATCAATATAAAACTTTATTAGTGAATAGTTTTGAAAGGAAGTTTGATTCGTGAGATACAAGGAAGAAATCTATTTTGCTTATTGGGATATGCAAAGTGTATCACAGTATCTATATGGATCGTCTGTGAAGCTGCTAGCAGATGGGCATGTTTTATATGAGAATCAGTTCATGCCGTCTGGTACAGTCATTCATGAATGGCATTCGCAGGCAAACTATCAGGCTTTACGAAATACGAGCCAGCTTCCTGAATTGAAGCGAGGAGAAAAATATATCTTTGGCAGCCATCTGGAGACTCTTCCTGAAAATTCGACCTACTTGAAGATTGAATTTATGAATGCGCGTGATGAGGAGATTTTTAATCAAATCATTAAGCAGGGTGAGACGATGAGCGTTCGTGTTCCTAACAATACCCACCATTATAAAATTCAATTAGTGAGTTCAGGTTGCCATCGTTTCTTGTTTGAAAGCATCTATATTGCTGAAGAAGGTGTGGCAGATTATACTGTCGATCGCTATTGGATTTCGAAATTGTTGCATAAGGACGTCAATCAAGAGACGATTTACGTTTGCTTTACGGAGCCTGATTTTAATCGGACGGGCTACATTCCAGAAATTGTTCGGGAACATTTTCCAAATTTGTTGGTAGTCAATTCTTTCTATAAAGACGCTCTTTTGTATATGGAAAAAGAGTTCTTCGAAATCTTACTTGGAACAATTGAAAAGCTGTCTCGAGAATATTCTTTTGAAAAGGTCGCTTTTGCTGGCTATGGGCCGATTTCAAATATCGCAGCCTTGCTTTACTCACAGCAATTTGAAAATGCCTATGCTTTAGTGACTGATGATTTCATGCCAGAATTGGATTATCAGCATGTTCTTGATCGCTATCGAAATAGGGTGAATTATCCTTTATTTAGAGATTTGCTGCTGGAACGCTTCAATTCAGCTAGAGTAAAAGAATATGCCCATCTGAAAAATAGGCCGCGGGTACTAACCAAAATTGATTATTTGTTGGATCAGTCCTTTTTGCTTCAAAAAATAGACTTGGAGAAAACGGAAGAGTGGATGAGAAAGAATGAAGCCTAAAAAATTACATTTAGCTAATTCCTTTAAACTAAGGCGATATAAAAAAATCTTAGAAAAGATTAATCAGCTTTCTGACAATTATGCAGCCATGTCAGATGAAGAATTACAGTCCAAAACTCAATGGTTGAAAGGCCGTCTTTCTAAGGGAGAAAGGCTACAGGAAATTTTACCAGAAGCCTATGCCACCATTCGTGAAGCGGCTAAGCGCGTCTTGGGGCTCTACCCTTACGATGTACAAATCCTAGGTGCCTTAGTCATGCAAGACAATCAGATTGCCGAGATGAGGACGGGAGAGGGCAAAACACTAACAGCAATTCTGCCCTTATACTTAAATGCTTTGACTGGAAACAGCGCCATCTTAGTTACGGCCAATGAGTATTTGGCGATACGTGACGCTAAACAAATGGCTCCTGTTTTTCATTACTTAGGAATGACAGTTGGGATTGGTGTTTCAGAAAATCCAGCTAAAAAATTGAAGGTTGCGCAAAAGCAGCGGATTTATCAAAGTGATATCGTGTATACAACACATAGTGCGCTGGGATTTGACTACCTTGAAGAAAATTTAGCGACCTCTCAAGCAAAGAAATTCTTGCCTAAGTTCTATTTCTGTTTAGTGGATGAGGTTGATGCAGCTCTCTTGGATAGTGCACAGATGCCTCTGATTATATCAGGCTCTCCGCGGGTTCAGTCCAATCTATTTGTTACCTGTGATGAGTTTGTTAAGACCTTGAAGGAAGGGGAAGATTTTAAGCTAGATTCGACTCGGACTTCAGTCTGGTTGACGAGAAAAGGTGTCAAGGAAGCAGAAGTATACTTCCGTGTACAAAATGCTTACGATCCAAATAACTACCAACTGATCCGTCAAATCAATTTGGCCTTAAGGGCCAATCATTTATTTGAAAAAGATCGTCAGTATACTGTAGAAAATGGCGAAGTCAAGTTGATGGATGAGGCAACAGGGCGAGTTTTAGAAGGGAATAAACTTCAATCTGGTTTGCACCAAGCCTTGGAAGCGAGAGAACGCGTAAAGATTTCCTTAGAAACACGTTCCATGGCCTCTATTACCTATCAAAATCTGTTCAAGATGTTTCCTAAATTGGCGGGGATGACGGGTACAGGGAAGGTCTGTGAAGATGAATTTCGTGAAGTGTATGACTTGGGAGTGGTCGTTGTACCAACTAGAAAACCCAATCAACGGATTGATTATCCAGATGAGATCTATCTAACTATCCCTCAAAAACTTTATGCTTCTTTGGATTATATTAAAAAATTACACAAAAAGGGGCAACCAGTTCTGATTGCGACAGGATCGGTAAGAATGTCAGAAATTTACTCCATGCTCCTGCTGCAGGAAGGAATTGCTCATAACGTGCTAAATGCCTACAATGCAGCAAAGGAAGCAGAGATGATTGCACAGGCTGGCCGGCGTTCTGCGGTAACCGTCGCAACCTCTATGGCTGGTCGGGGAACGGATATTATCTTAGAAGAAGGCGTTGCTAAATTAGGCGGACTGGCGGTTATTGGAACAGAGAGAATGTCCAGCGAACGAGTGGATTTGCAGCTTCGTGGTCGTGCAGGCCGTCAAGGCGCACCTGGATTAAGTAAATTCTTTGTTTCACTTGAAGATGATATTATCACAAAGACTGGCAGTAAGTGGATCAATGATTTTTATCAAAAAGAAGTCGCCAAGCCAGAGGAAAAACAGAAGGTTCATCTAAAATCTGTTCGTATTAAATATGAGGTGACAGAAGCTCAGAGAAACAGCGATAATGCGGCAGCTGCTTCAAGACGATCAACGGAGCAGTATGACGAAAGTATCCGAATTCAACGGCAAATCATTTATAACAAGCGTAATGACATTATTGCTCGTCCTGACTTTAAACTAGAATATTTTTTATCTGTTTTATCAGATGCTATGGACGCCTATATGAAGAAGCATCCATTTAAAGAGCAGGCCGATTTGTATCGATTTGTTTTGGATAATATTAGCTACTATTGTCAAGGCATTCCAAGAGATTTTGATGTGACAAACATTCGTCAAGTTAAGAAGTTCCTATCTAAGCTTTTCATTGAAGAATATCAGCGAAAACGCGATAGAATTGAGGATTCAGAACTGTTTGGGCAGCTTCAGCGCATCGCAGTGTTAAGAGCAGTGGATGATTGCTGGGTGGAGCAAGTTGACTATCTCCAACAATTTCAAACTTTAGTGGTCAGTCAAGGTTATGCGCAAAAGAATCCTGTATATGAGTTTCATAAAGAGGCTTTTGAGTCATATAAGAGAATGAATGCAGACATGAATCTTAAAATTATAAAAAATATGGCGCTTAGTTATGTCAATGTTCAGCCTACAGGGAAATTAGAGGTTTTCTTTGGCTAAAGTTTTGACAGATTGTGCTATAGACTTTATAATAAGGATATAACTGCATTCGGGAGAAAATGTATATTTATGGGTAAGAATAATAAAGCAAAATCAAAGGGGTTTAAGCGCGTTATATCGAAGTTTAAACGATTGGTGACGGAGGATGATAATTATTATGATCCGGATGCAGCCATCTTAAAACCGATTAGCCGAAAACCCCAAGAGCAGAATCAGGTTGTGTTAGGTGTTAATGAAGAATTAAAACCAGAGACAGAACCAATTTCTATTATGGAAGACTTTGAGGATTTTCAAGCCAATAATAGCTTGGTAGTAGATGATCTGATAAAAAATGTCAGCCAAAGCTTATCAATGAGCGTTTCGACCTCAATGAGTTTGTCTGCTGAACATTTCGATAGTGACTCTGTTTCAACAAGCGAGAGTTCTCTTCAAGATTCGCTGTGGGAGAATGATTCATTAGAGACTTATTCTTTAGACTCTTCTTCTCACATTATCGATCAATCAGATTCAGAATCTGAGCTGGTTCTTGAGGATGAATCCTTATCCGCTTCTATCAGCACCAGCGAGAGTCTTTCCGAGTCTGAATACTGGAGTATTTTCGAATCTGAGTCCCTCAGCATTTCAGAGTCAGATTCACTTTATGAGAGTGAATGGCTATCCGCTTCTATTAGCACGAGTGAGAGTCTTTCCGAGTCTGAATACTGGAGTATTTTCGAATCTGAGTCCCTCAGCATATCAGAGTCGGATTCACTTTATGAGAGCGAATGGCTATCCGCTTCTATCAGTGCCAGTGAGAGTCTTTCTGAGTCTGAGTACTGGAGTATCTTTGAATCTGAATCTCTCAGCATATCAGAGTCAGATTCACTCTATGAGAGTGAATGGTTATCCGCTTCTATCAGTGCAAGTGAGAGCCTTTCTGAGTCTGAGTACTGGAGTATTTTCGAATCTGAATCTTTCAGTATATCAGAATCAGATTCACTCTATGAGAGTGAATGGTTATCCGCTTCTATCAGTGCAAGCGAGAGTCTTTCCGAGTCGGCTTCTATCCTTCTTAGCGAATTTGTTTCAACTTCAGTAGCGGATAGTCAGTCAGCTTCTCTGTCAGAATCCATTAGTGCTAGTCTGAGCCTTTCAGAATCTGAGTCTCTCAGTGCCTTAGAAGAGGCTTCTATGAGTCTTTCAGATTCAGTTTATGAGGAGGAAGCTGATTCACCTTCAGTAAACGAGAATAAGCCAGATACTTTCTTGATTTCTCTTAGTACTAGCCTGAGCCTCTCTACTTCTGAATGGTTGGCTCAGTCTGAATTTACTTCACTTAGCCTTTCGGCATCTGAATCTTTGAGCATCAGTCAGTCTCTATCCTTGAGTGAAGCATTTTCTCAACTTCTTTTTGAATCTGAATCAGTCAAGGAGAGTCAGCAGCTATCAGAATCACTTAGCTATAGCCAGTCCCTTTCTCTTTCAGAATCTTTGAGTGAATGGACAGTAACTTCTCTCAGTCTCAGTGAGTCAATCTCTTTGAGCGATTCAATCTCCCTGAGTGAGTCCATTGCCGAGTATACTTGGTTAAGTTCTTCATTATCGGTTAGTGCCTCTGTTGCTCAATCCGAATTGGAAAGCCAATTGGCATCAATTTCCGAGTCTATTAGTGTCTCAGAATCTCTCAGTCAGAGTGTGAGCGTCTTCACTTCTTTCAGCTTGAGTGAGTCAATTTCCTTGAGTGAATCCGAAAGCCTCAGTGCGTCAAGCTCCTTCAGTTTGAGTGAGTCCGCTTCTTTGAGTGAATCTGAAAGCCTTAGTCAGAGTCTCAGCCTTTCAGAATCCTTGAGCCAGAGTGTCAGCACTTCACTCTCTTTGAGCCTCAGTGAGTCAATTTCAGTCAGTCAATCTGAACAAGAGAGCCAGAGCCTTAGTGTGTCAGAATCCTTGAGTCAGAGTGCAAGCATTTCGACTTCATTTAGTTTGAGCGAATCACTTTCCGAGTATACTTGGCTCAGTTCGTCACTCTCAATTAGTGCTTCTGTTGCCCAATCTGAATTGGAAAGCAAGTTAACATCGCTTTCCGACTCTATTAGTCAGAGTGCTTCAATCTCTCTGAGTGTTTCAGAATCTCTCAGTCAGAGTGCAAGCCTTTCAACTGCCTTTAGTTTAAGTGAATCAGTTTCCTTGAGTGAGTCTGAGAGCCTTAGTCAGAGCCTCAGTGTTTCAGAATCCTTGAGTCAAAGCCTGAGTGTTTCAAGCTCCTTGAGTTTGAGTGAGTCTGAAAGTCTTAGCCAGAGCCTTAGTATCTCTGAATCATTAAGTGAGAGTGCAAGCCTTTCAACTTCTTTAAGTTTGAGTCAATCAATTTCAGAGTACAATTGGCTCAGTTCTTCACTCTCAGTTAGTGCTTCTGTTGCCCAATCTGCATATGAGAGCAAGTTGATTTCAGTTTCAGAGTCGGTTAGTCAGAGTACATCAGTCTCTATTAGTCTTTCAGAATCTCTTAGTCATAGTGTCAGCATCTCAACTTCCTTTAGTTTGAGTGAGTCGATTTCCCTGAGTGAATCAGAGCAAATCAGTCAAAGTATTGTGAGAGTTTCCTTATCTGAGTTTTATAGCATTTCAGTCTCAGAGTTGCTTTCTTACAGACAGAGTGTTTCAGAGTCTAAGTCAGTATCACATAGTTTACAAGTCTCAGAATCTCTTTCACTTAGCTTGTCTCGAACAGAGTCAATGCGTCTTGCCTATCAACAAGAATCGCTTGATAGTATGAACCTTGCATCTCAGGAACTTTCAGAGGCAGTTGCACTATCTCAAGAAATCCTGTCTGTTCAAGTGTCTACAACTCCAAACTTGAGCGTGACAGATCAAGATGCATATCAGATGGTAAGACCAGGTTTACAGCCAATTTCTCCTGACTTAAAAAATGTCGCTAGTACATTATCTGGATTGGCTTCTATCGCTCAGAATAAGAAAGACCAGCGATAATTTTAAAGATACTAGAGGATACAATAGTATCCATATATATTCACAAAATCAAAAGGAGTCATTATGATTAGAAATACGATGCCCAACAGCAATAAAGGTTTGGGAACGACGGATGTATTACCAATTAGTGAACCACGTATAGGAGTACTGACAGGGGAAATCAACTACAAAAAGGTACCAATAGGCGCCTATGATCTTCTGGGGCAATTTACTTTAGCGAGTCAACCGGATTATGTTAGTGATTTGAATATGATTCAATCGATGGGCTTCAATGTTTATAGAATTTCTATCTCTTGGGCGCGAATTTTCCCAACTGGAGAAGAAGCGCAGCCAAGTGAAGAAGGTTTGCAATATTATGAAGCTATCATTGATCAAGTGTTGCAAAAGGACATTGAACCGATTGTAACTTTAAGTCATTTCGATCTTCCCCTTCATCTGTATGAAAAATACGGTGCGTGGAAGAGCCGCAAGATGATTGAACTTTATGAGCATTATACAGAAGCTGTTTTCAGACATTTTAAAGACAAGGTAAAATATTGGATTACTTTTAATGAATTTAATATTTTACACCATTTACCATATCTTGGTGGCGGTCTGTCTTTTGAAGAGGGAGAAAATCGGAACCAACGAATCTGGCAAGCGGCTCACTATCAATTGGTCGCTTCGGCACGTGCTGTTAAGCTTGGAAAATCAATCAATCCAGAATTTCAATTTGGTGGCATGTTGGTAGTTAGTCGTAACTATAGTCAGAATCTAGATAGTGCGATTGATGCGATGGAAGCAGAAGTCAAGAACCGTGAAAACTATGTCTTTACAGATGTACAAGTTCGTGGCTCTTATCCAAACCATTTCTTGCGCCGTTTAGAACGTGAGCAGATTGCTTTGGATATTGAAAATGATGACTTCTTTGACTTACGAGTCGGAAAGGTTGATTTTGTTAGCTTTAGTTACCATGCATCTAGTAATTCTCAAGAAGTCTTTATCAATAAATATGGCTATAATAATACCAATAAGAATCCAATTGATCCTGTAGGTCTTCGTCTGGCTATGAATAATCTTTATGACCGCTATCAAAAACCACTATTTATTGTGGAAGATGATCTAGTATTAGATGAGTCAGACAGCCGCTCAATAGAAGAGCTAAAAACGAATATTCAAGAGATCGTTAAAACAGTAGAATATGATGGCGTTGAGCTTCTTGGCTATACACCTCTCAGCTGGGTAGATCTCAATTTCTAAAATAGATGCGTTTACATCTAGTTACCTTTTATGAAATACCTGAATGGATTATATGTCATCTATTCAGGTGTTTTTGCTTATAAAAGAATAAGGTTACAAAACTAAGAGAACCATGGAACTAGCAGGTGGATAGAATTTTATTAGCTCTTGTAGTATCCTGATTTTTTTGCTCGGAGACTTATAAAACAATGGTAATAAGCGTCATTTTATGCTACAATTGATAAGATAGTATATAATTAGAATAAATGAAGAATAGAGGGAGCAGAATGAGACTTAAAAAGACCCTATTTGGTAACTATCGTGCCAAGGAAGTTGAAGAATACATTGAATCGCTAGAAGAAGGATTTGATAGTGAAATTCGTAAAAAGAATGAGAAAATTGAATCTTTACGTAAAAAAATTGATGCTTTAAAGAACCAAGAAAGAGAAATCGGTGAAGCCGTTGTTTATGCTAAATCGCTGATTATTGAAGCACATGAAAAGGCAGAAAAAGAGGCTCAAGAGGTTCTAGAAAAAGCTCAGAAAGACTTCTTACAAGTAAGATCGTCTATCCTTGAAGAGATCGATGAATTGACGAAAAAACGTCTTGAAACGGAACAGCTCTATAAGGCGCAAAAGGAAAAAATCAAGGAGCTTCTTAGTCAAATTGGTCAGATTCTAGACGAAGAAACTTTAGAGGGTCAAATTGACATCGCAAGTCTAATCGAGGAAGCTTCGGAAGACGACGAATTTGCAAGCATATTTGATACTCCTTTAGAGGAAGATGAAGCTACGCGTTTGTTTGATACACCTTTAGAAGAAGACGAGGCTCCAAATGAGCAAGTTGAAGCTGAAAGTCTATTCGATGAAGCTTCTCTTGAAGCGCACGAAGAAGAAGTGAACGAATCAGATATTTTTGGTGAGGAAGAAGTCCCAGTAGAAATCTCTGCTCCACAAAAAGAAGTTGTGAATATTGAGCAAACATTTGCTAAGACAGGTACAGATAGCTCTGTTCCCGTTACTTACTTCACTTCTCCTGTCAAAAAGTCTAAAGACGAAGATAAAGAAAAAGACAAAAAGAAGAAAGGAAAAATCATCAAACGCCTTTCAAGAATTAAAAAAGATAATCTTTTGTAAGAGGAACATGGTTTATGACAATTTATAACATCAACCTAGGAATTGGTTGGGCAAGCAGCGGAGTCGAGTACGCACAAATTTATCGTGCAAAATTGCTTCGCAGTGTGGGCTTAGAGGCAAAATTCATCTTTATGGATTTTATTTCAGCCGATAATATTGAACATTTGACGAAGAATATCGGCTTTGAAGACTCTGAGGTCATTTGGCTCTATCAGTATTTTACAGATGTTAAGATTGCTCCAACGACCTACACTCTAGCACAAGTCTTAGCTAGTTTTGATAGAGAACCTCTAGAAATCGTCCGTAATCCTGAGAATAAGACCTTTCGGATCTTGTTTGGAGATAATGATTTCGTAACGTGCTATTCTTGCGATATGGATAATGAACTGATTGAGCGGGCAGAGATTGTTTCGCGTGGCTGTCTCATTCAGAAAGAATATTATACTTATACTAAAAACTTTATTGAATACTATAGTCCTGTAGATGGTCGGGCTCGTCTCTACCAACGGACTTGGCTCAATGAAGATGGTAGTGTGGCTTACGAAGAGATTATCGATGAAGTAGACGGTAAGCCAGAAACGCAAGTTTATCGTTTTCCGGATCAGGTCTTCTACTCCAAGCAGGAGTTTGTTGCTCATTTCATGAGAAGCTTGAAGTTGACAGATAAGGATTTACTGATTCTAGACCGAGAGACAGATATTGGCCAGCCAATCTTCGCCAATAAGGGGGCTGCTAAACTAGCTGTCATCGTTCACGCAGACCACTTTAGTGAAAATCCCGCAGAAAAAGAGTATATCTTGTGGAATAATTACTACGAGTATCAATTTGAATACGCAGAAGAAGTGGACTACATCATCAACTCAACGGATGCTCAAACAGAGTTGCTGAAAGAGCAGTTTGCTCAATATACCGACATCAAGCCGAAGAATATTTTAACTATTCCTGTGGGTAGCTTGGATCAGCTGCGCCGACCAGAAGGTCAGCGGAAACCTTTTGGTTTGATGACAGCTTCTCGTTTGGCCAGTGAAAAGCATATTGATTGGCTGATTCACTCTGTAGTGAAGGCGCATGAACAACTACCGGAAATCACCTTTGATATTTATGGCACCGGTGGTGAGGAAGCTATGCTGCGGAAGCTGATTTCGGATCTGCAAGCAGAAGAGTATATTCGACTGATGGGGCATCATCATATGGCGGATATTTACAAAAATTATTCCGCTTATCTAGCAGCATCTACAAGTGAAGGGTTTGGTCTGACTTTGTTGGAAGCAGTTGGTTCTGGTCTACCTATCATTGGCTTTGATGTTCGTTATGGCAATCCGACCTTTATCCGTGATGGAGAAAATGGCTACCTGATTCCCAAGGCTCGTCCAGATGATTTAGATGCCATGACGACAGAGTACGCAGAAAAGATTGTTCAGCTATTAACTCAACATTCTCAAGAAGATTTGTCCCGTGTATCCTATGAGGTAGCTGAGCCTTACCTTGATGAGCATATTGCCCAGCGCTGGTCTGATCTTGTCCGATCGGCTCAGGCTAACTAAGTAGGATTCAGAAAGAAAGGCATAACCACTATGATTTGTTTGTTTGACCGCTATGATCAAGCAAGTTTTGATTTATTACGTTCATTAAAAGCAACAGGACTTGATTGTCCTGTTGTTGTTGTACAAGACGATGGCTATCTTTCATCAGATGTCGAGTCTCCTTACAGTTATTTTACAGGAGATTTGGATACACCAGAGGGCCGTCCAATTTATTTTAATCTTGTCCCCAAACCGCACCTATGGGAGATTCGCTCCAGCA
The DNA here is from genome assembly GCF_030272855.1 of Streptococcus sp. SC1. Classification (NCBI taxonomy): domain Bacteria; kingdom Bacillati; phylum Bacillota; class Bacilli; order Lactobacillales; family Streptococcaceae; genus Streptococcus; species Streptococcus sp. SC1. The sequence continues at coordinate 4,986 of NZ_JAQCMU010000004.1, read as the reverse complement.
ATGTAAATGGAGAAATCTTGGATATGGGCAAGAAGCGTGCCAATATTTTCTATCGCCAACCGACACATGAAAGACGTGTGCGGGCTGTCGAATGGTTGGATACAGAGGGGCAGGTTCGAGCAGCAGATATCTACAATCGCAAAGGACGGCTTTTCGCACAAATAACCTACGATCAGACACAACGTCCGACCCATACACGTTATTTTGACCAGAACAATGTCGTGGTGATTATGGAAAATCATCTGACTGGTGATATCATCTTGACACTTGAAGGAAAGCGTCACATCTTTAAATCCAAACAAGAATTTGTCGTCTTTTATCTGCAATATCGTGGATATGATACAGATCGTATTATTTATAATTCTCTAGCAACCCCCTTCTTGGTGGCCTATGCTCTTCGTCCTAAAAATGGTCGTGCAGAAGATGTTCTTTTCTGGCAAGAGCCTATCGGAGAATCCTTACCTGGTAATATGAAAGTAGCTATGAAAATGCCTCATCGCAATATCCGCATCGCCGTTCAGGATAGGCAGGTATACGAGAAGATTCAAAGCATGGCGACTCCAGAAGAAAAAGGCTATTTCCACAATCTTGGTTATATTTATGATTACCAACGCCTGAACAATATGAATCCAGAAGCCTTGATTTTGACCAATAGCGATCAGCTTGAGCAAATAGAGCAACTCGTGACTCAGCTGCCAAATGTACATTTCCATATTGGAGCCATCACAGAAATGTCTGGCCATTTAATGGGGCTCAATCGTTATCCGAATGTTTCGCTTTATCCAAATATTCGTCCGGCCAAGGTTGCAGAGCTGTTTGAGAGATGTGACTTGTATCTAGATATCAATATCAGCGATGAAATCCTTAATGCTTGTCGCACAGCCTTTGAGAACAACATGTTGATTCTCAGTTTTACAAACACTTGCCATAGTCGTCGATTTATTGCGGATGATCACATTTACGCACCAGAAAATGTCTCAACCATGGTGGATAAGATTCAAAGTGCCCTTGCCCATTCATCAGAGATGGAAGCAGCACTTACTAGACAGAAACGGGCTGCTAATCAAGCTAGTTTGGAGCAATATAAGGCCATTATTTAACAAGATACATGAGAACTTGCTTTCGATGAGGGCAAGTTCCTTTATGCAGATTTAGTAAGGGAGGACAATCATGCCAGAGAAGCAAAAGGGAATTCTGCAGGAACATATCAACGAGCAACTAGATAATCGTAGGAGACCGTTGAAAAGGGAGAAGCAAGAGTTTAGTATGATTGCAGTGTTAGGTGGCATTCTTTTTCTTATCACTCTCTTGGTCACAATCATCATGCAGTTGGGACACTTTTTCTAGGATTTTTTCTGGATGGAGGAGGTCTCTGGAAAAGATGAACCTTGACGAGCAAATCGTCAAGGTTTTTTTGCCTCTATCTAATTGAACTAGTGTGAAAGGGGGAGTAGGGGGTTCGAAAGATAATAAAACGCTTTCAACAATTTGAAGCTTAAAAGCGGATTTTCTGAAAAAATTAGCTATTTTCATTTGTTATTTTACATATAATTACTTGAAAAGGGGAATCCGTTTTGGTAAAATGATGAGTGGTATATACTGGATAAAAACGGCTGGTATATCCCAGATGGAATCTGCTTTTTCTGAGTCAAAGGGATAAAAACTGAAACTGACTGCAATTTTTATTAGCTCTGGTTTTGGGAGGCAGCGCAATCTACACTTTGTTAATGGTCATGAGATTAACAAAGGGTCGCAATTGGATAAAAGAAAGGAATCGAATGTTTCGAAGTAAAAAATTTAACAAAGATTTCGAGATCGTAGATGAGAAAAAGCGTTATAAGCTTTACAAGTCGGGCAAAAACTGGGTAAAAGCCTCGAACTCTCAATTGGATCTCTTCCGTATTGGTGGGATGGGCGAAGTTGTCTCTAGTACCCTGTCAGACACTGAAGAACTTGATCACGCACACCTTAGTTTTAACACGCTAGCGGGTATAGGGGGAATCCTGGCCGCGGGGGCTGCAGGATTTGTGATGACTCAAGAGCAAACTGTTTATGCGGATGAAACATCTGAGTATACAGAAAAGGATAAAACAGTCATCGCAGCTGAACCGAAAGTAGCTGAAACAACTGAAACAAGTGCCAACTCAATCATCGCTCAAGCGCAAGCGGAAGTAAAGAAAGCTCAAGCAGAACAAGCATCTGCAACAGCTTCTGTATCAGTCAGTCAATCTGTTGAGGATCAAGCGAGTGCGAGTCAGTCAGTTTCAGTCAGTCAATCTGCCTCAGCAAGTCAGTCAGCTTCAGTCAGTCAATCTGCCTCAGCAAGTCAATCAGCATCAGCTCCTACATCAGTCTCAGCAAGTGCAAAAGCATCTGCATCAGTAAGCTCTACACCATCAGAGTCAGCAAGCGCTCAAGCACCTGCCTCTGTAGTTGAGAGTACATCAGTTGTTAGCGAACCATCAGCTCAGGCTTCTGTGTCTACCTCAGCTTCTGCATCGCTCAACCTTAAGGTCAACCCTGCGGCAAGTCTTGTATCAGGTAGTGCTAACCAAAGTTTGGCAAGTGCAGCTCTTAGCACAAGCCAAGCAGCAACAACAAGCAACAACATCGCAGCTGGTGTTGTAGCAGATAAGAACCAAGCTCAAGGTAAGGATACAACCAAGCAAGCTGAGAAAAACCAAAAGGTTGACAATACTGTAGCGACTGCACCAAAGACAGGGTATTCTGGATTTAGAGCAAATCCGATCGATACTGGATCAAAAGAACCTTTCTTTCTAAATACCGATCCATATAGCATCAACTCTCCAGAAACAAGTGGTCGTTTAAATAGACAACGGGTCTTTCTGGGACGAGCAGGTGTTCCTTTCTCGGTAACATATTATATGCATAAGTCTCAATTTGATGCGGACGAATATCCTTACGGTTCATACAAGGATAGTGAGCTTGCAGGACTTTCTCCAAGAACAACTCTAGAGACTCGAAACTGGCAAGAAGCACAAGAGAAATATAATATTACCTCGGAAACAGGTCGTGTGGAAGTGGCTCCTGGACGTTATATTCCATATGTAACTTTCAAGAGTGATAACCCAAAAGCATTTAGTAGTAGTGTCAATCTGGATGTGACCTTTGATGGACGTAGCTTTCCTCAAACCAGCATATTCATAAACCTTACTACTACTCAGTTTAAGGGACCTGCTGTAACGTATGATGCTGAAGGGAAACAAGAAGCACTGGCTCCTCTTGCAAAATATAAAGTAGGCGATAGAGTTAATGAAACTTTATATTTCCATAATGATAAACAGTATAGATATGAGCAAGATGCTAAAAATTCTATGCTTTTGTACACTGGTAATGGTGGTACAACCAAATATAGTGGCTTGAGGTATGTTACAGGGGTGGAAAGGCGTGCTGATTTCACCTATGTTCCAAAACTCACTATTACAGGGACGGTTTTAACTGAAAATCCTAATGTACTCGTCAGACAGACTAATGGATCGGGAGGTAAGGATGCTGACTTCTTTACCTATCTAGGCCGTCCAGAAGAAGTTGTAACTGAGGCTGCGCAGGAGTCAATTATCAACAAGAGCAAAGACTCACTAATTCCTTCCCCTGAACCACTAGTTCCTGAGCTTGAAGTCGGTAAACGAGTTAATGAAACTTTATATGTTCATGATGGTAATAACAAAGGAGATAAGTCTGTTGGCTCTTGGCAAAGTTCTTACCTTGCAGATCAAGCGGTTGAACTGATTCATGGTAAGAAAGAACTAGAAGCTCTTGGATTAACAGTTACTACTAAAAGCAATGAACCAGGGGCTGGTAAAACTGGCTATATCCCATCTATCCAAATTTCTGGAACGCCTACTGGAACAGGAACTGTAACACTCAAATATAAGATCACTGACGAAGCGGGACAGCTTAACTTTAAGGACATTCAAGTAAATGTTAAAGAAAGCGGATCCCTTAGCCAATCAGTTTCAGCTTCTGTATCTGCAAGTCAAAGTGCTTCAGCATCTATCTCAGCAAGCATCAGTGCGAGCCAATCAGCATCAAGCTCAGTAAATGCTAGCCAAAGTGCATCAGCAAGCCAATCAGCCAGCGCATCCGTATCAGCTAGTCAAAGTGCTTCAACATCAGTAAGCGCCAGCCACTCTGCGTCAATTGGTGCGAGCCAAAGCGCTTCAGCATCTATCTCAGTAAGCATCAGTGCTAGCCAATCAGCATCTATCTCAGCAAGTACAAGCCAAAGTGCTTCAGCAAGTGCATCAGTAAGCGCAAGTCACTCAGCATCTGTATCAGCAAGCGCGAGCCACTCTGCGTCAATTAGTGCTAGCCAAAGCACTTCAGCTTCTGTATCTGCAAGCCAAAGTACTTCAGCATCAGTAAGCGTAAGCCAAAGTGCCTCAGCTTCTGTATCTGCAAGTCAAAGTACTTCAACCTCAGTAAGTGCAAGCCAATCATCGTCTGTATCAGCTAGCCAAAGCACTTCAGCTTCAGTATCTGCAAGTCAATCAGCTAGCGCATCAGTATCTGTAAGTCAATCAGCTTCAGCATCTGTATCAGCTAGCCAAAGCGCGTCAGCATCAGTAAGCTCAAGTCAATCAGCTTCAGCTTCTGTATCTGCAAGCCAAAGTACTTCAGCATCAGTAAGCGTAAGCCAAAGTGCCTCAGCTTCAGCATCTATCTCAGTAAGTGCGAGCCACTCTGCGTCAATTAGTGCTAGCCAAAGCGCTTCAGCATCTATCTCAGCAAGCATCAGTGCTAGCCAATCAGCCTCTGTATCAGCTAGTCACTCAGCTTCAGCTTCAGTATCTGCAAGTCAAAGTACTTCAGCATCAGTAAGCGCAAGCCAAAGTGCCTCAGCTTCAGCATCTAACAACCAGAACTCAGCGTCTATCTCAGTAAGCGCGAGCCAGTCTGCGTCAATTAGTGCGAGCCAAAGCACTTCAGCATCTATCTCAGCAAGCATCAGTGCTAGCCAATCAG